>CAXBML010000008.1:0-106073 GCA_963976875.1 uncultured Coxiellaceae bacterium
CGGCTCATTTCGAAGCCTTTAATTAAAAGGCGGGGTCCATCCCATTACCCATTAACTATCATTGCCAGAGAACTATCAGGACATCCATAACTATGAAACTATGAGGACACTCTTAATTAGTTCTGATAAGTTTTAAAGCTATTCCTGGTAGGTATTAAACTCGAGAAGACTATGTTTCGGATATTCAAATAACATTTACAAATTTGTGAATGTTTGCCGTGTGTTAGGAGATTGCCTATAATGACTGATGCTTTGATATATGACTTAAAAAATTAAATATATTTCAGTTTACTGACAATTAAAATACAAAATTAAGGCGATGAATTAGGTTTATGGATTGGATTACAGTTAGCTCGTTTACGGTTTATTTATCTCTGGTTGTTGCGGTGGCTTTATATGCATATCGTTTAACGAAGAACCTGGGCGACTTTGTTTTAGGTGGTCGCCAGCTAGGGGGCCCTGTTGCTGCATTAAGTGCAGGTGCGTCTGATATGAGTGCTTGGTTGTTGTTAGGCTTGCCAGGGGCCGTATTTACTTTAGGTTTGAATCAAATTTGGTTACCTGTAGGCCTTATTTTGGGAGCCTATGGGAGCTGGCGTTATATTGCAAGACCGCTTCGCGTATATTCAGAGTTAGCCAATGACTCACTAACCTTGCCAACATTTTTAAGTAACAGATTTTTTGATGACAGTGGCGTTATTCGTTCTATTCTTGCTGTTGTGACCTTATTCTTTTTTGCTTTTTATACTGCCTCAGGTTTAATTGGCGGAGCAATGCTTTTGCAGCGGTTCAATATTCCTTACACCGAAGCGCTCTTAATTGGTACGGCTATTATCGTATCTTACACTTTCATTGGTGGTTTTTTAGCTGTGAGCTGGACAGATTTCTTTCAAGGCAGCTTCATGTTTATTTGCTTATTAGTAGTGCCATTTATTGCTGTAGGTGAAATGAATGGTTGGTCGTTTACCTTTGAAACAATTCAAAATTTAAATCCAGATAAATTTAATCCATTGCATAATTTTAATGTTTTATTATTTGTTAACCTTATAGCTTGGGGATTAGGTTATTTGGGGCAGCCACATATTTTAGTACGATTCATGGCAGTGAGAACATTAAAAGATATCGCTATTGCACGTCGAATTTGTGTAGGCTGGATGAGCCTCTCAATGTTAGGTGCGGTCATGATTGGTTTTGTGGCAATTGCTTACTTTTATCAGCAAGATATACATCCTGAATCTATATTTATTATGTTTTCTCAATCGTTGTTCCCATCGTGGCTAGCAGGCATATTGTTTGCTGCTATTTTGTCTTCGATTATGTGTGCAATTGACTCACAGATGTTGGCCTCAAGTAGTGCTATCACTGAAGATATTTATCATAAATGGATAAACCCAAGTGCATCTCCACAAAAGCTCATGTGGGTTGGTAGGATAGCTATTATTATGATAGCCATCGTTGCTGTATTTTTGGCTCGCGATCCAGAGAGCCGAGTGATACATTTAGTAGGGTTTGCTTGGGCGGGTTTAGGTAGCGCTTTTGGACCCGTTGTTGTCGGCTCCTTGTTTTGGCGCAGAATGACACGCAAAGGTGCAATATGGGGCGTCATATTAGGTGCGAGTACAGCATTGTTATGGCATATTGGATCAGGGCTTGGTGGTGTGTTTCAGTTATATGGCATCATCCCAGGATTTTTCTTTGCTTCTTTAGGGATATTTATTGGGAGCCTCTTAGACGTAAAACCATCACAACGTATTGTAGAACAATTTGACAGTGCTTGGGCGTTGATCAAATCTTCGGACGAAATCCAGATTTAATAAAGGCGAAAATAATGAATATTGAATTTGAAGCATTGGCACATAACCAGAATTATAACGTCCTTGCTCAAACCTACAGGCAAGATGAAGAAGCTTTTGTTAAGCAACTGATGGCAAGTAATTCTATTGCTGCGGAGGCGCAAAAACAAATTCAAGATAATGCTCAGAAATTAATGCAATCCTTGCGGGATCAACGTACACAAACCGGCGGGATAGATGCTTTTATGTTTCAATATGATCTTTCCAGTGAAGAAGGGATTGCACTGATGTGCATGGCAGAAGCTTTATTGCGTATACCCGACAAAGGGAATATTGACAAACTCATTCGTGATAAGTTAGTTGCGGCTGATTGGAAAGCACATTTAGGCAAAAGTCATTCTTTATTTGTTAATGCTGCAACATGGGCTTTAATGTTGACTGGTAAAATTGTGGACCATTCTGGAGACAGCTATAAAAAGCATAGCCGTGGCTTAAGTAGTGCTTTAATGAAGCTCACCGCCAAAGGGGGGGAACCTATTATTCGCCAAGCGGTTAGCCATGCGATGAAAATTTTAGGTAAACAGTTTGTCATGGGTCGGACCATGAAAGAAGCATTGAAACGCGCCAAAGAAAAAGAAAAAATGGGCTATACCTATTCTTATGACATGCTAGGTGAGGCCGCTTATACTGATGCAGATGCGCAAAAATATTTAGAGGCATATAGCAAAGCGATTGAAGCAATAGGACTTAATAATAATCATAAAGATTATGTGCAGGGTGCGGGCATTTCGATTAAATTATCTGCTTTGCATCCACGCTATGAGCTCATGAAAAAAGGTAGGCTGGATACGGAACTATTTGAACGGGTTAAAATTTTAATTGAATTAGCGAAAAAACATAATATTGGTTTAACGATTGATGCTGAAGAGGCTGATAAATTAGTTCTCTCGTTAGAAGTGCTGGAACAAATATTAAGTTCAGGTATTGCAAAAGGGTGGGATGGTTTAGGCTTAGCAGTGCAAGCTTACCAAAAGCGTGCTTTGGCAACGATTGATTGCTTAAAAAATTTCAGCAAACAATATCAGCAAAAACTTAGTATACGTTTGGTCAAAGGCGCATATTGGGATACTGAAATTAAACTCGCCCAGGAACAAGGGCTAAGTGATTATCCTGTATTTACCCGAAAAGCCAGTACAGATTTAAACTACATTGCGTGTGCACAAAAGCTTTGTGAATATAAAGAACATTTTTATTTACAGTTTGCGACGCATAATGCCTTAAGTTTTTGCACCATTCAGCATTTATGCCAGACACATCAAGTGACTGAATATGAGTTTCAATGTTTACATGGTATGGGCGATGCTATGTACAACACAATGGTGCAATCAGGAACAGCTTGCAGGATTTATGCCCCAGTAGGTAGCCATGAAGATTTGCTACCCTACTTAGTACGTCGTCTGTTAGAAAATGGCGCTAATACATCTTTTGTTAATCGTATTGCAAACGATAATATGCCTCTAGAACGTATGACTCAAAGTCCATTGGAAAAATTATCAGGTTTCCCAAGTCTGCGGCATACTAAAATTCCTTTGCCTAAAGATCTATTCGGTGCACAGCGTTTGAACTCTAAAGGGATTGATTTGTCGCACCCTAATGTCTTTATGCCTGTTTTACAGCAGATTAGTAAATTTTCGCAAAGCTATGCCTCCAAGCCTACGATTCAGCTACAAATTACGCCAGAAAGTATTAAGCAGTACTCACCTGTGAACAGCGCTCAATGTTTGGGCGAAAGAATAGATGCGAATGAAGCAGAAATTGTGAAAGCCATAGAGGTTGCCGATAAAGCATTTGACACCTGGTGTTTTGAGTCGGGTGAGCATCGGGCGGCCTTACTAAAAAAAGCGGCTGATTTGCTAGAGTCACAAAAAATAGAGCTATACCGCTTATTGATGCTAGAAGGTGGCAAAATCCTTGAAGATGCTGTGGGCGAATTAAGAGAAGCGATTGATTTTTGTCGATATTATGCGGTTGAAGGGCTCAAAAATAGCCAAGATAAAATTTTAACCGGCCCAACAGGTGAAGAAAATAAAATAGGCTTGCATGGTCGTGGTGTGATTGCCTGCATTAGTCCATGGAATTTTCCCTTGGCGATATTTCTAGGACAAGTAACAGCGGCATTGGCGAGTGGAAACACGGTCATTGCAAAGCCTGCATCACAAACAACTTTAATTGCTCAACGTGCTATTGATATTCTACACGATGCAGGTTTTCCAAAAGAAGTGGTTCAGTTATTACCTGCGAAAGGGAGTTTAGTTGGAAGGCATTTATTAACGGATCCACGCATCAAGGCTGTGCTATTTACAGGCTCCACAGAAACGGCCTGCCAAATTAACCAAATTTTGGCTAGTCGTGATGGGGCTATTGTACCCTTGATTGCTGAAACCGGTGGACAAAATGCGATGATAGTAGATTCTTCTGCTTTGCCGGAACAAGTCGTGGACGATGTCATTATTTCAAGTTTTAAAAGTGCGGGGCAACGTTGCTCTGCTTTGAGAATTTTGTTTTTACAAGATGAGGTTGCCGATAAAATTATCACCATGTTGAAAGGCGCAATGGCTGAGCTTGAAATAGGTGACCCCCTACGTTTTGCCACAGATATTGGTCCTGTGATTGATGCTGCTGCGAAAGATGAATTGTCTACTCATATAGCTCGAATGGATAAAGAGGCTAAAAAGATATTCCAAGTTTCTTTATCTGAGAATATAAATAAAGGCCATTTTTTTGGGCCTTGTGCATATGAGATAGATAATATACAAATCTTAAAAGAGGAAGTTTTTGGTCCAGTTCTGCATGTCATTCGATTTAAAGGCAATAAATTAGATCAAGTTATAGACGATATTAACAACACGGGTTACGGCTTGACTTTGGGTATTCATAGCCGCATTGATGAAACCATCGATTATATTATTCAGCGCGCTCGATGTGGGAATATTTATGTCAATCGTAATATGATTGGTGCTGTCGTTGGGGTGCAGCCTTTCGGTGGTGAAGGTCTTTCGGGCACTGGCCCAAAAGCCGGCGGCCCGAATTACTTATTGCGCTTAAGCACAGAACGCACTGTCTCAATTAATACAACCGCTTCTGGTGGTAATGCGACATTGATGTCTATTGCCGAAGTGGTAGTATAGTTTTTAACTAGCTAAGTTTATTTGGATCATATTGTTTTTGATTCGTGTTTCAAAAGTATTTAGTTTTTCAAAAGCGGGTGGGCTTAAGGCATCACCCGTTTTAATGCAAAATTGTGCGCCATGGAATGGGCAGGTAATTTGAGTTCCTTCCACATAACCATCACTTAAGGGTAGTCCTTGGTGGGTGCAACAATCTTCAATGGCAAAGAGCTGATTATCTATATTGAAAATGGCAATGGCCTTCCCGTCGGCGACCATAACATGATGCTCTCCTAAGCGGAGTTCTTGTTCTAAAACAGCGTCAATCCAGTTTTGCATAGTTTGTCTTATTATATATTAATGGCTAAAAATAGTATTTTACTTTGATTGGGGAGCCAGCTCAATAATGAGACTATTGTGAAAAAAAGGTATAATCTAAAACCAATCAATATATTCTGAGTTATTATTAAGCTATGAGTAAAACTAAACCATCAGTTACTATTATATTTTGCCTATTATGTTGTATGATATTGTCTTCAACATCCATATATGCAGAGGAACGAGTTTTGGCTTTACCAGGCACGATTGTATACGATGAGCCGGAAGGATTAAAAGTTCCCCGAAATTTTAGGTTAATGTCTTCTCCATATAAATCATTAAATGAAGCGACACCGACAAGATCAGGTTTAGATAAACTAAAGTTATCTGCTAGTGCGCAGTTTTCAGAAGAAACATTAAAAGCTGTGTTACCAAAAATGCAAGGCGAAGTTTGGGTCTTAGACTTAAGACGTGAATCACATGGCTTTGAAGATGGGTTACCGATCAGTTGGTATGCCATTCAAAACCAATCAAATAAAGATTTAACGACTGAAGAAATTCTAAAAAAAGAATTAATCTTGCTGAAAAATTTTAAACAAGAAAAAAATCCAACTGTCCATAGAGTTACAAAAAAAATTGAAGGAGCCATTGTACACTCCGATCCTATTTCGGTGAAAACTCAGCGTGTTGAATCGGAACAACAACTTAGTGTTAGGCTAAATCTGAACTATAAGCGTTTACCTGTTGCCGATCATCATAGGCCGACTGATGAACAGGTAGATGAATTTATGCACTTTTATCAAAGCTTACCGGAGAATGCTTGGATCCACATGCATTGTCGTGGTGGTAAAGGGCGCACAACGACTTTCTTGATGTTGGTTGATATGATGAACAATGCCAAAACAGTTTCTTTAGAAGAAATAGCGGCTCGTCATATTTTATTGGGCGGTTCTGATTTATTAAATTTATCTGATGAGCCTGAAAAACAATGGAAACATGACTCTGCGCGCTTGCGTAAATCGTTTGTCGAGTTATTTAATCATTATGCCAAATCCGATGACTTTCCTAAACTGTCTTGGACTGAGTGGCTAAAGCAGCAAACCAAAATTATAGATTTTGATGCGCCTCAATAACGAATAACATCCTATGTATAAGAGATATTATGAGTCTCAGTTTTAGGCTGCAAGGTTGAGCTGCGGCAAACCATAGTTTTCTTTCAGACTTCTCAAATAACCTCACTTGAGTCAACTGCTTTGGTTCTTAATGCACCTTTTTAATTAAGGAACAAACCTTAAATATTCTAGTGTCAAATTTTTTTGTTGTAATTACAATCGATGAAATATTTATCCAGTATTTTTGTTTTATCTGCACAACTATCTTCGAAGCATCTACTAAAAATAGCAATTAAATAGCATTACTTTTCAAAAAAAAAACGTATTCTCCTGGTCAGTTTGAATATGGAGCAATAACTCTTTATTTTCCCCTTCGATCAGCTTTAGTTTGAGTTCACTCGGGGGGCTGCACGCTTATTAAAATTGAACTTAAAGCTAAAAATTTATTCTAAGCTTATACAGAGCGGGATAAATGAATTTATTTTTATATTTTTAAAGTGTGATCGTCATGAGTATACCTGGAATAAAAAAATCAGAATTTTTACAAACATTTCCACCAGATGAATTTTGGCGATTTTTTGTGGATGGTGTTAGGCAAAGTAAGGGTTGGAAGGTTTTTGAAAATAATGAGCCAGGGTATTTGCAGGGTATGTATACAGCTTTTCTTGAGGAAATGACCCGCAGTGAACCATTGTCTGTTGATGTGTTATTGAGAGTGCATGCAAATTCAGTCACGGGCGTAAAAGAAACCAATTATGAAGATAACCTAGAAAAGGCAAAACATTTTAGGCCTGCCTCGGAACAAGTTGGTTTTGATTTGAGCTTAGGTAGTAATTTGTCAAAAAAAGGGTATGAAGAAATACAGTCTGAATCAGCAAAACATGGTAATTACAGTACCATTAATGGGCAAAAAATATTAAATTCAGGTCATACAATCGATTTGTTTAAACTGGCGTGTACAGCAAAAGATCCTCAGAATGAAGCTACTAAGATATTAGAAAATTATCATCGAGCTATGCAGCAGTCCGGAGTCGACCAAGAATCAAAAGTAAAAGCAATCATAGAAATGGTCGTAAATCTTGAAAGATTACACCCTTTTAATGATGCAAATTGTAGAACATTTTGTATGGTGGTTTTGTATCGTGAACTTTTAAATAACAATATTATGCCACCCATAATGGATAATCCTAACCAGTTTGATGGCTTCAGTATGGAAGAGCTTTCTCTTAAAGTGATGGAGGGGAGTCGAAGAGCTCAGGAGCTAATTTTGCATGGGGAAATTGAAACACAATTTAGAACAGGGGTATTACAAATAGGAGATAGTTTGTATTTACCTGCTGAAGTTTCTAATTTAAGAGATTTAGCGCATATTGAAGTGATTGATTATCAGGGAAAACCGAAAGAGACGATCGGTGAACATGAAGATAAGCTGGTACAACAAATGATTGTCTTTGAAGCAATAAACAATGTCGGTATGGATAAAATATTTGGAGAAAATACAAAAGCGCATGCAAAATGGATTACACAACACATAGTCTTAAGAGATGATTTGGCCGATCGTTTGAAAAATAATATGGGGCTGGCCAGGCAAGATTTTATTCAAATGATTGATTCTGGTTGTACAAGTCAAGTAAATACATTATTTCAGACCGAAGCTTTAAATGCTAATAGCCGTCATAATATGACAACAAATTACCCTAGCTGTATAATTGAGGGATTGAATCGTGCTAAAAAAATGGGGCGAACAGAGATATTCTCAAATATTCAAAAAATAGTTTTAGATGATTTGGTTTTTCATTGTAAAGCTAAAAATAGCCTAGTTATGAAAGATATCTTAAAGCAAATCTATCGGCAAGATCCAGAGTATGGTACAAACATCCTAATATCCCTATCCGTGAACCCTGACATAAAAGGCGCGTTACCGCCTGAGCTTATGAGTGCAGCAACAATCTTGCAGGCGCATAAACAACATAAAAAATGGCTAGAACAGAAAATTGAAAGTATTGGAGAAGAGACTTGGAGCCCTATGTCAATTTTTAAAAGGTCATCTTCTCCTAAAGAACAATATACTCAAGCGTTACAACAATCAGCTACGATTAGTCAGCAGGTGATACAAGCTGTGATGAATGGAGATAACAGACAGCTCAATCAAGTAACAGCCCAGGTTGATCATCAAATGAAACGTAGCACCAGCCGTGAAGATTTTGCAACACATTATTTAGAGGCACGCGAGATGATTTCCTCTCGTGCTTCTGTTGGCATTAGAGTAAAATAAGTAATAGACCAGTTGTCATATTTGACCTATCACCGGGAACGAATTCTATAGATTTGAATCCGTCTTTATTTGTATAATGTCAGGTATGACTATATATTCAAGCAAATTACTCCAAACTGACCCTCGTGCTCAAGCAACGATTCAAACAATCATAAATGAATTTCCAATTCACGAGCTTTATCGCTTTTTTAACCGTTTTTTTGTGTCTGGACGTACTCAATTTAGTGGGTGGTTGCCTGGTGAAAAAGAAGAGCCTGGATTTTTAAATGCTTGTATATTCACTTTTTTTTATGAGTTAGAGCATATTGATGAGCCGTTATCTGTTGAGCTAATAGAGCGAATTCATGCTAGCTTAATTCATGGCGTATTGAACACAAATTATACCGAGATTGATTTTAAAAGCCATCAGACATCTTTTAGGGCCGCTGGTCGACATGTGCAGTTTGGCTTGATTCCAGGGCAAAATTTATCTTTGGCGGGATTAGATGAGCTAAAACGCAATCATGAGAATCCTTATCGCTATAAACTGGTTAAAAATAAGCTAGGAAATACGGAGCGAGAATATTATGCGTTGGCTTGCTATTCAGACAATGCAAAATCTGATGTCGGACTAATTTTATCTGAATATCAGGAATCCATGACTAGATTAAAATATCGTGATCTATCTATTGAAGCATTTCAAAATCATGCTATTAAATTTATCAGTAAAATGGTTACAGACTTGGAACGTTTGCATCCATTTTCTGATGGTAATTGTCGAACCTTTTGCATTCTGACGTTAAATAGAGAGCTGATTAAGCATGGCATGCCACCTACAATGATGGACGATCCGAATCAATTTGATGGATTCTCGCAATCTGAACTAATACAAAAAATAAAAGAAGGACAAGCACGTTTTCTTGAAATTTTAAACAAGAAAAAGCTATTGACCCCTTATAGAGCTGGCAAACTATTTCTGAAATCCACAGGTGGGCATATTCCCAAAAATAGATTTAATGAGATCAACTTGTCTAAATTATCTGATTTTATTATATCCGATGAGTTTGAATTCATAAGTGATGGTTGTCCATTCGTAGGCGATCCTGAAACTGACGTTGAGATTATTATTCATAGAATGATAGTGCAAAGTGCATTTAATCAGCTTCATCAGGTTATGCAAAATCGCACCAGCGCACGTCTTTTAGAGCGTCTCGGTACAGTTAAAAGTATTGATGATGAGAATACAGCATACAAACAATATTTTTATTCAAACGGATTTTCTGATTTCAGCTCAATAATCGGATTTGAGTCTAGTTTGAAAGTTATAAAAGCGGCTATTAATTTTGGTGCCGCACAGGCTATTCAGGTATTGGTGACTTTATTAGATGATACAAAAAGTACACTTGCGAATACATTTAATAACGATTTGAGTGAATATTCTTTAGTGGGACATTGTTTAGATATTGGTCGACAAAACTTTGCGATTAAAGTTATGCTTGGCTGCGATAAAGACCCTACAATACTAGATTGTTTGGCACATGACTTGGAAGTCGCCTATAGAAAAAATAATTTGCAGGTTATTGGTAAAATATCAAAATTGATAAGTAGCTTTGGACTACTTGACGGCTCTAAGGGACAATCTTTATCTTGCTTCATGCTAATGTCGGAAGTGTTAGTCATGCTAAAAGCTAGTAAAGCACGTGAAAGTGAAAGTATTTGGGATTTTAATTCTTTTTTGGTGTCTATCAAAGCTCAGCAAGATCCTGTGCTTGAAGCTGAAAAATTACTCCATATCATTGCACAGCATTGTTTTGAAGCCAAGATGCCCGAGTCCGAATTTATAATTTGGTTTAAAAGTATAATTGATAAATCTTCACGAAAGGTACAAGCCACTATAAACAGCCTAATGCTTGAGCAAAGTAATTTATTCTCACAAACACTAAAATAATAAATTTATTTGATCAAAACTGCAATCTGACAAAAACGCTCTAAGGCTTTGTGCACAAACGCTTCAACTATCTTGTGTTTTTGCTCATGATTCATGATTGGGTGTTTCTGCGCATCTAAAATGTTTAATTCCCCAGAATCAATCTTGGATAATATTTCTTCTTGAATATCGCTAATTTGGTGCCTGCCATCCAGCAGTTGTAAAACATGAGCCTCAATATTTTCAAGTTTAATATTTTGATGGTTACGGTTAGTAATTGAGTTTTGGGTTTTGGCCTGATGTCGAGCGAGAGGACAGACCATGGGCTTTTCAGATAAATGTATTGTATGTTGACTAGGATAGCATGATAGTTCCACTAATCCTGCTAGTGCCATACGAAATAGATTCGCTTCTACTTGTAATGCTTGATGTGTTTCCTTATTTGATTTGTTGAGCATGGTTTTCAGTTCTTGAAATAATGTGTTGTAACTGATGAGTTTGAATCTATTTTGCCATAAAATATATAACACAGCCTTGACAAATGTTTTATCTGATGACATCTTAATGTTTAATACTTGGAAGGTAATATTACTGTTATCGAATATCATATTCTCTGTTATTTTAGTGGTTGGTTTTGCATTTATTCTTAAATAAAATCTTGAGATTTCTTCTGTTTTAAGTTTCCTTTCTATTTTAATATTGTCATGACAGAGTATAGTGCAGCTGAAACGCTTGTTTCTGATAAAATCCATGTACTGATTAGATACAACAATATTATTATTTTTGTGCAGTTCCTTTGAAAATTTCTCAGGTAAATTTTCTGTATACATAGAAGATAATGCGGCATCACCCAAAAATGATAAGTTGTGCTTTGTAGCTTGTGTTATAAACTCATTAAAGTAAAAAGATTTATTGTGAATTGATAGATGCTCATGTCGAATGTAATAATCTGATTGGTTTTGAATAGAATTAATTTCTTGTTTTAAAAAGTTTGCATAGGGGGATTGATCCTCTGCTAAGCCATCTGCGATAAATTTTAAAATGCCTCTAGCGTGTTTTACTTTTTCACTGGGATTTTCTATACGATCTGTGTGCCAAAGCATCAGTTCACGAATATTGTTAACCATATTCCAACCAGGCAGGGTATTGTAACTAATATAAGTGATTCCATTTTTGCTGAGATTTTGGTTGCATATTGTTAGTATAGATTCTCTGACCTCGTCTGGAACCAGTGAGTAAACATCATGGCAGATAATATAATCAAATAGATCTTCATTTTTTTCAAAATCCAAAATAGATTGGTGTCGTAGTTCGATATTTTCTAAGCCCAAGGCTTGGATTTTATTTTTGCCCATTTCAATCTCAGCACTGGAGAAATCTATGCCGACTATTTTGGCTTTAGGATAATGCGTTGCAATCGGAATGATATTGCCTCCTGCAGCACAACCTAATTCTAGTATTCTGGACTCCTCGACAGGAGTGGGCTCGAGTCCAAAAAGGGTAGCGATTGTGAATAAATGGGTCGGATGGCTTTGTTTAAAAGGGAAGCTTTCATAAGGTACGTCATCATAGGTTTGAGCTATATTTTGTTCAGAATCTTTCAAGGTTTGGCCCTACATTATAGGTTTTAGTCTCATTACATAAAGTTTAGATGATTTTCTCTTTTACTGATGCTATGGGCCAATAAATAAATATATATATAAATCAGTATATTAAGCACATTAGTTAGTAAGTCTTGTAACGTATATTTATTCAGTGATAAACTGAGATATGGGTGGAGTGTGAAATAAATTCATTTTCCGATAGGCATATATACACTTTAAAAATAGAGTGTTAGGTTCTTGGGCGGTTTTGAAATGGCGACAGTGGGTAAATCATTTGACGGTGAGTCTAGGGAACAGGCACAAGAAGAATGCGATCAAGAATTACATAGTATTATTAGTGATGTTCAGCACTACTTGCAAGGTTATAGCCGTAAGCGCTTCTTTTTGTCGGTTAGTGCGAAGTATCATAAGCGTTGTTGTAAAAGCTGGGCAAGGATTGGGTTCCAGCTCCAAAAATTTTTAAAAACACCCAAAGGAGAGTACTCTGTTTTAATGGTTCTGTTGGAACAGGAAGCTCAAAATTTTCCTAAAGGCTCTTACTATTGTAAACAATTGCGAAAGCTCATACGCTTGCTTGAAAAAGGTCCACGCTTTACAGTGTCTTATCCATACAAGGTCTAGAAATTCAACTGTTATTTTTTTGTACTAAATACAATAAACCTGTTATGGGCCGCTCCTCTTGATGTCGAATGGTCTGTTCTTGCTCGGAAATTAACTCGAAGCCTAAAGTCTCGCATAGAGATTTTATATAGTCATCTGTGTGTCTGTAACGGCCTGTTTCAGTTATCAAGTAGTTTTCTGTAGAATCGATTAATTTTTCGACTGAAAAAGTGAAATAACCATGAGTTTTCAAATTTTTGTGTATAAGTTCAAAAACTGGTTTTACATCGCCAAAGTAAACAAATACATCTGCAGCTATTATCAAATCAAATATGACGTTTGTTTTACTTAGGTAATCAATAATATCGCTCACAGCAAGTTTATAATATGCCTCTTTTTGGGCCGCCACATCGACCATTTTAGGTGATAGATCTACGCCGTATAGCTTATCCGCCACGTCAATAAAATAGGGTGCACATAGCCCCGTACCACAACCTAAGTCCAATACATTCCAGGGGGTATTTTTCTGTTGCACTACGGTAGTCAGCATTGCGCGCAAAAGTTTGGGCACTTGATATTGTAATTTCTCACTGACATGTTGATCATAAGAGTAAGCATATTGATCAAATAAGGCTCGTGTGTACTCATACGGTGCGCCTTCTTTTAATGTCTTGCCTTGTAAAGCTTGGCTCATGTGTTGTGCAGTTTGGTTAAGGGGGTTGATCGCGTAAGCTTTTTGGTAATGTTGTAAAGCAGAAGATTTGTCATTTAAATGTAAGTAGAGCGTGGCTAAATTGTGGTGTGCTTGGTCATGTTCAGAGTGAATAGACAAAATCTGCAAATAACATTTTTTTGCAGACTCGAGTTCGCCTAGAGAGGCTTGCGTAATACCTAGATGAAAAAGGGCATCTATATTAGAAGGCTCCCTTTGGACAACTTGTGATAATAACGTTTTGGCTTGTTCAAAATTTTTAAGTAAACAATAACTAATGCCGAGATTATTCAACGCACCAATATGGTCAGGTCTGTACTTTAGCGTTTCTTCATAATGTGGGCAGGCATCTATAAATCTATCATGTTTAATATAACAATTGCCTAAATTATAGTGCGCATTCCATAAGCTAGGGTTAATTCTAAGTGCTTTTTGAAATTGTTTTATGGCATCGTCAATCTTGCCTTGTAAGTAAAATACACTGCCTAAATTATTATGTGCCTCTGAGTAGGGTGTTTTCAACTTCAGTGCTTGTTGGAAGTGAACTTTGGCTAAGTCTAGCTTACCTGATTTTTTATAAGCATTACCTAGGTTATTATGAAAACCAGATACTTGGGGTGCAGATTGAACGGCTTGACTCAAATAAGTAATTGCTTTGGATAAATTATTTTTTTGCGCATACGCTAGTCCTAAGCCATGTAATGCATCCGCCTGTTGAGGTTGTTGGGCGAGAACTTTTTCAAAAATGGCGATTGATTCGTTTACTTGTTGGTTTTGCTGTAATTGTAAGGCGTGCTCTATTAGCTTGTTCATATCTTGAATGCTCAAGTGGGACTCCTGTATTAGCTTGATATACTTTAGGCTAGAGTTGGGGGTCAAAACATAAAAATTTTATCACGTTTGCTCTTGATCACGCTACTCTAACAAAAACTGATACCCCATGCCATTGCTGGTTTCTGAGATCAAGATATTTTCTTGGTTGGTCGCTAGCGCCAAAATAACAGCAGGCATCGGCTTGAGAAAATAGCGATTGGGAATAACCCATTCATTGATTAATTTACCACTTTGTACATCCCATTGGCGAATATTGCGTGGTGGTGACCCGGTGTATAATGTTTGACTATTTTCAGAAAAAAGCGCAGTCGAGATGGTGAGTGGTGCTTTAAAAAAAGTCGGTATCCAAGATTTACGTATTGTGATGTCACATACTTTTCCACCTGTTTTAACATTACGTATCTCGGTACTGTTTTGCGATGATGAAATCAGAGCGTATTGATTATTGGGGGATAAGGCAACATACGTCACTTTATAGGGCATAAACCATTGGTGAGACATTTCACCTGTCTTTAGGTTCCAAAGTCGCGCGGCCGTATCATCTGAACCAATTAAAGCGAATTCTTCATTTTGAGCCAGTGCAACAGCATTAACTTGATCGGCATGTTGAAATGTTTTCCAAGCGATGCCTGTTTGTAAGTCAATGATCCGTGCTTTGTTGTCACTAAAGCCTATGAGGGCAAAGCGTCCATCAGTTGATAAATCAATGTCTAGTGGTGGAGCAGGTAAGGTCCAAGAGGCTATGGACTGACCCGTGCGAGTATTCCAGCTAGCAATCGATGTGTCGTCTGCCGTTATCGCTACAGGGGCAGCGTGTGCGATACGAACAATATGATGTAAGCTTTCTTTGTTTGCAAAATGGCTAAAGGTGTATAGCACTTTTTTGTTTTTAACATCCCAGAATAAGGTGCCCCTGTCTGAGGTTGCAATGATCGCATTTTCTCCATTTTTATCTAGAGCAGCGTCAACACTACCTTGATGAGAGTGTGTCCATGTATTACTGGGTTTATTAGAGTCCTCGCAGGCCCCTAATAGTAATAAGCAGACTAGAAATAATGAGTATTTTGAATTCCTTTTCATATACTTATCGTATCGTATTTCTTTTGACCTGACTATGTTATTTAACAATAGGGAAATTATTTTGCTATCTGTTATTCAGGTGGCCATCTTACTTTTGTACTTGTTCTTGCTGGTAATTCCTGACAAAATAAGTAGGTTTTATTTTTTTACAGTAGTTAGGAACGACTCAGGATTTATCTGAGTTAAAAGGGATTATGCATAACGATATTATATTTTCAATTTTTCTTATTTTTTGTGGAGCCGCTGTACTTGCGACTTTGGCGTTGTTTACCCGGCAATCATTGTTAGTTGCCTACATTGTTTTGGGGGCTATTTTAGGTCCTTGGGGCGCTAAACTTGTCTCTGATCCCGTTATCATTAAAGATATTGGTGATATTGGGATTATATTTTTATTGTTTTTATTAGGGCTTAATTTGCAGCCACAGAACCTGATTAAAATGTTGTCACAAACAACATTAATCACGGTTGTGAGTTCTTGTATCTTTGCTGGGGTCGGTTTTTTAGTCGGGCTATCTACAGGGTTTAGTACAACAGATTCAATGGTTATCGGCATTTGCATGATGTTCTCGAGTACTATCATTGGATTAAAGTTATTGCCAACAACTGTCATGCATCATCAGCGCACAGGTGAAGTCGTGATTAGTATTTTATTGCTACAAGATATTATCGCAATATTTGCTATGTTATTAATTCATGGGGCAGGCACAGGGGAAGGTTTGTCTACCCAGGAAGTGATGAAAGTGTTATTTGCCTTGCCAGGTTTAGTTTTCTTTGCCTTTATGGCTGAACGTTTTTTCTTAGTCAAAGTATTTAAAAGATTTAATCAAATTCATGAGTATTTATTTTTAGTGGCAATTGGTTGGTGTTTAGGAATTGGCCAGCTGGCAGAGTTTTTAAGTCTATCTTTTGAAATCGGAGCATTTATTGCTGGCATTTCGATTGCACAAAGTCCTATTTCACGCTTTATTGCTGATAGTTTAAGGCCGTTGAGAGATTTCTTTTTGATTTTATTCTTTTTCTCACTAGGGGCACAATTCGACGTATCTGTTTTATCTGAGGTGGCTATCCCTGCTATGATTTTAGCTTCATTGATGTTAATTATAAAACCTTTGACCTTGAAGCCATTATTATTAAAAACAATGTCTACACCAGCTTCAGCCTGGGAAGTGGGTGTTAGAATCGGACAAATAAGTGAATTTTCACTCTTGGTTGCTTATACAGCCAGTAAAAGTCAAATAATTAGTGAACATGCGTACTTTATGATTCAAGCAGCAACCATTATTACTTTTGTTGTTTCTTCTTATTGGATTGTAAATCGTTATCCAACGCCTATTGCGGCTACAGAGAAGCTTAGGCGAGATTAACAAGGAATATACTTGCGTTTACATTTTACTTCAAAGCCCCTTGACCAAAGGGGCTTTTAGTTTGTACTGTCTAATTAAGACTTTTATAAATATGGTTTGTAAAAATATATGATAAGTATTTTTGAATTATTTTCTATTGGGATTGGGCCATCTAGCTCACATACGGTTGGGCCGATGCTTGCGGCACAAGATTTTGCTCTACAATTGACAGATAAAACGGTTCGCTTACGAGTTGAAGTTTTTGGTTCTTTAGCTTTGACAGGGAAAGGGCATGGTACAGACAGAGCCATTATTTCTGGGTTAGAAGGCGGGTTACCGGAAACAGTGGATACTAATCAGGTTGCGCAAAGTGTCCATAAGTTATTTTTGGACAAGGTTCTCAATTTACCCAGTCATCAGATAGCATTTGATCTTGAAAAAGATTTTATTTTTCATGCAAACAAAAATTTACCTTACCATACCAATGGCATGCAGTTTACGGCTCTAGATCAAAAAAATAAAATCATCCTGCAGAAAGCTTATTACTCAATTGGCGGTGGATTCATCCTATCTGAAGATCACATAAAATCTCAAACGATTATGTTGGCAAAAGCGAATGTGCCTTTTCAGTTTGATACTGCAGCAGCACTATTAAACCATTGCAAGAATCATCAATGTGATATTGCCCAGATCGTGTTAGAGAATGAAAAACATTGGTACACAGAATCTGCTGTACACGATAAAATTAAAGCTATATGGCAGGTGATGGATAGTTGTATTGAGCATGGCTGTCTGGGCAAGGGGTTGTTACCAGGTGGTTTAAAAGTGAGACGTCGTGCGCCGCTATTATTCCAGAAGATGTTAGCGAATGCGGAAAAAGAACAAAAAGACATTAAAGATTTCAATTGGCTGAATATTTATGCTATGGCCGTGAATGAAGAAAATGCAGCTGGGCACCGTATTGTCACAGCGCCGACCAATGGCGCGGCTGGCATCATACCAGCTGTATTAAAGTACTATTTAGAGTTTTATGATGAGGCGAAACCAGAAGATATCGATAAGTTTTTACTCACCGCAGGGGGTATTGGTATTTTATATAAAAAACAAGCCTCTATTAGTGGTGCCGAGGTTGGATGCCAAGGTGAAGTGGGTGTGGCTTGTTCTATGGCTGCAGGCGGTTTAGCGGCTGTTTTAGGCGGCACGCCTTTACAAGTGGAACAAGCGGCAGAAATTGGTATGGAGCACCACTTAGGTTTGACTTGTGACCCTATTTTAGGCTTAGTACAAGTGCCTTGTATTGAACGAAATGCGATGGCAGCGGTTCATGCGGTCAATGCAGCGAATATCGCTATATTAGAGGATGGCGAGCATATTGTTTCATTAGACCAAGTGATTCAAACGATGAAACAAACAGGCGCAGATATGAATGAAAAATATAAAGAAACAGCACAAGGTGGTTTAGCGGTGAATGTCCCTGTTTGCTAAATAGCGATTGTCTTGTCATGCCAGCGAAAGCTGGCAGGACAATAAAAGTATTTTATTATGATGAGAAGCAACATGATGGTTTAGCAGGGAAAACTACTTTATCAACCTATAAAATGGGAACACATATTATGTTACATTTATTTCATCATCACAGTCATAACCATCACAGTCATACTGACAGCGTTCATCCTCATCACCATAGAAATTTCTTGCAGAAATATTACTTATCACACCATAATAAATTGATTCATATGCTTCGAGCCATTCAAGAAAGTGATTTGGAACTAATGGAGCTATTATTCAGCCATGGCCTAAGCGCTTCTAGTACCTTGCCGTGCGGGATGAGTTTAATGCACTATGCAACACTATTTTATGAACCGGATACGATAAATTTACTGATTAGTCGAGGAGCAGATATTGATGCTATAGATTTTGATAATAAAACAGCTATATTCTATGCTGCCGAACATCAAAAGTGGGATGCTTTTCAAACATTATTTAAATTAGGCGCTAATATCAACATCAGAGCAGACTATTGTCATATGCAAGAAAATAGCTATAAAAATGTACTGCCCTTTAATATGTTAATGTTTAAAATGGGTGAAGAGGCTGGAGAGATATTTTGGCAAGAATGTTGCAAAAAATTCCATCGGGTGACTTTTTTATAACGAAAATCAAACAGGTAAATTGGTCACGTTTTTATTTATGTGCGAAACCTGTATGCCAAAGCCACGACCACTTATAGCAGACGTGGCTTTTTATAAAACAATATAGATTTATTGTTTTTCTGTTTTAGCAGTATCTTTAATAGAAATAAGCTCAACTTCAAAGGTTAATGTCGCATTAGGAGGAATAACACCACCAATACCTTGCTCGCCATAAGCTAGTTTAGCCGGGATAAATAATTCCCATTTTGCACCAGGAGACATAAGTTGCAGTGCTTCTGTCCATCCAGGAATAACGCCATTAACGGCAAAACTCACTGGCTCACCTCTGGAATAGGAACTATCGAACTCAGTCCCATCAATAAGCTTGCCTCGGTAATGTGTTGTCACAGTATCAGTTGCTTTAGGTTTTTTGGCGCCGTCTTTGCCTTTCTCAAGAACTTTATATTGCAATCCACTTGGTAATGTGACGATACCTTCACGTTTTTTATTTTTTTCGAGGAATGCCGTACCTTCAGCTTCATTTTTCATGGAAACTTTCTTAGCCTCTGCTTTTTGTTTTTCTACCATTTCAGTTTGTAACGCTAATAAAGTATCGCGAATTTCTTCATCAGTCATAAGAGAAGGCTTCGCTTCTTTGCCATCTCGCACTCCGGCAAGAAATGCTTCTTCATTCAGCTTAATAGATTGTTCGTTAAAACTTTTACCAATGTCAATGCCGATGCTGTAACTGACTTTAGCCGTTTTGTCTTTTAAGACCATTTTTTTTTCGGTGGTTGCTGCATTAGCTGTCGCAACAGCAGATGCGAGTATTAAAGCGGTTAAACGCAATTTCATGATGGGCGCCTCATTATTGTGGTTTGAAGTTGCACTATATCAAAGTTGTAGGGAATTTTGGAAGTATAATTAACCCCATGGAGGCTTAACATACAGTTTAGTTTATTAACTTCAGTGAAATTTTATAAAATAACAACTAAAACAAGGAGAATATGTGTTATTTAGGCTATTATTGCGGACAAATCTTGTTTCTAAATTTAAAAATTAAAGAAGACGTTTATTATGAAAGCTGAGTTAGCATGGTATCAACTTTTAATCCAAAAACGTATGTTTGTCGTATTGTTATTGGGATTTTCTTCAGGATTGCCTTTAGGCTTAACTATGACAACTTTACAAGCCTGGTTTACTGTTGAAAATGTCGATCTTGTCACAATTGGTTTTCTAGGGTTAGTTGGCCAACCTTATGTGTATAAATTTATATGGGCACCGGCGGTTGATAAAATGACCCCTTCTTTTTTAGGGCGTCGCCGAGGTTGGATGTTGATAACGCAACTGGGTTTAATGGCCTTGTTGATTCTTATTGCAGGATTTTCCCCTGCCACAACGCCTTGGGTAATAGGCGTCATTGCTTTATCAATAGCTGTCATGTCGGCAACACAAGATATTGTTATTGATGCTTACCGAACTGAGTTATTACCCGCTGAAGAAAGAGGGACTGGGGCCGCAATGGCCGTTGCCGGGTATAGAATTGCTGTGCTAGTGTCAGGCGGACTAGCACTTATTTTAGCAGATTATATAGGCTTTAAATGGGTTTATATTATTATGGCTGGTTTTATGGGGATAGGTGTTTTTGCGACTTTATTTGGTGCGGAACCCGTGCACCATAGAGCGGCACCTCAAACATTTACTAAAGCCTGTATAGAGCCATTCAAAGAGTTTTTAAGTCGCAAGAATGCCATTTCGTTATTATTGCTTATTGTACTTTATAAAATGGGAGATGCATTTGCGGGCTCTCTAACCACGACTTTTTTGTTACGCGGCTTAGATTTTAGCTTGCAAGATGTCGGCTTAATTAATAAAACAGTTGGTTTGGTGACCACATTAGTAGGCGCTTTTATGGGCGGGCTGCTCATGTCTAAGATAGGTTTGTATCGTTCGCTACTTTGGTTTGGCTTTGCTCAAGCGGTGACCAATTTTCTATTTATGGTGTTAGCTTGGGCAGGCAAAGATTATGGCCTTATGATTTTGACAATTGCGTTAGAAAATCTAGCAGGCGGTATGGGGACAGCGGCATTTATTGCTTTATTGATGAGTTTATGTGATGAACGGTATACAGCAACCCAATTTGCGTTATTAAGTGCATTAAGTGCAGTCGGTCGTGTGTTTGTTGGGCCCACGGCAGGGTATCTTGTCAGCTGGTTAGGTTGGGCTGAGTTTTTCTTTTATACTGTGGTCTTTTCAATCCCAGGATTAATATTATTAGTTTTATTAAAAAATAGTATCAGCGCAATTGACTTTAAATTTGATGATAATTTAGAAGCAGGAGCGGAGCCTAAGAATAGCTAGCTTATTACTTGGGCATTTACCATGTCTTACTTGAAAAAGGCCTCTAGGCCCATGTGATTCATATCGCCTTATCAAACGTCTGAAATGACGTTCTGAGGGCCGTAATAAGACTGATGCCTCAGTTTATGTAATCGAACCTAATTTCCGCAGCTCAATTTGGCGAAGTATATCTCATTCTCGTGCTGGCAAAGCTAAAATGTCCGCTGTATGCATGCCCCCCTGCAGCATCACGGTAAAGGCATCCTTGCCTTAAGTGATTATTATCACAGGACATTTTACCTTTGGTCAAAACCGGACATCTCGCTTTGCGGTTACACTTTTGTTAATAAATTGAACTATATTTCAGCAAAATTGTCCTAGTATTTAAAGCGAACTGGACGGGGTAATCGATATGATCAATAGGGAACACAGAGTTATTGTTCAAGAAATTTTTGATCGTTTGAAAGACAAGGAACTAATATCTGAAGATTTATTAAAAGATATTGATAATATTTATACGGGCTACCACGGCGAGTTAGCAGAAGTTGATTTTCCTATAGATTACGATTCTGGTGGTTCCGCTCTTTTCCATGCGGCTAAACTGGGTGAGCTTAACTTAGTGAAAGAATTAGTCGAAATGGGACTCAACAAGACAAGAGTGGATCTTCTCCATCAAACTTTGCTTCATGCCAGCGTACAATCAACAAGTAATGATTGTGTCAATTATGCCCTAGAACATTTGTCTTCCTCAGAGCTTCATTTAACGGAATTTAATGGCATGACAGCTCTACATAAAGCATGCGAAAAAGATAATATAAATATTTTAAGCTGTTTGCTAAATCATCCTGAAATAAGAAAGCAAATTGACGTCAAGGATTTGTATGGCAGGAAACCCATTGATATTGCTATAGAGCATAAATGCGATGAGACTATTCGAATCTTAGCGGATGACCCTCAATTAGACGTGACTCAATTACAAAATTATGGAAAGCCTATGCTTAATTTAAGTCAGGAACACCTAGAGGAGCAGCTTACACATTATTTAAACATTACCGGCCGCTCTGACATAAGTCAAAATATCATTAATCAAGAGGGCATGTGTTGTGGGTGGGCACTATTGAAACAGGTATTTTATGCAAAAGGACAAAAAGATGAGCTGAAAGAGATTTATAAATTAATTGCAACCTGGGATAAAACACAAGAGAGTTTAAATAATCAAGACTTACCGTCCATGTTAAAAACTAGATACCAAAAACAATATCGTAATCATCAGGAGCCAGGTGATGTTAAATTTGTTTTTGAACATTTGATTAACTATTTGACTATCGGTATGAGTGACGACAACCCAAACTCAACCATTCAGCAGCTAGGTGTGGAGCTTTTTCAACAAGACAGGGAAAAACAGTATGAGTTAATGAAATCAGAGACCGACCCTCAGCTAACTTCCCTTTTTAATTTTCCATACACAAGTTTCAACAGAGAACAATTAATAGAAATTTTTGACTTTTTAAGTCAATGGCCCGGCATCAGTGTAGATATCATTTATCCTAGCCATATCGTTAGTATGCAGGTGCTAGAGGATGGGAGATTAGACTATTATAATCCCCTATTTTTAAATGAGTTAGACCATCCATTTTCGTCTCAAGAGCTGGCAGACCATATTTTAAAAACCAATAATACCGCGACTTTTAAATTTAGATGTTTTCGGTTTGATACTCCAAACAAACCTATAGCCCCTATCAAACCACCTACCATTAATCCTAGTTTTATAATGCAAAATGGATTCACACCTTTACATTATGCCGTGATATGTAATGATGTTAAAGAACTGAATCTTTTGCTTGCCCAAAGTAACCGAGATGATCTTAAAGCCCTAGATGCACATGGCCTTACGCCCATTATGAGGGCGCTTCGTTCTCAGCACGAAGCTTGCTTCCTTGAACTATTAAACGCCAATGGTGATCCTTCGCATTCAAAACAAATAGTTAATTCTGGGTGCAAATACGAAGACTTGGAATTTCTTTGTGAATTGGCTCTTTTAGGAAAAATAAGTCCAGAATTTACCGACTGTGATGGAAATGATGTATTCTCAGGTTTAAAAACCGTAATATGTCTTCCTTGGGAGAAGGCAAAATTTAAACGACTTGATGAACAATTAGAAAATTTAAAAGCAGAACAACAAGCTAAGAAAGCTGAGCCTAAAAAACGGAACTCATTACTCTACAGTGTGAAAGAAACCAAACATTTCCCAAGCAACTCAACACAAGAAATGCCATCGTCTGATTTATCAAAAGAAATATCGAATAAGAGAGTGCCCAAAAAATAAAGGGCCTTATAGAGCCAGTCTTAGCAAGAATACGCTTGGTAGTCAGCATTATAATATTTTAAAAGAATCTCATAATTACTTATTGGGTGGTCATGGAGTTGTTTACAGACATCATCGACTCATCAGGAAATCTATAAGTGAACTTTATAGTAATGGTCATAACTATAGAAGGGGGAGAACCCTTTTTATAAATTAGGCAATAAAGGATATTCCCCATTTAGAGCTTCTGAGCCAATCTTCCAGTTCTTTGATGGGTAATGGTTTTGCAAAATAGTAGCCTTGTCCCACATCACAGCCAAAGGATTTTAGAATATTAAGAGAGGCTTCATCTTCTACCCCTTCAGCGACAATCGTTAAATCCAGACTATGACCTAGTTTGATAGTAGATTTTACGATCTGTGCATCGCGTTCATTGGTTGCTATATCTTTAATAAATTCCATATCAATTTTAAGTTCCGATACAGGCAGTTTTTTCAAGTAACTCATTGAAGAGTAGCCAGTACCAAAATCATCGATACTAAAATGAAAACCTAATGTGTGTAAGTTTTTGATAGCCTCTAGTGCATTGTCAGGATCTTGCATGAAAGCGCTTTCTGTTATTTCAAATATAATATTTCCAGGGTTAATTTTGTATTTTTCCATTAAAGTGGTTACATAATTCAGTAGATACTTATTAAGCAGATCTTTGACTGAAAAATTAATACTGATTTTTAGATTGATACCTTTACTTTGCCATGCTGCACTTTGGGCAAATACTTTGTTGAGTATCCAAAAAGTTAGTTTTTTAATATGACCTGTTTCTTCAGCCATAGGAATAAATAAATTAGGTGACATAAATCCCTTATAAGGATGATGCCAACGTATGAGTGCTTCCACTTGGCTAACGTGTTCGCTTTTTAGATCTATTTTGGGCTGATAATAGACTTCCAGCTGATCTTGTTGCAAGCCTTCTCTCAGTTCACTCATCAAAGAGAGTTTATTAAATTGATGGGGATCAGACTGGGCATCGTATAAGGCATAGTGGTCTGCTTGGTGACGTGCTTCAAATACAGCCACATCGGCTTTTTGAATTAAGGTATCAGCCTCATTGCCATCTTCTGGGTAAAAACTAAAACCAACATGACCACTTAGATCAATTGTCACAGTATAAACACTAAATGGATTTTCAAACAAATTGAGTATGGTATTAGCGACTTCTTCGGCCTCTGCTGGTGAGCGATCTAGGAATAATACACCAAAAGCATTACCAGACATTTTGCCAATCATCTTAGCATCAGAAAATACAGATGAGAGGCGGGCGCCTACATGATGCAATAACCTGTCTGCCACTCGATGTCCAAGCGCATGATTAATTTGAGGGAAACGGTCGATATTAACCAGTGTTATCATAAGTTGTTTGGTATAGCCTTCCTGAATTAAGTTCTCAACAGACTCTAAGAAATAGGTTTTATTTGGGAGCTCTGTAATGCTATCAAACCGAGTCTTATGTAATAATTCTTTCTCTCTTAATTCTATTTTATAAATCATATTGTTCAGCAATATGGAGAGTTTGCCAATAACGCTTTTATCTTTATGGGGGAGTCTGAGCTGGTATTCCCCTCGATCAACTTTGCCAACAAAATCAACAATATCGTCTAATTTTTTAGAGAACATTTTATTTAAAAAAGTGAGACCTAAAATAATCAGTATAAAAGCAGATGTAAATAGTAAAATAATATCAACCAAAATACTTTTATAAGGCGCAAAAGATTCTGAAAATGAATAGAGTAATAGAGCCGTGATGTCTGGTGTTTCTTTAGATTTGATTAGTGGAATAAGCATAACCATTTGATCAGATTTTCGGAGCGTTAACGAATGTTGGTTAGAGGATTTTAAGATATTGAGACTTTTTAGAATTTCTTGTTTTAGTGCAGGGTTCACTGCCGAAAAATCAGTCGAATCTAATACCCATTGTTTCCTGGCAGTTTCATAGGCGAAGCCTAAGCTAATATCTAAGGGTGAAATTGTGTCTAGGTGGTGGATAAAAAATTTATCTATATCGTATCCTATTGCAACCCAAGTATTGTTTTCGAGATCTTTGGTCGGGAAAACAATCCATTGATAAATAATATTATCGAGTGGTACAACCATTTCAAATGCTTTTGTTTGTGAAGGTGCGAATACATTTGAATGCGGAAAAGATTGGATAGAACCAGAGCTTAGCTTAGTATCCAAACTAATGCTGAAAGATTTATTAATGATGACAGCGCGATTAGCATTAAACTCACTGCTAATTTGATGTAGTGCTTTTTCTTTCTCTATGTTTGGAAGGGTAGATTCGTTTGTTAGTAAGTTATTTAGTTTGTTTGAAGTGAGCGCGTGATTCAAAATTAAATTTTTATTTTCGAGCAGTTGGTCGTCCAGTAAAGTGCTGGTAAAGCTTAACTGTCTTTCTACATCTTTTAAGGTTTGATTACCAAGGTTTTGATTTAACATATAAATCAAAGTAGCTGATATGCTTAAGAACATAATAAAAACGAAAGACATCACTTTAGTTTGGTAGCTCACCTGCACGATAAATCCCTTTTCAGCCTATTATCCTAACAATATGATATCATCTTTCTCTGTTTTACAGTGAGCAAAGTAGTACCCCTTATGAAATCAAAGTGCCTTTTATTTAGCTGTGTTTTGTCAATATTCCTGACTGGACCTGTTCAAGCAGATACTGTTATTTCCAATAAAGATTTTTCTCCTGAAAATAGCTTACATTTTGATTTTGATGACTTTACAGTGGGCACGGCAGAATATCAGGACGGTGCAACTGGCTGTACAGTTTTTCACTTTCCTAAGGGGGCCCAAGCAGCGATTGATATTAGGGGCGGCTCAGTGGGTACCTTTTTTACCCAAGAAAAAATGCAATATGGCGAAGCGCATATCGATGCGATTACCCTAACAGGAGGGGGCATATTAGGCTTAGAGGCAACAGCAGGCGTAGTTTCTGCTCTATACCAAAAAAATTTAAGAGATGCTCGGTTCAATAAAATGCCATTGGTTTCAGGCGGCGTAATTTTTGACTTTACCCCAAGACCACATAGTCGTATTTTTCCGGATAAGCCCTTAGGTCAGGCTGCATTAGACGCTGCGAAGAGCAATCAGTTTCCCATTGGTGCCCATGGCGTCGGTACGTCCGCGACGTTTGGTAAATTCTTTTGGGATAGTTATATCCCTTCTGGGCAAGGTGGCGCATTTAGTCAAATTGGGAAAACTAAAATCGCGGTATTTACAGTGGTTAATGCGTTAGGGTTTATTATCAACGCAGAGGGGCAGGTTGTCCGTACAACAAAAAAACACCAATCAGTCAACCATTTACAAAAAGAGGTTCACGATAAATTATTAAATAATAATACCGTGGGTATCAATGACCAGCCAAAACTGGAGTCTGGCAACACGACATTAACGGTTGTGGTTATCAATGAAAAATTATCGGCTCGCCATTTGCAGCAAATAGGGCGTCAAGTACACCATGCTTTGTCACAAGTGATATATCCCTACAGTACTATTTTAGATGGTGATGTGTTGTATACCGTCTCAACGCGTACCCAAGATAGTGGTTATGAGCATATGGGTAGTAATATTCAAACAGATTTAGATCCCAACATTGTACATCTAGGTGTCGTCGCTTCTGATTTGGCTAAAAAGGCCGTTTGGTCAATTATAGAAGACAAATAAATATGCCAGCTATCAAGCTAGATGGTGGCCTAGGGGGCACCATGACATTACTGGGCAAATACTATATATTGCTTATAGTTTTAGATTATGGATGAGTAAATAACATGCAGATAGTGATTAAGAATTCAATTTTAAAAATATTACCGGTTATTGATGCTATTCTAAGTCCGTTCATGTGGTTGTCTGGTTGGGCTTTGTTTGTCATTAGACGAATTGGATTACATCGCTTTCCGCTGATTCAGAGCATATTTAAAAAAATTGGTATACTGCCCATACGAAATCATTATTACGAAGCACTTTGCTACCCTGAGCAGCTACGCCATGATTTAAATAAGGTTCGAAATCTGCCCGGTATCGATCTGAACGAGACTGAGCAGCTAGCTTTATTAGGCGCCTTTCAATACCAAGAAGAATTAAAGCAATACCCACTTAAGTCGGACGGGGTCAAACCCTTTTTTTATCAAAATAATTTTTTTGAAGCGGGTGATGCTGAGATTTATTATAATATGATTAGGCATTATAAGCCTGGAAAAATTATAGAAATTGGCAGTGGGTTTTCTACATTTATGGCAGTAGACGCCATTTCAAAAAACAAGCAAGATAATCCAAGCTACAATGGAAAAATTACCTGTATTGAACCATTTGAACACCCTGAACTAGAGCAGTTTGATATCTCGGTTGTTCGAAAGCAAGTGGAAACACTAGAGCCTGAATATTTTGATATTTTAGAATCGGGTGATGTTTTATTTATCGATTCTTCTCATGTGATTAGGCCACAAGGTGATGTTCTGTATGAGATATTAGAAGTCTTAGGTAGGCTGAAATCTGGGGTGATTGTGCATATTCATGATATTTTTACTCCAAGAGATTATCGCTTTGGGACTTTATTTGAAGCGCAATATTTTTGGAATGAACAGTACATGTTAGAAGCATTCTTAAGTTATAACACACAGTATAAATTATTATGTGCGGTTAACCACCTGCACAAAACCTACCCAGAAGCGTTGAAGCAAGCTTGTCCAAATTTAGCTCACTATGATTCCGATCCTTGTTCTTTTTGGATACAAAAAATTTAAAAGAGATGTTAAAGCATGTTAGTTCACATTAAACTAACATGCTTTATACGACTAATATTAATTTTTACAACATGGCTTTAAAATATGAAAAAACTTGGTACCTTATCGAAGATGGTTGTTTCTCATGAGGCGCCCGTTTCTTATCAGTTGCCGCTAGGTGAGTTTTTGATACCTTTAGATAAATATATTGGCAAAGATTTGGCGTTGGAGTTTACCGGCGAAATCAACTGTGTGGCTTGCGGGCGGGATATTAAAAAAAGCTATCAACAAGGATATTGTTATCCTTGTACAAAAAAATTAGCGCAATGCGACATGTGTATTTTAAAGCCTGAGCAATGCCATTATCATCTGGGCACTTGTCGTGAGCCTGAGTGGGGAGATACCCATTGTATGATTCAGCATGTTGTTTATTTGTCGAATACCTCGGGGATTAAGGTGGGTATTACGCGCGGAACGCAAGTACCCACTCGTTGGATTGACCAAGGGGCTATAGCGGCAATACCCGTGTTTGCTGTCTCCACTCGTAGAATATCAGGACTGATAGAGTCTTCCCTTAAATCCAATATATCAGATAGAACCAACTGGCGGAATATGTTAAAAAATATTGTGCCAGAAATAGACTTAATAGCAGAAAAGCATAAACTTATAGATCAAAATCAAGGCTTGATAGCTGATATTATTGCAGAATTCGGTCCTGGTTCGGCTGTTGCGATCCACCAAGACAAAGTATATGAGTTTGAATATCCGGTTTTACAATATCCTGAGAAAGTGAATTCATTGTCTTTTGATAAAACAGCTCTCGTTGAAGGTAAATTAGAGGGGATTAAAGGGCAGTATTTAATTTTCTCACATGGGGTGATTAATATGAGAAAATTTGGTGGTTATAGGGTGGCGTTGAATACTTAAAGTGTATCTTGGTTTTTTTTCTAATTTTTTGGTAAAGGCAAATATTGCACATGAATATAGACAGTTACTAGCAAGCGCATTCATGACATATAAATAGTATGTTTAGTGGTAAGTCAGTGGTTAATTTAAAGTGCTAATTGCTATCAATCAAAATCACTGTAATGTTTGAGTAAATAAATTTATATCCAAGACATGGCGTGAAGGGCTACTCATTTGCATGTTCAACAAGTGAATTGATTCTTAAGCCTTTCTCTGAGGCTAAGTTACTATCATGAGTAATAAGCAGGTTAACTATTAAATTTTGGCTAAATTTTTCTGATGCACCTAGGTATTCCTTTCGAATTGGAAACTGTACTAGCCAAGCATACTGTCCAACTGAGGACATGCCTTCTTTTATGATTACAGGCTTCCCGGTTAGGACTGCGGTGACAACTAATTCTTTTTTCTTCACCACTTCGAGGCTTCTAGAGCTCTCCAGATGTTTTAAGAATTGGGTATATCCATCTTTTGTGAAGTATTGTTCCGCATTTTTTAGTGATTTTTGGTAATTGACAAAGTCGTATGCCAATGCGGCAATACTGGCTTTCGGCGCCCATTTTAATACTTCACTATTTTTTGGTTGATTGAGTGCTGCTGGTGTTGCATCAGATTTGGGTATAAAAACGATTGATGAAGGTTGAGCTTTATAGTAGTAGTAATAATATCCAGTAAAACTAGAACATATGATGATCAATAATAACGCAAACATCGTTTTGCTGTTAGAAGATTTCCGAGAGACTGCAATAGGATCTGCGTTAATTGTCTTTGTCTTTGACGTATGGCTATGTGTAGATTTAAACCTTGCCCGAAAGTCATCGATAGAAATGCCGCGCAATTGTAATATGCCAAAGAATGCCCAGATTGACACAAGAATTATAAAAGTCCATAAACGAATATGAATCAAAAATAACATTAAGGGTAGCAGCAAATATATGTCTATCTTAAACTGCTTTTTAAATGCTTTGAAAAAATTCTCACTGGAATCTTGTGCATTCTCATCCTGACTATTTTGACTGTCTCCTAAAGGCTCTTTATTCATTGTTGCCCCTTTGTATCGAAGTGCGAACTGGCTTAAAAATTCTAGTTTTTCATAATTTATCAGACAGATTCAATTTTTATCTCAAGACGAGTAAAAGCAATTAATATATTGTTATAAAACAAGATTGCTTCTTTAATGCTAGTACCCATCATCTCTTATAAATATTGGGAGCGCACCTTCAAAGTTAAGTGTATTGCCGGCTAAGTCAATCTCACCGATATAATTTGTTCACGAAGGACCTATTTTATAAGGATCAACTCACATAATATCTCCACAGTTTGTAGAGTATCATTTAACATCTAGCTATAAAACGATCGTGATAGGTCATAAGGTGTTGCAAGCTATTTTAGCTGTATTCTATCTATGTGAAATGTGGGGCCTGAGTAGACAACTGTTTACTCAGGCTATACCCATTGTTAGAAGTAAGGAGAGGGGTAAATAACGTTTATTTTTCTGCTAAAACCTTTTTCCAAACAGGTTGGTTTGTTAAGCGAATCACATGTTTGGCTAATAAAACCAAGCCGATTACATTAATCAGGAGCATCAGGTTCATTAACAAGTCTGCAACAGTCCAGATAAGGTTTACTTTTAAAAATGCGCCAACAGGGATGAGTAGTATAAATAACAGTTGTAAGGGTTTTACTAGTTTGGTGGAGGATAAAAACTCGATGGCTTTGCCGGCACAAAAAGACCAAGTTAGAATAGTGGTAAAAGCAAAGAAAAAGAGTGTGATGGTAACGATATGGCCCGCCCCATCAAAATGAAATCCTCGCTTAAAGGCTTCTATACAAACGTTGGTACTTTCTAAGCCTTGTATATTCCAAGTATCGGTCATAATTAAAACCAAGCCTGTTAATGTGCAGACTATCATCACGATGAATGGAGATAAGGTGCTAATCAAGCCTTGAGTCAACGCGGTGTTAATACGGGGAGTATGACTTTCAACTGAAGCATGGATCATCGGCGCTAAGCCTACGCCACAGTCCGTCGCAAATAAGCCTCTGTCGAAGCCTGATGCAATGCCTTGTAGAACCGTATAACCGATGACACCCGAGGCCATGGGTAATGGCTGAAAAGCAGATGTGACAATAAGGTGTAGGGCGGGTAAAATTTTGCTGAGATTGAGTGCAACAATAATTAAACAGGCGAGTAAATAAAAAACTGCCATGACGGGTACAACGCGAGAAACAACTGCAGAGAACCGATGCAAGCCCCCCAATATAACGCCACCCACTAATATTGCCATTACCACGCCAATGAGTCCCGGTGGGATGCCTGCCTCAACTAAAGGCAATGCAATAGAATTCATTTGCACTAAATTACCCACTGTAAAAGCAGTTAATATAGTGACAACAGAAAATAGCTGAGCTGTTTTTTTTAGTTTCAGGGCTTTATATAAATAGTACATTGGGCCGCCGACATTTTCACCGGCCTCGTCTTTTCGTCTATACAGCACGCCTAAGGTGCAACCAATGAATCTTAGAATTGAGCCCAGAATTGCCATAATCCACATCCAGAATATAGCCCCTGGTCCGCCCATGCTAAGAGCAACTGCTATTCCGGCAATATTACCTGTGCCTAAGTTTCCACCTAGTACAGCGGACATGGCACTGAAGGAGGAGGCGTCTCCCTCCAATTTTCTATCAGAGGTAAAAAGATTCCAGGCCCTTGGTATGTGAGTCAGTTGTAAAAATTTAAACCGCACTGAGAAGTAGAAACCAACAATCGTCACAATAGGGATAAAAAAGTACAAGGAAAGGGTTGTTTTTATTATTTCTAGCATACACCAGCAACGTTTAAGCTATACGGTTAATTATTCTACTAAGTGCTATTCCAGCCGTCAATTTATATTGTAGGCTTTCTGAATAACAAAGAAGTTCTAAAATTTTAGTTAACCATGCTAACAGTGCTAACAGGACACACCTATTAGGTTTTAGTTAACCATACTAATTGGGCTGTCTACTTTCCGCGGCTTGACCGCGGAATCCAATCATAATAGTTGCCTCTAGATTCTAATATTAAGCTACGGAACATAGAGAATGGGTTGGTTATACCAGAAAAGCTGGCTTTACTTAATTGCAGGAGCAACCCGAACTAACCTGCAATACCAAACAGTTGAGAATGAAATAAAAGGATAGAATGCTATGATTTACAAGCACGAATCAAATACGACATTTGTTGATGAGACTCAATGGACAGTTGTAATTTATGGTTTGAATTGATTAATTCTTGTCTAAGCTCATTATTAATTATACTTTTAAATTGTGTTTTATGTTCTTTTGATTGTAACTTCGTATCTAATAACTTCACATATTCTAAATACTCATCACTATTGTCTTGAAAGCTTATGTTAGTAAAGCCAGCTTGGGTTAAAATTTTTTGATACGAATTCGTTGTTTCTTTGTAAGAAGCATCACCCATGGGTAATATCTCATATTTAGGCCCTTGGGACTCAGGGACAAGCCAATCAATTAAACAAAGGTAACCACGGGGTTTGAGTAGTCGATAAAGTTCAGCTAATAGTATTGGCTTATTGCTGATATTCGTTAAAACCCCTTTACTATAAATCACATCATATTGTTCAGAAGGTAGAGGGGTTGTGCCATCTGGGTTATATATTACAAAATTTACTCGGTCTTTGATGTCGTCTGAAGCTTGTTGTAGGGCATGCTCTGCCATCCAGGGACGTATTTCTAAGCCGGTTACGCCAGCATTATATCTTTGGGCAATATAATGTGCCATGCCACCAATACCCGAGCCGACATCGAGTAATTTTTTATCCGTGATATCTAAATTTTTAAGCATATTATCAACAGCAGGGTAGCCACCAAGTGATATGAGGCCACGCCCATAAATGGCTTCAAATATTGGGATATTTTTGGGTTGGTAGATTTCGTCTGGCATCGATGAGACCTTTAATAGGGGGGATTTGAAAATTCTATAGTTTTTATATTTGCATAGCAAAAGACATTACTTCGCTGTCTGGAAAAGTAATCTAACCTACTTGTTCGATGAACGGTCTTGAACTGTTATGTTTTTTGTGCGAGCATTCACTCACAAAGTATAAATTAATATCAATCTGGAGAATGGCGTTATGAAAGAATTGAATCAATTTGAATTGGAAATTGTTTCTGGTGGTGTGGATGCTAAAGCGGTACTTGGAGCAGGCGGGGTCGCTTCTGGCGCTGTTATTGGTGGTTATTATGGTGCCGCTATTACTGGACCAATAGCCTTATACGGTGCTGTAATGGCGATTACAAATAACGGAATTCTATGGGAAGCGGTAGGGCTTTGTGCCGCTGGATTTGTTGGGGGTGTTTCGGCTGGTGCTGCAGTTGGGGCTGTTGCAATGGGGGTTAGTGGTTTAGCTCTAGGCTCTGTTGTTGATGCGACGATGCGTTAAGATTACCTTAGGCATAGTTTAGTTACATAGCATTGATGATTGAATCTACAAAAGCGATCCAAGTCAGTGTTATCTACTTTAAAGCCCTAGGTTAAACATGCTTAGTCAGTTTATATTAGGGCGTCTTGACAATTGGCTGCTTCGCGGAACGTTAGTTGGTTTTACAAGAAATAACTGGCGTTGCAAGATTGCCAGAGCGGCACTGATGCTTGGTGTCAGGATACTCTCTTTTGTTGAGTAAAATTGTCCCAAAGCCCATCGTAGTGTCATCAATTGAATCCAAGCTTTGTACTCCCGTGCAAAACTTTGGAATACAGCTAATGGTAAGGACAAATAAAACGAATGAATGGTTTGTGAGAAGCGATTCCAATTAGTCATGAATGTTATGTGGTTGTGGTAGCAATATATCCATTTAATAAAATTTGATTGTGGTAGAGTAAATAGTAGGACATAAAGCATAAAATGTTACACGTATAACAAACACCTGAAATAGAAAGCAAGATGAAAAAAAAAACAATCGTATTATTGATCTGTGCACTATTAATAACAGTTTCCAGGCAAGGCATTGCACAAGAAGAGCAAGCGTTATTGTTTCCAGCCTTTCAAATTGCGTTAGAAAACAATCCAAATGTTAAAGCTGCCTTAGCATCAATTAAATCAGCCAAAGGAAAATCCACCCAAGCTGGGCTAAGGCCAAACCCCAAGGCTTTTATTGAGATGGAAAATTTTGGTGGAAATGAAAGCTTGTCAGGATTTGATAGTGCTGAAATAACATTTGGTATAGAGCAAGAAATCGAAATAGCAGGGAAACGCACTTATCGTCAAGAGATAGCCAAGTATGGATCAGCAATTGCACAACAAGAAGCTTTTTCAAGCATTCTGTTAATTTTGGCCCATGTGCATCAGTCGTATGTACATTTTGTCATTGCTCAAGAACGATTGAGTCTTGCCCAAAAGCGTATGGCACTTTCAGAACAAACACACGAGGCCGTCAAAAGTCGTGTTAGTGCTGCAGCGGCATCTAAGATTCAGCACACAAAAGTGGATATTGAGCAAAAAATTGCAGCCATCGATAAAAATAAAGCAATAGAAAATCTGACATCAGCAAAGTCACAGCTTGAAAAAGTTTTATCGACTCATTCTGATTCAATCACTTTTAGCCGAGAGATTTTATCCGTGCCATTTTTGCTGCCAAGTAAAGATGAGCTAATAGCAGCCCTTAATTCTTTGCCGCAATTAGAAATCATAAGATTAAAAAAGCTGCAAGCAAAGAGTAATATTAATTTAGCAAATGCTCATCGTATTACAAACCCAACAATAGGTGGCGGTGTCCGTCATTTTAAAGAGTCAAGTAGCAATGCTTTTGTTGCAAACTTTTCTATACCTATTCCCATTTTTAATCGCAATCAAGGCAATATTGTGCATGCTCAGGCTGAATATTTAAAAGTGTCAAGTGAGGTTGAATCAGAATATTTAATTTTAAAAGAAATGGCAGAAAAAATTTATGGGCAATTGATATCGAACTCTTCAGAGGTAAGGGCGTATCGTGACAGTATTATTCCTAGTGCGGAGAAAGCTTATCATCAAGCAACGCAAGGATATCATTCAGGTCGTTTCTCATTTTTAGAGTTAATAGATTCTCAGCGAACGCTTTATAAAATTCAAGAAGCTTATCTGAATAGCCTGCTAAAATTCCATGAGGCAAAAGCGCAGGTTGACTTTATTTTAGGCGTTAATAAAGATCTAGTTCAAGATATCGTTTCGACAAATCACTTGGGACAAAGATGAGAAATTTTTTATTAAAATTAACCGCTTTTTTTTGGCTTCTATTACCCGTAAGCTTGCTTCCGGTATATGCTGAAGAAAACAACAAATACTCAAATAAAGATCCAAAGATATTCTATACCGAATTGCAAGGAAGGAATGATACGGGGCAGGGAGTTTATGATGGATCTGAAAAAGATAATAACGATGAACGCACAGTTGAGAAAGGCACTCATGAGGGGCTAAAAGCAGTGATATCTCCTGGCTCAGCTAAACGTATGGGGATAGTCATTGAAGAAGCTGTTTCTGCGAATGTTAGTCAAAAAATCTCACTGACAGGTAGAATTACAATCAACCAAAATGCCATAGCAGATGTGCATGGCCGGTTTTCAGGTATTGTTCGTAATGTTGAAGTAAATTTGGGAGAGCATGTTCAGAAAGGGCAAATACTTGCGACAGTTGAGGCTAATGACAGTTTGCAAGAGTATAACGTGGTTGCCCCAATTAGTGGTGTTATTCTAGAGCGAAATACGAATATAGGTGATCTGGTTGGTGAGCATCCAATATTTGTTATAGCGGACCTATCAAATGTTTGGGCAAAATTTCATGTGTTTTTGCGTGACTCAGACCGGGTCCAGATAGGACAGAATATTGCAGTCTATAATTTGGAAAGAGATAAAACAGCACCTGGAAAAATTGATATGTTTTATCCAACAACTGATGAAAAAAGCCAGACACAAGTTGTCATTGTTGTTCTGCCTAATCCCGAACGCGCGTGGAAGCCGGGCATGATTATAGAAGGTGATGTCAGCGTAGCAAAGTCTGATGTAGACGTTTCTGTAAAGGAAAAGGCTTTACAAAAAATGGAAAAATTTGGTGATGTCGTTTTTGTCAAAGAAGGTAAATTTTTTATTCCAAAAGCAGTTAAGATAGGTCGTAAAGAGAACGGTACTGTTGAGATCATCAAAGGACTAAAGGCTGGAGATTTATATGTTTCCGATGGCAGCTTTATTGTCAAATCAGATATTCTAAAAGCAACAGCTTCACATTAAACAGTATAGTTAAAAGAGAATCCACATGCTTGAAAATATTATTTCCCTCTCCATTCGTCACCGATGGATTGTAATGATAGTTGTTTTAGGGTTGTGTGTTCTGGGTGTGTATAACTTTAACCGCCTATCTATTGATGCTGTACCTGATATTACTAATGTACAAGTGCAAATTAACACAAAAGCATCAGGTTACTCTCCTTTAGAGGTTGAGCAGCGTATAACATTCCCTATAGAAACTGTTCTAGCCGGGATGCCTAGGCTTGACCATACACGCTCACTATCAAGGTATGGGCTGTCACAAGTGACCGTTATTTTTGAAGAAGGTACAGATATATACTTTGCACGTCAGTTAATTAATGAAAAACTGCAGCAAATTAAAAGCGAAGTACCTGATGGCATAGAGCCCATTATGGGGCCAGTTTCAACCGGGCTTGGAGAAATATTTTTCTACACAGTGGAAGCTGAAAAAGACGCAATAAAAGAGGATGGCACCCCTTATACGGCGATGGATTTATTCACAATTCAAGAATGGCTTATCGCACCTCAGTTACGTAATCTAAAAGGCGTTGTAGAAATTAATACAATTGGGGGATATGAAAAGCAGTTTCATGTCACCCCATATCCTGAACAGTTACTAAGTTATGAATTAACCATCCATGATGTTTTGGATGCGCTTGAAGCGAATAATAATAATATTGGCGCTGGTTATATTGAGCGCAATGGTGAGCAATATCTTATCCGTGTGCCAGGTCAAGTTAAGGATATTAAAGATATAAAACAGATTATTCTTGCCAAAAAGGATGAAGTAACGATTCGCATTGGTGATGTTGCAGATGTGGATCTTGGCTCACCTTTACGAACGGGGGCCGCAACAGAAAACGGGCGGGAAGTTGTTCTGGGTACGGCTATGATGTTAATGGGAGAGAACTCACAAGACGTTGCCCAGAGAGTGGGTGAGAAGTTAGAAGCCATTGTTTCAACTTTACCTAAAGGGGTTGTCGCAAAATCTGTTTATGATAGAACGAATCTGGTTGACCGAACAATTAATACCGTCAAAAAAAATCTTCTTGAGGGTGCTTTACTCGTCATTGTCGTTTTATTTTTACTCTTGGGAAATTTAAGAGCGGCTTTGATTACCGCAGCCGTTATTCCAATTTCAATGTTAATGACAATCACTGGCATGGTTCAAAATAATGTATCTGGGAATTTAATGAGCTTAGGCGCACTTGATTTTGGCTTAATCGTTGATGGCGCTGTCATCATTATGGAGAATTGTATTCGTCGTTTTGGTATGGCTCAGCACAAACTGGGTAGATTATTAAGTAAATCGGAACGCTTTGCACTTGCTTCAAAAGCAACAACCGAGGTGATAAAACCGAGTGTTTTTGGTGTCATTATTATCACCGTTGTATATTTACCTATATTTGCTCTAACTGGGGTTGAAGGTAAAATGTTTCATCCTATGGCTTTAACCGTTGTTATGGCTTTGTTGTCAGCTTTGATATTGTCTCTTATGTTTGTTCCCGCTGCTGTTGCGATTTTTGTGACTGGAAGAGTGGATGAAAAGGAAGGTCGTATTATTGGTAGTGTAAAAAAATGTTATGAACCTTTATTGAAATTGACACTGCGGCAACCTTTACTAGCAATCATCATGTCTCTTTTTCTTGTGGTTGTCAGTTTACTGGCCGCAGGAAAAATGGGAGCTGAATTTATTCCTTCTCTTGATGAAGGAGATATTGCAATACAAGTTATACGTGCACCGGGCACTTCTTTAACACAGTCCGTCGCAATGCAGTTCAAGCTAGAAGAAGAGATTCTTAAATTTCCTGAAGTACGGACAATCATTTCTAGAATTGGCACTGCAGAAGTGGCAAATGATCCAATGCCGCCCAATATAGCAGACACGTATGTATTTTTAAAACCTAAAAAAGAGTGGCCCAACTCTAGTAAATTAAAAGAAAATTTGGTGCAAGAGATGGAAGCGGTTCTCGAAAGTATTCTTGGCAGTTTATATGAGTTTTCTCAACCAATCCAACTTCGGTTCAATGAATTAATTTCTGGTGTGAGAAGTGATTTAGCCGTTAAGATTTATGGTGATGATATGGATAAGCTTTTAACTTCTGCACAAGAAATTGAAAAAGTTATCCGCACCATAAAAGGGGCTGCAGATGTTAAGGTAGAGCAAATTACGGGGCTTCCAACATTAAGCGTCACCCCAGATCGCAGAAGACTTGAACACTATGGTCTAAACATCCTAGATATACAAGAGGTTGTTGCAGTGGCTTTGGGGGGACGTCAGGCAGGAGTCTTATATGAAGGTGATCGACGATTTGATATCGTTGTGCGCCTACCAGAGCATTTACGTAGTAATATCGAAGCTCTGGAACAACTACCTGTGCATCTTCCTTTTACGAGACAAGATGGAGCAGACTATAGACCCGATTACGTTCCGCTGAAAGAGGTCGCTGATTTCAACATTGCTTTTGGACCGGCGCAAATTAGTCGAGAAAATGGCAAGCGCCGCATTACTGTGACTTCAAATATTCGAGAACGAGATATAGGTAGCTTCGTCAACGAGTTACAAAAAGCTGTCAAAGAAAAGGTCGTGTTACCTTCAGGATATTGGATTGATTATGGCGGTACCTTTGAACAGCTTATCTCAGCGCGCACCAGATTAATGATTGTGGTGCCTGTTGCCTTAAGCTTAATCTTTGGATTACTATTCATGGCCTTTAACTCCATACGCGCGGCACTTGTCATTTTTTCTGGAGTACCATTAGCCTTAACTGGTGGTATTGCGGCGCTCATCATTCGTGACATTCCCCTCTCTATTTCTGCTGGGGTCGGATTTATTGCATTGTCAGGGGTTGCTGTGCTAAATGGCGTTGTACTAATTTCCTTTATCCGTGAACTTCAGGCTAAAGGAAGAAAACTAGATGAGGCCATTATCGATGGTGCTCTAACGCGACTGCGTCCAGTCCTCATGACAGCATTAGTGGCTTCACTAGGTTTTGTGCCGATGGCATTTAATGTTGGGGCTGGTTCAGAAGTACAAAGGCCGCTGGCAACAGTCGTGATTGGTGGTATTATTTCATCAACAATTCTTACGCTATTGGTTTTACCCGCACTATATAGGTTCTTCCCAGGGAAAGGTTCGTTCGTAAAATGATACTAATTCAGCCCTTCTCTGGGACAATGTAAATGAGACTAAAGCCCGTATAAGCAGGCGCTCTTCATTTTGTTAGTTGTGCGTTAAATTTGTAGAAAAATCGTGGGACAGTGTTAATGGGCTTCTATTTTTGAATCAATATCATGGTTTTTCTATAGAGGGTACTTTTTTTCCTTCTAGTGAAAGAAGCCTGTGTGAAAGTACCCGCTATATTTTTCTTTTCTTTATGCGCCACCGCAGCGCACCATTACAATACATATATTAATTTTTTTCAGGCTTGGTATCTTTTTCCGCAGGAGGGCATTGATGCGTAATCACACTCTTACCTTCTTCGGTGTAGGTTTCAAGCTTAACAGGGAATCCCCAAAGCATATGAACGTGCTTGATGACTTCATTTGCTTGATTGTTATCTAAAGGGCGTCGATGCCACTGTGTATAGCGTAATGTTAATGAACGATCACCACGTAGATCTACATTATAGACTTGGATATCAGGCTCAATATTACCAAGATTGTACTGCTCGGAAAGTTTTTGTCTTACATTTTTATAACCATCATCATTGTGGATGGCGTCCACTTCTAAAGATTCTTGTTGGTCATCATCAGAAATAGTAAACAGCTTCATATCTCTCATCAGTTTTGGGGAGAGATATTGAGAGATAAAGCTCTCATCTTTAAAGTTACGCATAGCAAAATCTAGTGTTTCAAGCCAATCAGTGTTTACAATTTCTGGGAACCAGGTTTTATCCTCTTCGGTTGGATTTTCACAAATTCGTTTTAAATCTGTGAACATAGCAAAACCAAGAGTATAGGGGTTTATGCCGGAGTAATATTGACTATCAAAAGGTGGCTGATACACAACACTTGTATGGCTATGCAAAAATTGCATCATAAAGTTGTCGTCCACAAAGCCTTCATTATAGAGTTCATTTAGTATGGTGTAGTGCCAGAAAGTTGCCCAGCCTTCATTCATCACTTTTGTTTGGCGTTGTGGATAAAAGTATTGGGCCATTTTGCGAACAATACGAATAAGTTCGCGTTGCCAAGGTTCTAGTAATGGGGCATTTTTTTCAATAAAATAAAGTATATTTTCTTGGGGATCTTGTGGAAATCTATTTTCAGCTTCCAGAGACTCTTTTTCGGCTCGTGCAGGTAATGTGCGCCATAATTCATTGACCAGTGATTGTAAATATTCGGCTCGTTTTGCTTGCTTTGACTTTTCTTCTTGCAAAGAAAGCTGATATGGACGTTTATAGCGATCAACACCATAGTTCATCAGAGCATGACATGCATCCAAGATATCTTCTACCGCATCAATGCCGTGTTTTTCTTCGCATTCTGCGACATAATTTTTTGCAAAAAGTAAATAGTCAACAATGGAATCAGGGTTAGTCCAGGTCTTGAATAAGTAATTACACTTAAAGAAAGAATTATGACCATAACAAGCATGAGCTATAACTAACGCTTGCATTGGTAATGTATTTTCTTCCATTAGATAGGAAATACAAGGATTAGAATTGATGACCAACTCATAGGCCAATCCCATATGGCCCCGTTTATAACCTTTTTCGACATTAAGAAATTGCTTTCCAAATGACCAATGATTATAACCTAGAGGCATACCGACAGAAGAATAGGCATCCATCATTTGCTCTGCGGAGATAATCTCTACTTGATTGGGGTAAGTGTCAAGGTTGAATTTTTCAGCAATTCTGGCAATTTCAACATCGTATTTTTCGAGTAGTTCATTGGTCCACTCAGAAGAGTCAGATATAATTTTTCTTTCTGTCATGCAGTTAACCTCAGATTCAAGCATAATCTTTCTTCTTAAATAATTCTCTAAAGACAGGATAGATATCTTTAATATCTTCGATGTGTTGCATGGCAAAGTTTGGACATGCTTCTTGTACAGATAAATACGCTTCCCATAAACTTTGATGATGACGAGGCATAATCTCTACATAGGCAAAATATTGTACATGTTGCATTATTTCGTTATGGAGTATGTCTCTACAACGAGGGGAGTCGTTATTCCAGTTATCACCATCAGAAGCTTGTGCAGCATAGATATTCCAATCAGAGGTTGGATATCGTTCTTGAATAACATCACGGGTCATTTCTAATGCACTGGATACAACTGTACCCCCTGTTTCTCTTGAGTAGAAAAATTCTTCTTCATCAACTTCTTTCGCAGAAGTATGATGACGTATGAAAACAACTTCCACATTCTCATAGTTTCGAGATAAAAATAAATACAATAAGATAAAAAAGCGTTTAGCAATATCTTTTTTGGATTCATCCATACTGCCTGAAACATCCATCAGACAAAACATCACAGCTTGTGTTGTTGGCTTAGGTTGCTTCGTGCGGTGGTGATATTTTAAATCAAATGGATCGATAAAAGGAATTGCATTGATGCGCGTTTTTAAATGTTTGATTTCTTTTTTGAGTTCTTCTACTTGTTCTGAGTCAGGTTCTGCTAGTAATAACGCAGATAGACGTTGTTCTAACTCGGCAATTTTTTTTCTTTTGGGCCCACCAAGCGCAATTCTTCGCCCTAAAGCACCTCTTAAAGAACGTACTATATTAATATTGGCGGGGATGCCATCAGAAGAAAATCCCGCTCTAACCATTTTGAAGGAAGGAATTTTTGCAATTTGTGTTTTGACGAGATTGGGTAGGGCTAAATCTTCAAAAAATATTTCTAAAAATTCTTCTCTGGATATCTCAAATACAAAATCATCTTCCCCTTCACCACTATCGCTGGCTTCTCCTCCACGACCGCCTTGCCCAGAAGGAGGGCGTTTAATTAAATCACCAGGCACAAAGTCTTTATTACCGGGTAAAATAATATCGCGTTTACCGCCTTGGCCATAGGAGAAATTGGGCTCAGTTGTCTCTTTGGCTGGAATAGTGATCTTTTCTCCACAATCATCTACTTCTTTAATGCTTCTTCCTGACACAGCACTACGGACAGCTTTCTGAATTTGTTTTTTAAAGCGACGCATAAAGCGTTGCCTGTTTACGGCACTTTTATGGCGCCCATTTGGGCGCCTATCTATAATTCGCGACATATAGCGTTCAACCTTTTATGAAGACTTACGAACACGTAAATACCACTCGCACAAGAGACGGACTTGTTTAGGCGTGTAGCCTTTATCCACCATTCTATCTACAAAATCTTGGTGTTTTTTCTTCTCGTGTTCTGAGCCCTTTGCGTTAAAGGAAATAACGGGTAATAAGTCTTCTGTGTTAGAAAACATTTTCTTCTCAATAACAACCCTGAGTTTTTCATAGCTAGTCCAGCTAGGGTTCTTGCCACGGTTGTTGGCTCTGGCACGTAACACAAAATTAACAATTTCATTTCTAAAATCTTTAGGATTACTAATGCCAGCTGGTTTTTCTATTTTTTCTAACTCTTCGTTTAACGAGCGTCTATCAAGAATTTCACCCGTATCAGGATCACGATATTCCGAATCTTGGATCCAGAAATCTGCGAATGTTACATAACGGTCAAAGATATTTTGTCCATATTCAGAATAAGACTCGAGGTATGCCGTTTGGATTTCTTTACCAATAAATTCTACAAACCTTGGGGTTAGATAGCCTTTTAGATATGAAATATAACGTTCATGTACCTCGGGTGGGAATTGCTCACGCTCAATTTGCTGCTCAAGCACATACAGTAGATGCACTGGATTCGCAGCAACTTCAGTAGAATCAAAGTTAAATACTTTAGACAATATTTTAAAAGCAAACCGTGTGGACAAACCTGTCATACCTTCGTCTACGCCAGCAAAATCCTTATATTCTTGGTGCGATTTTGCTTTGGGATCGGTATCTTTTAGGTTCTCGCCGTCATACACGCGCATTTTAGAAAAGATGCTAGAGTTTTCTGGTTCTTTTAGCCTAGATAAAACGGCAAATTGCGCTAACATTTTTTGAGTATTAGGGGCACAAGGTGCATCTTTCAAAGAGCTATTTTCCACAAGTTTTTTGTAGATTTCCATTTCTTCAGTTACTCTGAGGCAATAAGGTACTTTTGCAATATAAACCCTATCAAGCAAAGCTTCGTTATGTTTATTATTTTTAAAAGTAACCCATTCTGATTCGTTGGAGTGAGCCAAGATGATGCCATCAAATGGAATAGAAGCGGTACCTTCTGTGCCATTGTAATTGCCTTCTTGTGTTGCGGTTAGTAAAGGATGCAAAACTTTAATCGGCGCCTTGAACATTTCAACAAATTCCATAACACCCCGGTTAGCGCGGCATAGGCCACCTGAGTAGCTGTAGGCATCTGCATCGTGTTGCGCGAACTCTTCTAATTTGCGGATATCGACTTTACCAACCAGAGATGAAATATCTTGATTGTTTTCATCGCCAGGCTCGGTTTTTGCAATCGCTGTTTGTCTGAGTCTGGAAGGCCAGATTTTAATGACTTTGAACTGATTGATGTCACCGTTAAACTCATGTAAACGTTTTACCGCCCATGGCGACATGATGCTTTCAGTATAGCGTCTTGGAATACCATATTCTTCTTCCAAGATAGGGCCATCTTCTTCTGAGCTAAATAAACCTAAGGGGGATTCATTAATAGGAGAGCCTTTAATCGCATAAAAAGGAACACGTTCCATTAAGGCTTTTAGGCGTTCAGCTAAAGATGACTTACCACCACCGACTGGGCCTAAGAGATATAAAATTTGTTTCTTTTCTTCCAAGCCTTGTGCTGCATGCTTCAGGAAAGAGACGATTTGCTCAATAGGCTCTTCCATGCCATAAAAATTTTCAAATGAGTCATAAAGTTTCATTACTTTATTTGAAAAAATGCGGCTAAGCCTTCTGTCTTTGCTGGTATCAACTAATTTAGGTTCGCCGATTGCAGAGACTAGTCTTTCAGCAGCGTTGGCATATGCCATGTGGTCTTTTTTGCATAGCTCTAAATACTCAGTAAGCGACATTTCTTCTTCTTCATGCCGACCCTCGTATCTGTCTTTAAAACTGCTCAATACATCCATGATAGCTCCTTTAAATTTATGCACGTGTATGTTTTTATTGTATCCACTAGGTACACATAGAAGCAAGTCAATAAAACTCAATAACTTAAGTATTCTGATTAGTTTTATGTGAAAAATAAGCTGTAGTTCAAACTATTCGCTGGTATAATTTTCGACATTAATTTTATAAATTTTTAATCTGAGCCGCTTATCTGAGTATGGTTCTAAAATAACTCCCTATGGAAGGCAGAGAAAAACATAATGAAATCAAGTACTAACCAACCTCAAACTATTTATTTAAAACATTACCAAGAGCCAAACTTTTTTATTGAAAGCACAGAACTGAACTTTCAACTATTTGCAGATAAAACAGTAGTACATTCACGCCTAAAAATAGTAAAAAATACCTCTAAATCTGAAAATAATGGCGATTTGATTTTAGCGGGGGAAGAATTGAAGCTCCTCTCCATCAAAGTTGATGGCCAAGAATTAACAGAGAACAGCTATGAATGCTCAGATAAAAGCTTGACGATTGCCAATTTAGACAATGCATTTACCCTAGAAATTAAGACAGAAATCTATCCAGATAAAAATACAGCCTTAAGTGGATTATATAAGTCGGATGGTATGTTTTGTACGCAATGTGAAGCAGAGGGTTTTAGAAGGATTACCTATTATCTCGATCGCCCGGATGTGATGTCTATTTTTAGCACCACGATTGAAGCAGATAAAAAAACATTTCCTGTATTGCTGTCTAATGGAAACTTAGTCGATAAAGGGGATAAAGGAGATCGCCATTGGGTGAGATGGGACGATCCATTTAAAAAGCCTGCTTACTTGTTTGCGCTTGTGGCAGGGGACTTAACCGAAATTAAAGATCATTATGTCACCCAATCAGGCCGAAAAGTCACTTTGGCTATTTTTGTGGAAGCTGAAAATGCTAAAAAATGTGACCATGCCATGCAATCCTTAAAAAATAGCATGCAATGGGATGAACAAAAGTATGGATTGGAATATGATTTAGACATTTATATGATTGTTGCAGTTAATAATTTCAATATGGGGGCAATGGAAAATAAAGGCTTAAATATCTTTAATTCTAAATATGTCTTAGCGGATGAAGCCACGGCGACCGACTCAGACTTTCAGGGCGTAGAAATGGTTATCGGTCATGAATATTTTCATAACTGGACTGGCAACAGAGTGACACTCAGAGATTGGTTTCAATTAAGCCTTAAAGAAGGCTTGACTGTATTTAGAGAGCAGCAGTTTACAGCGGATATGGGCACGCCGGTTGTGAACCGGATTGCGGATGTGAAACAAATCCGAACTCGACAGTATGCAGAGGACAGTGGCCCTATTGCTCACCCTGTGCGTCCAGATTCTTATATAGAAATTAACAATTTTTATACAATGACAATTTATTATAAAGGCTCTGAAGTCATTCGCATGCTTCATACTTTATTAGGCGAATCAGGCTTTAGGGCTGGGATGGACTTATATTTTGAGCGTTATGATGGACAAGCGGTTACCATTGAGCATTTTATTAGTGCTATGTCAGATGCCAATAAAACAGATTTAGCGCAATTTATGCATTGGTATCATCAAGCGGGCACACCTGTGGTTAATGTGACGAAAAATTTTGATGAATCTACTCAAACATTAACATTTGATTTCACGCAATCCTGCCCAAAGACACCCGGGCAAGAACAGAAAAAGCCATTTGTCATTCCAATTAAAATAGCCTTATATGACAAAGAGGGAAATTTATACCCTATAGCAAAGCATACTGATATCAAACAAACTGAATCAGGTACATTCTTTGTCTTAGATAAAAAAAGCACTTCCTTGACTATTACGGGTGTGAATAAACCCTTGGTGCCTTCGTTTTTAGGCAATTATTCAGCCCCAGTCAAGTTACATATGGATTACACTGCCGCAGAATCCGCTCTCATTATTAAACACGATCAAGACAGTTTCAATCGATGGGATAAGTGCCAGGATTATAAGTGTGCATTGGTCACAAAAATGATGACTGAATTTGAAACACAACCAACACCTACCTTACCAGCCGCATTCTTAGATTTATATAAAGATTTATTAAAGGATATGGCTACCGATCCGGCGTTATTAGCCGAGCTTTTGGCTCTGCCATCTTTTCACTATATTGCTGAGCAGTTAGAACAAGTAAATGTAAAAGCTCTGAATGGGTGCTTAATATATTTACGAGATACTTTAGCCAAAAAGTTCAGTAAAGATTTCTTTGCCATATATAAAAGGATGTCGGAGCAAGATACCGGTAAAATTGAGGCGACCTCTATCTCTGCCCGGGCCCTTAAAAATACAGCACTTGCTTTTTTGGGACGTAGTCAAGAAGAGTCTTATGCGCCTTTAATAGAAAATCAATATCAAAATGCAAACAACATGACGGATCGCATGGGTGCATTGTCTGCGATTAATCATTGGTCTCATCCAATCAGAGAGAGATTGTTTAACCAATTCTATGAAGATTTTAAACATGAAACATTGGTATTGGATAAATGGTTTAGCTTACAAGCGCAAGCAGAATTACCTGATACATTAGATAGAGTCTCAAAGCTTTTATCCCACGAAGCGTTTGATTTGAAAAATCCCAATAAAATCTATGCTTTGATTAGAACCTTTGGCGCAGCAAATGCACAATGTTTTCATAGTGCAGATGGTAAAGGTTATGAGTTTATTGCAGATAGAGTCATAGACTTGAATCAACAAAACCCTCAGGTGGCTGCCAGAGTTTTAGAAACATTAACGGGATGGAAACGATTAGATAAAACGCATGCACAGCTCATGAAAAAAACTTTACTCAAAATACAACAGGTTGATAATTTATCTGAAGATGTGTATGAAATTGTTAATAAATCTTTAGTTTAAAATTGGTTATAGGTTTGAACAACATATGCCTAAAGTGACTGTGACACTTAATATCAGCAAAGAAAAGATATTAAAGTTTTATCAAGGCAGTGTGCATAACATTGTGGCGCATGCGGATGATGGACGAGTGATACGCTTTCCCATCAATACAGTGCGCCAATTTGTTAAAGATGATGGAATTAAAGGTCGTTTTGAAATTGAATTTAATCAGCAAGGTAAGTTTATGGGGATTGTCCCCATACAATCATAAGGGTTAAGGGTTTTCCCCTGCCGTCTGTCTATTCTTGTCATAAAAAGTTGATATGATAACTATGTAACATTATCCTAAAGCATTACTTTTATTATTGGTAATGGTTGGATATATACAATGCTCAATTGTGGAAACTTGCAAAAGAAAACGTCCTCTGACTTAGCTGATGGGGATGTGGCGATATTAATAGACAGAGGGTCTAACTATCAAACGTTAAAAGCTAGGCTTTTGGCTTTAACGACTGCTAGAATTTTGTATAACGAGAATGCAGTGAGTTTTCTTGAAAGTGACGAAAATACAATCGAAGAAAAACATACAGAATTCATTGCAGGGTTTAATGAACTAGAATCTGCCTATAGCATCTTAGATTCTACTCAGAAAAAAGAAGCGCTTATAGTTCGCATATCTGAACTATACGAGGAGGATGTTAAATTCCTCACAGACCTAAAGCAAGACATTGAAAGTGATGTTAGCAGTTACAATGATATTTGCTTATATTACTTTATTTGTAAAATAATCGCTCTTGCCAAACAAAGTCAAGAAATATCCCAAAGTCAAAGTGATGAAAAATGGTCTGATGTTCCTTATTACTTTGAAATGTGTGATTTGATTGAAGCAGAACTGCCCGAAGTGCTGCCTTTAACTTGTGACCTGATGAAGCACTTTTCGATTGAGATAAATAGTCGCGGCCAAGTTACTATTAATAAAGGTTTTGATATTAAAACTTGTGCACTTTATCACCATCTTATATCTGTGTATGATGGGGCATCTGAGAAATTGATTCAGCGGAAAGATCACTATTATAGAAAAGTGTCTCATTTATTAGATAAAGAACTGTTGGGAGAAACTTTGTCAAAAAATGAGAAGGCAGTTGTTGATGCCTATCAACAGTATCAGGCATTTACGTTTCCGCTTCCAATAAAATTTCATCATGAGGTTCTGGTAACATTTAAAGTAAGAACTTTTGCCACTGGCTTTTCGGTATCTGATGTTGCAGACGCGCTATTAATGATTGTCTATGGCACCATCGACAAATGCAGCGCTTATATACAAGAACATTATAAGCATGAACCAGAGTATGAACTTGAGAAATCTTTAGTACGCTTAGCAGATCTTAATGCTGGTGCACAGCAAAAAAAATCAAAAAAGGCTAAGCGAAAGGCGAGCAAAGCAGAAGTCGTAGATTCTTTGAGTGCTGCAGCCTCTCAAGTAGAAATAAGTGGTGCTAACTCAAGGTGTGGCGGTGCCGCTGGGGCAGAGGTAGATAGTCTTTCTGTTGTAAAGAGTGCAAGTGAGCTCTCTCGAGACAAAGAGGATTTGAAAGCAAGAGTGATTGCTTTAGATAAAAAAATGAGTTGTTTAACTTTTTCTACTGGTGCAGATTATGCTCCATCATTTGGTGTTGTTGAAACCAAGGGGGAAAGGCAAGAAGACACACACGTTGTAAGGTTTCTGGAAAAACTTGTCGATCGCAGTTGTTTAGGACCCACATTAGCGGAGTTGAAGCATATTGCTAAGCGTCTTGGGGGAACTGTTGAGCGCTGTGGTTCAGGTGCTAGTCATTATAAGCTTGCCATTGGTATATCATATGCTTATTTTAATATGCGGCATCGATCTGGCAGTGTAGAGCGCACGCTTTCACCTCTAGCAGTAAAAAATGTTACTTTTGCTTTACAGCGAGCAGATATATTTACTCAGCACGGTATTGAGTTGGGTGATGTGGTTGCGACTTCTACCGCTAGAAAACACGGTGCTGGAAGATAGGCGCATCTAAACCTTGAGGCTTAGACTATAAAAGCATAGAATTGTGTTCAGTTCACAAATACAATTTAACTAACTAGTTTAGCGTGGTAAATATGGCTCCTACAGGCGTTTTGTTAATTAATGTTGGTACGCCAGATGCACCAACACTACCGGCTGTTCGAAAGTATCTCAAACAGTTTCTAACCGATCCAATGGTTGTGTCCCTACCAACAATAGCACGGTATTTATTGGTGTATGGCTTGATTGTGCCCTTTAGAACACCTAAATCCACGGAAGCTTATAAAGCGGTTTGGGATAAAGATAAAGGTTCGCCTTTATTAAGTTTCAGCCGAAGCTTTCAGCAAGCTTTACAGCAAGTCTTGGGTGATGATTATTTTGTGGAATTAGGGATGCGTTACGGTAACCCTAACATTGAGCTAGCACTCAAAAAATTCAAACAACAAAATATCACTAAAATTATAGTGGCGCCCTTGTACCCGCAAAATGCAGCAGCTTCAACTGGCTCAGCACTAGCAGAGTTCAATAAGCAATTATCATTATATGAAACTAAACCAGACGTGATTAATTTGGGTGATTTTTATGTTGAACCTAATTTCATAGCGTCAATGGCAAAATTAATTCAGCCTTTTCTCCAGGCTGATTATAATTGCGTGCTGTTTAGTTATCATGGGTTGCCCTTTGACCAGGTTAAAAAGTCAGAAATCAAGACACCTGACAATTGTGAATCAGACTTACCTTGCCCTGTTATTACAGATAATAATAAAAACTGCTATAGGGCTCAGTGTTATGCCACTTCTAGAGCGTTGGCACAAACATTGAATTTAAAGCCAGAAGAGTATCATGTGAGTTTTCAATCCAGAGTTGGCATGAACCGTTGGATAGGGCCAGATACTGAGGGTGTGTTAAAAAAGTTAATCGGCATGGGTAAAACCAATATTGTTGTGGCTTGTCCCTCATTTGTGACGGATTGCCTAGAAACAATTGAGGAGATTGGCATGCGCGGGCAAGAATTATGGCAATCTTTAGGTGGTGAGTCTTTGCAACTGGTTCCTTGCTTAAATGATCATCCAGATTGGGTGCAAGGTTTTGCGGATATGGTTAAACAAAAAAATCATTAGCCCCATACTACTTCCTAATAAAGAATTATGTGATACAGTCTCACCAATATTATGTATGGCATGTCAATTTAGGAATAAGAATGGAACATTGCGTTGAGAGAATAAAGCCAGATAACTTTGAAGAGCAAAAACATTTTTACTCAAAAGCATTAAATTCTCAAGTCCATGAAATGATGGGGCATTTCATGGATTTGGGGCACGACAGAATTGTCAAAAGGTATACACACCTAAATCCACAGGTCGATGCAGATTTTTTAATGAGTATTTTAACCTACCAACCCAAGCATTTTTTCTGGGGAGGGGCTGATCTGTTTTACGTGGTAACTGAGGCGGGTACTCGTAAGATGGTTGTTTTGGAAACAAATTCTTGTCCTTCCGGGCAAAAATCAATGCCATCGCGCAATGATACAAATGAGTATAGAGGCTATAGCCATTTAATTAAAAACTCATTCTTACCACTATTAAAAAAAAGAAGATTACCTAAAGGTGCCTTGGCCGTTATATATGATAAAAACTATATGGAGGCCTCTGGTTATGCTTCAACCATCGCTGATAGTACGGGTGAAGATGTTTATTTGATCCCACATTTTATGAATGAAAAACAGTATGTCAGTTTCCATGATGGCATAATGTACTTAGAGCAGCCAGAAGGTGAAAAAATACCGATTAGAGCCGCTTTTAGATATGTCACCCAAAAACCTTGGAATAGAATCCCGATAAAAACACAAACTTTAATATATAACTCTACATTGGTTTGTTTATCTGGCGGTCGCAATAAGCTGGTGGCTAATAAAGCTTACGAGTCTTTTAATGCGACGCTGGTTGGATCGGGCTTAAAAATTAATGTGCCAGAGACGATAAAAGACGTTTCTAAGTCTAATATACCGGCGATGATAAGTAAATTAGGTGGCAAAGCCGTTGTTAAAGTCCCTTATTTAAATGCCGGGCAAGGCGTATATACGATAACCAGCCCAGAAGAATTAGCAGATTTTATGGCTGAGGATTACCCTTATGATCAATTTATTGTTCAAAGTTTAATTGGTCATTATGAGTGGAGCTCTCAAGGAGAACATGGGCGGTACTTTCATATAGGAACCGTTCCAAATAAAAAGGGAGATATTTTTATTGCGGATCTGAGAATGATGGTTTTTTCTTCTACGACTGGATTTATGCCTTGTGCCATTTATGCCAGAAGAGCTAGAACGTCATTAGAGGCCACATTATCCACGAATAGTTGGCAAGTCTTAGGTACAAATTTATCTATGAAGTTAGCAGATAATCAATGGGATTCCGATACATCCCGTTTAATGTTAATGGATAAAGTAGACTTTAATAAACTGGGTATTGGTATTGATGATTTAATTGAAGCTTATATTCAATCAGTTTTAACTGTGGTAGCAATTGATAAAATGGCCAAAATGTTAGTTAATCAAAAGGGCCAGTTTAGAATGAAACTATTTAAATCATTAGATAATGATGAATCATTAGTTAATGAAATTTTGGTATAGTGGGGCGATTAGATGAGTACTCATAAAGTGATTAAATCCAGAGAAGCATTGAAAATATCATCCCTAAATCGGGGTGAGGTGCATCGCGTCCATATTCAATTATCAGATAGTGCTTTGGGTGTGCCTTGGTCCCTCCCGGTCATTGTTATTCGAGGGATAGAAAAGGGGCCTACATTAGGTATTACCGCTGCAATTCATGGCAATGAATTAAATGGCATTTCTACTATTTTTAAATTAATAGATGAGATTAATCCCCAAGAATTGGTCGGTAACTTAATTTTGGTGCCTATTAGCAATGTGCCAGGCTATTTAATGAATCAAAGACATTTTTCTGATAATGTGGATTTAAATAGAATCATGCCAGGCAAACCAAAGGGAACGGCTAGCCAGCTGTACGCCCATCATTTATCTCATAAAATTATTAGTCAGTTTGACTATTTATTAGACCTTCACACGGCAAGCCATGGTCGGGTGAATAGCCTGTACCTTAGAGCAGATTTAGACAATGAAGAATGTCGTACTTTAGCGTATCTTCAAAATCCAGATATCATTGTGAAAAAATATGATGAAGAGGGGACTCTCAGATCTTGGGCAAATGAGATGGGTATACCTGCCATTACTGTCGAAATAGGCAACCCCAATGCTTTCCAACATGCCTTAATTGATGACACGCTTGAGGGCATTAGTAATACTTTGAAATACCTAAAAATGATCAAGGGCAAAGTCAAAGATATGGTGACGAGTGCGACAATATGTGATCGTTCTTATTGGATTTATTCTCAAAAAGGCGGCATTATTGATGTTTTACCCAAACTAACTGACCAGGTTAAAAAAGGCCAAGTTATTGCAAAAGTATATGATGTCTTTGGACAAATCAAAGAAGAAGTTTTGTCGAATAGAGCAGGTATTGTTATTGGGATGAATGTACGTCCTAACTGTGATGCGGGGACAAGGGTTTTACATTTAGGTGTCGATATTATAGAAGCAGAGCCAGAAATGATACCCGGCCATGATGATTTTGATTTGGGCTAATGTTCAGGTGAGTTGCTAGGGCAAAGGCATGAATGTTAAAACATCTTGTTTGCCCCAAACTTTCCTTAAGTTCGATAAAACGGTGCTGCTCTATTTACGAGCGCTTGCAAATATTCTAGTGCTTCAGGCGCAGCATTGCTCGATGTTGGGTCAACATAAACTTCAGAGACAAACCTTTTTTCTTTTCCGTCTACTTTCACTATTCTGGTTTGCAGCTTTTCACCCCTTATCTGTTTTGCAGCATGCCAAAGTAAGCAGTTAGCATCGTCTAATGGCCAGGGATGACACTGAGCTGCCGCTTGTTCCAATTTATAAAATAAATCTGAATCTTTCGCGCAGGTCTTTGATACTGCAGCCAGCAATTCGGCATCATGTGAGCCTAGAATATGTAATATAATATCATTGACAGTTTGTTCGTTTGTGGGCCCAGATTGTGGGAAAAGCGTTGTATAGTTTGTAACAAAGTTCAGTAGTTTATTATATTCATTGTAAGTTAACTCATGTTTGTTAAAGAATTTAAAGAATAAGCCTCTAACAGTATCATTGTTGACCCGTTCAGTATTTTTATATTCATTAAAGAATAAATAGCAAATAGGTAGTAAAATCACAGCGGCGGCAGCTTGGAAAGCGCTCAAGCCTTGAAATATAGAGCTTTCTATATTCTGGTTAAAAAAGAAATGGATAGGTAAAGTCATCATTGCAAAAAAAGGCAATAAAATAGGATAGATCATTATTCGAAAAATAGCGGTGAAAGGGTGCGCTAGAAAAGTTTCCCACATTATTGTGAGTAAAAGCTTTGTTCCATGCCAAAGATCAAATTTTCCTAAAACCGTCAAAATGATGCTTGGAGAAAAAAATAAAAATATATTGGCATAGTCATTTATATATTTTTGTGTTTGAGCAATGCTTTCTTGCATACTCCAAATATGGTTGATTGTTTTCATATGTCTTACGGCTACTTTTGACTGGTTTAGTTGTTTATGCTGAAGATTTGAGTACTGAAACTTGTTTTAATGCATTTTGTGCTATTTCATTTGGTAATAATTGAATAGATTGTTTTAAATCTCCCTCTGCTTTTGAATACTGCCCAAGTTTTTTATAAACAATTCCGCGACTGAGATAGTATTCAAAGTATTGCTTATCTAATTTAATGGCTTGATTATAAGCACTGATTGCGGGTTTATAAAATTGTTGCTTTGCTAATATATCGCCTTGTAAACCATAAAATAATGCTTCTTTCGGTAGGGCCGCTATGGACTGTGTTACTAGCTTCTGTGCAGCGTGAAGGTCATTATTTTGAAAAGCTTTATTAGCTTGGTCATATTGTGCATAAGCTGTTTGTTGGGACTTTAATCGCGCTATTTTAGCCTGATAGTTATCATATCCCATGATCAAATCAGTTTGATTAAATGTTTTTGCAAATTCAAGATTGGCATTCGCACGCTCCTGAGAGGGCGGATGACTTTCAAACAGACCTTGTAGCCAATTGGAATTTTTGCCATTTTTGAGTTTGACAAAGGTTTGCTGCAAAGCCACTGCTGCTTTAGGGTCATAGCCTGCTCGAACCATATACATCATACCGTAGTGATCTGCTTCTTTTTCTGCATCACGGCCATATTTCAATGACATCATGCCAAGGGTTGCACTAGCGCCTAACATAGAAAGGTCAGACACATTTTTGTTATCTGACTTTATAGACAGCACTGCAGCTAAAGTACCAAGGCCCGCCGCCATAACTGTTTGGCGCTCCATGGTTTTTGCACCATGGCGTGCTGTCGCGTGTGTGATTTCATGGCCTAAGACCGCTGCCAGCTCTGCTTCAGAGTTCAAATGTATTAATAGCCCTCTGTTAATAGCAATTTTACCCCCAGGTAAAGCCCAAGCATTTGGCACTGAGTCGTTTAATATGACAAACTCAAAAGGTAAGTTGGGTCTGTCACTTGATTTGGCTAGTTTTTGCCCAACTTGATTGATATAGATATTTAATTCTGGGTCTTGGCGATAAATGCCACGATTTAATTGTTGTGCTTGAGGATAATGTGATTCCCCTAAGGCGATTTCTTTGCTTTCGCTCAAAAAATTGAGTTCAGATTGATTTGTAACGGGGTTTTTTGCACAAGCTGTTAACAAACATGCTAGTAAAAGCCCTAACGAATGCGATAAAATTTTGTTCAATTGTAATGCACCACAATAAGGTAAGTACTTGCAGGATAACAAAAAGTTATTCGATTGGCTATTCGAGATTATATTTTGGTGTTAAAATACCGTAAATTTTGCAGTGCATAAAGTTTAGATGTGCGCTTAAATGCATTCAGTTTGCTATCTTTATTATAGAAACAATTTTCCTTAATGAACTAAGAAAGACAACCTTTAGACTGGCTCAACCCTGGTTAAAATGGCAGAGGACAAAAAGACATGACCCGACAACAAGATGAAACCCGAGATCAACTGATTCAAAAAGTTGTCAAGTTGGTTCATAAGAAGTTGCCCAAAGAAGAGGCTGATTTACTTTCCAAGTTTATTAGTATGTATGCTAAAACAGCAGCCCCTGAAGATTTAATTGATCGAAGTGTCATTGATGTTTATGGCGCTTTTTTATCTCATTGGCAATTTATCAACCACGTAGAAAAAAACAAATATGGGATCCGAGTTTATAATCCTAATTTTGAGCAGCACGGTTGGCAGTCAACGCATACAGTCATAGAAATAATTCATCCCGATATGCCCTTTATTTTAGAGTCGGTTCGGATGGTGTTGAATCGCAGCGCTTTAAATATACACTTAATGTTGCACTTAGGTGATGTTCAGTTTATAAGAGACGACAATGGACATGTTGCGCAAATTCATACTAATCACAAAAAAATTAAAAACGTTAGCACTGAAACTCCGATATTTATTGAGATTGATCGACAAAATAACCCAAACATTTTAGAAGAACTTAAGAGTGTTTTAGAAGACGTGATGGTTGAGATTCGTGCGGCCGTGACGGATTGGCAGCCATTGAAAAAAACACTTAGGAATACAATTAAACGTTTAGAAAATGATAAAAATATCAGCCAAAAAAAATATGGTTCTGATATTATTGAGTTTTTAGAGTGGATTAATAATGAGCATTTTACATTTTTAGGTTTTAGTCGGAGATCTTTAATCAAAGATCAGAATAGAACGCATTGGAAAGTCAGCAAAAAAGATAATTTAGGTATTCTCAAATATTACGATGATAATTATTTTGAAGATTTTGAAAGTTTACCTAAGAGAGCGCAAGAGTTTTATTTTTCGCCTTATCCATTAATCGTGGGTAAAACGATGCGGCGCTCGAATGTTCATAGACCTGCCCACACAGACTTTATATCTTTAAAGGTATTTGATGATAATGGAAATGTTATTGGTGAAGAGCGCTTTGTCGGTTTATATACTGCAGCTGCTTATAACCTAAGCCCTCAAAATATACCATTATTAACAACGAAGATAGAGAAAATTCTTGAAAAAAATGAGTTGTCAGCTAGCAGTTATGATGGCAAGGCTTTAGTGAACATTTTGGAAAACTTTCCTAGAGATGATTTGTTTCAAGCGCCTGTGAATGATTTATATAAAATTTCACTTGGGATATTACGCCTACAAGAGCGACAACGCATTCGTTTGTTTGTGCGCAAAGATGATTTTGGACGTTATTATTCTTGCCTGGTTTTTGTTCCTCGGGACAAGTTCAATTCAAAATTGCGAGAAAAAATTGCAGATGTATTGATGACACAACTAGGTGGCTATAGTATTGATTTTAACACGAAGTTTTCAGAGTCAGTTTTGGCGCGTATACATTTTATCGTGCGATATCATGAAGACTCTGAGAAACAATACGATCTAGCCGAATTACAGAATACATTGGTCAGCATTGGTCGAACTTGGGCCGATCACTTAAATGAAGCTTTAGTCGAACACTATGGGGAAGAGCAAGGTATTAAGCTTTGTCAAAAATATGGCAATGCTTTTCAAGTCGGCTATAGAGATGCATTTATTGCGCGTACAGCGGTATTCGATATTCAAAAAATGGAAATCTTGAGTGTGGAAAACCCATTAGAAATGAGTTTTTATCGCTCTTTAGAAGATCCAGAAGGTACAATACGGTTTAAGATATTCCATATGGGGTCGGCTGTACCATTGTCTGATGTTATTCCAATGCTGGAATGCATGGGGGTTCGAGTCTTGAGTGAAAGACCCCATGAAGTAAAAGTCAGTGACGGATATAGTATTTGGATTAATGATTTTGCCATGGTGCATGGTAAAGGCCATGATTTAAATGTAGAAGAATTAAAAGATGTCTTTCAAGATACTTTTTATAATTTATGGTTGGGGCATGCTGAAACGGATGGCTTCAATCATTTAGTGCTCCAAGCAGGATTGACTTGGCGTGAAGTGATGATGCTGCGAGCGTATGCCAAATATATGTGGCAAATTGGTTTTACCTTTTCACAAGCCTACATTGAAGAAGTCTTAGTCGATAGATATGAGATTACGAAAGAGATTGTAAAATTATTTTTGGCAAGGTTTGACTTAACAGTTGCACATGAAAATCGCAATACCCTAATTAACGAACTTCGCAAGAAATTAAAAGATGATTTAGAAGCAGTTAATAATATTGATGAAGATCGTATTTTGCGAAAGTATATCGATGTTATTATGGCGACTCTCAGAACAAACTTTTTCCAGTTAAACTCCGATGGAAACCCAAAGTCGTATTTATCTATTAAGTTTGATTCAGGGGCTATTCCTGAAATCCCCCTACCGAAACCCATGTTTGAAGTCTTTGTTTATTCTCCCAAAATGGAAGGCGTACATTTACGCGGCGCTAAAGTTGCCCGAGGCGGATTGCGATGGTCAGATAGACGTGAAGATTTTAGAACCGAAGTCTTAGGCCTGATGAAAGCACAACAAGTTAAAAATGCAGTGATTGTGCCTTTAGGCGCAAAAGGGGGCTTCGTCAGTAAATGTCTACCGAGCGATTGTACACGAGAGGCTATATTAGCGGAAGGCATCAGCTGTTATAAGATATTTATTTCAGCCTTATTAGATATTACAGATAATTTAGTCGACGGCGAGGTTGTACCACCACAAAATGTTATACGCTATGATGCAGACGATACTTATTTAGTGGTCGCTGCGGATAAAGGGACAGCCACTTTTTCAGATATCGCCAATGGTATTTCACAAGAATATGGTTTTTGGTTGGATGATGCATTTGCTTCTGGTGGGTCCACTGGCTACGATCATAAAAAAATGGGTATTACAGCGAGGGGCGCTTGGGAATCAGTCAAACAACATTTTAGAGAGCTAGGCGTAGACACGCAAAAATCTGATTTTAGTGTTATCGGTATTGGGGATATGGCAGGGGATGTTTTTGGAAATGGCATGCTGTTGTCAAAACATATCAAGCTATTAGGTGCATTCAACCATATGCATATCTTTTTGGATCCCAATCCCGACTCCGCTGCCAGTTATAAAGAGCGTTTACGCTTATTCCAATTGCCGCGTTCAAGCTGGGAAGATTATAACCAAAAGTTGATATCTAAAGGCGGGGGGATTTTTTCCCGTTCTAGTAAATACATTCCACTATCCCCTGAAGTTAGAGCTGTACTCGGCATACATAAAGAAAAAATTGTGCCTAATGAATTAATCCGAGCCATGCTGAAGGCTCAGGTTGATTTATTATGGAATGGTGGTATTGGGACTTATGTTAAGGCTTCATCAGAACATAATTCTGAAGTGGGCGACAGAGCCAATGATGGCTTACGTGTGAATGGCGATGAATTAAAATGTAAAGTTGTGGGCGAAGGTGGAAACCTTGGGTTCACCCAATTAGGGCGTGTCGAGTTTGCGTTAAATAGTGGGAAAATCAATACTGATGCAATTGATAATTCAGCTGGGGTCGACTGCTCAGATCATGAAGTAAATATCAAAATATTACTCAATGGTATTATTGCGCAAGGCGACATGACAGGGAAGCAGCGCAATGCTTTATTAGTTGAAATGACAGAAGAAGTCGCAGAATTAGTTTTAGATAATAATCGACTTCAGATTGAAGTATTATCTGTAGCTGAGTTTGGGGCAAAAAAGAACGTCCAAATGCATTGTCGTTTGATGGATTACTTAGAAACAAATGCAAACTTAGATAGAAATATTGAATGTTTGCCAAGCAATGAATCTTTGATAATGCGCCATCAGAATGTCGGCTTTGGTTTAACAAGACCAGAATTGTCTGTATTACTTGCCTATACTAAAACATTATTAAAAAGTGAGCTTTTGGCCTCAGATGTACCAGAAGACGAGTATATTGCTGAAGATATGGTGACGGCATTTCCTGATGTTTTAAAAACCCAATTTCGCAAGAGCCTATTTGAGCATCGTTTGAAACGAGAACTAATAGCAATGCAAGTGTCAAACACTATTTTGAATGACATGGGATTAGGCTTTCTGCACCGTTTGCAAGATGAAACTGGTGCGTCTGTACCGGATATTGTCCGATGTTACATTATTTCTAGAGAAGTGTTTAGAGCGGAGCCCTTTAGAGACGCGGTTGATTCTCTGGACTTATTAGTGCCCAGTGAAATTCAAACGCGTATGTTGCATGATTTGAATCGCTTAGTGCGTCGTGGAACGCGTTGGTTTTTGCGGCATAGAGTAGGTGAGATTAGCGTTAAAGCTTTGGTTGAGCAGTTCAGAAGTAAAGTAAAAATAGTACGTGAGTGTATAAAGAACACTTCATATGGTGAAGGCAATGACTATATTCAAGAATATACCGATGAGCTAATCAGCAAAGAAGTGCCTGAAGCCGTGGCAACAAAAGCAGCGCAAATGAGCGCTATGTTTTCTGCTTTGGATATTGTAGATGCTTCTATGCTCTACAAGTTACCCGTAGAATCAGTAATCTCGACTTATTATGCAATAGGGGGGCGCTTAGAGCTAGAATGGTTCAGAGAGCAAGTCAAACGTCATGCTGTAGCGAATCATTGGGATGCGTTAGCGCGGGCCGCTATTCGTGATGACTTGGACAGACAGCAACGTATTATAACCGTTGCGATTATGTTGATGCCTAGTGATATTGATGAGGTAGAAGCCAAAATTGATGCTTGGCTTACGCACCATAAGATCTTTGTTGAAAGATGGCGTCATATGATTTCTGACTTGAAAGCATTGACAATGAAAGACTTCACGATGTTCTCTGTTGCGCTTAGAGAGCTTATGGAGTTGGCTCATATCAGCACATTAGAGTTTCAGCAACATAGTTCAAATACAAAGGAAGATGATGTCGCTTAACCTTTACCGTCTGCTCAGGCCGCTATTTTTTTTGTTAGAGCCTGAGCAGGCCCATGCCTTGACCTTTGAAACTCTAAAGTGGCGGCAAAGATTACCTTTACCCCATCCCAAGCCAGTTGCCAGCCTATCTAAAAACTGTATGGGGCTAAATTTTATTAACCCGATTGGATTAGCCGCTGGCCTGGATAAAAATGCTGAGCTTATTCCTATCTGGGAAAAACTGGGCTTTGGTTTTGTTGAAGTCGGGACGGTTACCCCTAAGCCACAGCCAGGAAACTCACGACCTAGAATGTTTAGACTACAATCCGATAGCGCGATTATTAATAGGCTAGGGTTTAATAACCTCGGTGTTGATGCTATGGTAAATAATATTAAAAAATATCCTCGGAAAGCAATACTGGGTATTAATCTGGGTAAAAATAAAGATACCCCATTGGCCCAGGCAGATGAGGACTATCTACATTGTTTTCATAAAGTGGCCTCTCTTGCAGACTACATAACGATTAATTTATCTTCTCCCAATACGCCTGGCTTAAGAGCGTTACAACAAAAGCGTTATTTGAGTCAGCTGTTAGATAAGTTAAAAGAGGCACAAGTAAAATATCAAACCGCTGACAAGCCATTGCCCATTTGCATCAAAATTGCACCCGATCTCAATGAGTCAGAATTAATGGATATAGTAGAGTCTCTACTTGAGTATAAAATCGAGGGATTGATTACGACGAATACGACGATAGAGCGGCCTATAAGTCTAAAAAGTCCCGAGAAAAAAGAACAAGGCGGTTTAAGTGGTGCACCATTATTTAACCTATCTAACAAAATCTTACAACAATGTAAAAATTTAGCAGGCAATAATCTAACCATTATCGGGGTTGGGGGCATTGCTTCAGGTTTACAGGCACAGCAAAAATTCAAATGTGGCGCTGATTTGGTGCAAGTTTATTCAGGATTAATTTATCAAGGACCAAAATTAGTTTCTGATGTTACAAATACGTTGAGTCAATCTTAACTTTAACTTATACAATATAAATATAAAGAAGTGCATTGTGATTAACAAAAGATTTTTATGTTATGTTTTGAGTCTTTGCCTGGTAATAAGTTTTATTTCATCTTGTGGTCATCAACCTGTTCACATCTATACCCAATCTTTGCCCCCAATACCAAAACCGCTCAAAGAGATAAATATTGCTTTAGCCCTAGGGGGCGGAGGTGCTCGAGGTATCGCACATGCTGGGGTCTTAAGTGTATTTGAAGAAAACCATATCCCCATTGATTTAATTGTAGGCACCAGTGCTGGGAGTATTGTTGGCGCTCTTTATGCAGACAATCCCAATAGCCAAATGTTAAAAGAAAAACTGTTAAAATTAAATAAATGGTCTTTTTTAGACTTTAATATAAAAAGCGGCGTGAAAATGCTTTGGAAAGTCAGTGGCATGATAGAGGGGCATGCTCTTAGGCGGTATTTAAAAAATACCCTGCAATTTCACGATTTTAGTATGTTATCGATACCTTTAGCCGTCGTGACAACCGATATTGAGTTAGGACGTCCTTACACTATTCGTTCTGGGGCGATTATTCCCGCGGTACATGCGTCTAGTGCTGTGCCACTTGTGTTTACCCCTGTGCCACTTTATGGGCGACAACTCGTAGATGGCGGCGTTATGAGCCCGGTTCCCGTCGAAATTGCTAGACAGCTGGGTGCAAAGCACGTTATTGCTGTAGATATTGGTGACGTGTTAGAACCTATTAAAGTGAAAGGTATGTATCAATTAGCGGATCGTTGTTTATGGTTATCTTATATGGCGCTGAGTAATTGGCAAAATCATCATGCTGATGTTTTAGTGCAACCAAAATTTCTGAATAGCGGCATGTTTGATGATAGTCAGTTAGAAGTTAATTATGAACTCGGAAGGCAAGCAGCTTTACAAGCGTTGCCCGAGATTAAAATATTGCTAAATACTTAACAGTTTATATTATTTATTCTTACGAATCCTTTGAGCTTTTGGGGGGTGCGTTTTGCTGCTTGTTTCAGTAAAGTGAACTCTAATTTCATTAAAATATGCAAAATTACCTGATCTAGATAAACAGGCTTGGGGCCTGAGCGCTTCTTCTTTATTGTAGGATCACGGTTTAATATTCTGGAGGTATATTTTCTGTTGTAATTACAAACCACACTAACTTCATTCAGTATTTTTTTATCTACTCAACTCGCCGCTCGGCAACTGATTAAAATAGCAATTAAGTACGATTTCCTTTCAATAAACCCCATATTTCACCTCCTGGGTACTTTAAATATGAGGGAACGATCGTTTATTTTCCTCCTTGGGTTACCTTTAATCTGAGCCAATTCGGCCAAATCGAGCAAATTTGATAAAAGGAACTTTTAGATAAATCGATGGTCTTACCTTGAGTACTCATTAATTTTCACAAAGCATGCTAGATAAGAGGAAAAAATGACACTTTCAACCTGGATAGAACAAATAGACAACTATCAGCAATCCGGAGAAAAAGCTAGAGATATTTCTCATATTAACAATCTCATTGCGCCAGATAGTCCAGGCCGAAAAGAATTACATAAAAACACCCATGATGGCAACAAAAATGCCCGCGAAAAATTTCTGACTTATTTACACAATGAAATTTTAAATAATAAAGATAACAATGCCACTAACCCTAAACCAATCGATATACGCGAACTACTTGGCGATACTGGGTTAGAGTTATATCAGGCCGCACTGAATGAAGAATCAAGAAGTAAAAATTTTAGAGATGCTGTTTTTGTTAATTCCACCAACCATTACGATGGAATAAAATGGAGTAAAAAATTGGTGCTATGGGTTGGCGGCCCATCTGCTGCGGGGAAAAGTTTTGGTGCAGAAGCCATTATAGACAAAGTGGAGCATCAAATCCCAAAGGATATGTCTACAGCAAAACAGAAGAAAGATGAGCATGGCAAGACTATCATGAGTGAATCTGGTGTTGCTGAAATGGAATATGATGAATCTGGGAATGATGTTGTTTCTATTGATGGTGGCATTGAACGAGAAATCTTTCAAATGAGGCAAATGTTATTACAAGTAGCACTAGTGAAGGGGTACACAGGCGTTGATAAATTAGATGCGGGTGATAGGAAGTTTGGCATTAAGGAAATTGTTCAAAAAGCCACCGAAAAAACGGATGATTTAAGTATGGTTCTTCCAAATACCTTTGTTAAGGCATATGCCATAAGTGATACTATAGGTAGTGATACGGCATCAAGATTTAGTGGTACTTCCGCAAAAATGAAAAGTTTTGAAAGGGATAATAATGTTGCCCAGTTTTTTAGTATCGTTGAAGGCGAACCTGGTAAAGAGCAGCAGTTTCGAGATACAGTTTATCACTCTGGTACAACTAGGGCATGGTACAAAGGAGAAAAACCAAATGCCGCTGATATAAAAATGAACAACACAAATATAGGATGTGAATCTAAAGTGTATGATCCTAAGCCTTTTGATAGAGGGGTTAGCTCGTCTCGAAGAGGCATGGATATGTTTAGGTTGTATTGTCACAATCCAGACAATCAAATCATTACTTTCACCACTGATCTTGTTCATATATACTCTCCGCAAGATGATGGGAAATGGGAGATATGTCCACGTAACGAAGAACCAACCCACAAAATGTCCAAACGAGACCTTGAAAGTTTTTTGCTATTTTTAAACAACCGTGATATTTGGGAACAAAAAAGTGAAATACATAAACAAATCTCATTATCAGAAAAATTTAAAGGTGTTGAGGCAAGTAACATAAATCCCGACGATTGGCTTAAGGCTTGTCGAAAAGGTGGCATTTCAGCTCGGCCCATTATCCAAACGCAAGCAGAGTTAAAAGAATATAATAATTTTCAGGAATTTTTGCATAATCCTACGGTCTGGGCCAAGAAAAATGAAGCATACAAATGGGTGGTGATTAAAAACTTTGCAAATGAAATGACAATCGACCAAAACAATAAAACTATTGCTGAAAATGAGAGAAGGTTACAAACGACTGATATCTCATCTGAAGAAAGAGAAAAACTCATTGTTGAGAATCAAACCTTGAGGGATACAAATAAAAAATTGGACTTAACCAATATAGACAACTGGCGTATTGTTTATAAGCAAACAAGAGCTAAAACACAAGCAATGCCCATAAGAAGAACAACATCTTCAGATCATAATAAGGGCATAGATAAGCCCATCATAAAAGAACAGAGACAAAGATCTCAATCGTTTTCAGGTCAACCTAGTCAAATAGAGACCAATATAGAGCCTGATTCAACTATTGATTCAAAAACAGATAATGTTGCTAAGCAAGTGCTTTTTAATACTTATAGGCAACCACCACCTAAAAATCAAGCAGATACCCAAGAGGTATCAGAAACAGAAGATCTCATGATTGCATCAACAAATAGTGATAAACCTACTAATAGCTCCCAGAATACAACCGACGAAAGTAGACAGCTTAGACAAATACAGCAGACACCATCATCTCTACCAACCAGGCCCCTAACACCGCAAAGAGATATACACGAGGCAAAGAATAATCTGCCAAAGTATTATAGTCTTACGACGATACAGGAGGCTGCCAAGAGTGAGCTAGAAGCCAATGGCAAGGTGAAAGAAATTCAGTCTTTTCCTATTGAATCTAATGACATACAAAGTATAACAATATCTTTTGAGTGTGGCGAAAATACTTTGGTTAAAACGTATGTAGAAGATGTAGGTGATGACAAAATTCAATTTTCTATTGAAAAAAGTGCAATGAAAGAAGAACAGGATATCGCCATTATAGAAATGTGCAATTTGGCCGTCAAGGCAGCTGACAAAGATACTGTATTTAATATTCCAGAATCCTTAGATTTTGAAAAGCGGAAACTCGTATCTGCAGCATTTGAAAACGCCATACAGAATGCAATTAATGATGGAAGGTTTAAAGAAGGTTTTTGTCCAACTGTTCAAGGTGCGAATGGTCCTAGGCAAAAACTGGGTTTAAACTAATGTGTAAAATATTATTATAGAACGACATATATTAGCTTAAAAGTAGCATATGAGTTGAAAATACGAGATTAAATAAAGTTAAGCTAATATCATGTTTAGAGAAAGCACAAAGAATTTAATTATCTGAATCTAAATCTCATGTGTAGTAGTCACGACTTAATGTCCTATCCGTTGAATTTATTATCTGATTTAATGTCCTATCCGTTGAATTTATTGTCTGATATTTGCATTTGGGGTTGGCCTCTATCTACTGTTTGGCAATTAGCGCTATATTACCCATTCTTGGCGCTGCTGTATCGGGATCAGGAGTAGGGGAACTTTGACAGGCTCTTTTTTGGAACAGTAAATCTACATACTTTTCTTCCGTTTCCCAACCCGTAGTAAATTTAGATTGGAGGCTTGTATCGTCTGTCAAAAATTTTGCAACCTCGAATTGTATTAATGCTTTTGGGAGACTAGCAACTGTCCCAACATGTCCAGCCTTACATAGCTCTTTGCCAGCAGAAGAAAATTGTCTTTCGTTCTTTATTCTCAAAAATATTGATTTTATTGTAGAAAGTATAGGTTGTAGTAACGGTTTTATAAAAGCACGGTATATAGCATAAGATAAGGCTGAATGATGACACAACTTAGCAATAAAAATAGAATATTCAAGCATACTAGAATATAACCCCACCTAGAATTGTCTAAAAAACTAGAAAACATACCACCTTAAGTGGCGTTTCAAAAATTAGTTTTAAGCACAAACTTCTTCATCTTCTTTTTCTGATTCTACTTCCACTTCTACTTGAAATATCTCTTCAGGTGTTTTTGTTGAGGTCCTAAAGGCATCAGGTTGGTTTATCTCATTCGTTTGTAAACTTTGGAAAATGCGCATAAATTCTTGAGTCAGTTTATGTTTTTTGGCATAGTGAATCATGGGCAGGGCCTTATCATGAGATTCTCTTATAACAACAGAAGAGGTTAAATAAGTTGTTATGATAGGTAAGCCTTCGTTAATCAGTTCGTCTACCAGTCTTTTGGGTAAACTGGCTTGTGGCATAAATTGATTTACAATGACGCCTTCGACCCTTAGCTGGCTATTATATTTTTCTTTAATTTCTGTGACGCCCTTAAACAAATGATAAATAGCATTTCTTGAAAATAAGTCACAATCAAACGGGATCAAGCAGCTATCTGTTGCGACTAAAGCAGATTGGGTAAAAATATTCATGGCTGGAGGCGTATCAATAAAAATATTATCAAAGTCATCAAATTGATCAAACAAGCTTTTAAGCTTATAGACTTTTTTACGCGTGTCTAACTCAGTCATTAAGAATTCTAATTCATGGGAGCTAGGGACGATGAACAAATTTTTAAATGGGGTTGCATGAACAAATGAATTTGCTTGTGACGCTTTATAAGAAAAATTCAATATTTTCTGGTAATAGTCAGCAATTGTTGGGGTAAAATTTAAAGCATTACGGCCCAATAAATATTGGGTAGAGTTTGCTTGAGGATCTAGGTCAATCACCAAGGTTCGTAAACCTTTTTCTGCGCTGATGGCAGCTAGGTTACATGTGATAGTGGATTTGCCAACACCGCCTTTTTGATTGAAAATAACTCTACGCATTCAGTTCTCCATCTGAATCAATAATACTACATAAATATTTTTTATGTTCTAGATAGACTTGATGTTACCTGATTATGCGTAGAATTACGAAAATAGGATTTATTTAAGACAACTCATGCAGCTCAATGTTAAATAGATAACCAAGTTCTTTCCATTTTTGAGCCATATCATGAAAAACATTATTTTCAAAAGACTCTCTCATGCTGTCGCATTCGCCTACGCTGGTTGTTTTAAATTCTATAAAGTAGTTTGTTGGGTTGGTGCTGTAAACGTGAGTAACCACTTCACATTGCGAACCTGCTGAAATAAGTTTTAATTGTTCTGAAGATAGTTGATACATTGTTGTCCCTATAATGTCTCGTTGAATTTTTCTTTCAGATCAAAACTATATTAATCTACAAAACTTTGCAAATAAACCACCGTACGCTACAGGCAGAGAACAATACAGAAACAATAGGGCATTTTTGTTGATTTTTTTCATGCATTCAACTTACATGGTGCCGCTAAGATAAAAAATCCAAGCGGTGTTCAGACAACTAACTTTTATCAGGGTATTATCAGGACACCCTTAATTGGTTATCTGAATAAGTTGCGATGCTTCGTCAGTGTCTGTCCTCGTTACGAGCATTATGTTATTTGGTATAATAAATCCCTAAAAGAGACGGGTAGTTTTAATCTAACAAATTTAATGTGTGGGTCTATGCCAGGAACAAATAATTTAGAAGTCCAACAACTAAAGGTTGAGCGCCAGGTTTTAAATCAAGTAGATATTCATTTTGCTGGAGATTCAGGTGATGGTATGCAGGTGGTCGGGCTGCGTTTTAGCGAGTCTTGCGCACAACAGGGTAATGATATCCGTACCCTACCAGATTTTCCCGCAGAAATTCGAGCACCTTCAGGAACTGTTGCTGGTGTTTCAGGTTTTCAAATTAGTTTTTCCTCCGCCCAAATATACGTGCCAGGTGATCAGTTCGATGTTTTAGTTGCAATGAATCCTGCGGCATTAAAGTCAGCATTGCTTGGACTAAAAAAAGGTGGGATTCTCATTATTGATAGTGACAAACTCACGCCTAAAGATTTGGAAAAAGCAGGGTACCAGCATAATCCGCTAGATTCAGGCATATTGGATAATTATAGAGTTGTACCGATTGCATTAACCAGTTTAACTTTACAAAGCTTAGACGGTATAAATATAGCGCGCTCAGCAGCAAGGAAATGTAAGAATTTTTACGTATTGGGTCTGATTGATTACTTATATCAACGTTCACTGGAGCCAACTAAATCCTGGATACAGGAAAAGTTTAAACAAGAACCCAATATTGCGAAAGCGAATTTAACTGTGCTGCGGGCTGGTTACAACTATGCCATTACAACAGAACTTTTTAGAGAATATTATAATGTTTTCTCCGCAGATTTACCCAAAGGAACCTATAAGCAACTAACTGGCAACCAAGCTTTGGTTTTAGGGTGTGTATCTGTTGCTGCCCAAAATAATCACCAGTTGTTTATGGCTGGGTATCCGATTACGCCGGCTTCCGATATTTTGCATGAATTGAGTCGCTATCCACATGTTGGCATAAAAACATTTCAAGCAGAAGACGAAATGGCTGCTGTAGGCAGTGCATTGGGCGCAGCTTATGCTGGGGAATTAGCCATGACAGCGACCTCCGGTCCTGGTATGGACTTAATCAGTGAGACTCTAGGTCTGGCTGTGATGTGTGAATTGCCATTAGTCGTGGTCAACGTGCAAAGAGCAGGTCCATCTACCGGGATGCCGACAAAAGTAGAGCAGTCAGATTTAAATCAAGCATTATATGGACGACATGGTGAGGCACCATTGCCGGTATTAGCCGCAAAATCTGCTGTAGATTGCTTTGCGATGATTCGTCTGGCCTTTAAAATTGCTGTTGAATATATGACGCCTGTTATATTACTATCAGATGCGAATCTTTCCAATAGTTCTGAACCTTGGCGTATTCCAGATATATCAGAATTAGAATCTGATCGAACAGAGAAGTTATTTTTTAATGATGCTGAGAACTTCAAGCCTTACAAACGAAACTCGGATACATTGGCGAGAGCTTGGGCGATACCTGGCACGGCAGAGCACGAGCATCGTATTGGAGGATTAGAAAAGCAAGATATATCTGGTAATATCAGTTCTGATCCTAAAAATCACCAGAATATGGTCAGTTTGCGAAAACAAAAAATTAAAAATATAGCCAAAGCTCTGCCAAATATAGAATATTTGGGAGCGGATTTTGGTGATGTTTTGGTTGTTGGTTGGGGCAGTGTATATGGGGCTTGTAAAAGTGCGGTAAAACAATTGCAGGGCAATAATTATAGCATCAGTTATGTACATTTACAGTCATTATACCCATTTCAGATAAAGCTAGTGGATTGGCTCTCACAATTTAAAACAATACTTGTGGTTGAATTAAATGATGGCCAATTATGTCAATTGCTTCGAGCAGAATTTTTAGTCGATGCTCAGTCGATCGCCAAAGTTCAAGGCAAACCTTTTCATGTGTCTGAATTAATCGAGCAATTTTTGAAATATTTCCCCAGGCAGGAGAACTAAGATGACACCAAAGTTAAAACCACAAGATTTTGCCAGCAACCAAGATGTCAGATGGTGTCCTGGCTGTGGTGATTATGCTGTTTTAAAAACAATCGAAAAAGTATTACCCGAGCTCAATATTCCTAAAAAAGATATGGTGTTTGTTTCAGGCATAGGTTGCGCTAGTCGGTTCCCGTATTATTTAGACACCTATGGCTTTCATACGATCCATGGGCGGGCACCAACGATTGCAACGGGCGTTAAGCTGGCCAAACCTGAATTGTCTGTTTGGGTTGTTACTGGCGATGGTGATGGCTTTAGTATTGGTACAAATCATCTTATACACTTAATGCGGCGTAATATTGATATCAATATATTATTATTTAATAATCAAGTGTATGGCTTGACTAAGGGGCAATATTCCCCTACTTCTCAGATAGGGTTAAAAACAAAGTCTTCTCCCTTAGGCTCTTTAGAGCGACCCTTAAGTCCTATCAATATTGCTTTAGCCTCGAATTGCAGTTTTGTGGCTCGCGCTATTGATGTCGATCATAAAGGCTTGTCTACTGTGTTAAAACAAGCTGTAGCGCACAAAGGCACCAGTTTTATTGAGATCTATCAAAATTGCCATGTGTTCAACGATGGTGCTTTTGAGAGTATTCGAGATAAAGCGCATAGAGCTTCGCAAACGATCACGTTAGAAGCAAATCAACCTTTATTATTCGGTGCTGAAAATGAGAAAGGGTTGGTATTGGAAGAAAAGGGCGTTCTGGTGAAAAATAGTCAATCTGAAACAGATAAAGCAAGCATTACAAAATATCAAGCAACCCAAGCAATGGCCATGCGTTTAAACCAATTAGATTCTAAACAGTATCCGGTGCCCATTGGTGTATTTTATCAAGATAGCCGGCCATGCTTAGAACAACAAATGCATTCAGTCGTTGAGCAAGCTAAACGGGTTAAAAGCGTTGACTTACAATCATTGCTATTATCAGGCAATACATGGGAAATAGAACCTTCAGTAAGAAAATAGTGAGACTTTGTCGTAGAGCAATAGAGTCAACCCCTGTATAACACTATAATATCTGACAATATTTTAAATTTATTGAGTGTTTATACCATGAGGCAAGTCACATCATTAGAAACACAGCACATTAGTGCTGGCTTCTTGAATCTATCCGGTATCGCCACTTTGCGTAATGTGGCTACTATTAATGCAACCCAAATTTTGGCAGCAGGTTCTTCTGCCGCTATAGCTTATTATGTTTCAGAAAACCCATACTTTGCTGCAGCCTCTAGTGTGATTGGTTATGTTGTGGGATATGGGGTGTTCACCAATGTCATCATGCCTTTTTATGAGCGAAAAGACGCTGAAAACTATAGGTAGCTTCTACAAATAACATGATTGCCATTGCCTTGGTATTCAACTGTGTCGAATGCATAATGACGAGCGATAAAAATACCTCTGCCATTAGGGGTAAAGCCTGGTTTATTGTCCAAAAATTTACGCCAGTTAAAGCCTTCGCCTTGGTCTTTAATCTGAACTGTAATGCAATCAGGTGTTTGTTCTAATTGAACGATCACTTTTTTCTGTTTATTTTTTAGTAAGAATAAGCGCTCATATACTGTATTCATCCAAGCGTTGTCTTGTAGTATTCTTTGCTTTTCTTCAAAGCTAATATCAAGGTTGCCATGCTCAATGGCATTAATCAACAACTCATTTATCCCGGTTTCCGCTCGGTTTGGGGAAGGGTAGTACTTTGAGAGTTGATAGGCAACTTTTCGCGCTTCCTCAAAAGTTTGTAGTTGATAGCGTACTTGGTGAATAATACTCGGATAGGACAACTGGTGAGAATAATTCTCAGCAGGAAGCGTACTGTTATTTTGACCAAGCTGATAAATATTATTTAACATAGTGTCTCAAATAGTTAATATTTATATAAAATATAGCTAATGTTTGTGCATAAATCTATTGTAGTTTGTGATGAATAGGCTGCATATAGGTGTTTAGTTTTAAAGGCTTACCGAGCATTTGGTGATATATCCCAGTGAATGCAACCACATTTTTCACATAATGTCTTGTTTCCCTATAGGGGATAGTATCTATCCAGATATCGGCAGACATATTTCTGGTGGGTAGCCATCGTTTGATACGCGAAGGACCGGCATTATAAGAGGCTGTTGCCAATATCGTATTATTTTGCCACTTTGTCTTTAAGAATTTTAAATAGGTTGTCCCAAGCTCTATGTTTTTATCTGGTCTATATAAATGGTAGGTGGACTTATATTTAATATTACTTTTGTTTGCGATATATCGCGCTGTCTTAGGCATCAGTTGCATTAGTCCTCTAGCGCCAACAGGAGATTGAGCAAAAGAGAAAAAAGCACTTTCTTGGCGGGCTAAGGCAAATATCCATGCTGGATCAAGCTGATATTTTTCAGAAAAATGAAAAATAGGTTCTTGATGCGCTAAGGGAAAGCGTAATAGCAAGTCATCCTGATGCTTAGATTGTGTCATGGTTAAGATGCTGAGGTCGGGCCATCCTTTTTCAAAGGCCAGTTGGGCTAAATGCTTTAAATTTACCTCAGACATGTCTTTGGTGAGATAATACCATTCTATCCTGGCAATGCGAGGCCGGTTAATTTTGAGTAGCTCTTCAACCCGTAATATAATAGGGGCACTATGTAAGGCTTTTAATGTCGCCGCGTCAGTGAGAACCTTGGCATTCTGAAAAGAAGGAGGCCTTCCTAACTTCATGCTTGCTAAGAAACCATAATAGTTTCTTTGGGTTGCCAGTTTTTGATAGATTTTCTGCGCATTTTGTTTTTGATTGAGATTATCAAAAGCTCTGGCTTTCCAATATTGCCATTTCTCTGATGTTTGGTTCTCTGGCGGCAGTGCTTGAATCCATTTAAGAGCTTTTTGCCAATCTCCCTCAAATATGGACATACGAACTCGCCAATCTTTTGCAACATCATCTAGTTGCGCTTCAGGGACAGAAGCTAAAAATTTGAGTGCGTCTGGGTGTTTTTGATGCGATAGAAATACACCAATATCACGTTGAATCCTTTGAATTTGCGCTTTGTCAAAGGCATAAGTATTTTTGTTTTCTTTCCACCACCCTAAAGCGCGCCCTGCATTTTGCCTTGCCAGATGTTGCACAGACGTTGTGAGTACTTCGCTTAGGATTGTATCCGGCAGCTTTGCTTTGTTTATGTTGCTTTTTTTGAAAATTAAATCAGGCGTGGTATTAAATCTTAGCCATTTTTTTGCCAGGATTTTGTCTTTTTTGTTTAATTTGCGCATTAAGTATCTTGCAAAAGTAAAGTTTCTTGTTTGCATAACAAGCTGGAAGCGTTGAAAAATTAATGCAGAAGTTAAACCACCTGATTCAGACCATGCTTTAAATAATAAATCACAACTGCTGGGCTGGGAGTGGGCCACAAGCCAAATACGTTTCATATCAGAGAGTATTTTTTTATTTTGAGTTTGTTGATAAAGACTATTAAGATAATAGCACTGAGTACTGGTGTCCTTAAAATTTTGGGTATCCGTTATTGCAGAGGCGACCTTTTTCCACTGTTTGTTTTTATGTTTTTGTTTGATCCATCTTTTTCTAGGAATTTGTTTAAATGGAAAATCTGGAAATGTTGTTTCAAAGGCAACGATATCCTTGAGCCGAACGTTTTTGGCTTTATTTAATTTTATATTATGTTTGATTTCTTTATAAACTAAATGTGGGTACAAAGGATATTGCGTCAGCTTTTCTTTGGCTTCTTGATATTTTGTCCATTGATTACTTTTTAATAGTTTTTCTGCATTTAGAAAAAGTTTTCTTTGGGTGTCTAATTGATCAGTATCAGATTGCGCACTAGCATAGTGACTCACCATTCCCAAAAATAGGGTGATAAATATGTATTGAAAAAATGTTTTGATTTTTATCATGGTACTGAAAATCTTTTTGAATTATTGGTCAACTTCGTTTTCTAATGATAGAACAAGAGGGGAAATTTTGCGTTAGAAAGCGTACTAGAAAAGTTTCAATATTAATAACTCAAATAGGGATTTAAACAGGACACCCAATTTAAACCACCCAATTTAAACCAGTTAAACAGAGTTAAACAGGACCCCCAATTTAAACAGGACACCTCTTTTAATTTGCTCAACTAATTTTACTAGAATTTTTACTAGTGGGTTTAGATTGAGGTAATAGGGGCTAGAGTAATGATTTAGTCAGCAGATTGCATTTTATACTGGTTATTAGTATGGATATTTGCTAGCATTCCTGCTTAATTATATTGATATTTTGTGCTTTTATGATTCTACTGATTGATAATCATGATTCTTTTGTATATAACTTATCGCGATATTGCGAAGAGCTTGGGTATCAAGCAGTTGTAAAGCGTTGTGATAAAATAAGCCTAAAAGATATCCAACTTCTTGCGCCCACTCATATTATTATTTCTCCGGGGCCTTGTGGCCCTGAGGATGCGGGCATTTCCATGAGCTGCATTTCTGCTTTTTCAGCCACAATTCCAATTCTAGGTGTTTGTCTCGGGCATCAGGCAATAGCTGCTGTATTTGGCGCAACAGTAGAGCGATCGACTTCTCCAATGCATGGAAAGCCAGATTTTGCTCATCATAATGACCAGGGTATATTTTTCAACCTACCGAATCCTATGTCTATAGGTCGGTATCATTCCTTAATGGTTAATCAAAACTTACCTGATTGTTTGGACTTAATCGCGGCTAATCCTGATGGATTGGTTATGGCAATACAGCATAAATTAAACCCTACGGTAGGAGTTCAGTTTCATCCGGAATCAATATTAACGCCAGATGGCAAAACTTTATTGAAAAACTTTTTAGCTGGAGAAATAAGCAGATTAGAATAACAAGCGAAATTAATTATATTTATGATCAGAGATCAGCTATTTTATTATTGCGATAACAGAGAGATTGGCATATAGTTAGTTTAGAGCTATGAATTTTACTTGGAGGACCCATGAGCAAAATCAAAAAAAATAATAATAATGATTTAAATGTTCACGGAAAATTATATAGAAATTATGCAGATGCAGTCGACAGCTATGTTAAGCAACCCACTGTGAATAATTGGGAAAAAAAAGAAAAGGCGTTTGAAACCTACAACGCCCTTATCGCAAATCACAAAAGTGCCTAATTTCTAATTACAAGGCACTTGTTCTGATAACGCCTACGCCAATGCCCTCTATCGTAATAGGTTGCACTGCCGTATTAATGTAAATAGGTGAATAGTCTGAATTTTCAGCTCTCAGTTCTATTTGGTCACCATGACGAAAGTATCTCCTTATCACAGTCTTATTGTTTACTTTCGCTACGACGATATTGCCATTCTCCGCATTTTCTGCCGCGTGAACTGCTAATAAGTCACCATCCTTAATACCCGAACCTGTTAAACTTAGGCCATGGATTTTTAATAAGAAATCTGGCTTAGGAGTGAAGTACTCATTTTGAATGCGCATACGACCACTAAAATTCTCTTCCGCTAAAAGCGGTCCATCTTGTGGCGGCGTATCAATAATGGGTAATCCAATACCAAATTCCTTGGATAGCTGAATGCCCCGAGATGTACCGGGTGCTAGTGTGATAGCGCCTTTACGGGCAAGCGCTTTTAAATGATCTTCCGCGGCATTAACTGAGCGGAAACCTAAAGTTTTTGCTATTTCAGCACGTGTTGGAGGAGCGCCAGTTTGTTCCATATGATTTCTAATAACTTGTAATACTTCTGTCTGGCGGCGTGTTAAATTAATTGCTGGTGTAGATGAAGTTGTAGGCATAGTATATTTCCTGTTTATAGGCACAGATTCAGTATAGCTTTGCAATTTAGAGTTCGCCAACTACGCTCAACTCACTTTGAGTCATTCTAAAATTATTATTCTAGAATAAGTAAAGTCTCTAAATTTTCTTTGATGCATTTACTGCATACACCACTAGCATGAACAAGAACAGCTGTTCATATCAATAGAGAATAGCTGAAACTCTGTCAGTAAAAGTCATAGGTAGGATAGAGATAGTCTTACTAGAATTTCTTCGAAATTAGTAATAGTCCTCTGGTTCTAGCTCGGTTAATGGGCCCGACCAGTCTTCAGGATGAAAAGTTTCATCAAAATAATCTAAGTCTTCACGGGCGATTTCATATGGGCCAGACCAATCTTCTGGCGCAGGTATTATCCTTAAGTCCATTTCAAACCAGGTTTCAATATCTATCTCGTCTATTTCGCCCGTAAAGTACTGTATTTCTATACTGCCCTCATCTTCATCGGTGGCAACAACCTCAAAAATATTACTAATATCTTGATTTTTATACCAAATGCCAATATCAGGTTGTTTGTTATGCTGCATACACACCTTCCAATCCCCCTGTCCTTTGGCTGGGGGAAACTTAAATTTTTGTCTTCTATCTACTAAAGTATCACTGAAGAACCAATAAGTCATCAATTAAACTTAATTAATTTTATTAAAACGTGCAGCCATAATATGTGTCTTTTGCAATCTATGTTGTGAGTTCAGTTTTAAGTTTATATTTAACAATAGAATTATTTATAGTGGGGCAATACAATAGTCAAAGATAGAAAAATTAAATGTAAGTTAGTAAATGAAAAAATATGTTGATTGGATCTTTCACTTCAAATATCTTGTGATATTTTTGGTCAGTGCTGCCATTATTGCATTAGCGTATGGCGGTAGTACTTTACGTTTCAGCACAGACTACCGAATGTTCTTCAGCGAACAGAATTCCCATTTACAAGCGTTTGAAGAATTACAAAATACTTATACGAAAAATGATAATCTTATTTTCATACTGACCCCGAATAATGGGGACCTATTTACCCGTGAAAATTTACAAGCAGTACAATGGCTAACAAAACAGTCTTGGTTGTTGCCCTACACAATTCGTGTTGACTCTGTGACTAATTTTCAAAATATCGAAGCACAAGCAGATGACTTATTTGTGGGTGACTTAATTCCAGACACGTTTGATTTTTCCTCAGAAGAGCTTGCGAAGAAAAAAGAAATTGCTATTACAGAGTTGTTATTAGTCAAGAGATTGATTTCAGAAAAAGCACATGTAGCAGGGGTTAATTTAACGATTCAGTTTCCAGATGAAGATTTAGAAAAGGCCCTGCCCGAGCTGGTTGCTGCTGGTCGAGCATTAAAACAGACATTTGAAAATAAATTTCCTCAATTTACAGTGCGACTTTCCGGCATTGTTATGCAAAATGCAGCTTTTACAGAATCATCCATGAAAGATTTGAAAACCTTAACCCCTGCCATGTTGTTATTGGTTATATTGGGGGTGGGGATATTCTTGCGCAGTACGGTCGCCACCGTGAGCGTGGTTATTGCCATTATTGGCTCTATATTGGGGGCGATGGGGATTGCTGGGTATTTAGGTATTACTTTAAGTCCTGCGACAGTCGTTGCGCCCACTATTATTATGACATTAGCTGTGGCGGACTGTGTGCATTTATTATCAACCTATTACTGGCGTGTAGAGCAAGGGGATAACCAGTATCATGCCATGCACTATAGTTTTAGACTGAATATAATGCCTATTTTTCTCACAACACTAACAACCATGTTTGGTTTTTTAAGTTTAAATTTCAGTGATGCACCTCCTTTTAGAGATTTAGGTAATATCGTAGCGATAGGTGTATGGGTTGCTTTTTTGATTACTTTGACGTTAGTACCTGCATTTGTCGTTTTGTTCACACCAAAGCCAGCAAAAAGCAAAGACAAAGTGCAGTTTTTATTTCCTATTCTTGCAGACTTTGTCATCCAATATAAGAAACCCTTGATATATACTTTGGGCTTGGTGTTTATAACGTTATTGGCTTTTTTACCAAAGAATGAATTAAATGATGAGTGGGTAAGTTATTTTTCACCTAAAACAGACTTTAGAGAATCCGCAGATTACTTATTAAATAATCTAACGGGCTTAAGTACAATTCATTATTCTGTTGAGTCTTTAGGGGCAGAAGGCATTCACGATCCAGATTACATGCTAAATTTAGACAAGTTTGCCCATTGGCTAACGTCACAGCCAGAAGTTGTGCAAATTAGTGAAATAACCCACACTGTGAAAAAGCTGAATAAAGCCTTGCATGCCGATGATCCGAGTTGGTATAAAGTACCTAAAAGTAGGGAAATGATAGCGCAGTATTTGCTGTTATATGAATTATCTTTGCCGATGGGCTTGGATTTGAATAATCAAATTAATGTTGATAAATCAGCCACTAGGGTACATGTTGTTTTAGATAAAATGTCTACCAACCAGCTCTTAGCCTTTGAGCAGAAAACTCAAAACTGGATGCAAGAAAATTTACCAGAATATATGAGGGCAACAGGAACCAGTCCTGACATTATGTTTGCGCATATTGGCTTTAGCAATATACGCAGTATGTTATTTGGATTATGTGTGGCTTTGGCCCTAATTTCTGTAATTTTATGTATTGCTTTTAAATCAATTCGTCTTGGTTTATTTAGTGCCTTACCCAATTTATTACCTATAGGCGTTAGCTTTGGCTTGTGGGGTATATTTGTAGGGGAAATTGGTTTAAGTTTATCCATTGTTGCCGGCATGACATTAGGTATTGTGGTAGACGATACGATTCACTTTTTAAGCAAATATCGACATGCGCGTATAGAGAATAAAAATCCTGAGGAGGCAGTTCGGTACGCATTTGATAGTGTGGGTAAAGCATTATTCGTTACTTCATTTGTTTTAGTCGCAGGCTTTTTAGTTTTAACGTTATCAGACTTTAAGTTAAACTCTTCTATGGGGACCTTGACTGCCGTAACAATTGCGGTGGCATTGTTTATTGATTTCTTTTTAATTCCACCACTATTATTAATACTCGAGGGAAAAAACCATGCGTTATTTGGCTCTGGTTCTCATCACCATCATTAGTTTTCCAATATTCGCTGGCCCAGCTGAAGAAAAAGGCTTGGAAATTGCTAAAGAAGCCGACAACCGTGATAAAGGATTTCAAGATCAAAAAGCAGACTTGAAAATGATATTGCGTAATCGGCAAGGGGATAAAAGTGTTCGAAAATTATCCATCAAAACATTAGAAGGGAAAACAGATGGTGACAAAAGTTTGATTTTGTTTAGTCACCCTAAAGACGTCGATGGCACAGCATTATTAACCTTTACTCATAAAACAGACGCGGATGATCAATGGTTATTCTTACCCGCATTAAAAAGAGTAAAGCGTATTGCCTCACAAAATAAATCAGGGCCTTTTATGGGCAGTGAGTTTTCTTATGAAGATTTTACGGCCCAAGAAGTTGAAAAATATGATTATAAATATATAAAAAATACGCCATGCGGCGGTAAGCGCGAATGTTTTAAAATTGAACGTTATCCTAAAGACAAGTATTCAGGATATAAGCGTGAGGTTGTATGGTTAGATACAAAACATTATCGCACACTTAAAGTTGAGTTTTATGACAAGAAAGATGACTTGCTAAAGACGTTGAAATTAAAAAATTATAAAAAATATCTGGGTAAATATTGGCGAGCACACAAACTTGAAATGTACAATCATCAAACGAAAAAACGTACAACATTATTATGGCGAGATTTTGAGTTTAAAAATAACTTTGATGAGAATGATTTTAACCAAAGCACTTTAAGAAGAGCTGGATAATAATGTTAAGAAATCTATTTTTGGCCTCTTTGCTTGTTAGTGGCGCTATTGGTTCATCGGCACTAGCAAGCGAGCAAGTTGACTTGTTGCTAAAGACGAAATCTATTGCTGAAAATTCTGAAAATGAAACAGTAGAAGACACAAATGTTAAAGAACAGGCTGTCAAAGAAAAGGTTTCAGACATTACGCAAGATTCAAATGTAAAAATAGAGAAAGATACAACAAAACTCAAAAAAGTAAAAGATCCGAAAGCATCAACAGAAGATAAATGGGCAGAAGACTGGGAAAGTGATGATGAGTGGGATGATGATGACAATCAAGAAGAGGGAGAAGACAGCGAAGAAGATTTAGATGCCGAAGATACAGAAGATGATGATTGGGAAGAAGACTGGGAATCAGATATCGATAGTTGGGAAGATACTGGTCAACCATCTGATGAAAAAAGCGAATCGAGTGAAGACAAAAAAGAAGATAGCCTAAGTGCACAGACGTCTGATAAAGAGTCAAATGATAGTAGCTTCTGGGGAAATTTAGATTTTTCTGGAGAATTTGCACCTCAATACAGAGTTTTCCCATTACGTGGATTGGAAGGGCAACATCGTTTAGATTGGTCATTTAGAGTTGAGCCCGAGTTATCATCTAAGTGGAATGATAATGCAGATAAATTTAATGCGATTGTATTTTTTCGCAAAGACCAAAGAGACAATGAAAGAACGCATTGGGATATTCGAGAGCTCTATTGGCAACATGCAGAAAAACATTGGGAAATGACATTAGGGATTAATAAAGTATTTTGGGGTGTCGCTGAAACACGTCATCTTGTTGATATCATCAATCAAACAGATGGCGTTGAAAATTTAGATGGGGAAGCCAAATTAGGCCAGCCGATGTTTAGATTGTCTTTTGTCGGAGACTTTGGCATCTTGGATGGCTATTTGTTACCTTATTTTAGAGAAAGAGATTTTCCAGGTAAAGACGGGCGCTTACGTTCAACACCTAGGACAGATCAAAATAATGTGCTGTTTGAATCTCATAATAAACATCATCATATCGATTGGGCTGTACGCTGGTTTAAAAATCTGGGTGCATTTGATATTGGCTTGAATTTTTTTAGGGGGACTTCTCGCGATCCATATTTTATCTTTAACTTTCAAAATGGTGAGATATTGTTGTTGCCCACTTACCAAATCATTGAAGAATATAGCACGGATGTACAAGCAACCTTAGGTAATTGGCTATGGAAGTTTGAAGGAATATTACGACGTGGGCAGGCCAAAACTTTTAATGCGCAAGTATTTGGTTTTGAATATACTTCTGTAGGTGTTTTTGGTAGCAAAATAGATTTAGGCTGGCTAGCCGAATACCATCACGATACCAGAGAGCAGAACTTAACGCCTTATAATCATGATATTGCAGTGGGAGTGCGTGTTGCGATGAATGACACAGCCGATTCTGAGTTACTGGCCTTTGTATTATACGATGTAAAGTGGAATAGCCAGATGTACAGAATAGAGGCCAGTCGCAGATTAGGGGATAGCTTCAGGTTTAATTTAGAAGGCACTATTTTAGCGAATGTAAACCGAGTGGATCCTTTGAGCTTTATTCGAAGGGATCATTTAGTACAGGCTGAAGTGGTCTATTATTTTTAGACTGTATTTTTTAACTGACTATTGACTAATTAAAAAGAATAACTTACTTGCTTCAATGCTCAATATTAAGTGCAATAGCAACAAAAGAGTTGTAAAGTATACCCAATATTTGTTTAAATAAGTAGATAGCCTTATAACTTATTAAGGTTCGGCTAGCTTTAGGGAAAAGGCGGGGGGCCAGTACTATGGGTACTTTATTTCTTGTATTGTCATGTCTGATTGTAACTGGCGCTGTTGCCTACGCCCGTTTGAACCGTTTTATTTGGCCTCCAATCGTTTTGGGATGTTTAATTTTAGGCCAACTTGGCGGTTTTATTCATTTTAGTGCTTTTGCTTTGTGGCCTATATTTTTTTTAGCGACTGCGCTTGCCCATATCCCTTCTCTTAGAAAGAAAATGTTAACAGGCAGGATTTTTAAATTCTTCCAAGAGCAATTACCCCCCTTAAGTGAAACTGAGAAGGCCGCCATTGATGCAGGCGATGTCGGTTGGGAGGCTAAGTTGTTTCAAGGTCAACCTAATTGGCAAGAGCTACTGTCTATAGCTAAGCCTGCATTAAAAGAGAACGAACAATCTTTCATGGACAATCAAGTTAATACTTTGTGTCAGATGACAAATGATTGGGAGATTATTCAAGAGCAATCTGATTTACCAGCAGGTGTTTGGGAATACCTAAAGCGAGAAAAATTCTTTGGCATGATGATCCCGAAAGAATATGGTGGCTTAGGGTTTTCCGCATTAATGCATTCTACCGTAATAGCACGATTGGCTAGCAGAAGTTTAAGTTTAGCCACGACGGCAATGGTACCTAATTCTTTAGGACCCGGTGAACTATTAATCAAATATGGAACAGAAGAACAAAAAAAATACTATTTGCCACGCTTAGCCAAAGGCCAAGAAATTCCGTGTTTTGCTTTGACAGGCCCTGAAGCTGGCAGCGATGCTGGCGCAATTCCAGATAAAGGCATTGTTTGTAAAGGACAATTTGAAGGCAAAGAAGTGGTGGGTATTCGTCTAAACTTTGATAAGCGATATATTACTTTAGCGCCTGTATCAACTTTGATTGGTTTGGCATTTAAGTTGTATGACCCTGAAAATCTATTAGGTAAAAAAGTTAACATTGGTATTACCTTAGGATTAATTCCTGCCAATTATCCAGGCGTGGAAGTCGGCAATAGACACTTTCCATTACGGATGGGCTTTATGAATGGCCCTATTCGTGGGCAAAATGTATTTATCCCATTAGATTGGATTATCGGTGGGGTTAAAAATGCAGGTTTAGGTTGGGGAATGCTCTTTGAATGCTTGTCCGTAGGGCGAGGTATATCTTTGCCAGCATTAAGCACGGCTATGGGTGTTTTGTCTTATAGAATGACAGGGGCTTATGCAGCCATACGTAAACAATTTAATACGGCCATTGGTGAATTTGAAGGGGTAGAAGAGCCTCTTTCTAGAATCGGAGGTCACACATATACTTTAGAAGCGAATCGCTTATTTACGGCAGGCTCTATCGATCAAGGCATGCGGCCTGCAGTCGCAACAGCCATAGCCAAATATCATGCAACTGAGTTATCCCGTTTGGTTTTAAATGATGCGATGGATATACATGCTGGACGTGGCGTCATGATGGGACCCTATAATTATTTGGCTTCTCACTACCAATCTTTACCCTTAGGGATTACGGTAGAAGGGGCTAATATATTAACTCGGAGCTTAATGATCTTTGGTCAAGGCGCTATTCGCTGTCACCCTTATCTAAAAGATGAGTTGTTAACCATTGACTTGGTCAAAACTGATTCAAAAAAAGCATTCAATGATTTTGACCGATATTGTACGAAACATATAGGTTATGCTATTTCAAACTTTGCCAGAACCTTGGCTTTGTCTTTAACCGGTGGCAGAGTTTCAGGTTGGACACAAGAGAAATTTTTAGTGAAGCCTATACAAAAAATGAATTGGCTGAGTGCAAGCTTGGCCTGGTTCTCTGATATTGCCATGTTAACTTTGGGTGGTAATTTAAAGCGCAAAGAACGATTATCTGCGCGCCTAGGCGATGTACTGAGTGCGTTATATCTGGGCTCTGCGGTTATTAAATATTATCATGATGGTGCGCAAACGGAAGAAGATAAAGTGCATGCACAATGGAGTCTGGAATATAATTTATACCAGGCACAAGAAGCCCTATATGAGTTAATCCAGAATTATCCTATTCGATCTATTGCGATTGCTGCAAAATGGATGATATTTCCTTTTGGACGTTCTATCAATAAACCCAGTGATAAGTTATCACAAAAAGTCGCAACGCAAATGTTACAACCCAGTCAATTTAGAACACAATTGACACAAAATTGTTTTGTGGGACAAACTGTGGAAGATCCCACTGGATTGATGGAGTTAACCTTTGAAAAGTTCCATGCAGCAAAATCTGCTTTAGATAAATTGAACTTAGCCATAAAGAAAAAAGACATTGATAAGAACTTATCATTACAAGCTCAAATGCAAACGGCTTTAGCCAAAAACCTCATCACCAAGCAAGAGGCAAAATTGATTGATGAGTACGAAACCCTGCGTGTACAAGCAATTGCTGTAGACGAATTTTCAACTGACTATGCTTTAGGAAGTGACATATGCAACAACCCACAAACAGAAGCACTGATAGTAAACGAACAGTCTATATTGTAGACGGGGCACGTAGCCCCTTTTTAAAGTTCAGAGGGCAACCAGGCCCATTTTCGGCTGCTGATTTAGCAGTACAATCTGGTCGTGCTTTATTAGCGAATCAACCGTTCTCTGCCCAAGATGTTGACCAAGTTATTTTGGGGTGTGTTGGTCCCAGTGAAGAAGAAGCAAATATTGGTCGAGTGGTATCTTTGCGGTTAGGTTGTGGTAAGCAAACGCCCGCTTGGACTGTTCAGCGAAATTGTGCTTCTGGCTTACAATCTATCGATAGCGCTTGGCAAAATATTGCGTTAGGGCGAAGTGATTTGGTTTTAGCGGGTGGTACAGAGGCTATGAGCCGTGCGCCATTGTTATTTAATCAACGAATGGTTATGTGGTTGTCTCATTTACAACGCTCAAAAACCATTGGGAAAAAATTACAATCGATTGCACGTTTTAGACCTCATTTTCTGACACCAGTGATAGCTTTAATGAAGGGACTGACTGATCCTGTGGTTAATATTAACATGGGCCAAACAGCAGAAGAGATTGCTTTTCGCTTTGGGATTACGCGTCAAGAAATGGATGCGTTTGCTGTAGAGAGCCATCTGAGAGTGGTGCAAGCACAAAAAGATCACAACTTCGATGAGATTGAGGCCTTGTATGGTTATGACGGTAAAGTGTACGAAGATGATGATGGGGTCAGAGCGGATTCTAGTGTAGAAAAACTCGCTAAATTAAAACCGGTATTTGATAAACATGGCAGTATTACACCGGGCAACAGTTCACAAATTACGGATGGGGCGGCATGGACGATTTTGGCTAGCGCGGATGCCGTTAAGAAACATAATTTACCTGTATTGGCGAAAATTGTAGATGTTGAATGGGGCGGCGTTGATCCGAGTGTAATGGGTTTAGGGCCGGTGCATGCCATTACGCCTATATTACAAAATAATAATTTAAATTTTTCTGACATTGATCGCATGGAGATTAATGAAGCATTTGCTGCGCAGGTCATGGGATGTCTGCGAGCCTGGCAAGATGAAGATTATTGTAGAAAAGAACTCAACTTAGAGCATAGTTTTGGGGCTTTTGATATTAATAAGCTCAACCCTGAAGGGGGTGCAATTGCTTTGGGTCATCCAGTCGGTGCTTCTGGTGCGCGCATTGTTTGCCATAGTGCTAAAATGCTAGCCAAAAATCAGCAAAATCGTGCGGTGGCTAGCTTATGTATTGGCGGTGGTCAAGGTGGCGCAATTTTAATTGAGCGAGTGACAGAGGTTTAATCATGGAGCAGATTATGACAGGGCAATATGATAATTGGTTTTTAGAAACAGATAGCCAAGATATTCTGTGGCTAACGTTAGATCGTAAAGATAGCCCAGTGAATAGTTTAAATGAGTCTATCTTAAAAGAGCTAGATCAGATTTTGAATGCTTTGACACAAAATAAATCAGTGAAAGCTGTGATTATTCAATCGAATAAAAAAACCGGCTTTATTGTTGGGGCTGATATTTCACAATTTAAAGCATTAGAAAATGCAGAGCAAGCAACGCAATTAATCCGTAAAGGGCAAGAAATTTTTGATAAGTTAGAAGCTCTGAAGATACCAACGGTTGCGATGATTTCTGGATTTTGTTTGGGCGGTGGTTTGGAATTTGCCCTAGCCTGCCGATATAGAATTGCAGAAGATACCGCAAAATTAGGTTTGCCGGAAGTGAAATTGGGTATTCATCCTGGTTGGGGGGGGACTGTAAGATTGCCCAAATTGGTTGGCGCTTTGAATGCGATGGATGTGATTTTAACTGGACGTAATTTACGGGCAAAAGTCGCTAAAAAAATGGGCATTATTCATGAGGCTGTGCCTAAGCGTGTTTTAAAGCAGGCAGCATTACGCTATGCACTGAATCCTCCCAAACCTACTAAGAAAATTATTGATACCAGACAATTGCAAAATTCATCTTTTGTGCGACCTCTGCTCGGTAAAGTATTTAAATCACAATTAAATAAGAAAGTGAAAGAAAAACATTATCCTGCACCATTTAAAGTAGTCGATAATTGGGTTGCCCATGGTGTGACCGGTGATATGGCAATGCAAAAAGAAGCAGAATCTATTGGCAATCTTTTAGTGTCTGATACTTCTCGTAACCTGGTTAAAGTTTTCTTTATGCAAGAAAAGATGAAAGGGTTAGCTAAAAATATAGATTTCAAAGTAAAACATGTGCATGTTGTGGGTGCGGGCGTTATGGGCGGCGACATTGCAGCTTGGTGTGCTGTTCAAGGTCTTAATGTGACATTGCAAGATCAATCGCCTAAATTGATTGGTGGGGCAATGAAGCGGGCTTATGATTTAGCTAAAAAACGCTTAAAAGACAAGCATTTGATACAAGGTGCCATGGATAGGCTTATGCCAGATGTAAAAGGATTGGGCATAAAACAGGCAGATGTGATCATTGAGGCGATTACTGAAAACTTAGAAGTTAAGCAAAAGTTTTTCCAAGAACTGGAAACAAAAGCTAAGCCTGAAGCTATCTTAGCAACCAATACCTCGACTATTCCTCTAGAAGAAATTAGCTCAGCCTTGAAACAACCAGGGCGTTTGGTTGGGATACATTATTTTAATCCGGTGGCAAAAATGCCGCTTGTTGAAGTTGTGCATGGCCAAAATACGGCGCAGCATTCTATAGATTGTGCATTAAAATTTGTTAAAGATATTGGTAAATTACCTTTGCCAGTCAGAAGTTCACCGGGTTTTCTGGTGAACCGTATACTACTACCTTATATGCTAGAAGCTGTCAGTTTATTAGAAGAGGGGGTTGCTGGACCTGTGATTGATAAGGCGGCGGTTGCATTCGGTATGCCAATGGGACCTATAGAGTTAGCGGATACTGTAGGTTTGGATATCTGTTTGGCTGCACTTGAAAAGCTCTCTGGTACCATGAATATTAAAGTGCCCGAGAAATTAAAAGAGTACGTTAAACGAGGTGACTTGGGTCGTAAAACAGGACAAGGTTTTTACAAATATAAAGGTCATAAGTGCCAAAAACCTAAAATAGATAAAAACAGTGCGGCACCCAAAGATATTATCGATCGATTATCATTGAGGTTATTAAATGAAGCTGTGGCCTGTTTGCGCGAGGGTATCGTAGAAAATGCTGAGTATCTAGATGCGGGTTGTATATTTGGGTTTGGTTTCCCGCCCTTTAGAGGTGGTCCAGTAAATTATATCCATCACCAAGGCGAAGAAACATTATTAAAACAATTAGAAGAACTAAAGTCTCGTTATGGTGATCGCTTTGCTGCTGATGAAGGTTGGCAGTCTGGGGCCGTAGCTTAAAAATTTTTGTAGCGACTTACTCCTTTCTCTACGTCCTGCGGCTTGATCGCGGGATCTAGTTACAACTTTTTTTTCTGGATTCCGCGGTCAAGCCGCGGAACGTAGATGGCTAAGAGGTGCGTGAGTCTTTGAAATATTTTATGGTATAGAAGAAATAATAACCTGAATGCTAGTTTAAATACAGGAGTACACTGTGGAATCATTTGTGGTGAAAAAAGCGGCCGTATTAGGGGCTGGCGTAATGGGCGCACAAATTGCGGCGCACCTCGCGAACTCAGGGGTAGAAACAATCTTATTTGATTTGGCCGCTGAGCAATCTGATCCTAACTCTATTGCGAAGACATCGATTCAAAGTTTAAAAAAGTTAAAACCTTCGCCCCTTGGTTCTAATGAAATTTTGGCTAAAATTCAGCCTGCTAATTATGATAGCGATTTAGCGCAATTAACAGATTGTGATTTTATTGTTGAAGCGATATCAGAACGCATAGATTGGAAACAAAATTTATACCAGAAGATTCAAAGCCATATCAATGAAAAGGCTATTTTTGCCAGCAATACATCAGGCTTGAGCATAGAGGCTTTGAAATCTGTTTTGTCGCCAGAGTTACAAACTAGATTTTGTGGTGTGCATTTTTTTAATCCTCCACGCTACATGAAATTAGTGGAACTGATCCCTCATACTTCTACAGATAAATCTATTTTATCGCAACTAGAAGGTTTTTTGGTTTCTCGCTTAGGCAAAGGTGTCATTATTGCAAAAGACACGCCCAATTTTATTGGTAATCGTGTTGGCGTTTTTTCATTGCTATCGACTTTGCATTATGCCGAAAAATTCAAAATCTCTCCTGAGCTTGTGGATGCCTTAACAGGTACTTTGTTGGGGCGACCTAAAAGTGCTACTTATAGAACCATGGATGTGGTTGGATTAGATACACTGGCACACGTCGTAAATACTATGCATTCACAGTTAAAAGACGATCCATGGTTTGATCAATTTCAATTACCTAACTGGATCACAGGATTAATTGAAAAAGGATCGCTAGGGCAAAAAACCAAAAAAGGTATTTACGTAAAAGAGAAAGGGGGTATTCGGGTTTATGATATCAACAGCAGTCAATATAGACCCATGCACGCAGAAATTAGTTCTGAGGTAAAAGCCTGCTTCAAAGAAAAAAGCTGGAATAAACGATTTGAGTTGATGCTCAATTCTAAAGATAAACAACTGCAGTTTTTATGGTGTACTTTTAAAGACTTGTTTCAATATTGTGCTTACCATTTGGAAAGTATTGCACAAACCACAAGGGATTTGGATTTAGCCTTACGTTGGGGATACGGTTGGCAAGAAGGGCCATTTGAAATTTGGCAAAAAGGGGATTGGCACAAACTCATTAAAGGTTTCGAGCAAAATGGGGCTAAAATAACTTTGTCACAATGGGCAACCAAGGCCACTTTCCAAGGCCCCTATTTACAAGGGCAAGCATTTAATCCTAGTACAGACCAATATACATCCCGTTCGAAAAATATTGTTTATCAACGACAATTATTCCCTGATGCGGTCTTAACAGAAGACTTCGATCAAGGGGATACGCTATTTGAAAATGAAGGTGTCCGTTTCTGGACCCGAGACAAGAAAATCGGCGTTGTCAGCTTTAAATCAAAACGTAACTGCATGGGGAGTGAGGTAATTGCTGGCATTCAAGAATCTATTCGCATGGCAGAAAAAGATTTACAAGGTCTGGTGATCTGGCAAAATAAAGGCAATGAATTCAGCGTGGGGGCTAATTTGGCCGAAGCGGGGGAGGCTATCCAAGCAAATCGTTTTGATTTAGTTGAGACCGCAGTGAAAAATTTCCAAGATACCGCCATGATGATGCGTTATGCGAAAATCCCTACGGTTTGTGCTTTAAAAGGCTTGGTTTTAGGCGGTGGTTGTGAAATTGCAATGCATGCGACGAGTCGAGTCGCCGCTTTTGAAACCTATATGGGGCTAGTTGAAGTCGGGGTTGGATTAATACCCGCTGGCGGTGGTTCCAAAGAATTAGCAAAGCGGGCGAGTAAAATTGCGCAGCATTGCCGTTTAGAACAACCATTAAATGCATTTTTTGAGCAAATTGTGCAAGCCAAAGTTTCAACAAGCGCGTTAGAGGCTCAACAGTATAGCTATTTATTGCCAAGTGATAAAATATTTGCGAATGATGCTGAGTTGTTGTTTGGTGCGTTAAAAGAAGCACAATACTTAGCCGATATGGGATACTGCCCACCCCCCCCTGAAAAATTTGCCGTTTTAGGACGCCCAGGTATAGCGAATATGTTATCTGTTTTGGTGAATTTCCGAGAAGGCGAGTTTATTACCGATTACGAATACACTATAGGCAAGAGCATTGCTGAAGTGATTTGCGGCGGGGAAGTGGCATCAGGTTCTTTAGTCGACGATCAATGGCTATTAACTTTAGAGCGTATTGCAATTATGGCCTTACTGCATAATTCGGAGACGCAACAAAGAATCTCTCATATGCTACAAACGGGCAAGCCGTTAAGAAATTAATTTTAGAGGAAGGCAAAATGGCAAAGTCTATACAAGATGTTTACGTAGTCTCAGCATTGAGAACCCCAGTTGGCAAAGCAAAAGGTGCATTTGCCAACACAAGGCCAGATGATTTATTGAGTGTTGTATTACAAGAAATTGTTAAGAACACCCCTGAAATTTCTCCGGATGAAATTGAGGATGTGATTATTGGCTGTGCCATGCCAGAGGCAGAGCAGGGCATGAATGTGGCTCGGATAGCCACTTTGCTAGCGGGACTACCGGAAAGCGTGCCGGCTATGACGATTAATCGTTTTTGTTCTTCTGGTTTACAAGCGATTAGCCTAGCGCGGGATAAAATTGCCTTAGGTGATGCAGACGTGGTAATTGCTGGCGGCGTAGAAAGCATGAGCATGGTACCCATGGGGGGCCATGCGTATTCAGCAAACATGAAGTACTTTGATCAGAGTGAAGAATATCTAGGCATGGCTTATAGCATGGGTGTTACAGCCGAGAAAGTGGCTAAAAAGTGGGGCATCAGCCGTGCAGAGCAAGATGAGTTTGCTTTTTTAAGTCACCAAAAGGCGATTAAAGCTCAGAATGAAGGTGTTTTTGCCAATGAGATTGTGCCAGTTACCATTGAAAAGGCCATTCCGAATTTGGCTTATCAAGATGTGCAGGTGGTTAGAGATGATATCAGAGTTGATCAAGGACCCAGAGAAAATACAAGTGTCGAAGCTTTAGCACGATTGAGAACAGTTTTTGCACAAAAGGGTACTGTGACAGCAGGTAATACCTCACAAATGAGTGATGGGGCCAGTGCTTTAATGTTGGTTAGTGAAAATTATCTGGCAAAGCATGACTTGTTGCCTATGGCGAGGCTAGTAGATTTTAAAGTGGCAGGTGTTGCACCGGAATATATGGGTATTGGGCCAGTTCCGGCTATTCAAAAAGTACTAAAATCGACCGGACTTAAGTTAAGTGACATAGAGTGGATTGAATTGAATGAGGCATTCGCGGCTCAAAGTTTGTCAGTTGTCAAAGAGCTAGGCATTGATTTGAATATTGTGAATCCACTTGGCGGCGCAATCGCTTTAGGCCATCCATTAGGAGCAACTGGCGCAATCTTAGCGACAAAAATGATTCATGGTATGCGTAAAAAAAATCAACGTTATGGCATCGTCACCATGTGCATAGGAACTGGCATGGGTGCAGCAGGGCTGTTTGAAATTTTATAAATAATTACCTTGCAAAGCAAAATAAGAGGCAAAGAATGGCAGATCTCGCACAAAGCTAATGGCGAATATGTCTTCCATTTTTTCAAAAGAATATAAGGTTTTTGTGAATTAGCTTTTGAAACATAATGTATGATCAGCTATGTTTTTATATTTAGCTAAAGTATAAATTTATTTTGGTTAAAGCATTCACATCGGGCGTGTAACTCGGTAAAGTATGTTACTAGATACATTTTTATGAGTTAAACATCATAATTAGAATAACTGACACGGCAAATTTATTACTAAATTTTAGTGTCTATTTTTAACGCGATTACTAGGGAGTAATAACAGTGGCAAGGAAATGGGACACAAACCCTTTAAAATCCAAGCTGACGCTTATAGGTTCAAGTTTGGTATTAGCTTGTTTATCCAGCCAAGCCTTTGCGGCAGCTTTCCAAGTTCAAGAGCAAAACGTTTCTCAGCTCGGACTAGCTTATAGTGGTACAGCAGCACTTGCAGAAGATGCTACTACAGGTTTTTGGAATGCTGCGGGATTAAGCAAAATTAAAAATAGTCAAGTCGTGTTAGGTGGTGTTTTAGCTTGGGGTATTTTTGATTACGATGTACGTAGCGCACATAATTCTGTTCCAACTATCCCAGGTGTAAATGATGGTTTGGTTTCAGGAAATAATGATGATGCAGGTTCAGTTGCAACCATTCCTAATTTTGCGGTTGCTACTCGCTTTGCGGATCGTTGGGTACTTGGTTTTAACGTTAATACACCATTTGGTTTAAAAACAGAATATGATGAGAATAGTGTTGCTCGATATGTTGCAACCTTATCAAAATTAGAAGTATGGAACTTTAGCCCTAGTATTTCCTATGAATGGTTACCTTGTCTGTCATTTGGTGCCGGTATTGATGCCGCCTATGGCAAAGCAAAACTAAATTCAAATATTGGTTCAAATGGTAACTTTATACCTAATGTAGCTTCTGCTGATGATGGCTACCAGCATAATACTGCTGAAGGCTGGGCTTTAGGCTTCCATTTAGGTGCGTTATGGGATATTTTGCCTACAACGCGTGTAGGTTTAAGTTTTAGATCCAAGTTAAATATGCATGTAGAAGGGGATAGCGAAACTGTTAGCAATCCTCGTCTACCAAATGGTGCTAATGCTGCTAATAAAGTCTATTCAGTTAGAGAAGTACAAGCAAATGTTACGCTTCCAGAATCTTGGATATTCAGTGTAAAGCATGATTTAAATGATGAATTTACTTTAACTGGGGATTTCCATTGGACTAATTGGAGTCGTGTAGATTTACTAAGTTTACGATTTGCGCCTGGTGCTTTAATAAACAATGCTAACGCTGCACCTGGCTCACCTCCTATAGGCATAGATACAGACACAGAATTGAAGTTCAAAGATACGATTCGCGTGGCCGCAGGTTTGATTTGGAATTATAACCAATGCTGGTCTTATCGCTTTGGTTTAGCGTATGATGAGAGCCCTGTTCAAGCTGAACATCGTACAGCACGTATTCCTGATTCTGATCGCTGGTGGTTTGCTGTAGGTGCAGTTTATAATTTCCTTCCAGATTGGAGAGCAGACTTTGGTTATTCTTACATTAAATTCAAAGATGCTGACATGAATGACAGAGGGCCCAATGCATATGCTGTAGGCCAGCCTATCTCTGCAGCTAATTTAGTTGCAAAATATAAAGCTAGTGCACATCTTTTTGGTTTGCAACTGCGTTATGATTTTGTATAATAATATAAGTTAGCGAATCGCTACAAGTTAGGGGTTATGGTTAATGTTCGAGAATGCATTAACCATAATTGTTTTAGGAAAGGGGTTGGTAATAGCAGTTGTGGTTAGAAGTTTCATTATAAAGAAGACTAAAAGCCAAGATTTGTTGTTGTTTTACTCCGCTGGACAAATGGACTACAGACATCATGCCACGGAAAACTGATAAACGTATAAGACTGATTGAATCAGCAAAGGTTCTAATTCATCAACAAGGTTTTAATTTAACAACCTTAGCGGATATCGCTCAAGAAGCTGATGTTCCTCTAGGTAATGTATATTATTATTTCAAAACCAAAGAAGCGATTGGTATCGCTGTTATTGAGAAGCGCGCTTCTGAATGGGCTGAAAGATTAGCATCTTGGTCAGAAATTTCTGATCCATTGGCTCGTTTGGTATCTTTGGTTCGTTTTGGCCTAGAAGATTTAGAAGTAACAGCTCGCTTTGGCTGCCCTATTGGTGGATTGTGCCAAGAATTAGGCAAGCAAGGTGGTGCTTTATCTGATTTAGCTGCTAAATTATTACATGACGTTTTAAAATGGTCTGAAGAACAGTTTAGAGCATTGGGCTTTGATGAAGAAAATTCATCTCGTTATGCTTTGAATCTTTATTCCGGTGTACAAGGTACATTCTTGTTAACCCATACTTTTAAAGATCCTAAAATTGCGCAGCGCCAATGTGCAGAATTGCAATCTTGGTTAGAAATGTTAGCGGATCGTAAGGTAGAGATGCCTGTAGAGCGCGAAGCAGCTGTTGCACAGGTCACAGCACAAGCTATGGCTGAAGAAGCGTTTGCTGAATAGTTGTTATTCAACTAAACATTCTCTGAAAAAGCCCCTTTACGGGGCTTTTTTTGGTTTGTACTTACGAAATGGCTTTGATTGTAATATGAGTAATAGGCGAACTTTCCCAGCCTGTTACTTCATATTGACTACCATAGTCGCCATGGAATATGGGTGCTTGGGTTAACGTTGCTGTTTCTGCATTGATATATACAGTGGCTACTTGCTCACCGGTTTCTCGATTTGCAAAATTGATACCACAGTTATATGAATCGCCGCCAGCCCAACAGCCAACAGCCACTTTGCCATAACTAACTGCTTTACTGGTATTGGCATCTACGCCATTGCCAGGAAAACCTGCAATAGACGTATCTAGAGCAATTAAAGTTTCATTGGTAAAGACAATTTCACTAACAGGCGCGGCAAATGTGGCCGCACTAAAGAAAAGTCCACCTAAAGCCAAACTCAAAGCCAAATTTCTATTTTTTTTACTGGTATAATGATACATCTTACAATTCCTTCTATTAAATCAGAGAGTACTATAGGTAGGGATTTACTAGTTACACAAACAACATTGCATAAATTTAGGGATTTGTAGTGCAAAATATAGAGCCCAATGAGTTATTAGTTGATGTTCAGAGTCAATCCTTATATCATTTGAAAGCTGGCGTACTATGCAAAGAATATCAAATTTCAACAGCTAAGAATGGTGTAGGTGAAAAATTGGGGAGTGAGAAAACGCCCAGAGGTTGGCACTATATTCGAGCTAAAATTGGTGATGAGCAACCTATTAATACTGTTTTTGCTGCAAGACGGCCAACTGGCGCAATATATTCTGAGGATTTACACGCTTTAAATCCAGACAAAGACTGGATTTTAACGCGTATTATGTGGCTGTGTGGTATGGAGCTAGGTTTTAATCGTCTGGGAGACTGCGACACGATGAAACGATATATTTATATCCATGGCTCACCAGACTCAAAGATAATGGGACGGCCAAGCTCAAAGGGTTGCATTAATATGCATAATGAAGACTTAATGCAATTATATTCAGAGATACCTGTTGGTACCAAAGTATTTATTAGAGGTTAATTCCACATGGAAAACAGTGTTGGCGCGATAATTATAGATATAGAGGGACTGAGCTTAAGTTCAGAAGATATTGAATTACTGCAGCACCCAAATGTTGGGGGGGTGATACTTTTTGCTCGTAACTATGAAAGTCCAGAGCAACTACTAGCTTTAACGCAACATATAAAAAGCATTCGTTCTAATTGCTTAATATGTGTGGATCAAGAAGGTGGGCGAGTTCAACGTTTTTCTAACGGCCTATCAAAACTGCCTAGTATGAATCAATTGGGGCAGCTTATTGATTCTAGTAAATCAAATATAAAGCAGGTTGGTCAGATTGCCTTACAGCTTGGGCAGCTGATGGCTATGGAGCTACGGAGCCTAGGCGTTGATTTAAGTTTTGCGCCGGTTTTGGATTTAGCAACTGACTTGAACGCCGTTGTTCAGCAACGAGCAATCCATCGTGATCCTCAAATTATCTCGGAACTAGCAAATGCTTATATACAAGGCATGAAGCAAGCGGGCATGGCGGCCTGTGGAAAGCATTTTCCAGGGCATGGGCATGTTAAAGTAGACTCTCATTTATCCTTACCCATTGACGAGAGAACATTTGATGAGCTGGTAGAGGATTTGATGCCTTTTCAATATTTAATCCAAAATAATATACAAGCGCTTATGCCGGGTCATTTATTATTTTCAAAGATCGACAAAAAACCTGCGACATTTTCATCATATTGGTTACAGACTGTTTTAAGAGAGAAAATGGGGTTTTTAGGGACGATTGTGAGTGATGATTTAAATATGGAAGCCGCTAGAGAAATAGGTGACATGAGCGAATGTGCAGAACAATCTTTGTTGGCAGGTTGTGATTATGTGCTTGTTTGTAATAATCGTCCAGAAGCGATAAATGTTTTGAGTCATGTCACGGTCTCTTTTGATAAAGAGACTTTGATTAGACGGCAGGCATTATTTCCTGAACATAATATCCCAACTTGGGATGAGTTATCCGAAAGTGTGGTTTGGCAGCAAGCTCAGACCGCATTAAAATATTTTCATACAACGGTTTAATTTTCGAGAGGTTTAGTAATGGAATGGTTTAGTCGTGTGACACAATTTTTTGTAGATTCTGATCGTATGTGGATGTTATATTCGTTCAGTATCGTTTTTGTCACACTGATTCTAAGTTTCTTGGAATCAAAATATTACTATAAATTACAACACCACTTATTAAAAACAAATAGCATTTGGGATGATGCTTTTGCTTGGGCGTTGCATAAGCCATTTCGCATGTTAATTTGGATTTATGGTATTACCTATGCTGCACAGGCTGCCGATGTACCTTTTGTTTTGCAATTGGCTCAATTCCGTCAAGTGGGCATGGTTGTTACTGTTGCGTGGTTTTTGATACGTTTTGCCCGGAAATTAGAAGACAATTTTGTTGCATCAGATATCCAAAATAGCAAAATTGATGCGGGGACAGCAAATTCTATTGGTCACCTGGCTAGAATCTCTGTATTAATTACAGCCGGCCTGTTAATCATGCAGGTTTTGAATATCAATATTGCACCTATTTTGGCCTTTGGTGGTGCTGGAACTGTGATTGTCGGTTTTGCCGCAAAAGATTTATTAGCCAACTTTTTTGGTGCTTTAATGATTCACTTAGATCGTCCTTTTCAAGTGGGTGAATGGATTTGTTCACCAGATAGAAGTATCGAAGGTACAGTAGAACATATTGGGTTTCGTTTAACGCGAATTAGAACATTTTCCAGAAATCCGCTTTACGTCCCAAACTCAGTTTTTACAACAATATCTGTAGATAATCGTTCTAGGATGTCTAATAGAAGAATTAAAGAAGTGATTAGCATTCGCTATCAAGATGCTAAACGACTAAAAGCGGTTACCGATGATATTAAATCGATGCTAATGTCACATCCAGAAATTGATACGGATAAAGCTTGTTTTGTTAACTTAAATGGGTACGGTCCATCATCTTTGGATATTTTACTTTACACATTTACTAAGACAACCGAGTGGATTCGTTTCCAGGAAATTAAGCAAGATATCATGTTATTAATTTTACAAATCGTAGAGTCTCATGGGGCTGAAATGGCGTTCCCAACGTCAACACTGGAAGTGCCTGAGGGCATAGTGGTTAAAGAACAACCCAGCGCTGTTTAAAATGTATATTATACAAGGTGTATTAGATGTCAAAAATATTGGATCCTAAAGAGATTATTTCTGTTGCAAATAGAGCAACGGCATTACATTCTGAAAGCGAAGTCGATAAAGCCCTAGATAGTATGGCAAGAGAAATATCATTTGATTTATACCAATCTAACCCTATTGTATTATGTGTGATGGTGGGCGGCATTATTCCAACAGGTAAGCTACTAACTCGCTTAGATTTTCCACTACAAGTGGATTATGTTCATGCAACTCGTTACGGTGACGAATTTGTTGGACAAGAGCTTGAGTGGCTGGTTAAGCCAAGAGTCTCATTGAAAAATCGTACAATCTTAGTTGTTGATGATATCTTAGATGGTGGGCTTACTTTGGCAGGCATTGTAGACTTTTGTAAGCAAGAGGGTGCAGCAGAAGTAAAAACAGCTGTGTTGGTTGAGAAAAATGTTGAGCGAAAAGGCAAAGCCATCAAAAAAGCACACTATACGGGTGTTGCAGTTGAGGACAAATTTGTTTTTGGATACGGTATGGATTACAAACGATACTTAAGAAACGCACCTGGAATTTTTGCGGTTAGTGAGGAAGATGAATAAGATAGCAATCATTGGTGGCTCAAGCTTTAAAGAATTAGAAAACTTTGTTACCACACATTCTACCTCGGTTAGTACGCCTTATGGTGAACCTTCTTCCCCGCTGCATTATGGCATTATAGGGGAACGTGAAGTCGTTTTTTTGCCCAGACGGGGTAGTGAAACCCCAATGGCACCACACAAAATAAATTATAGGGCTAATATCTGGGCTTTACGGGATGCTGGTGTCCAGACTATTCTTGCAACCGCAGCGGTTGCTGGGATTGCAGAAGAACTGGAATCTGGCGCTTTGGTTGTTCCTGATCAGTTAATCGATTACACCTATGATCGTGAAAATACTTTTTTTGGTGATGACTGTGTGGTCTCAAGGGTAGACTTTTCCCAACCATATTGTGAAGCACTAAGAGAGCAAATTTCTGTTCACGCAAAGCGCTTAAAGTTAAGTCTTTATCATGATATGACATACGGTATAACTCAAGGCCCTAGGTTCGAAACTTTGGCTGAAGTTAAGCGGCTAAAGAATGATGGCTGTCAATTAGTTGGCATGACGGGGATGCCAGAAGCAACGCTGGCAAGAGAACTTGGGTTAGATTATGCAACAATCGCGATTGTTATCCGTAACGCTGGTCAGTATGTTAAATCCGAAGACTCTGAAAATCTCGTTAGAAATGGTGAGGCTGCATTGGCTAATTTAATTGAGAGCATTGTTACGGCGCAGTAACTATATATTCATTTCTAGATGAGCGCAGCGAATCATGTTCCCACTTTTTGAAAGGGGACGCGCGTAGCGCCAGGGGGATTTATTCTACGATTTTTTTAAATAATAATTGATTTTTCTGCTACACCGTGTTTTGAAATATAGTTTTTCTTGAACTTTGAAGAGACAATATGTTTTGTTTGCAAACTAGATGTCAAGAAAAAAATCAAGTGGATATAATTTGGGTTTACAGGTCTAGGCATATATCTCTCTGGTTCTCACACCTTTGGTTAAGAATCCTTATTGCTGCATAGACGGTAGTACAGTCACTAAACGCATCATACGGGGGCTAATGGTTAAACTGGCTTGCTCAATAGCAGGGGGGTTGATCATAATCGCCAAGCGATTATTCATAATGTAAAAATTCATATCACCACCTTGCTCTGCAAAATTATCCATATCACCAAATGAGAGAATAGGTTTATTTTTTATCGCATCAATAATGGTGGTAGTGTTGTCTTCTTCAGTTTTAGCAACAAATAAAATTTGACAGTTTTTATCTATGGATGTAGCAGCATCTGAGACCTTAAACACAGTCAGCTCAAGTCCATTAACAACTTTTCCATGTATAGAATCAATCGCTTTATAGTAAGGTATGTTTCCAAGCACACAGACATTTAATTTTCTATCAACTAAAACACTCTCAGGCCATTCAACAAATTTAGCAACGTACCTAAGAAACGCGGCTTTTAAATGATATTCTCGAGCTTCGCGCTTACTTGAGCCAGAGGCTATGGCACTACAAAGAATTAAACCTAGAATCGATAGAGTGAGGATCGCGGTTAAGCGATACTTACTTTTTAAAAAGAAATTCATCCTAAACTAAGCCTCTTAACTTTAACAAGTCTATTAATGCCTTTTGAATTTTATCAGGACTTTTTATAGGTCGTAAAGAGTTTAATAATAACAGATTAGATACTGGGGTATAAGCTTTTATGTTTAATTTTCTGGGTCATTGGTAAGGTCATGCACATTCACCGGCAAGATAATAATAAATTCGGCAAATAGACTTTCTTCTGATTGAGCTTTTAACTCACCTTTGTGTTGTTTAACAATAATATCGTAACAAATGGATAACCCGAGCCCAGTATTACCCATTCCAGTAGGTTTGCTTGTAAAGAATGGCTCAAATACCTTATCTATTTCAGCTTTAGCAATCCCAAGGCCATTATCATGAATTTTGATATAAACTTTATCATGCATATTTTCTAAGGTGATACTAACAGTTGGCTGGTAATCAGCCTGCTTTTTTTGCTTTTGTTTTTCTAAAACAGAATACAGTGCATTATCTAATAAATACAAAATAACACGCGCAATGGCTTGGGGCGCACATAATACTTTTTGTAAATCAGGTGTATAATCTTTTTTAAATAAAATTTCTTGTTTTTTGTTATCGATAGCATATTTATCTAGTGCAGAGCGGATACTACTATCCATGACATTTTTAATGTCTACCATTTCTTTTGTAGTACTAGACGCTTGGGAGTGTATAAGCATATTTTTAACAATATTATCAGCTCTATCACCATGTTCTTTAACTTTCTGGCAATTGACTTTTAAATCATTGGTAATTTCTTTGATGAACTCTAGCGCTTCTTTATCTACTTTGCCATTCAGGCCTTCTAGTTCCTCGTTAAGTTCTTCTACTAGGTCAACTGAAATGTCAGAAAAGTTATTAATAAAATTTAATGGATTTTTAATTTCATGTGCCACGCCTGTTGTTAACATACCAACTGAAGCCATTTTTTCTTGGATAATAAGTTGTTCTTGTGCTTCTTCTAAGTCTGAAAGGGCTTTGTTTAGGTCTTTGTTTTTACTTGTTAATTCTTTTGTTCGATCGGCAACGCGCTGTTCCAATTGTCGGTTGATTTCTTCTAATTCTTTTTCAGCTCTAATTTTACGTTGTACTTCTACGTGCAACATTTTGACCGTTGAGGTTAGTCTAGCAAAAGATGATCTGAGTACGATGAGCAGTAAAAAGACCAAAACATATAGAACAATTCTGTATCTATTTGATGTTGTTAAATACTCATCGAATGTATTTGTAAATGCAGAGTCCAATTTGCTGAGAGTCGTTAGAATAGGGATGTCTAAAAGTAATTGAGAAATTTCCGTTAATTTAGGTTGAAGATCTAATATTTTTTTGGCGTAAATTAAAGCTAAGTCTAAACCGGGTAAGGTTTCACCTTCTTCACTTATTTCAGTTGCGATTTCCTCAATTAAGCTTAATAGCGATAAGCGTTTTTCTTCACTGGGAACGTTTGTATAAATTAACACGCCACGAAAAAGCGTATGTACTTTATCTATTAGTTGATATTGATAAACTTGATTTAATTGATCAAAAGAAGACTCTATTAGTTCAAGATGGGCTTGATTTTCAATTATAGTTGCCATAATACTTGAAAAATGTGATATAGCATTTAGCAGTATAGGATTATATCGTTTGAAATCTTCGGTGAGTGATTTTTTCTCATCAAATCTGTTTCTCAACAGAGAAAGATTGTCATTAATTTTATCATTTGGATATTCGGTAATAATCTTTTCAAATTTTCGAAGAACGCGCTCTGAGCCATTGATAGCTGACACGATAGGGTCATAATTCTTGATAATACCAAATCGAGTTTGAACAACCGCACCATCTAACTCAGCATCATAACGCTCTAATTGGTTTATTCTACTTTCAAAATTTTCATAGGAGAACGGTCTGATTTCACTCAAATAATAGATAGCCACAATGACTAAGACATTGATAGCAATGAAAAAGCGAGTGAAAAATCTTTCCACTATAGACTCTTAATTCTCTTTAGGTAGATCGCCATTTAATGTTTTTAAAAACTCCGTTATATAATTAGCTTCTCTTTTAGTAATAGGCTGACCAATTTGATATTCTGCCATGATTAAAATTACATCCTCTAATGTTTTGGCAGAGCCATCATGCAAATAAGGTGCTGTCAGTGCGACGTTTCTCAGAGATGGCACTTTAAAAACAAATTTATCTTGCTCTATGCCTGTCACATTGTATAAGCCGAGATCCGTTTGCGATATAAACTGTTTTGTTTCAAAGTAGTTTTTGTAAACGCCCATTTTTTGGAATAAATTTCCGCCAATATTCAGACCTTGGTGACAAGAAATACAACCATATGATTTGAATAATTCATAACCATTTTTAGCATCATCGGATATGGCGGAAGTATCCCCTGATAGGAAAGCATCAAAAGGGGCATTCGGGGTTGTGAGCGTTTTTAAATAGGTAGTGAGTGCTAGCTCAACGTTAACTTCTGTTATTCCATCATTAAACTGTTGTTTAAAAAGAGAACTATAATCGGGATTATCATTTAGTCGCTGAATAACAACATCCCACTCATTATTAAAAATAGTTTTATCAGCAACATGATCATCTATGACGCCATTTATTGATTCTGCTCGTCCGTCCCAAAACTGTTTAAAATTATAAGTTGCGTTTAATACGGTTGGTGTATTAATCGGACCTGATACGTTGTTAAAACCAGTATAGGTTTTCTCTCTGTCGATACCTGAAAATGAGAGTTGATGGCAAGAGGCGCAATTATGCGTATGTTCTTTAGAAAATCTGGCATCATTAAACAACATTTTGCCTAAGGATACCATTTCTGGATTAAGCGTCTTTTTTTGTGGGATAGGCTTTATGGATGATTTTTGCAGCGCAGCAGAGTTTATGCTTACAGACAGCAGCACCACAGCGAAGAAGCAGCTTATAAAATTTCGTTGTCTGTTATTAAGCACATTAGCTTCCAAAACTAATTATCACTCCTTTAATAATAGATAGTCAAAATGGATAATGCTCATTTATCTTTTATACTGAAATAGAACAATGTTCAAGTATTTCAATAAAATAACATGAACTCTGGCACTAAGCACAGCATTCTAGTCGGTTTATTTTTTGACGCATAGGAGCAGCATGAATTATGCCAAACCCAAAAGTGATTGTAATAGAATCACAAGATTTAAAAGATTCTTTGCTTTCTGCTCAAGAAAATATTAATCCATTTCTTGAGTATGAGTTAGAAGAGCTATTAAATATACCGGTTGTGGTGAAAGATAATGGTCAGGAACCTGAGCTATCAGAGATTGATAAGATTCAAGCATTGCCAAGTCCTGCCAGTGGAAACACATCAGCAGAGACAGGGCAAGGGCCTATTTTAAATGCCGCTTCCAATGGTGAAGAAGCGGTAAACCAGCATTTAAGCCAAGAATTTAATTTTGAACAAATCTACCAAGACGTAAAGTTACCCAGTATTAATTCTATTAGTCGTGATTTAGATGAGTATTCTACTGCATTGCCAACAACTCAGACTGAGTATCATGAGTCGGATGTCTCAAGCTTGGATACGATAACATCTGTTGTGACAAATAACGTGACTCAAGTCGTAATTTGTCACAGCGATATAACAACTGTTTTAGATAGCATTGATCCACAAGATGACCAAATTTCATTACGAGAAGCGATCATTAATGCAAATATGCAAGAAGGAACAACAGAGATCCATTTATGTGCAGGTGAATATAGACTAAATCAAAGTGGTCGACATGAAAATAATAGTTATCAAGGCGATTTAGATATAAAGTCCAATTTAATTATTACCGGTGAAGAGGATATGACGACGATTATTGATGGTAATCATCTAGACCGGATTTTTGAGGTTTTTCCAGAAATTTCACTAACATTGAAAAATATCACATTACGGGGTGGGGATGCACATAGTTTTAACGGCGGTGCAATTTTAAATAGCGGTCATGTCATATTAGATAATGTTAATATCGTGAGCAATGTTGCTCGTATAGGCGGTGGGATTTTTAATATGACGGGTTCAACATTGGATATGAGCCATACTACATTGTTGTTAAACCAAGCGGAGCTATATGGTGGTGGCATACTCAATAACAGTGCAGAAACCAATATGGTTGCATCATCTTTATTACAGAATAGCAGTGGAACATATGGCGCTGGTATAACGAATTTATCAGGATCGGTTACGATCAATAAAAGCCTATTTGCTGACAATGAAACGGGAATATTAGGTGCGGGTATTGCCAACTTTTTAGGTAATGTTCTGGTAGAAACAAGTACCATTTCTAATAATATGGCAGGCTATGTGGGGGGAGGCATTGCCAATTTTTACGGCCAATTTCTACAAATTTCAAATAGCACAATTACTAATAATGATGCCAATGTTGCTGGGGCTGGGTTATATAACATTCAGCCTGCGTTGTTACTGAGCCCAGCAATATCTTCTACGATCATTTCAGAAAACAACCTTGATATGGACATATTTGGAACACATTATCAATCGTTGGGGTATAACTTAATTGGGAGTACAGATGGGGCAGATATTGCGCCTAACATAGGTGATTTATTTGGTACGTTATCTCATCTCTTCGCATCAGGATTGAGTCCGTTGATGGATAATGACGGCCCCACAGCAACCCATGCATTATTGCCAGGTAGTTTGGCCATTGATAATGGTAATCCATTTGACACGAGCACAGACCAACGTGATTTTATCCCTAATTTAACGCGAGATATAGGTGCCTTTGAGTTTAATGGTTTGAATCAAGCACCACAAAATCTTTTGCAAATAGACGATATCTTTTTAGATTTGACTCTGAATACTACTGTAGATTTAGATACGTACTTTCCAAATAATCAAAATACATTAGCTTCACTTAACGTTGATGATAACCATTTATCTCAATTTTTTGATGGTTTACCCTCTATTTCGGACCAACTACACGCTATTGAATCTTCTTCAGAGCTAGAAATTTTAATCTGACATTTTGCCATTACTTACCAAAAAAACACTGTTTTTTTAATAAAAATACCCTATCAAATACTATTTTTTCAAAACTAGTACCTAGGTACAGTTAATGTTCAGCAGGATTCCATTATATTTAGTATATATCTTATAAGGAATATTCTATTTTGCCAGGCAGGCTATTGTATATACACAGTTAGTTTGGGCAAGAAATGGCTAAAAAACAATCGAATGAATCAAACGCAAAAATAAAACATGATGCAATCGAATCGAATAGCAAGGCGCCGGCAGTGCCTATGCAGGTTTCACTTGAAGGTATTTTTACACCTATTCAAAATTCATCATTACCCTATGAAGATTTATCTATTCCATTTGAGGAGACATTTATTGAATATGCTTCATTCAGTGTTCAACAGCTGGAAGCGAAGTATGAACAATTTTTAGCAGATGATGCGGATGACGAAGAATTTTTAGATTTGGAATTTGAGGCTTTGTTCGATGTGCCAGTTGATAGTGGTGGGGCAGAATTGGCTGCGTTGATTACAGCGAACAACCAAGGCACAGTGACATCGTTGGGTCGTAATTTGTTTATTGGGTCAGACAATGCAGTAAAAGATAAATTGAGGAAAGTTGATTCAACGGCTAGAGATTTAAATGAAGAGAGTGGCAATCTAGGTATTGAGCAAGAGACGGCTATACCACCGATAATAGATACCAATGATTTTCCAACGGCACCTGATATACTGAATAGTGAAGATATTGAATTAGCTTTGTCTGAAGAGGGCTTAGTGAATCAGTCTGGTGTAGTAGGGAATGTATTAACGACGGGTGGAAACATATTTGATTTTGGCGCAAGCATCGGGATAGATAATCCTGGCTCTGTTAATATTATTAATACGAGATCAGGTGGTTTGGCTAATCGTGATGACACGACATTTAGCGATCGCATTATATTAACGACGCCAGAAGGGAACGAGCTTATATTTTTCACGGATAGCGTACCTGCTACTTTTACAACGCCAGCTTATAGAATGGGCGATTTTATTTACAATTTTACTGCGCCTGTAACGCACGACCAAAGCTTAAGTTCTCCACCTTACAATCTCCCTGCTACTGATAGCCTAGACCCAGATATTATATTTAGAGACTTATTTCGTTATACTGTTTTTGATAGTAGTGTTCCCCCAGATTCTGCGACCGCCAGCTTGGGTATCGACATTACTGATGATGGCCCGCATGTCAGTCCACAGGTTGCACCACTAATAGACGAAGCGGATATCCAAACAATAGGCTCCAATGGATCACCTGCTATACCATCAGTTTCTGGTACCTTAATAGTGCCTAATAGTAATATATTTGGTGCCGATGGTGGCGAAGTTAGTCTTGTTAGTATTCCTGGACAAACATCATATAATGATGACGGTGTAATTATTACTGTCATGACATCCATTAGTACGTTAGAGATTATTAAAGCCACAGGCGATTATACCTATAGCTTAACGGCCCCTATAGATAATGATGATAACCCTGGCAATCCTGCAGATATTACGACCGAAGCAGACTTTAGTGGAACACAAGTATTCACTTTTAGCTTTTTAGATAACGATAATGATGGTGCTTCTTCTACAATTACGTTTGAAGTCATAGATGATGAGCCGGTAGCGACGAACATAACGACGGGCACATTAGACGAAGCGAGTTTACCCGATGGCACCACGCCAGATGGTAGCGCCTTAACGTTAACCGGGGTTCTCATCGATGGCTCGGGGAATCAGTTCGGCGCGGATGGGGGCACGGTGAGTAATATCACGATTATGGGTGGTGCAACGGTCGTGACCGCCGCCACCATTACGGTCACCACCTTTGAAGGCAATACCTTGGTCGTCGATCGGGCCACAGGCGCTTATACGTATACCTTAATTAATCCGATTGATAATGACTCCGATGCCAATATGTCTGATACCGAAGGCACGGATGTCTTTAATTACGTCTTTACCGATAATGATAACGATACCGCTAACGCCAACTTAACCGTCACGATTATTGATGATGAACCCATCGCCGCCGATATTAGCGCCGGCACATTAGACGAAGCGAGTTTACCCGATGGCACCACGCCGGATGGCAGTGCCTTAACGTTAACCGGTTTTCTCATCGATGGCTCGGGGAATCAGTTCGGCGCGGATGGCGGCACGGTCAGTAATATCACGATTATGGGTGGTGCAACGGTCGTGGCCGCCGCCA
>CAXBML010000009.1:0-103951 GCA_963976875.1 uncultured Coxiellaceae bacterium
GACAAACTGCAAGTGATTCCTTTAGCTATACCCTCAATGGCGGCAGTCAAGCCACCGTCAGTATTAACATTACCGGTACCGACGATGCCCCAGTGGCGGTGGCCAATAGCGCAAGCGTATCAGAAGACAATATCTTAAATGGTAGTAGCGTACTCACGAATGATACTGATGTCGATGGCGGACCTAAGTCTGTAATCGCAGTCAATGGTGGCGCAGTTAACACGCCTATTTTATTAGCCTCCGGTGCGACAGTGACCATGCAAGCCAATGGGACTTATGTTTATAATCAAAATGGTGCCTTTAACAGTTTAGGAGCCGGACAAACTGCAAGTGATTCCTTTAGCTATACCCTCAATGGCGGCAGTCAAGCCACTGTGAGTATTACTATTAACGGAGTTGTTGATGTTAACGATGCAGTCGACGATTTCTTCTTTGATGTAGAGAGTAATGTTCCTGACCCTGAACTTGACCCATTTATTGAAGATAACCTGTTAACCCCTACCTCAACTGTTTTAGCGAATGATTTAGGCGGTGGTAGCGGCGTAGTTACAGCCGTAAATGGAAGCGCAGCGAATGTTGGGCAAACTGTTCTATTGTCAACTGGCGCTACAATTATTATGCAATCAGATGGCACATTTACTTTTGATAGAAATGGTTCAGAAATCGCACCAACTTTTACCTATACACTTAATGGCGTAAGTGTCGGTACAGTTACAGTAGGCCTTATTACCATAATAGACAATGAAGCCCCTATATTTCCTGTTCTGATCGACTTAGATGGGGATGGTTTGGAGCTGACACATGCGAGTTCAGGTGTGGCTATGGATGTCGACAATGATGATATTAATGAGAATATGGCTTGGGTTGAGGCAGATGATGGGCTGCTTGCAGTTGATTTAAACAGTAACGGTCACATTGATAGTATGGATGAGTTTGTGTTTACCAATCATGATGATTCTGCTCAAACTGATATGGAAGCCCTCCGCAATGTTTTTGATACAAATCAAGATGGTCTACTTTCCAATGAGGATGATAACTGGAGCGATTTTGGTATATGGCAAGATTCAAATCAAGATGGTATTAATCAAGAAGGTGAGTTTTTCAGCCTGAATACACTTGGCTTTGTTGTGCTAGATTTGAACACAGATAATCAAGCTGAAACAATAAATGGTAACTATATTTTTGGGAAATCCCTGCTAACTCATGAAGATGGTCATACTTTAGATGCATATGATGTTGGGTTAGATGTCAACGAGGTCCAAGCATTAACTGAACCGTTGAGTCTTGATGATGTATTAGCATCTGACCCTCTATTTATTGAAGAAAGTATGGGGCAAAATGACAATGCTGTTTCAGAAGGTTCTGCAAGTTCAGAACCTGTTATCATGGAGGTATCTAACGTCCTATCTGCACTAGAGCTGGATAATAGTCAAGCAGATGGCAGCATTATGTAGGGGGCACTATTTTTTAGCAAGCATTTATGAGGTTGCGCAATAATAATCGATTCTGCCGTATATACGAATGATTCAGTTGGAAAATTACAATATATATTCCAATAATCATGCAGCCTTGGTATATCGTCATCCTCTATGAATTTGCGATAATTGCTATACCAAGGCTGCATTGATAAGTGTTAGGTTTATGTTCTATCGGGCTCTTTGCCGTTGCTTGAATGCTTTCCATTTTTCCATATCAATATTGGTTTTATAATGTTGCTTCTGCTTTTTAGGTCGTGATTTGCTTTTTGACTTGGGAGCAAAATTAAAGTCGGCCTGCACGGTCTGACCATTATTTTTTAGTTTTAATGCTTTAAACAAGGCACCGTATTTGTTGTTTGCACTCCAAACATACCAGCCATCAGAGTCATTATCTTCAACGGCTCTTATTTGTTCTAAAATATAAGCAATCTTTGTATCTGTAGACATTTTGTATCTAAAATTTGTTGCTTCTATATAGGGTTTTATTTTAAATGGGGGCTTATTGTTGAATTGCAAGCGCATAGCTTTAAGGGATTTATTAATCGTTTCATATGGGCGATTAGAGTGGTAACTATATGGCTTATAGTGACTTGGGTAAACCATTGGACATACCGCATCTACAGATGGGGCGAACAACCGAACATCCTGCCCTATACGTGTGGACGGCTTGAAGCTGGCTTCTCCAAAAACGTCTATTTGTAGGGGGACATTATTCTGACTCTTGAACCATTTAATCACATTGTGAATATCTACTGAATTTTGACTGGAGGGGCGCTGCTTTGTAGAGTATCTTATGTAGTCTAATTGGATTTCATCAGCACCATATTTAATAGCAGCGTCAACTAGATGATATTTTTTCTTCCAGTAATTTAAAGAGCGAACTTGGTTAATATTTCCGCCTTTGGCAAATACAACTATACGTGCGACATAGCGTATACCATTCGACTTTATCAGCTTAATATTTTTACTATAGCTTCTTGTGTCTTTTTTTAAATCAACAACAAAAGTATTAATGCCCACTTCTTTAGATTGGTTAATCAGCTGCGTGAGATATTGTGTATTTGCCAGCGTTGACTGGGTAATATAGATACCCTTATCAAACGCTTGTGCAGATGTTGCGTAAATTAGCGAAAACTTCAGAACCAAGCAAAACAGCAGTGAATAAAATTTCATTTCAGATACCCGAATAATATTACATGTCAATTTTTCGACACATACTAAAATTAGCTTAACTATATTTATAAGCAGTATTCAGTTTGAAACCGAAATGGTATAAAGGTAAGACTGCTTTAAGGAGAATTTTATGGGTAGGGAAAGGAAAAAAAATCACAATGTAGAACCAGTTGATATTATTATCGACACGCGAAGTTCACCCCAATCGCAAAAAGACAAAATTCACAATGTTGTCAAAGACTCCAATAAAACTGCGCATCGTATTTTGGATATAGCTCAAGACACACGCGACATTGCAGATAGCACAAATGATAAAGTTCATGAGCAGGGTGAACAAATAGACGATATTGCTGGAACAGTAGCTGATACTAATTTTGCTGCACATAAAGCCAAATCACATGCAAAAAATATTAATAGTGTCTGGCATGCAATAGGGCATGCCATCAAGAAGTTTTTCACCCCTAAATGTTTGCAATCCCAAAAGACAGAAATAGATGATACCGTCAAAGATGTCTTTCAATCTACACGAGATAAAGAGCGCGCTGACAAGAAAAAAGGGCATCACAAAGATGAATCTGGCGATTCTAAACCTGCGATCACTATTTTATTCGATAGTCAAACTCAAGTGGTAGATGCAGATACCTTTGAGACATTAACCACGGTGGAAGATGTATTAGGTCAAATGAATAGTTTGGCTAGACAAACAAATAGAGAAGTACGTCGTCAAAATGGTGTTTTAGATCAAGTGAAAGATATTGCTATAGACACGAATGAAACTTTAGATGACACCAATGCTGTCGCAAAAAAATATCTTAAAGCTTAACGAAAATACAGAGGTTATTATGAGGGCGATACCCTTTGTTAAAGCGGTAACAAACAAACGATCAGTTTCATCTTAATAGAGAACCTTATAAGCTGATTTTTTATCAATATAATTCTTTGGGTGATATTATGGCTAATTATTTAGGTCAGAATAATATTCAAGCTGGAATATCCTTAGGTGTTGCCAGTCTTCTTGCCGGTTATTGTTATTCTTTTGGTTGGTCTGCCCTGTCTGGATTAGGGTTGGTTGTGACCTCAGGAGCCGGTGTCTATGTACTTTTTAAATTGGCAGAACTTTGTGTCTCGCTTAAAACTTTAGTAGACAGTTGTAACGATACGGTGAATCAAGTCAACATGCATTTACTATCCGAAGTCGAACAAACCGTTAAAAAAGCAAATGACTTGGCTGACAAATTAGATGGTGCTTTGGGGACGGTTTCCACTGATATGCTGCCTGAAGCGCATAAAACTTTACTGAATGTCCAAGCCATGACGGAAGAAGCCAATAAAGCTGTAGAGCGTGCCAGCGGCAAAGTGGATGAGATGCTGTCTGGCCAAATGGTTTTACAGCTAGGAACTGCTTCCTCTCAAGCACATATTCATGCGCTTAAGCACTAAAAATTAAGACACCGATGTCACAATACGATATTAATGATATCAATTTAGCTCGGGACAGTGGCTTATTCCTACCTTAATATAAGTAATCGATTCAAGATCATCTGCATATACACTAAAATCCCACCTTAATATTTTTAAAGTTTACTAAATTACTGTTGACTGTTGTTGGATAACAGGTATAATGCAGGCAACTAAATAATTGATATTAATGAACCTTCAGAGGTGTTGTATGAAGCTTTTAACATGTACTGATATATTGCTAGTCAGCGGCGGCTATGGTTCGTCAACCACAGGGACAGAAGCACTTAAAGTCAAAGAAGATGGATTTAAAGTCCCAGGCTTGAGCCAGAAGCAGTGGACGCAAATAGCCGGGATGATAACATCTGCTATTGTTTCCCATAATATGGCAGCGGGGCCACAAAAATCAGCAATAGCAATTACTGGATTTGCGGCCGTTAATTGGCTTTGTAACGTTGGTTTCTCTCTGCTTGATTGAGATATTCAGGATTATTGCCAAAGGTTATTATGGGATAAGTCGAGGGTGAATGATGGACGCGCAATGGCTTGTAGCTGGCGACCTTTACCTTCGGGACCAATTTTATTTTTAGCGAGTATTAAATGTTTAATGTTAGAGTTGGTTGCATGTTTTAAAAGCTCTAGTGCACCTGGCGCGCAAATAAAATTTCTCGTTAAATTGACCTTCGTGACCCCAGTTTTTTTGATGGCATTTAAAAATTGCTGCGCACCATTGGACCCTAGGTAGTTGAAAGCTAGACTGATAGACTCTATTGGTGTTTGTTGGATAGCTTCTCCAATAGACTCAGCCATAGCACTGTTGATTCCTTTAAATGAGAAATCGACATGCTTATATTTATATTTCAGAACAACCTCTCTAAATTTAGTGAAATCACCTTCTTTGATTTGCTGAATAATATATTTCGATGGGAAATACACGGTTTGCATTAATTCTCCCCTATGTGTGAACTAAAGTTCTAACTATATTTTGTATTTAGGCATTTTGTCATGTATGATTCATAACTTCCAGAAGAATCAGATGGCCGCTCAATATTTCCTGCTAAGCTTTTGTTTAAGAAAGCAAAGGAGGGGTTTGATGCATATACGCCAATTATTGATGTGCATATAGGGATGATAAGGATAGCAGCAGCACCGCTATCAATTTTGTAGGACATAAAGCTCATCGGGCTGGTGAAAAGGGCAGCGAGAAAATAATTTTATCACTATTATTTCGGACTTGCCTATTGAAATTTCTGGGGCTGCCGATACTTAGTGATAAGACACATTTTTAGAGTAAATTACTGTCCTATGGAACACTCAGAACCTAAAACTAAATTACAACATATTAGACATTTTCTTTGGCCTATCTATGGTATAGAGCATAAGAAATTTCTGCCTATGACCATTATGATTTCATTAATCTTGTTTGATTACACGATTATGAGAAATACAAAAGACGTATTGGTCACCTCTGCTACAGGCGGGTCGGAAATTATTACTTTCCTAAAAGTCTGGATCGTTTTGCCACTCGCTGTCGTTTCTTTCTTCATTTATTCGAAGTTGAGTAGCATATATTCGAGACAAACCGTTTTTTACTCTACTGTCTTATTTTTCTTAGGGTTTTTCGCCTTGTTTGCCCTAGTTTTGTATCCCAATCAAGCATTAATTCATCCTACGAGTAGTGCTGAATGGCTAAGCCAGCAATTACCTGATGGCTTCAACAATATTATCAATATTTATAAATATTGGTCATTTTCGCTTTTTTATGCATTATCAGAACTTTGGGGTTCTATGATTGCGACGTTACTGTTTTGGCAATTTGCCAATAGTATCGTAAAAGTTGCAGAAGCTAAGCGTTTTTACGCCCACTTTTACTTGTTAGCTAACTTGGCGACAGCGTTCTCTGGTATTGTCTCAAAATACTGTGCTGGTATGGGTAAAGACATAACTGATCGCACATTAGCCTACGGCGTGACTTTGAATTATATGATGGGAATTGTTGTGGCATGTGGTCTTGTGCTTTTAGCGTTGTACTACTACATGGATAAAAAGGTACTAACCGACGAGCGATTAGTCGATTCAGGTGACATTAAAAAGACTAAGAAAAAGCTCAAAATGAGCATGAAAGAGAGCATCAAGTTCATCGCAACGTCGCCTTACCTGTTATGGGTGGCTGTATTAGTGGTGTCTTATGGTATTTCAATTAACTTGGTTGAAGTGGCTTGGAAAAACCAAGTACATGCTAACTTTAGTGATCCATCCGCACAACAAGCATTTTGGGGTACTTTCGTCAGTTATGCAGGCATATCGACTTTTGTTACCATCTTAGTGGGTAGTTCTTTGATTCGAGCATTGGGATGGAAAGTAGGTGCATTAGCGACGCCTGTTATTATAGGTATCACGGGCTCACTATTTTTCTATACTATTATATTCCCGGATTCTGTTAATCCGCTCGTATCTACATTAGGCATGACAGCCTTAGGATTTGCCGTTATCTTGGGTGCGGTTCAAAATATCTTAAGTAAGAGTACGAAGTACGCACTCTTCGATCCAACTAAAGAAATGAGTTACATTCCTTTAGATGAAGAGTCTAAAGTGAAAGGTAAAGCTGCGGTTGATGTTGTGGGTGGACGCTTAGGTAAAGCAGGCGGCGCACTACTACAACAAATGATGTTCTTGTTTATTGGCCCAGTAATGGTTATCGCGCCTTATTCTGCAACAATAATGGTTGTTATTGTTATAATTTGGATTATCGCAGTTCTAAAACTATACAAGCTATTTGTGGCAGCAGGTGGAGAACACGCACCTGATACCAAAAAGTAGCCTTAAACCCAAACGCTAAATATAATAGGCAGTTGCATACTGCCTATTTTTTTTGCTGGGTATTTTCCCTTGGGTTTTCTTTTTAGTCTACTTGCTAATGTGTTAATATTCAGCATTGATACTTTTTGATGTTACATATTCAAGACTTCCTATGTTAAACAACGCTTCTACCTCTGCCTCAAGTACAAAAAAATCTAAAACTCAAACCCAACCCAATCAAACTGGGATGAAGGTTATTCATGCAGGCACAGCTTTGAGAGGCCTATCTCAAGAACAGGCTATTCAGCGTTTATTAGGTTTTTTAAATCCAGAAACTCAAGATAAAGCTTTAATTGAGGCGAGCCGGGTAGAGTTAGCCATATCTGAGTTTCATACTATATTAGATGATAAAAATATTTCGAATAAATTAGATTATTTGGATGAGCATTTTGATTTAAGACATCAAGATGCGCTTCGCCATGATCCCATATTTCTATCTCAGCTCTCACAGAACCTTTCGGCATATTACAATCGTTTTATTCATCCCTCGAGTACGACACAAACTCGTAGCCAAAAAGACTTATATCAAAACATTATTGTTCGTGAGAAAAAAATAATAGGGACTCTATTCTTAAAGCAATATATTGATAAAAACAACCTAAAATATGGCGATGTATATTTGTCTTTGAACATAGTCTTAATCATGAATAATTTGGAGCTGATTAGAGAGTGTTCAAAGCTATTAATGGAACCCTCATTAGAACCTATAGATTCTGATTATAAAGCTTGTTTACGTCGAGCCATCAAAGCCATCAAAGCCATTCAATCAATAGAAGAAGAGTTAACCCCTATTTTGAAGGTGGCATTTATATATGCCAAGAATGAATCTGTAGAGGGTACTCAATTTGCTTTAGAAGAGGCAGGTAGATTTTGGGTGGAAAGAGCAGAAGATGTTGATAGGGTTTCACAGAATCTGTACCAACTTCATCTCAGTTTTTTACATTACACTGTTTATAATGCACAACTACTATCTATTTTGGGAGACTACAGCGCTGCAAAGGATGCCGCTCAAGAAGGGCTGTTGAAAGCAAAATGGGCTATTTCAAATGTGCGGGCGTTGCTGCAAAAAACGGTTGTGTCAGAACAGAATACACTTTCTGAATTGACTCGCAATGAAAAGCAATGTCAAGATATTATAACGTTAGTTCAAAGCCCGAAAGAAATACACATAGTTCAGTATGGTTGTTATCTGAGTCTGTTCGATCAAAATACTAGAGACTCAAATACATTAAGTGATAATGTTTTTGAGCAATTAAAACAATGCTTACCCACAGGCTCGTTATCGACTTATCCTGAAAAATTTTCTACAAGTTTACAGTTGTGGCCACTGTTGGCAAAAAGTAAAGATAAATCTTGTCTCGAAGCTGGATATAGGCATTGGCTAAATTGGCAATTATGGATTTGTAATTTAAAGTCTGAACAAATTTTGAGTGGGAAGATATGTCAAGTTAGCATGGCTGGAATAGGGTTGACGTTTAAGGATAGATTGAAAGAAATAACAGTTCAATTAAAAAAAGAAGAAGCTGAAGCGGAAAGACAACATAAAGAGATTTTAGCAAAAAAAGCGGCTGACTCTTTGCTAAGAGAAGAGAAAATACGCAAAAGGCAGCAAGCAAAACAAAGAGAAGAGAAAAGAAAGCGCGCCCAAGCAAAGAAAGCGAATTTGCGAGAGCAGAATAAACATAAGCAAGAACTTCGGAGGCTTCAAAAACAAAATGAGGCATTAGCGCGAGAAGCAGAAATTGAGGCGCAAGCTGGAGAACAAGCCAAACAAAAACTTGAACAGCAAGAAAAGCATCAAGTCGCTATGGAACAGAAACAAGCGAAAGCAATAGGAAGAAAGAAAGCAAAACAAGCGCGAAAAAGATTTAATAAAAAACTTAGACAACAACGCGATAAGATTGAGTTGGGAAAGTGTCAGCCAGAAAATGAGGGTGAAAAATTAGCGTTGGATGTTGATGTAACCGTTATATCTGAAGGGTTGAGTTTGTTATCAATTTCTAAAGAATCTGAGTCGGCAACTAAAAAAACAGAGCAAAATTTAGCCGTAAAAGTTGAATCGCTTCAAAATCTAGCGCAAGATTCGGAAGCAGAGAAATTAGAAAAATTAAATGTAGAAGCAGACAGAAGCGCGCTCGTAAAAGATGTTAGCGGGATTGCTTTAAGAGACAAGCCGGAAGAATGGGTGGCCCAACGATGTGCGGAATCGCTCTTGCCATCAATACTCATACCTGATTCTATCTCTACTCTGATGTCTCAAATAGAAGCAAAAGGGTACATTGTTTTGCTATATGGTGGTTTTGTCAGGGATAGCTTATTAAAAATTCGTGCGAATGATCATGATTTTGTGACAAACTGTCCTATCAACATATTAAGAGAAATACAGTCTTTTTCTGCAACGCCAATGAAAAATTGCTATACATTGGGTCCATACATAGATATAACTGTGATGTCAGACTTTGACTTGGTTGCCTTTTCTCAGCCACGTTATTTGGCTGATAATGCGCTTTTTGCAACCAAAGAAGGAAAGACGTTTGCGGCAACCGATGAGATATACACATTGTTGAATAGTCCCTATTTATTGCCGACAAAAACCAGGCCTATAGAATCAGCCTTAATACAAGATCCGAGCAGAATTCTTCGGTGTGTATATTATGCAAGCCACACCCAAAAAGCTTTAACGCTTGATACTATTGAGGCAATGAGATCTTGTGCTAAAAAGATTATGCAAAAGGTACCGTTTGGTGTGCTAAAAGCAAGATTAGACGATTTATTTTTAAAAGGGCATAGTTTACCCAATTTAACTTTTTTATATGATAATAAATTGATGAGTTATATTGTGCCTCAACCAAATAATGAGATTGAACACTATGTATACCAATTTATTAGCAATCAGCTGCATCAAATAGATATCTTTGTATGTCAAAATGGGGTAAAGATCCCAAGGCTCAATATTTTTGCTTTATTGTTGTTTCCATATTATCAGTATCTGTTAACGCAACAGAACCTCAAGCAAGAAGAATTAACTGACAAAACGGTTCAGGTATTTTGTGATATGTTTGCTGACAATTTATTTCCTCAAATTGATCAAAGACCATTTATTAAGCAAGTGGCTGCCACTATTTCTCAGTATGAAAAGCTTTACCTACATTTTAAAGCAATGAGAATAAGAGAGGAGGCATTAGCAGTGGTGGCTCAGAAACAGAATGAGAAGACTACGGCGGCGTCATCAGCAGAGCCTCAAGATAGACCGGCCACATTGACTGTTCAATATAATGCGAGATTGGAGGAAAGGCCTAACAATACAAAAGGGGAACGAACCCTAACCTATGCTCAAGCCGCCTTAAATGGGCACAAGCATAAAATTTAAAATAATTTTTCATTTGCTTGAAGTAAGGCTAAACGGCTTTGATTATTCTCTTGTTTGGATAAGGCGGAAGTCCATTTTTTAATGAGTTGGTCATTCTTAATTTTTTTAGGGTGAAATCTTGGGTGGTAATAAAAAAAGTATGGCTTTAACAAACCGCGCCATAATCCCCTTTTTCCCCATTGGTACTTAAAAACTTCTTTGTAAGCTTTTAATTTTCTGTGCTCATTGTCGTGTCGCATCATTAGCCATATGGGCTTGAACATAAATGTACTAAAAACGAGAGTCATGATAATCATCGCTAAAATTCTTTGTATGTAGTTCCCGCTGAAATGCTGGTAAACATCAAAGGCAACTGTTTTATGTTCAATTTCTTCTATTGCATGCCAACGCCATATGGCAGAATATTCTGGCGCTACATTTTCAAAAATTTTAGGGCGTCTTAAAAACAAGTCTGCAGAAATAGCCGTAAAATGTTCGCCTGCAGCAGATAGTGCATAATGGAAGTTGGGCAGGACTTTATTTATGCTAAAGGCCAATGCCCCTAAAAATTTAAATTTATATTTTTGATTTAGATTAGGATAATGCTGATAAACAAGTGAAGGTAACATTTTTGCAAATTCACTACCATGATAAGCCTCTTGTGCAATTAAACTTTGCACCTCTTGTTTTAAGACCATATTAGGCAAGTTATTTAAACTTTGTTTTAAACTTAAAACGACCATTCTTTCTAAAATGGGTAAATAAAGCGCTAATGTATTAAAAGTATAAGTTGGCGCCGCCATATGACTGTGCCAGTATTTAGGAGTGTTATCTGAAAGCATGAATTTTATGGCTCTGGGGGTAATGTGACTTGCATATTTATCCATAACACTGCTTATTATATTGTTTTCACGGTGGATTTAGAATTAGCCCTAAAAGCGATCGACTTTTTAATTATGGCAATAAATTTTGGCTCTGCCAAGCAAGCCCCTAAACTTACTAACGTAGCCGCAATCCATAAATGATCACTCGCCATAGTATATTGAAATTTAACTAATAATAATATTGATAATATTGGTGTAAAGTATGATAGCGTACAAAGCAAATAGTAATGCCCTGATTTTATACCGTAATCCCACAATATATACGCAAGCCCTTGGCCTGTTAGCCCAATGGTTATCATTGTAACTAATTCTTTGTTACTTGGCAGCAAGAAATTTTCTGTATAACAATGAATTATAAGAGAGCAGATTGCGCCAATACCACAGTACAGTCCAATCATTTCATTCGGGACAGTAGAATTTTTTTTGCTAACAATAACATATGTGCCCCAAAAGATAACATTTAACAAAGCAAGCAGAAATCCTGGCCAGTACTGCATTTCAAAGCCTGCCAAACTTGCTCCGTTTGTTAATACAACAAATATGCCTGCAAACGCAATTGCAACACCTAACATAGATAGAAAGTTGACCTTTGCTTTAAAAACCAAAGGAGATAAGATTGTGACCAGGATAGGCCATAAATAATTAATCAAATCTACTTTTTCTGGAGGGGCGCACTGCATTGCGTAGACAAATGACAAATTTGCCCCGTAGATACCCATAATTCCAAAAGCCCACATTTTCCAGGATACTTTTTTTATTTTATACCATGAGCGATTAACTGATATTCTACAAATAGATAAATAACAGCTTGAAGCAAATACAATGGTAACAAGCTCAAACCTTGGTATATTGTTTAAAGAAACAACCAGTAGAGCACCAAAGCCCCAGATGATAAGGGCTATGCAACCCAGAGCTGTTGCTATCCATATTCTCTTGTTATTATTGAGCATAATAGTGGAAACAAAAATCAGAATGTAAAAAATAAAAATTATACGTTCAAGGCGGAAGGCATGCAAGCTAACTAAGAAATGATGTACTTACAATATAAAAATCAAAAAGCAGATCAGTAGGACTCAGTATGACAAACATAAAGCTAAGTGATTTACGGAGAGATTATGGTGGCCAGAAACTAGACGAAGCTCAGTTGCCCGAATCCCCATACCTTATTTTTGAATCTTGGCTAGCGGAGGCCATACAGCAGAATATCTTAGATGCGCAATGTTTTGTATTATCAACAACCGATGAAAGTGGGTACCCTGATTCTAGGATTGTTTTGCTTAAAGAAATTAATAAGAACGAATTGATTTTTTATACCAATTATAGCAGCCAAAAAGGCAAACAGATTAAAAGTGAGCAGCATGTAGCGCTTAATTTTTATTGGGCGGCTCTCTCTAAACAAGTTCGTATTTTGGGCACCTGTAAAAAGACCTCAAGAGCGGTATCAGAGCAGTATTTTAAGACGCGCCCTCTAGAAAGCCAAATAAGCGCTATTATATCCAATCAAAGTGACCAAATTAGGGATCGGGCAGTCTTAGAAACTGCTTACAAAGAATATAAGAACAACCACCCTGCAGATATAACGTGCCCAGAAAATTGGGGAGGTTATGCTATTAAGCCTAGTCAGTTTGAGTTTTTTCAGGGGCACCCTAATAGGCTACATGATCGGATTCGTTATAATTTGGCGAAAACACAATGGGAAAAACAAAGGCTAGCCCCATAGTTGGTCGACTAGCATGACGTGGTGTGTGGTTTAGTCGATAAATGGTTTTATTTAATAGACCAGTGGTCAGATAAGGGCTAGCCATCTTTTTGAGCTTCCGTTATCATTTTCCTAACTTTTGAGAGAAAAAGTGTTTTATATTTTTAACGAAGTGAGGAAAATATTATGCGTCAATTAATGACTGAAGAAGTGAACAATGTATCAGGCGGTGCTGATTTATATTACCCAATTCTGTGGGCTGATGAAGAAATGGTTGGGTATGGTATCGATGTAAGCTACGAAACGACTTGCTGGGTTGAGCATATTGGGTTATTTACAACTGTTGAGCATTGTAATACATATCCTGTTATTAGCCACTTTGAAATTACTGAACCACGTAGTGTTGTTTACGTATACTAATACAAAGACATGCATAAAAAAGCCTGCTTAAGCAGGCTTTTTTATATGGCTTATGATTTGCGAATTAAAAATACACCCGTAATCAAGAAAATAGCCCCTATAACTCGGTATAGGTTAATTTGATTAACTTCAAATCCCACTAATCCAAAGTGATCTAAAATTAAGCTGGTGAGCAATTGGCCAGTCACAATAAAAGCAACCATCTGTGCGGCACCGACTTGGGGGGCGCTGACAATGGCTAATGTCACGTATGCTGCCCCTAGCAAGCCACCAGACCACCCCCACCATGGTATATTTTGCATATGACTCATTGATATGAAGAAAGTTTGCTTTGAGGTTAATGCATAAGCTATTAAACTCAGGGTACCTACACTAAATGAAAGTAATACTGCCATATAACTACTCTGGATCGAGTTGGCGACCGTTGCGTTTACACCAACTTGGAGCGCCAAAAGAAGACCTGCGGTAAATGCCAAAATAATATAGATATTCATGATATGCGATAACTCTTTGATTATAAAGTAGATTATGGGTATATATCCCATTCTAGTTTAACATTATACATTTATCCGAATAATTCTGGGTAGAAAGTCTCTGTATAGATAGTATTTTCTTTTGTGCATTGTATTGTCCAATGCAATTGCACGCTATTGATAAATACGCCTAAACATATTAGCTGAACTATCAGATAATTTTAATGTCTAAACAGGTATTCAGGCTGGGAGTAGAGAGCAGTAATAATGAGTGAGTCGCCACTTAACTGGCAAACGTTTTCAATTGGGGAATGGAACGATTACCTTAAAGAACAAAGTAAGTTAAACAGACCTGATATCAACCAAGAAGAAACCAATCATTCAAGCATACTCGCGACTGTTTTAAAGAAGAATGAGAAACCCAATACTATTATCGATTGGTTGAGACTTATTTGCTTTGTTCAAAGTAAAAACCATATTTTAACAAGTTCTAGCGAGAAAGAGCGAAGGCTCAGAATATTTGAGTTAAAAAATACTATTCAGTTGCCGCTTGAGTGCTTAGGCCCAAACGCGCAAAGATTTATCAAAACAGCGAAGTATAACTATAAATACGGAGCCTGGGCGCCACCTATTAGGCCTGAATTAATCTATACGATATATACGTTATTTGATCAGCTCAATGCAGATTTAACAGAGGATCTTGGTTGGCGTGATTTTTGGCTTGAACAACAAGACATCATTATTTCCAGATTAGATGGTGTTTCTAGTTTTGATACTCATAAATATTTTTGTCTATTAAAGGAAGATATATTATCAGCGTACCGTTCTATTGTTATCAAAAATACCTCTTTTTTAGAAGCGTTAGAGGAAGAAGATGATGTGGAGCAGGTAATGAATGATTCTCGTGTTATCGAACATTTTGAGGCTATCAACTACTACAAGAGTTTTGCTGACGAAAAGTCATGTTACAAAGCACTGAGCGAGACTTATTATACAACTCTAGAAGCGCACGTATTAAAGGCAATGACGAAAGCCAAAAATAAGCTACTAGCAGGGGGCTCGATTACAAAAGTGGTTAATTTTTTGAAGCGCGAGATTTTAGAAGCTCGAAGTTTGAGTGCCTATGCATGTTTGCCTCTGGAAAAAGCTGAAAGCACGTTAAGCTCATTAATATCAGTAAAGAAAGATTACCAGCAAATTATGCGCGTTATTGATGGTCACCTTGATTCCATTGCGAATCAGTTTGTACCCAGTTTTGATCAAGACTCTGGCGTGAGAGTTTTAAACTTAATTTTGCAAGCAAGGGAAGCAATATTAAGTACAGATGTATTTGAGAAGAGGCAAGAAGTTGGTAAACTTACGTTGAAAAAATATTTGGGCAGCACAGAGGCGATTACAAGGACTTACAACTTAGCTTTAATTGCAAGAACTGATTTCTTCAGTCAATATTTACCTAATGATATTGACAAGTTAATAAATGATGAGGTTTGTGGTATCAAATGGATTCGATATCCAAGAGCTAGAAGAGAGGTTTTGTCTCATTTGTTCAATGAGGTGCTAACCAACAGCTATAAATATCCTAAGCCGCCATTTCTAAAACGGATTTTGGGTTTGAAAATCTCACAGGAGCAACAAGAGACATTACTCAAGCTACAAGAGGCTTATTTTGATTCTTATGTAAGTGATTTTAAATTATGCTTGCCAGCTGAGGCTGAAAAACTTTTATTGATAGCGCAATCAGATAAAATATTATCTCCTATATCTCACTCTATTTTCACCACCCGTATCGTCGGAGCACCAAAAGAGAAAATGGCACTATTAACAAAAATTGTAGAAGAGAAAAAACAATTAGATAAAAATGCTACCGATACTTTATTATATGAGAATGACGCTCCCCCAGAGCATGATATCACCTATGGGTTGTTTTATGAGCTGAGTCAAATGCTCGACAATGAAGAAGATAGATTAGAAACAAATGATCTGGCACCAGATGAAGAAGAGAGTGCAATCAGTTCATCACAAGGAACAGTGATAGAATTTCCACGAGATATTGATGCTGTTGATGTGCCGATAGAAGAGCTTTTGTATAGTAAAATTCAACATACAGTCTTAAGTGTTCGGTTGAATAACATTGTTAATCCAGAAGAACGGTTGGGGAGAATTAACAGCCTGTTTAAGCAGATAACCTGTCCGGATAATTATCATCGGCATTCTAAAGGCTTAGGTCGACTACTTCAGCATAAATATAATGTGACACAAAAGTCAGCTATCGCAACCTTACAAACATGCTATATTCAAGCATTGCAAGAAGCATGGGTATTAAAGGCACAATCTTATTACCCCAGCTCCCAGTCAAATGAACTGCCCGAATACCTTGATATCACTCAGAAAAATCAAATTTTCATGGAGTACATGCGAACGGCCAAAAAATCCAAAATTATGAATTGTGAGATTTCACATGGCAGCGTAGATCAGTTACACTTCCAAATACACCGCATGATTATGGCATTAAACAATATACCGGAAAAGGACTTATTCATCCAAAATATGTACTAAAGCATTAATGTATATTAGGATATGACAGTACTATAAATTAATAATATGACTTCCAGTAATGAGGAAAGGGGAATACAGTGAGCAATATTAGCGAGAATATAGAACACAACAACTGGGCTAGTTTGTTATACATCTCATGTCTGAGTGGACTGTTCATTCCATTTCTGAACCTGGTTGCCCCATACTTATTATGGCTACAAAAAAAAGGGCAGTCTGAATTTTTAGATACGCATGCAAAGAATATCATCAATTTCCAAATCGGCATGACACTGTTTAATCTTTCGCTCATCATACTGGGTGTAGCGCTTAAAGCATTGGGTGCTGTATTCTTTTTATTTTATATTTCTTGCTTCTTATTTGTCTCAATTCTGATATTGGCTAATTTGGCGATTATGATCAGAGGATCTACTTTTGCCAAAAGTGGGGAGGCTTACCCTGTTCCATTTACATTTCGTTTCATAAAATAGGAGCTGATTTAGTGGATAGTCTCTTTTGCTTGGCGATTTTATAAATACCAATAAAAGCGAGAGGCAAAACATAACAGCCAATCATAATCCAAGTAAGGGTGCCATAACCTTTGTCAATTAAAGCGACTAATCCAAACTTGGAGATTCCAAAAGCGACTAAAAAGCACAACAAGGCAATACCCGAACGAACATATCTAGGCATTATTTTTTGTCGAACTTCATATGCTTTGCCGACACGCTGATTAATTGCATGCACCATACCAACGCCTGTACCTACCAGGGTACCAAATAAACCAATATAAAAAACAAAACCAAATAATGGGGAGCCTATGTTATGGATAAGGACAGCTGCCGGCACTGTTGCATCTATAATAGAAGGGTAAGCAGAGCACATCGCTAAAATAAAGAAAAATGCTGGTACAACTGCAATAAAGCCTGCAAACAAGCCAGCACTGATTGCCTGGGTACGTGTTTTTAAGGCAGAGAGAGAAAAGAATACGGCAGGCATGAAACATAAGTTATAAAATCCATACTGCATGCCTTTGTGTGTCCAGCCAGGTTGAAGTGTCGCGCTGTCCATCACTGCCGTGATATTTTTCGAGAATAATGCATAACAAATAACAAAAAAGGCGATATAGATAAGCAATAAGAAAAATGACCAATATGACAGCATGAGTGCAATGGCTTTGCTATGAAAGTAGACAACTAGGGCAATTAAGCCCATCAGAGCCAGTACACCGGCCTCATATGGCCAGCCTAGAGTTAATTCGACTATACTGCCACTGGCGGCCCCTATAATAGCCAATACGAGCAAAACAATTGCCCAATAGGTTACTTCGAATATCCACCAGAAGCGACCCAATAGTGCTTTGAAAAAAGTGTGGTAATCAAAAGCTTGGAAACATCTTGCAAATTCAAATGTGAGCGCGCAGAGCAAAGACCAAATTCCGCCCGTGACTAACAATGCCAATATGGCGCTCTTAGGCCCAAGAGCAAGAAAATATTCAGCCAACTCTCTTCCAGTGCCATAGCCCCCAGCCATAATTACATTTTGAAAAACAAAACCGGGCAATAAAAAGGCACTAAAAAAACGGACAAATCTTTGCATATAAATTCTTTATTTTAATTTTATGTTAAATATTTGGCTAACTTGGTATGCTATCAAAATGCCTTGGTATAGTAAACATTTACATCGTAAATTTAACTTAATGACTTACTGAATTTATCACAAGATTGATTTTTCTTATCGTAAATTAGACAAAATGCTGTGAGTGACTGCAGCCGCTTGTCCACGAATATCTGGCACAGCAATGATTTCCCAAAAAGTACTTTTGGTTAAAGGCCCTATGGCATATAAATTTTTAGCCATCTCACTTTGATCATTCATTAGTAAACTATTTTTATTGGTATTAAATCCGAGCTTGAACTCATCCCAACCAGTTAAATTTTGTTCTACAAGAGATTTGACCAAGGGGTGATTTAGATAAGAAATATAATTTGGGCCTGTAGCATTAATCACATAATCAGCAGAAACTTGTTTAGGCTCATTGTTGTGCTTCGCTATATAAGATATTTTGAATTGACTATCGATTAGGCTTGCACCTGTGATATTGCCCGCTTTAACATTCACCTGATTTGCTTTAATCAATTCTTGAATAGATTGCATAATTTGAGGGGCAATGCGATGCCTATGTACGTCCCAATAAGCTCTGAGGTGCTTTAGGAAACGGGCTTTTTCTTTAGTAGACCAGTGTAGCCAAATATCTTGGGTAACAGGGCGTATAGAGTCGATGACTGCACGCCAGCTGGTATTTTTCTTGAGTTGCGATTTCATATAAGAGAGCGATGCTAAGCAACTAGAAAAGCTTTTAATATCATGCGCAATTGTGACAGGCTCATAAGGCTCATGTGCTTTGGGTAACAAGCCATGTCTAGATAGTATATTGATTTTGCCTTGGTGCTTGTTGTGTTTGAGTGTTAAAAGCAAGTCTACTGTGGTTAAACCAGAGCCAATAATAAAAATATCTTTGTGTTGTGGGATATTTTTTATCTTATTGAAGTCCCATGGGTTGCTAATATAATCTGTTGTGTTTTCGTTGAAGCCATATTTTTGTAATAGATTATAAGGTAAGGCGTTCCCTAGGGCTAATACAATGTGTTTAGATTCTAGTGGAACCGGTTGGCTTTTAAGCTGGATGCTATACGATGAGTTAGCATTGCCCTGTATCTCAATGGCCTCATCTTTTATAACCTCTAATTTTGAATGACTGCTTTCGATTTGGGCGCTGAGTAAAAATTGAATATATTCGCCATATACCTTTCTTGGTACAAATATACCTGACAAATCATCATTATTTTTAAAGTCTGGGTGTTGAGCAAGCCAATGAATAAAATCGTTTGGTTTATCCGGAAACGCGCTCATCTTTCCTGCGGGAACATTTAGAAGATGGTATGGCTCTTCTGTACTATAAGCTATACCTTTACTTAAAGGCGCATTATGGTTTATTAGACCAATATTGATATTTTGTTCTGCTCTATTTAGCAGATTAATGGCTGTGATGGCGCCAGAAAAACCACCACCAATAATTATGACATCAAAGTTTTGAGTATGGTTCATATTATATTTTTAAATTTTATGGTTGTTGTAGAATAGGGGGCATTGGCGTGTCAAGGCATTCCGATATCGCTCGTAAGAGTTCTGCCTCTTCCATTTCAATCTGACCATCTGTCAAAATCAAATCGACACAAGCTGAAATTAGTTTTGACTTTAGCTCGGGTGTTAGTCCATTCAATCGCTCTAGTGTACACCGAAATTGTATGGGTTTAAACTCTGTTATTGTGGGTAATGTGACATCCTGTGGTGTCAGTGTAAATAGGACCTCACTAAAGTGGGCTTCAGGATCATTTAATTCGTGACTGAAGAATAAGATAAAGGCAAATAACTGAGCTATATCGTTAATTAAGGGTTCAACGGTATGATATTTGGGTCTATCTGAGACTGTATTATTTACGGTTAGTTTTTTTCCTAAGATTGTTAACAATGCAAATCTAAAGGGCGATGGCTCAAGATGTTGAACAATATTTTCAAAATTATTATAAATGTTCTGTCTTTGATCGGGTGAATTTTCCATATAAGCAGGCAAGCTCAGATCAAATATAGGGATTAGGGAATCAAAAGGCAATGGTTTTAAAATCTCAGTGATATTTTTTACCTTCTGTAATCTGTCATCACTTAAAGTCTGGGCTAGTTTCTCGTATAGTGAAGTATCTTCTGAAAAACGTGTCAAAATGAGTACATAATACAGTAGTTCAACTTCATCCGGATTGTGGATGATTTGCATTAGCTCTGATGGTATCATTTTGAATATATGGGCAGCATATTTCAAGTGTGCGCTAGATGGATTTCCTATACTTTCTTTTATGGCTTCTTTTGTTGTTTGTATTTGAGCATTTCCTGCCGTTGCAGCAATAATGGCTATTGGTGCAATAAAATTACCAAAAGGATCTTGATTCTCGTCTTTAGTTTCTTGGGCATCCGTTGAAAGTTGGTTATCGGCACTGTCGTCTGCCAGTATGTCGTATTGCGCTTTAGGATCAATGGCTTGTATTCTTTTTTCTAATGCCGGATGTGTTGCAAACATACCTTGAAAAAAAGTAAAGTTTAAAGCCTGCCCAAAGCAAAGATGGCTGATATCTTCCACTTTATCCGTATTGAGACTTGAGCCTGCCTGATGCATCTGCATTTTCTTAAATGCCGAAACTAAGCCTTGGGGATATCGCGTATACTGTACGGATGAGGCATCGGCTAATAATTCTCGTTGCCTAGAAATAGCCGCTTTAATGAGCCTACCAAAAAACAAGCCAATATAGCCAATGATTAATACCCCGACGCCCAGTAAGGCTATTGCGCCACCCCCTTTGTTGCTGCGTCGTCGATAACCTGTTTGCGAACGCATAATAAAATAACCTACTTGGCCAATAGCCAGGATCCCGGCAAGTATGCCAATTAATCGCAAGTTAATACGCATGTCACTATTAAAGATATGACTAAATTCATGCCCTATAACGGCTTGAAGTTCTGCACGATTAAAATTATCAAGAGCACCCTTAGTAACGACTAAAACTGTATCATTGGGCTTAATGCCGGCGACAAAAGCATTAATCGCTGGTTCTGTATCTAAAATAAATAACTTCGGCATTGGAACACCCGAAGCGATTGACATTTCCTCAACGACATTAATTAGGCGTTGTTCCTTGAAGTCATTGCTAGACAGTCTGACAGCTCTGGCGTTAACCATACGGGCAACAGACAGTCCACCACCTCTGAGTGTGATCAATTTAATTAGGGAGCCAATCGCAATAACAAAGACAATAATAGGTGTGATATACATCCAATAGGGGATATTATTTAAATTAGAGTAAGCGGGATCATACTGCACTAAATAATGAACACCGGCATATACAATGGCATTGATCGCAATAGTGATAAGCGCAATGGCCAAGAAAAAGAAAAAAATTAACTGCTTGGTTTTGCGACGAGCCACATCTTGATTGGCAAAAAAATCCATGTCGTTACTCTAAAAATATCTGTTAATCATAAAGACACTAATCAAAAGAGACTTTAACTGCTTTTTTAGCTTCCTCATCTTCAACTTCAAAGTGCACAGCCTCTTTAAAATTAAACATATTAGCAAGAATGTTACTTGGAAATTGCTCACGGCCTGTATTATAAGTCATCACCGCATCATTGAATGACTGCCTGGCAAAGCCGACTTTATTTTCAGTAGCTGTTAGTTCTTCCATTAACTGTTGCATAGTTTGGTTAGCTTTTAAATCTGGATAGTTTTCTACTAAGGCAAACAGACGTCCCATTGATCCCGTAAGCGTTGTTTCAGCCGTAACCAAACCTTTCATAGCCTCTGGATCACTTGGATTTTGTGCCGCTGAGGATTCTGCTGATGCAGCCTGATTTCTGGCTTCTATGACCATTTGTAGAGTTTCTTGCTCATGAGCCATGTATTTTTTAGCTGTATCAACCAAGTTAGGTATCAAGTCATATCGACGTTGTAACTGTACGTCTATTTGGGCAAAGGCATTCTTAAAGCGGTTGCGTAAATTAATAAGTCTGTTATAGATTGCAATGAAATACACAAAAGCCACTATAATAACGGCCCACACAGCAATGAGAGTTGTAGAACTGGACATAAGCAATCCTCTTTAAATTTGTTTGGTCTTTATTATAGTATCATTTCGGCCTATATTGGGCATCTCTTAAATTAATAAGCCTGACCTAATTTACAGTGATAATTTATGAGGAAACTTAGCCGCATTTTGATGCTGAAAACTAATCCTGGCCAGGTTATGATTTAACGAATGGATAGGGTTGGGTAACCTATTATGCCAGCCTTCGCTGGCATAACAGTGGGTAAAGGCCTGCTTATTTTAGCTAGACGCCTCTTCAAAAGCATTCAGCGCTTCTGCTGCATACATTAATGAAGGGCCGCCGCCCATATATATAGCCATGCCTAAGGTTTCTACGACTTCTTCTCGTGTCGCACCTAATTTATGCAATGCTTGTGTATGAAATCCAATACAGCCATCACAATGTGTCGCTATGCCTAAGGCTAGCGCGATAAGCTCTTTGGTTTTTTTATCTAATGCCGCATCTTTCGTGGCGGCTTGTGCCATTTTATTAAAACCATCAATCAAATCGGGCATTTCTTTTCTTAATGTACCGATAGACTTTGAAATATTTCCGGTGATTTCTTTGTAGTTTTTAGGCATTAGTGTCGCTCCTGTAATCGATTTAATTTTTCTGAGGTTGTGTTTGCATTGTTAAGTTCTATAATCCAATTCTGAATTAGTGGATAAGTATCTTGATGTGAAGGATGAAATGAGGGCTTAAGATAGGCCCAGTATGCTTTGATGCTTTCTAATCGAATCGATTTAAAATGTAGCATGATTGACTTATAAAAGCCAAAGGAAAATAAAAGCTTGTCGTGTTTTGCCATGTGGAAAAAAGGTCTAATATAGCTGCTGACTTGAATGACAGTCATTAGCAGAAAAGCGGTTATTCGAGTAAGGTAGCCAATTTTCAAAGGTTTTAGCATATTAAACACGACTTCTTTATGCTCTAATTCTTCTATCGCGTGCCACTTCCAAATAATGGCTATATCAGATGGCATTTTTTCGAATCCCTCTGGGTATTTTAGATAGGTACTCGCAACGACGGCAGTATAATGTTCACCTGCCGCAGCCATCGCGAGCCTAAATTTTTTACCAGCCAGAAAAGCCAGTGTGCCGGTTAACCAAAACTTATACTTACTCACATCAAGGTTTGGGTAATGTAAAGCAATCGTATGTTTAAACAAGCGGGTATGCTCTCGACCATGATAAGCCTCTTGTTTTAAAAAAGCATTGATACTTTGTTTTAAGATGGGATCTTTTATGCAATGAGCAAAGTTTTTAACGCAATGAATAAAAAATTTTTCACCATAAGGTAAGTAAACAGCAAGCACATTCATATGGTATGTTTGAACAGGTGATTGATTATACCAATATCTTGGGTAATCTTTTTCTAATGTGAAGCTTATCGCCCTTGGTATGATGCTCATTGATCGCTTTCTACCTTAATAATTTTACTTTCATTCGCCATGCAAAGCATATCATATTAACGACGCCATACAGTGTTATCATGATCCAAGCCTTCTCAGGGGAGGCGCCTTTTATGACCACAAAATAGTATGTTGGAATTAGGGCAAAAATCCAAGAGTTGAGCGCATTGGCAACCAATATAAACACAGTATCTTTAGCGGCTGTTAAAAAGCCTGCGCTAATCCATACAACCCCATCAAATATAAAGTATAAAAATATCCATGAACACGATAGGGCTGCGTAATGTAGGACTAAATCAATGGTTTCTTGGTTAGTTTCAGCAGAAAGAAAGTCTTCTAAGAGCCATTCAGGATGGAATAATAGTGGAGCAATTAAAATGCATGCAATGCCTAAATGTAAGACAAATGAGGAAGTGAATACTTTTGGTATAGATTTTACATTTTTTGCCCCAATCAGGTTGGAGGCAATAGCAGTAACGCCTTTACTTAGGCCTTCTGATGTGAAAGCTACCAAGCCAAAAATACTTTGTCCGATTGCAATAATTGTTGCATGAGTATGGCTTACCATAGAGAGCATATGGAACTGAATGCTCCACGCGGCAATTTCAACCATATGGCCAAGCGCGCTAGGCAAACCTATTTTAATACACTCAAAAAGTTCAGAAAATTTTATATGTGCTTGATGCGTTTTGTATAGCGCTCTATTATTCTTATTTAAAAAAACACTTAGTAAAATAGCAAACTGTATCATTTGTGATGCGATTGTGGCTAGAGCGGCTCCCAGAGTACCCAATGGCTCAAATATGCCTTTTATACCAAATACTAGTAACAAATCGCCAAAGACATTTATGATGTTACCCAGTATGACTATGGTGGTAATTAATTTAACTTTTCCTTGCCCCACAAAAAAAGCAGTCAAAGCAGTGTTAATACCTACAAGGGTGCTAAACGATAGGAGCCATTTAAAATAAATTCCACCTTCAGCATGATATCGTTCGGGAATAAAGAAATGCGGGATCAGCTGAGCAATTGGTAGTAAAAGCATGCCTACGAATAAGGAAAACCAAATCATTTGCCAAACAGGGGAGGCTATTTTGTCAAATTGCTTTGCGCCATTGTATTGACCAACAAATACTTCAGCGATACCCGTAATGCCAAGTAATAATACATGAAAAATCCAGATTGATAGACTGGCGCCAGTGACAGCATTCATAGATTCAACAGAGTATTGTGCCAAGATGTATCTATCAAAGAACATCATTAAAGCACCTGATAACGCAGAGAGCATCAGAGGGAATGAAATAGACGAAATTTCTCTTAGACTGCCAACTGGGTAGCGAGTCAAGGCCGAGACTGTTTGGGTATCTTGCATGGATTCAGCAGACATAATAATCCTCAAAAAAAGTTAATCTTTAAGCTTGTTTGTTAACTTAGATTATGAAGACTCTCAAAACTTTTGCCTACTAAAAATATCATTATTGAATATTTTGGATTCTGTGCCCTAATGTGGACAATGTCAAGCTTGTTTTGGGTGATAACTGAGTGCTCGTCCTTAAATAACGGCTATACTGAATAATATATTAAAATTACCTGGATAACCGTATGCTTGTACTTAAAAGAATTATGTTATTTGTGTGGTTGTTGGCTATAGCTAAAGGGGCTTTTGCCACTGAAAAAAGGCCTACTGTAGACTTTGACAAACAAACATACTATTTAGTTAATTTTTTTAGGGGATCGACAAAAACCGTTGAAACCTATATCCCAAAGGGACAGAATTTATCTAACTTTACCTCTCAAATAGAGAGGGTAGAATTACATGATATATTTAATTCCAGCGTTGCTGCTGAGGGTTTGGCCTATCAATATGATAATAATCGTTTACCCCATAAAATTATCAAGAATGAAAAAGAGCCTATTTTATTAGGTACTTATTACTCACCTATGCATACTGTCGTACTGGATAAAGAGATTTATATTTTTAGGGTTTTAGAAAACTCTAGCCGTGTTGTTTACTACACTTATTTAGAGCGAGAGTTTGTGAAGCCCGGTTCTGATGATATCAAAGAAAGAATGAAAGATACCGCGCGGTTATTGATTAATGATAAATATATTGATTTAATCAAAAAACTAACAATTGATTAGCATTGTTGGCTTCGGTACATAAATATGAAATTTTTAAAGAAATGGCTTGATAAACATTATATTTTGAAAAGGGATTTAAAAGTTCTAGCAAAGTTAGTTTGCTTTGGTGTTATTGTTGCTATAATTGCTTTTTTTATCAAAAGTGTATCAGGAACACTGAATATTTTGTAAAAATTTGCAATTACCATGGGTTGTTGCTTATCATGGTGCAATGAAAAAAAATGATTTTCAAGCAATGTACGGTAGTAAGCTTCCCCTTATACTTTTACTCTCAATTTTAATTAAGATTAGCATAACTAGCTCAATATCTTATGGTTGTATAGAGTACTCCCAAAACCTTGTTGATTATGGTGCTGAAGCCGTCCAGGCTTATGCACAGTGCAAGCATGGACCAGATGGCAAGTTGTTACTTGATGACTTCATTTCGCCATTTTTTGAAGATTTTAACGATAAAATTATATTAGACGCTGGTTGTGGCGCTGGGCCGTGGTCTAAACTGGCTGCCCAAAAAGGTGCCATTGTGCATGGCATAGACATCCAAAGCAAAATGATTGAAAAAGCCGCAAAAGATGTCGAAGATTATGGGTTAGAGAAAAAGACATTTTTTCAATTGGGCGATGTTCGCGCCTTGCCATATCCCGCTAGATTCTTTGATAGGGCTGTGAGTATTAACTTGATCTGTAATTTACCGGGTGATTCTGACAAGTGTGAAAGTGGCAAAGGGCTTGAAATGCATTTTACTGAGTTATTCAGAGTTTTGCAAAATAAAGGCCGAATAATTATCTCGGGCCCAAGTTCAATGGATAAGATTTTGACGAACGGAAAACGGCCTAGGTCTGAAGTTATCAGAGAAATACAACTTGCGCTAAAATCCCACCATCAAACCAGCTTTGATGAATTCATGGCCTTAAAATTTGTAGAGCAATTCACAGACGTATTGCGCGCTAGCTTTATATTAGAAAATGGCCAACTGGCATTAGTTGAAGATAATTTACAGCTCAAGCCTGGACAAAAAGTTTTACGTAAAATACCAGGGCTGGCCTTGTTTATGTACTATCATCCGGAAACTGTTGTTGTAGCGGAGTTGCAAAAAGCAGGATTTGTCATTACTAAAATACAACGTCCTGTGGTTCGTTTCGAGCAGCTTGATACCCCAGTTGATTTGGGTGCAGAATACGCAAACCATAACCCTTTTTTCATTATAGAGGCAGAAAAACCGAAAGCATAATAAATTAGGCTTACATACTTTACAAACTTTTGTAAGATGGCTAGATTCAATTTATTATTTTAATCTACTTAATACCAAAGAAAAACATCTCTATATGTCAGGTTGGGAAGTCATCTTTTTTACTTGACATGTCATCCATTAAGCAAAAGGATATTGCCTAATGATCAAAGCACCAGAGTTAGCTCAGGGCAGTAGTGCCTCAACAGGCACGAGTGAGATTATACCCCCACACTTTTCTTTTTTAGCCCTCAAAGGAGGCGGTTCCAAAGGGCTTATCCATCTTGGCGTAATGATGCTATTGGACAGGCTAGGATTGCTGGACGAAATTGCCATGATAGGGGGGACGTCAGCAGGAGGAATAGGTGCGCTGCTTATTAGTTCTGGCTGGTCTGCAGATAAGATTCGACAAGAGCTGGACGCATTGGATTTATATGATCTTATTTATCAAGAATATACAGTTACAGCCCCATATCGCTTGTACATGGGGCTGGGCTTGCATAAAGGTCATAAAATACACGAGTGGTTTCAGCAAATCATTAAAATGGTGACTGGAAATGAAAATACGACTTTTTTAGAATGGCATGAAATTGTAGCAAGTAAAATAACAGCAGAAGGCAAGTATCCAATGAAAGATATTTGTTTAGAAGCCCATAACACCAGCACGGGTTTGAATGAAGTATTTTCCCATGTCTCGGAACATAAGCATGTACCTATAGCGGATGCTTTAAGAGCAACGATGGCCTATACAGGTTTTTTTACACCGTGGGATATTGACGGTCATTTATATGCCGATGGGGGATTACAGGCAGACTGTCCCGTTAGACTTTTCGAGTGTACAGAAGGTGCTCCTAATCCTAACATGTTGGCAGTGTGGATGGATGAGCCAGATAGACTTCATTATTTACTCAATAAAACACCCTTAAAAGTTCAGACGCCTAAAAATTTATCTGAGTTTCTTTATGCCAATATCGTTGGCATGTATAACTTACAACTTAAGTTATTAGCTCATAGTCCGTATAAAGATAAATTCATGTTGTGCGATACAGTTGGTGTGGATACGTTTGATTTTTCTAATACACCTGAGAATCAACAAAAGTTAATCCAATCTGGTTTTTACGGGGCTCTGCGATATTTCTTATTAGCCTACCCCGACTTCACCAAGCAATTTATCCCACCAGATTTAATTGCTCATATAGAAGCGTTAGATCATCCTGTTTCTGTCGCGACATTTGAAAAAACACCGATGATGACGAGTGTGTCCGGAGTCGGTCCCTCTGCTGCCTCAACTTCTGCATCGGTAGGTGAAATTGAAGCGGATGAAGAAGAGCCATGGGTTGTACTTTTGCCATTATTTGAGGCTATGAAGATATCAACCACATCTTCGGACTCGACTTCTAAAATGGATAAAGATAAAACAGACGTGAGTAAAAACGCTTCAGAACAAAAAAATGAGGCGCCCAAAAAATCGTGGTGGTACCCGTTTTAAGCGAGTAACCAATACTATCGTTTTGTTGACTTATTTGCTTTGTTCAGGCAAATTGCCTTAACTATTTTTTTAATGTTGTAGGCCTCATTTTGAAGTTGTTTGTTGTTATGCATCAGGTTGATATACTTAAATTATCCACTCTCAGCCTTGTAGAAAAACTCAAAATCATTCAGTTTGGTTTTGATAATGCTTTAGCCATTTTTGAGCAGCATAAAAGCATTAATCCTAAAGCAAAAATGCTATTTATCATGCCAGAGAATACGTTTTCGGCACGGGGCGAACTAAGCCATTACAGCGTTCAGGATGCCGCGTTTATTTTTAATTATTTTTTAAATCTATCGCAAAAGTACACAGACGTGATTATTCTACCTGGTAGCATTAAGCGATATAAACAGTCGACCTCGGAAAATGATGCGGAAGCGATTAGCGCAACTAAATTAACAGGTCAATGGTTTCATGAGGTTTTAGACCTGCATGGCAAAACACTGACACCAAGCTTTAATGAGAGGATGAGCCGGCTATCGATTAAAAATGAGCGTAGGCTGTTATTGCAAAATACAGCTTTTCTTGCCTGTAATGGAAAGATTGTGTTCATAGATAAAAAGGTTCCTTACAAGGAATTAGTCACGGACAGAGAGAAGAGAGACGGTGTTTTTCAATTTGGCGTTACAGAAAATGAAGTAAATATTGAAGGTTTAAACTTTGGCGTTGAGATTTGCTGCGATAATGACTTTGGCCTATTAGCTTCTCATGCAAGTTTACCGATTGATGTCCATATACTCATTTCAGCGACAATTCCCACGTTTACTGATGCTATTGCATGTCATAAAGATGGGTTATATATTCATTGTGATGCCTCACCTTCTGAAAACTCAATTGTGATTAAATTTGAAGATGGCAAGGGCATAGAGTTAAAGCCAGCTTTGAAAGCGCAGGAGTATGGCCTTATGGCATTTGAAGTCGATTTGACCGAATTAAAATACCAAGAGAAAAAAACAGCCTTAACAAACATAGAGAGAGAGGATATTACTTTTTTTAAAAGAAAAAGTATAAAATACTAGTTTTTAATCTTTAGACGGTGCTAATGTCTAAGGGTCTGTATTCCTTGCTTGTTTCTGAATAGCTGTAAATCTGGCCGCTTTTTATGTCAAAAAACCATAAATGAATAGCCAGAGTTTCTTGGTCTAGAGCTTCTTTAATCCAGGGGAAACTTAAACAGTTATTATAGGATTGAATTAACGCTTTTTGGGCGCAGCTATCTGTATCAGTCGTATCAAAGTCATCTGTGTTAATGATAGACATCCAGTTAGCAATAAAGTCACTTTGATCTGCATTCTTGCTGATAGTGTTGTCAATTAATGCCTTGATTCCACCACATTTGCTGTGACCGAGCAAAATAAGGTGTTTAATTTTTAATGATCGTATACCAAACTCAAGTGCCGCACTGGTACCATGATGGGAGTCGTCAGATTCAAAAGGCGGAACGATATTGGCGACATTACGTACAACGAATAATTCGCCGGGTGCGCTCAGTGTTAACAAGCCTGGATCAACACGCGAGTCGCAACATGAAACAACCATGACTTTTGGGTTTTGCCCATAATTTGATAGTTGTTCCATAGTTAATTTATTGCCTTCAAAATATCCTTCTTTGAATGCTTTGTAGCCTTTTAATATTTTCTGTAAACTTTCTTTCATATTACTTGGTCAGTATGTTTCTTGGTAAAAGTTATATTATTGCGTATTTATTTCTTTAGCGTTTGTATGCAGAGCCAAACTAATTTTTATCTCGTAGTCTTTCCATAGCGGTAGGCTCCTTATGGGAATGCTTGTTCCATGTATCGCTTTCATCTACACCATTGGGTCCTGTCACTGGATAACCTTGCGGGAGATTTCGTTTTTTTCTCAAATAATGGGCCGAGTGAGGCTCCTTGTGTGTTTCGACTAAGCCAAATTTGCGTTCCATTCGCTCATTGGTGAGACCAATAGCAGGAAAAGCTAGCGAAATGATAATTAGCGGAATTTGAAGTTTCATATCAATATCCTTATGATTGCTGTCTGACTTAAATATGCACTAAACCCATACTACCCATAATATAAATAATACAGCAAAATTGAATTAAAATCTGAGTCAGTTCAAAACAAAGCTAAACAACTAAAGTTGTGCTTTCACTCTAAGGATTGCCTACTCAAGCTTAAAGTAACCTGTCTGTTGCTACATGGTAGTGTGGATCTTCACTAATATTTACTTCAACTAAATTGCCCGCCGTTTTAAGTAGATCTTTGCATTCTGGGCTTAGATGAATTAAATGTAATTGTTTATTCTGCTTAAGATAACGGGATGCTAGAGCATCTATCGCGTCAAGGCCAGAGTGATCATGAACCCGTGTGTACCGAAAATCTATGACGACCTCTTCTGGATCTTCCTTGGGGGTAAATAGTGCCATAAAATTTTGTTTGGAGCCAAAAAATAGCGGCCCATGCAACTCATATACTAGAACACCAGCTTTATTCATATATTTTTTAGCGTCTAGTTGACATGAAGCACGCCATGCAAAGACGAGAGCAGACACAATTACGCCGACCACAACCGCGATGGCAAGATCCGTGGCGACTGTAATGGCTGATACTAAAATAAGTACTAATGCATCAGATTTAGGGATTTTGCGTAATATTCTAAAGCTAGACCATTCAAAAGTGCCTAAAACAACCATAAACATCACACCAATGAGTGCGGCAACAGGAATGATTTCTATAATCCAATAACCAAATAAGATATAGCTTAATAAAAATAGTGCCGCAGAGATGCCTGATAGTCGACCTAAACCGCCCGAGTTAATATTGATCATACTTTGACCAATCATGGCACAACCACCCATACCGCCAAAAAAACCAGTGATAAGGTTAGCCGCGCCTTGCCCTACACATTCCCTATTACTTTTTCCTTCTGTTTCAGTAATTTCATCAATTAATTGCAATGTTAATAGTGACTCAATTAAGCCAATAGAAGCAAAAATACAGGCATATGGCAAAATAACTTTTAGTGTTTCAAAATTGAAAGCAACATCAGGAATATGAAACTGCGGCAGTCCGCCTTTAATTGAGGCAAGATCACCAACCGTTTTGACCTCAAGACCCAACACACTGACCAATCCAGTAACCGCGATAATCGCTGCCAAAGAGGATGGAATAATACGTGTAAGATAAGGTAAAAATTTAATGATTGCCATCGTGAAAAATACCAAGGCGAGTAATGTGTAGAGGGGCGGCCCTGTCATCCATTGTAATGCACCGCTACTGTCTTCTACTTTAAACTGTTGCATTTGCGCTAAAAATATAACAATCGCTAAACCATTCACAAACCCTAACATAACGGGATGGGGAACCATGCGAATGAATTTACCAAGCCTGAACAATCCAGCGATTATTTGAATGATGCCCATCAAGATAACGGCCATAAATAAGTATTCAACGCCATGACTGTGTACAAGCTCTACCATGACAACCGCTAAAGCGCCTGTTGCACCTGAGATCATGCCTGGACGGCCGCCGAGGGACGCGGCAACTAAGCCAACGATAAATGCAGCATATAGAGCGACTAGAGGATTCACGCTGGCAACAAAAGCAAAAGCAACGGCTTCTGGGACTAAGGCTAAAGAGACAGTTAACCCAGACAGAATATCATCCAGTTTGTTTCTGTGGTATGAAAGTAAATTAAACAACATAGAAAACCTGTATTATTTCCACGGTTAGGTATATGACCTGATCTTGGTGTAAAAGTTCATGCATAATAGTGATTATCAAAAGCAATATCTACACATAAAGTAAAAATAAACAGTGGAAAAGGCTTTGTTAATTCGTTCTAGATAACATGAAACACTAGATGGATATGCAGAATATTTTCCATTGTACAAAAAAAATAAACTACAATATATAGATATTTGTGGTTCTTTGGACGATAAGATGGCCCCTGAAGATAATAAGACATCCAGTGAAGGTGACGCGACCACGAAATTTGTGGCCGTTAACTTTGTGTATAATGATGAGTCAAAATGTCTCATGGCTGATCTACACCATGTGGATAAAGATCCAAAATTAAGCCTTTCAAATTTACAAGCTTTATTAAAAGAAAAAAACTTTGAATCCTTTAAAGTTTCTGGAACGATGCTTCAAGAATTATTACGACGTTCCTCAAAAGATATAATTGGCACAATTAATATTGCAGAAAAGCCTGTCTACTATGATCTCAAGTTTGAATACTCTGAAGAGACAAAAGCCCTATATGCAACACTTGAAGAGACGAATAAAGAACAACACATTACCATGATGTTTATTCAAGAAAAACTACGTGAGCATCATTATGATAAATATATGTTGAATGTTAAAGCGCTACAAGCCATTGTTGAGCAAGCTTCACTCAAACAAACGGGTCGATTTGAAATAGGCAAAAAACCAGAGTATACCAAGGTTGAGTTTGAGTTCGATGCAAAAACTAAAAAATTAATTGCTAATGTTATTGCCGCAGAAAAAGATGAATGTATCACGCTAGAAGTATTGCAAAAATACATTAGTGACAATCATTTTAGTAATTTCTACTTCAAAGATAATGTTTTAGATGCTTTGTTAAATAAAATTCAAAACAATCAGCGTGGACGTTATGAAATAGCCCAAAGAAAAGATGCTGAGGTAATAATAAAAATTGCCAATGATGAAATGTCTGCAAAAATGACTGTGATGGCGTCATTTGGAGGAGATGGGATTTCCATGGAGCTTATCAAAAAGGCGATTAAAAATGAGGGTATTGAATATAAAACATGTGACCAATCCGTTTTAGACTCTATCGTGAAACAGCAAACTGTCCAAGATTGTGTTTTTGCGAAAGGCATTAAACCAAAAGATGGATTAGATACGACGTTTGAAGCATTGTGCTCATCAACAACAGAACATGCACCAGTCAAAGATGATATGGGAAAAGTTGACTTTCTACAAGTCAAGGACTTCACTAACGTTAAACCTGGCGAACCGTTGATGAGGCGTATACCGGCTTCTAAAGGGGTGAATGGTTGTGACGTGCTAGGTCGATCTGTGCCAGCAAAAGCGGGTGTTGAAAAGAAATTTTCAGAGCAGTGTAAAGGGGTAGAAGTCGATCCGAATGATGAAAATCTACTCGTGGCCGTAGAGCGAGGTTATCCTGTTATACTTGAAGACGGTGTCAGAGTTGAAGATATATTAGTTTTTGATAAAGTGGATTTACAAACCGGTAACATTAATTATGATGGTTGCGTTTTAATTTCTGGAAAAATCAGCCCCGGCATGGTCATCCATGTTACAGGTGATGTCGTGATTAAAGATACAATTAATAATGCCACTATTATTGCAGGCAATAATATTATTATTGATGGTGGTGTCATGGGCTCAGATATCAAGGGTGAGGTTAACGATAAAGATGAAGGGACTAAGCATAATAATTATAATGCCCACTTATCTGCCGGTGGATTTATCAAAGCAAACTTTATTAGTCGAGCTGACCTGGTTGCTCAAGGCAATATTGAAATTAAAGAATATATAGCACACTCCATTGCTTTTTCGAATCAAAAAATATTATTGGGTCAAAAGGGGGGTAAGGGGCAAGTGATCGGTGGCAAAATTACGGCAAAACGCGGTATTGTTTTAAATATTGCTGGCGCGCCCGCGAGTGTTCGAACAAAAATAGTTGTAGGCTATACACCGGAAGCTAAGAAAGAGCTGAAAGAACTACAAATGGAGAAACTGCAAAAGTCAGACAGATTAAAACAGATGCTATATTATCTAGAGCATAATCCAGAGCAAGTTTATGCTATTAACGATAACCCAGAAAGTCTTGAAAAATTCAAAAAATTTAACACAGATTTGTTGGCCTTAACAGACAGATTGTCACTTTTAAACAATAGATTGTATGAATGTAAATTAGATATTTTAAACTCTCACCAAGAAGGCATAGAAGTCAAACAGCAAGTATTTACGAATGTTTCCTTTGATATCAATAATACCAAACGCCGAATTGAAAACGATATTACTGGAGCAGGGACATTTGTGTTTAGTCATGATGAAATTAAATTAATCGTTAAAAAATCTTAAACGCCCCCTTTTATTTGTCTCGTTAAGTAAGTATTTATTCACAGTCCATATTAATCCAGTTAAAAATAAATCAATTAAGTCTGTGATTAGTATGATTTATTAGTCGCTTGATTAAATACTAAGCTTTATTCAATTATTATAGTTAATATTTTCTTGCAAAGAGAAAAAGATGGCGTTAGGTGGCTGGAGAATAAGAAAGCGGGAAAATGCGTTTGATCATTATTGTACCGCTGTTAAAGAGGCATTAAATCAATATATTGATGATCCGGATCGAAAAGACAAAAATGACTGGAAAGACGCGGCGATCAATTTTCGAGATAATACATTAGCTCGCCTGGAACCTACTAAATCATTAATTGCACTACACCAACAAGTATACGAGTTTTCTGAATCGCTTCGTTCGACCTATAATTATGTCACATCCTCTATTTTTGGAGAGTCATTTACCAAAACATTGGGTAGTTATGTCGGGGCGACTGGTTCGGATTTGAAAGCTCAATTGTCTATTATTTTGGAGTCTATCCAACCATATCATCCTAGTTACATAAGTGAGGAGTTATTTAAGATCAAATTACGTTTACAACGAGAAAAATTCTATCAGCAGATATTTTATTATGACGAGAGCAAATTTGATTATATTGCTTCTTTCTCTTCTGAAGCGGTACAAGTGCTGTCACATGTTATGTCAGATGATGAGCGACTAAGCGAGTTTAAGCTTAAAGCACGGGATTCCATGTGGGTTGTGCCCGTGCAAGAGTTGATAGATAAATTTAAAGAAAAATTGCAATCAGAAGAGAAAACTAGAATACGATATTAACAAGCTTAAGAATATATCCTAGTTGAGCTGCATTATTATTTAAAACGCAGCATATCTAAATAGATATCACAAAAAATCCGACGACACATATAAGTGAGCCCAGCCATGATAGGCTTCGGAGTAAAGACTTATCGAATAAATAGAAAAAACCATAAAGTATTCGGCAACCTAAAAAAGTTAAAGCTAGAATATCGATTCTATCTTGTGGTGCATGAAGTTGGTGGGCAATAATGATACCTGCGATAAAGGGAGGGAGAATTTCATAAGAATTAAGTTGAACCCAATGAGAGCGTTTGCGCCAGCCTTCCACACTTTCCAAAAATTCCCTAGGTTCCGAATTATTATACCCAGATTTACTTTTAGCTAAAATAGTAAAAAAGTAAGGTAGAAAAATTACAATAAGCAAATACCAATAAGCATATGTCATTTATCACGCACTCATAAATTTATTTATATTATCTTTATATTACTATTGGAGCAGCCAAGTTGCCACTAATAGTATCAGGACAGCCCTGTTAAGTTAAACATCTTAAAAGGCCTGTCTTGATAATGGCCTCTGTTAAGTTAAACACCTTAACAAGGCTGTCCTGATAATGGCCCGTAATAATACTTTGCCGGATATTGCTGTTTAGCTAATTAGCAAGGATAAGTTGAATAATGTTAGTTAAACGTCAAAACTGGTTTTTTAATTAGCAGGCGACTAGAATAGTAAATTTTGCGGTATATCTATTATTTAAAGCAAGGATATAAATTTTATGAAGCAACAAATGGCGACATTAGCAACTCAATATGAGAAAGCTTACTTTAATCGTTTTCCTGATCTAGGAATGTTTTGGGGAAAAGAAGATATTCCATTGGACCGATTTACTGATAATGCTTTAGATGCCGTTTCTGAATGGGAAGCCATTGAAGATGAATTTTTACTAAAGTTAGATCAAATTGACGAAAAATATCTAATAGATACACCTGAGCATATAACCTATAAACTGCTCAAGCAAAGCTTGGAGGCTAATAAGGCTTGCCGCCAATGCCAAGATCAATTATGGGATCTCGACCCTTTATTTGGCTGGCATATTAAGATAGGTTTAATCGCTGAAAAGCAGCCATTAGGCAGCCCTGAGTATAGAGCGTCTGCTTTTAGAAAGTATTCAGGTCTTCCAACTTTAATAGAAAATGAGATACAAAATTTAAGCTTGGGTATTAAAAAGGGCTATACAGCGCCCAAGCCAGTTGTACTGCGCATTATTAATCAAATTGAAATTATGCTGGAATATGCTATTGAAGATAACCCTATTTCTATACTGACGACTAGAGACACAGATGCTGATTTTAAAAAGCAAATTACAGTCTTAATTGAAGAGAAGATTAACCCGGCCTTACAGAAATTTCTCTCTTTCTTGAGGTCAGAATATTTAGATAATGCTCGTAACAGTATTGGTTTATCTGAGGTGCCTAATGGCGCAGCTTGCTATGAAGCCAAGATAATGCGGGAGACAACTTTAGCCGTTACGCCGGAGGAAATTTTTGCTTTCGGTGAATCTTGTATGTCACACATACATGCTGAAATTCAGTCAATCGGGGAAAAGATATTTGGCACGAATAATATTTTAGAAATATTTGAAAAAATAAACACTCATGCCGAGTACTTGTTTGAATCAGAGCAAGCAATGCTAGATTATAATTTTGCCGCATTAAGCCGAGTGAAAGACAACATGGAAGATTGGTTTGATTACATGCCCAGAGCAGATTGTACAATAAAGCCTTATCCAAGCCATAGAGCAAAAACGGGTGCGCCGGGCGAATATCACCCTCCTAGTATAGATGGTTCCCGACCTGGAACGTACTATATTAATACCCATGAATCTAAAAAGCGGTCACGTGCCGATCAAGAAGCGACGTTATTTCACGAATTAATACCTGGGCACCATTATCAAATTGCCTTGACCCAACAAGATCCTACACACCACAGTCTGGACCAATATTTGTGGAACTGCGGCTACGGGGAGGGTTGGGCATTGTACACTGAGCGTTTAGCTCAAGAAATGGGATTGTATACTGATGAAATATCAATATTAGGCATGCTTTCTAACGAAGCATTACGCGCGGCACGTTTGGTGGTGGATCCGGGCATACACTACATGGGGTGGAGCCGTCAAAAAGCAGTGGATTATTTGAAAAAGCACACGGCTTTTGATGAAAATATACTTCAATCGGAAGTTGACCGGTATATTATGCTACCAGGACAGGCCACATCTTATATGTTGGGACAAAAGGAAATATTTCAATTAAGAGATTATGCGGCACAAGCGTTAGGAGAGAAATTTGATATTAGAGACTTCCACCATCAAGTATTAAAAGATGGCGCAGTGACATTACCCATGCTGAGAAATAATATTCTTGATTGGGTTGAATCATGGGACGAACAGCAGGATGAGGGGTAGGTTTTATGCGCAATCTAGTACACATTCGGAACGCTATATTCCGGATAGATGTTGTAGGATTTAATCAAGCGCTCGATAGAGCAATATACGAAAAAGATAACTTGAACCTATTAATAGGCAGTCGAAATAATCCTAATAATAAATTTCTGTTAATTGACTCATGTTATTACATGTTGCAAAAAAAGTACGCCTTGGGCCATGAAGCGCAAATAAAAAGTGTCCTTTATATGATTTCTCGCCTGTTTTTGGCTGGTTCAGACTTGAGTTTAAAATTAAGGCTCGATCAGAGAGCTTATTTGTCAGGTTCGGATGACGTTGTACTAATGCGAGATAACGACCCCCTGCGGAGACGATTTCCACGCCGCTATTTGGAGCAAAGGCGTATATTTGCAATACAGGAAATTTTACGTTGCTTTAGTGAGTACCCCTCTAGATCATATTCTAATGCTCATATTTATATTGGGCAGAAATTATTATCTCAACTTCCGCCAAAGCCAATAGAGGTCAGTCGCGCAATAGCCTACACCGGCTATATGAGAAATGAGCGCCATATAGATGCAGGTGGAGAGCAAAGTGCCCACTTTAAAAGCGCCCATGAAGCTGCTGGTCAGGCTATTTTACGCTTAAGTAAGCGTTATCCAAATTTAGATGCCAAACAGACTTTATTAGATTTATATCGACACCTGATGAAGTTATATGATTTGTCTTTTAAGCAAAAGTTGCCGTATAACATGACACGTCATAAAATTAATGTGGCGTTGAGGTATCTTGCTTGTATAGGTCTTATACCACTTGAGGGGCAATATAAAGACATGGTGACTCAAGTAACAGAAGCCGATTATATTGCTTTAATTTGGCAAGCATCAAAGCATGATTTTGTTTACATTGATGAGACCCATGAATTCGCTGACTTAGGCATGTTTCAACCTGGTACTGAAGATTTTCTGGATCGGTTATGTGAAATTACAAATGAATTAGTTAACATAGGTAGAGCCTACAACGTAGAAGTGGATAATGGTTTGGCATTTCGACCTGGTGGGGATGTCGCTCGCTCTTTTGATAATCCAACTTGTTGGGGTGGTGCATTTACCAAAATCCACTCAATATTAATGGGCAAACACCCTGATGTGCCCATTGAGTATTTGTCTTACAATCATCGTGATTTAGCAGGGTTACGCAAAGAAGTTTTTCAGGGTATTTTTAATTCCTTACATCCATATACTCGTGCTTTAGTACGAGCATACTGGTCTGACAATCCTTATAAATTAGATGACTACATTCACACGAATGAAAAAGGATTGTTTTCAAAAGTAGCAGACCAGGCTAGTCAGCCTGGGCTTGAAGTGGGGCATGACGATGCCTTAAGTTTTTTGATACATGTCAACCATGCCTTAAGGGCTGAAATTGAGAATAGACATGGTATCCAGGGTGAAAATGCCGTTGCTGTTGTCCCAAAAGATGTGGCTGATACAGCCATTAGTATCTATGCCTTAGGGGCTGAGATATTACCTGATATGTTAGCAGATGAAAATACAAGTGCAGTCAAAAGCTTCATTGCTCAGTTTGAGGCGGTGATCCCTTACCCCACATTAACATTACAATATGCCCAGAAAAAAGCAGAACAAAATAAAGAGGAGAAGCCCAGTGTCGCAGTAAATGCCTTAGAAGTTGAAGAGCAGCGTTTTGGCGAGAGATTAGGTACTTTTTAAATTAGCTAAGCCTTGCGGGTTGATAAATTACAGATTGCAAAAGTGCCAAGGTGGGGGTAAAATGCTTACAAGTTATTCATCTAACGCCCCAAATGAGTTTTTCATGCATTTAAACAGTCATTTATTAATCGCAAATCCTTCGATTGTACGAAAAGCAATTTTGCTCGTTTTAACGCTTGTACTTACAACAGTATTATATGCGAATGATTATAATTATTGGGGTGAAAAAAATATCCATCAACCGGATAATTATATTTTTGGATATGGTTCGTTGGTGAATGCAGAGTCTAGGGCTGCCTCTTTTGAGAGCATGACAAGTGTGGTGGCTGCACGAATTTCAGCTGATTTCGGCTATAAGCGCGTATGGAATTACCAAGGTCCAGGGTTTACTGCTTTAGGGCTAGAAAAAACTAATAATGCTATGTCTATCAACGGTATCATTTATTCTGTGAAATCAGAAGATATGGATGTTTGGGATCAACGTGAAAGGAATTATGACCGTATAGAGTTGCCTTGGGAGTTTGTTGAGTCTGTTGATTGGATGGATTTACCTAAGAAGGGCAAGCTTTGGGTGTACGTGCCTAAAGTGAATAATACTGCTTCACCAAGCCATCCCATCATTCAATCTTATGTCGATATCTGTGTGACAGGTTTCTTAGATTATAGTAAAGAATTTGCCATAGAATTTTTAGAAACAACAGGAAATTGGTCTATGTATTGGCTCAATGATAGATTAGTTGCTAGAAGACCATGGGTACATTTTAAAAAACATAGTCGAGTGGATAACCTGTTAGATAACCATCCAAAAGAAAATAATCTGTATCATTTTCGGGCCTTTCCGTCTTTTCCATCCGAGTGGCATCGAACGGATTCACTCCCAACTTCCCCAACACCGCCACTTTCTTGAATATATCCCCAGTGAGGAATTTTGATGAGATTTACTCTTGATGCCGGCCATAATGATGAAATGATGCCTTGGCTCATAAACTGTAAAGTAACAGAAGTAGAGGGTATTCTAGAGGTCAGGATGCTGGCGTCAAAAAATTATCAAAAATATGCTGACGTAACGGTCGTATCCGAGATAAGATTAGTTAAAAATTAACGGTGTGATAATTTTTTTAATATTAGGTGGTAGGAACTATACCCTGCCACCAGACTGGACTAGCCACTTATGTGTTTCGCTTCGTGGTAAAGCTTCTATATTATGCCCATCAATAAAAGCGACCAAAGCCCATCTCGCAAAGGGTTCTCCAATAATCGCCTCATCTAATTGAACGACATCATGCCAAGCGGGTTTTAATTCGTTATGGCACATGACTTTTTCAAAGTTGCTTGATAAGAAAAATATAGCAGTTTGTGCTTCATGTTTGACAAGGTTTAAGTTATCAGGCGCAGTCCCTATCCTTAAACCTGGGCAGCTTTCAGCAATGGCAAGGGTAAAAGAACCAGCATCATAGTGGGGTTTTGCAAGATATCTGCCTGATTTTTGCCATTGATATTTTAAAAAGCGAAGTGAAAAATGAACCTCATCTGTATCAAAAACGTTATTCGTTATGTTAGGTGAAATGGGTTCAAGGCTTAATAATATTTGCCTGACCGTTTCAAAAGCTAACTGCCATATTGGGTAAGCTTTTTGAATAAAACTCTTTACCACGGGATTTTGATTGATGAAATTTTCATAACGTGGCATTAAGGCTGGGTGAAAATGGAAAAATTCTTTGTCATCGTTATAAATGTGTTCGTTTGCTTTACGGTGTTTGTAGCCCACATCTCCTCGTCTATGTAAAGGCGCAATTGAAAAGTCTATTTCTTCTTTAATGTGGTCTGGCTCTTGTAAGAAACGCATAAAAGCATCCATTGCCTCTTGAATGCATTTGGGATCTATCGAAAAAGGAACGCTGACAAACCCTTGGTCTAAGAGCGAACGATATATATCAGTCTGATCAAATAGCGGTTGGTTTGTGTTAATCATACTTTATGGAAAATTCCTATTATATCAATCAATATGTTTTACTTTTTCATAGATGTTATTATTTTTGCAGGTCTCAAGAAGTTGTAGCTTTAAGGTGACTGACAATTTTTCTTTAATGTTAGCTATATAATGCTCTACTGTTCGGCTTGAAATATTGAGTTCCCGTCCAATTTCTTTATATTTTTTACCATCTAATAGCCGCTTGAGACACATTGACTCCATGGTGGTTAAATAAATATTTTCATAAATGCCATCTAAGTAAACGCGTTCAAGTTTTATATCTTGTTTAAATAATTCTCGCTTGCCCGGTGGTAGTCCTAAGTACCAGTTATCAGACAGTTTAAAACTTGGATCCACTGGGTACGTGAAAGCACTTTTGTGAGCGGTTTTGATTAGTGTTCTGCCTGCGTCTTTAAAGTGTAAAATAAATTTTTTAAACATGTCTAAATTATTTAAAAAAATATTTGTAGCAGAATGATTGGATAAGTCGGAGGCAAAATTACATTGCTCAAAATAGGTGTCATAACGTTGGTAGATAGTAAAGACAGCTTTATAGTTTCCTAATTTACTATGCTTATTCCAGAACTCACAAACTTTATGCTGATTTTGACAATTACCACTGTGGATACTGATACCTTTAGAGCCTGGGGGATGTTTACGAAAGTCGGCCAATTCCGTTTTGTAAAAATCCTCATTAAAGTATGCTTCAAGCCATTCTGGATTTGAGCAGATCATAAATTTTTTCCCAGAAGCATCAGATCGGATAAACCGGAAAAATGTTATGTTAAACAATTTAAACAACGGCTGGCAAATAGACTCTACTTCAGGGCACAAAAGCATGAGTTGTTGTTTATGGGCTTCAAAAGTATTCATTTTTTGATTTATGGTTTAGTCTGTTGTTTTTCTAATACTACCATTAAACAACACTCAAATCCCAGTAGTTTACTGGCTAGCTGCCGGGGTAAGTCAGTCTAATAAACATGATGTGAATAAAGAAGTAACTAAGTTGCGTACTTTTCAATTAATTATTTACAGTGTTTCTATTTTACGGAAGTAGTAGGAGATGTAATGAGTTTACAGGGTGTAGGTGAAGATGAGGGTAGCGTTGTTTTGGCCGTTGAAAGCAGTATCGATGATGACGAAGCCACTTCTGAGAGAGAGGCAGAGCGTAGAGCGGCGGATCTTAGATTTGATGCTGAGAGATTAGATGAAGATGAGGCTTATCTTATGGCATATGCTAGACCCATTTTTTCTAAGTCTATAGGGCCTCTAGCCGTTTTGATGGGGGTCGTAAAAAAGTATGGTACGTATCCATTGAGTGTTTACCTGAAAATGATTAGAGATTTAGTTTATTTTCGAAAAATGGGTGTTACTCATACTATCAAAACGATTATATTAGGCATTTTAACAACTTTAGCAGCCTTGCTTGGGGGGTTAATGGAATTTATCGCGCCTTCTTTTTTTCATAATATTAAAGACAGTGTTCACAGTGTACTCTCATTTCTGGGAGAACAAGCGGCGCATGCAGCAACTATTATTTTTCTTATTTTTAGTGGGATTAGTCTAGGCTATCCTATATTAAGAAAAATTTTAGACGTTTGTATTAACACAGTATTAGGTGTGGCCGATCCTGCATTACATATGTCTGATCGAGAAATTAACAAATGGGTCGAGCGTTTTCCTGAGGAACAACGAACTGATATGGCTCATAGATTAAGGGGAATTGTAGAGCTATTTAATGGCAGGTTTACACAAGCGGATGGCCAGTATGATGGTTTTCAACATAGCGGAGATTATCGATATATTTTAAAGGCTTTTGAAAATCTTAGGATAGGCAAAGTTAGCACATGCAGAAAGTCTATTGGGGCTCAAATAGCCAAGTTAGAGGAATCCATATTGGCCAATGCCACACCAGAAAAGCAAGCGCAAATGAGAGTGTTAAGGCATGCTATGAACGATCTTTATGCCTTAGAGCCTGACTTGGAGGCTGGTAGAAATAGACTGGCAGCATAAGGTAGATAGAACAGCCTGACACAGTTTGAAATTTTATCTGAGTCAGGCTAGCGCGAACAGCAGATGCTATTTTTTAGGTATATAGGCCCTTACTCGTGCAGCAGAACTTCCTGCCTCGGGTTGCTGTTCTTGTTGTCGTTGCTGCAGAGCTAGAGCTGAAGTAAACCCTGGGTGTATTGGCGCTGCCGGATTAAGAGGTTGCTTGCTATTCTCCGACTTTTTAGTGATAGCTTTTATATCAATCAATTCTAATTTTTCATGGATTTTTAATAGGTTCCCAACCAGGGTTTCTGTTTGGGCAATATGTACGCGCGCTTCATCACCTTGGACGCCATCAGTTTTGATTTTACAAATAAGTTGTGTTTTTCCAGTGTTATCAAAACGATATTGTGCCAATTCTTTTGCCATAGCTTCTTCTTGAATTAGAATTGTGTTTCGTTGTGCTTTAGCTAATAATGTAAAATCGTTGATAGAGTAAACATCTTCTTTTGGATTATTTTCATGTAGTACCACGTAGAAAATATTTTCAGATGCTGTAGATGTTTCAGATACTTCAGATACTTCAGGTGCTTCAGATACTTTATTAGATTTATCGTCTTGTGCTGCTTGTGGAGAATGTTTGTCCTGTACTTGCGATTGACTTGGGGATAGCATAGGAGAGGTGTGCTGTTGTGTATCTTGACGCGCCTCAACAATGGAGCATACGGCCAAATAGGATAGCTGTCCTGCTCTAACTATTGAGTCAGCAAGATCTTCGTTATCTTCGTCATTGGTCACTGTCACCCTACAAATGATATAGTCAAAAGACCTATCAGAATTAGTCTCAGCCTCGGACTCAGCTTTACTTTCAGTCTCAAATAAAACCAACTCTAAACCCAATCCTCTTTGTTTTCTAGCCAGACTATAGAGATCATCTTCAGAATACTGGTCTGTTCGGGGAGATGGTTCTTGAAGAGCGATGTAATAATCAATAGCCATGAAATTCTCTCTATGTTAGTTTGATTGCATTTAGGTTGGCAGCTAGGAACAATACCATAAAAGCTGACCAAATCATACTTTATTATGTTCGCTCAAGCCGGGGGTTTTAGAAGGGGGGTAATAAATACATTCCAATAGCTATATTTTCTGAAATTTTGCTTGGTTGATTTGGTGATTTTTATAGGAATGGCGCAAAGGTGGTTTGTACTAAGTCGCAAATAATGAGTTTGATGTATAGCTTGCCTCGGTGTTTGCTTGTTTTTTTGCCTGCCATTAAATAAGACAACTTTCTCGGTGCTGATTTAAATGAGTGTCAACTATTTTATCTCCAAAGGCTAATTGGAGGGAAAAACTACCACAATTTATTATGAGACAGGTCAATGTCTATTTGATGTCGGCCAAGAGCACTTAAAACACTGGATACGCTTCTCGGGCCTATATTGTTATACGCTAAAAAAAGAGTTTTGATCTTTGTACCAACCATATATCTAAATGCTTGGAGCACACCATCAAACCCTAACATATTACCTGCTAAATTCACGGCGAGGATATTCGTTTTTTTAATAGCGCGAATAAAGGCAAGGGCGCCGTCGGGACCCAAATTGTTAAAGGAAACACTCACGCTTAAAATATTAGTGTTTTGTAATGCTTCACCTATTGCGAAGGCATGCATTTGAGCGATTTCTTTCAATGAGAAATCCACCGAAGTGTAATTATTATTATCTAGAATTTGTTTGAATAAGTCAAAATCACCAACTTTCACCTTATTAACCACATATTTGGATGGAAAATATACTGTTTTCATTCACTTGTTCTCATTATTTTATGCGCAGCATTACTCTGATATTCATATACTGATATAATTCCATAAATTAAGCTCAAAAACCAGAACTGAATGCTCTGGTTACAAGCGAGCGCACGGATGCAGGGATTTTAATTTTAATTTTAATGATATCAGTTAGTTATTATATTTTTTTGATGTTTACTGGCTACAACAATAGGGCGTACGAATATGTAATAGAAATGGTATAATAGAAGCGCCACAGTTAATTGTGGTTTGTTCAAAAGTTTAAACGGAATTGCTTATCATTTATGATACTTAGATTAGGTGATAATAAACTAATTAGGAGTGGGCACAATGCCAGATCACAAGGATTCTGCAGAGCAGAGCAAGTTAATATCGCAGGTGGCTGCTAACATTGGGCATGATAATTTTAGCTCTGAAGTCATTAAATTAGTTGCATCGCAAAAAATTGATCCGACTGCGTTTCTCTTTGATGATGTTTTTGGTCAAAAGTCTTTATATCACCTGGCTGCCGAAATGGGTAATTTTACAGTCGTTCAATATTTAATTGATAATGGACTGGTTGATATTAATCAATTAACAAATGGAGAGCCTCCAAGACATGCGTTAGATTTTATGTGTAATGGTTTGATTGAAGATAAGCATGAAGCCATCATTGAATATCTGTTATTACAGCCTAATTTAAATATTGATGAACTAGATGAACAGGGGTTGAATCAATTAGACCAAGTTTTGTACCACAATAACTGTGGTCGTTTGTTATTATTGCTGACCAGTAGGCAAAACTTTACTTCGGTTGGAAACAAATTAATTCAGCGCGAGCTTTTTAGCTTAAAATTTGGTTTGGATGATAGTTGCACAAGGATGCAGGACAAAGCACAAGCATACTCAAGCGAAATGAGCATCCCTTCAGATTTAAGCTTAACCTTGCCATACTTGCAAAGTTCTTTGGTTGAGTTTGCCTCTCTCTCCAATGATACCAATTTACAAAGCATTAGCAATGTCTTTTTACACAATTCCATTTGCCATTTCGGTCCTAATTCAACTGTTGGCATTACAGATTTTTCAAATATAGTCAAGCGCTATCAAGCGGGACACATGGTCGTAATACATGGACGGGAAAACAGCCAAACAGCTTCTTATGTGCTTGAGGGCGGAACACTATATCACTGTAGTTCCCAACCTGATGATTTAGGGCAAATGATTATCAAAAACTATATAATTGATGACGCTAAAAAAATTGATAGTAAAATATTTGATATTTTATTACATACAACAGCACCTGAAAAAGCTTTAAAATTAACCCTGATTCATAAATCAATTGGACCAGCACTCATTGGCAATAACCAGCTAAATGCCCCTCAACAAGCTTTATATGCAATGATTTTACATGTCATAGGGGGGGATGGGGATTCTGATTCATTAACATTACAAGTGAAAGGATTATACTCATCGTGGCTTAACTGGGATAGAAAGCAACAAATTGATCACTTTGGGCAATCATTTTCAGATAACCCCCCATTATTGGAAAATATGTTGCAAGAAGCATTGCCAAAATTAGTAAACGAGCCTGATTTAATAGAACATTTAAATGCCGTTCTCAAGAATGGTGCTAATAATGAGCCCCATGCTAAAGGCAAGCATAAACATAGATAAGGATCATGCATTTTGCCAATCAATGTTAGTTTTTGAGCGCGCTTTTTCTCAGATTTTATTAGGATGTGTTGACAAATGTTTGTTGAACAACTTGTTGTTAAACTGATTCCAGTAATTTTAAACATACAAATATAACGACAAAAGAGATAGACTATGAAAAGATTATTTCCTGACGTCAATTAAAGGAATCCTTATGTCTATATTATATGATTCATTGCGTTGTTATAAACAAATAGAGCTCACCCATGAGAATAAAATCAAGTATTTTTTAGAACAACATAGCACGAAAGAAGGAACCTGGGGGCAATTGATACTAAATTCAGGCGCTATTGATTTTATTTTTTTGAATGGTGAAGGCCAAGAATTATCTAAAGTTAGTTTAGATAACACAAACAAACAAATTAAGTTCCCACCTGCGTGTTTACACAAGATTGTGCAAAATAGCAAAGAATTCTCCGCAACTTTAAAGTTTTATTGTATGCCCCATCGATATTTTAATAAGAAGCATAAGCTGGGTCATATTCATAGTGATTTGTTGTACATTTCAAATAACTATCTTAAGAATGCAGGAAAATTAAATGTCCTGGATATAGGCTGCGGATCAGGCCGAAATATTTTTCATTATGCCGCAGAAGGGCATCATGTAATGGGGGTTGACATCAATTCAAAAGCATTGGAGTCTATAAACGCGATTGCAATACAAGAAAAAATAAACAACATTAAGACGAGGGTTCACGATTTAAATAATAGTTTAGAGCTTAATGATGAGATGTTTGATCTTATCGTTGCAACAGTTAGTTTACAGTTCTTAAATGCAGAACGCATACCGGTGTTATTAAAAGAGATGCAGCAGCATACGCGTGCGAAAGGATTACATTTTCTTGTTTTTCCGATAGATTCCCCAGAATTCAACTTGCCAGAGTCGTTCACTTATTTACCTCAGAAAGATGAAATCTATCATTATTATCAAGATGCTGGATGGGGTGTATTGGAATATAATGAAAAAGTTGGCAACTTACATAGGCTAGATGAGCTTGGGAAACCCATTCAGGGAAAATTTGGTCTTATATTAGCGCAGAAGCATTAGCATAAAAATATTATGTCATAAAACTTTGGAGTCTGCTTAATGAAAATTAAACATTTTTTTGATACCACAACAGCGACATTTACCTATGTTGTTAGTGATGACAAAACGCTCAGTTGTGCCATCATTGATCCCGTGTTGGATTATAATATGTACTCTGGTAAAACCAGTACTACCTCAGCTGAAAAAGTTATCGCGTATATAGAGGAAAATAAATTAAAGGTCGATTGGATTCTGGAAACACATGCACATGCCGATCATATTTCAGGTGCGCAGTTTCTAAAAGCCAAGCTCGGTGGCAAAGTTGGCATCGGTGGTAATATCGCTGAGGTTCTTCAGTATTGGGTTCCTGTTTTTAATTCGGCAACAAATACGCCACTAGATGGCTCTCAGTTTGATTATTTATTTAATGATGGCGAGCGCTTTACAATAGGCGCTGTTGAGGTAAGCGTTATCTATACCCCTGGCCATACACCTGCTTGTATTAGTTATTTAATTGAGGGTAATATATTTGTCGGTGATGCGCTTTTAATGCCACACATCGGAACGGCTAGAACGGATTTTCCAGGTGGTAGCGCCGAGACATTGTATAAATCCATTCAAAAGATATTTTCTTTGCCTGACGAGACTAAAGTCTATACTTGTCATGACTATCCTGTGGCTGGCACAAACGCAAGCTCAGTAGCAACAATAAAAGAACATAAACTTAACAATAAAATGGTGAGGGTTGGAATTTCTCGGCAGGCTTATGTTGAGGCGCGAACCCAAAAGGATAAAACAATGCCTGTTCCAAAGTTACTATTACCCTCTGTTCAGGTCAATATCCGAGCAGGCCATTTAAACCCGCCAGAAGAGAATAAGATTTCTTATATAAAGATACCAGTAAATCAACTATAAGGTTATGTGACTGAAGCGTTTTAGCTTTGAGCACAAACCTTAAAGTTTATATGCTCAGCAACAAACTTAATTTTATACGAAGTACTATTAATTTAGTTCGAATAACTGTTATTGTTTCTGAGACGTTTGTGATTTAGCAATACAATAATAATGACAATAATAAATGCAAGTTAGGAGAGTGATATGATTAAGGGATCTAAACATAAAGGTTCAGGCTCTGGAAGTGATTTATCTGGCTCTGATAGCGATACTTTTAGCCCAGACAGTGGCATTTTTAGAGCTGAATTTGGGCAACCCAACACTCAAAATGCCATGCTAAGAATTTTCAGAGCATATCAAGAGTCTATTATTAAATTACTATTGGCCAGTCAACGTATTGAACATAGACTGACAAAAGTCCAGTTTCTTGCAGATAGAATGCAGGAAGAGGGTAGCGCAGTGATGGATAGTGATATTACGGATGCCGCAAAAATTCAAGCGCATCATATCGGTGCTTATCAAACCCTAAATGTTTCTTTCACTGAAAAGCAACGCATCATTCAAGAATATATTCAGCTCATTCGATTTGAGATAAAAGATAAAGCAGTTACACCTGAAAATGTTAAGCATGCGATGCAAGCTTTGACGGCAGAAGTCTCACCTGGAAAACTTTTTTCAACGTTTATGAACCACTGCGCGCACTCATCTTTTGTATTGGATGCCATTGTTTATGAAGTTCGACATGCTAAAAAAAATACTGAATTAACAGAAGAAGATGTTGAGATTGCAAATGGAGTATGGCGACAGGTTGAAGAACAGCGGTATAAGCGATTAAAACAAAAAGTTACAGATATTATGGCCAAAGTTGAAAAATGGCATGACATTATACCTCAGCCATTAACAGACAAGGAAATGGTTGAAAGAGAACGCTTAAACCCTTTTGAGCCAGGAGAAGACAAAGAGTATAGAGCTGAACGACGCAGGTTAGTTCCGGGGCATGCTGCGAGCTTAAAGCAAATTCAAGATAGGGCGGTCGCCAGAGAAGCGGCTAGCTCATATGCTAGAGCAAAGCAGCCTCTTCACAAACAACATTGTGAGTTGGGTGATCAAGAGCGGTTAGAAATGCAATTTAAATTGGGTATTCACCCGTTTTCTAAAAGTCGTCAAGGGTATGGAGAATTAGTGTTAAATACTGTTACGGGGAACCAGTCTTGGCTTTCAAAGTTTGAAGGAGCACAATTAGACCCGGATCTGCCAGTTCTTTTTCCAGCTCGAAAAGAGCACGCGATTAAAACATTAACCCCTTTTTTGCAATTGCGCCGTGATGCAAGTAGAAAACTCGCAGACGACTCATTTGAGCCGGAAGCCAATAGAGAAGAAGTTGATACTTTGATGGACGATCTAAAAAAATTAAAAATTAGCACTTATTAAACATACCGAGCCTACATGGCTCGGCTTTTTTGGGGCCTAAAAAATTCAAAAGAAAGGAAATCTGCATGATGAAAAAAATGCCTACATTATTTTTTGTCTTATGCTTTTGTAGTGCTTTACAGGCAGAATTAAAACCGCAAGAGCCTAACATCTTGCCATCATGGAATAATAGCAGTTCTAAGCAAGCGATTATTGATTTTGTCGATGCCGTTACCAATGAAAGTGGGCCAGATTTTGTTCCTGCTGCCGAACGTATAGCCGTTTTTGATAACGATGGTACGCTTTGGTCAGAAAAGCCTGTTTATTTTCAACTCTTCTTTGCTTTAGAACGCGCTAAGGCATTGGCACCGCAGCATCCAGAGTGGAAAAAAAATCCGTTATACAAACCTATAATGGCAGGAGATTTGAAAGCTTTATCTGCTGGCGGACATGCAACGTTGCTTAAACTGATGATGTTAACGCATGCTAATACAACTGTGAATGAGTTTAATGGCATCGTTAAAGAATGGGTAAAAACAGCAAAGCATCCTGAAACAGGCAAAGCTTATACAGATATGGTATACCAACCAATGCTTGAGGTTTTGACATATTTGAGAGCGAATGGTTTTAAGACGTATATTGTCTCAGGAGGGGGGATTGAGTTTATGCGACCTTGGACTGAGCAAGTATACGGTATCCCGCCTGAGCAAGTGATCGGTAGTAGCCTTAAAACAAAATTCGAGATACAAGATAAGAAACCAGTAGTATTTCGGCTACCAGAAATTAATGTGTTGAACGATAAAAGCGCTAAACCACTTAGTATATCTCAAGTCATTGGTCGTCTCCCCATTATGGCATTTGGTAATTCAGATGGGGATTTAGAAATGCTGCAATGGACAACGTCTGGAAAAGGCAAACGGTTAGGGCTGATAGTACATCATACGGATGACAAGCGTGAATGGGCGTATGATCGAGAGTCAATTGTCGGGAAATTAGATGAGGCGATGGATGAGGCCAAGCAAAATGGATGGGTCATGATTGATATGAAGTCAGACTGGAATAAGATATACAAAACACAGGAGTGATTTGCATATAAACATGACATAAAACATCATCTTTTCGCAGTCTATCTTTAGATGATAAAGATAGACTGTGAAATTCTAGGTTAGTTTAACTTATCTTAACTTAGCCTATCCTAGCCTGGGTTAACACCCAGCCTTAGTTATTTAACATATATTCTGTAGGTTTTGTTTATTGAATGGGGGGTATGTTAGAATGCATCCGGTTTTAGCATAGTCATAACCTAGGATGAACAATGAAAGTAAAACTGGGAACACGCGGTAGCCCATTAGCGTTAGTTCAGGCAAATCTGATTAAAAAAGCTTTAGAAACTAATTGCAAAGATATTGATGTTGAAATTATCACGATCAAAACGCTGGGAGATCGTAAACAAGGCACGCCTGAAGCAAGTAATAGTGACAAGCAAGATTGGGTTCATGATTTAGAATGTGCCATTCTGGATCAAACTATTGACTTTGCTGTTCACAGTGGAAAAGATGTGCCAGCTGAAATCATGGCTGAAACCGCGTTACTACCTGCCATGCCACGTGCTAACCCCCTAGATACATTTATTGGCCGACTCGACCCACATACTGGTGTACGACTACTTTTCTCTGAATTACCTCAAGGGGCCAAAGTTGGGACAGCGAGTTTACGAAGAAAAGCGGAACTGCTTAAGTTGCGCCCTGATTTAAATATTGTAGAACACCGGGGTAATGTGCGGACCCGCTTAGCAAAAATGGATAAAAGCGATGATATTATGGGTATTGTCTTAGCTTGTGCTGGATTAGAGCGATTAGGATATGATGATTTGGTCCATGAACCTTTTAATGCTGAGGATATGATGCCGGCTGTAAATCAAGGGATTTTAACTGTTCAGTTTCATGCCAATAATTCGGCATTAGTCTTGCTATTACAAGAATTGGCCGATAACAACACCTATGCAGAATGGCAAGCAGAGCGAGCGGTAGTTGAGCTGCTGGAGGGAGATTGTAAATCTGCTATGAGTATTTTTGCGCAATGTTTAGGAGAAAGTCTGACCATTAGTTCACGAGTCATGTCTGAAGATGCGCAAACCTCTGTTCATTATAGAACAACAGGTAATAAAGTAGATGCAGGTATATTGGGCGCCACTGTGGGGAAAAATTTACTTGAGCAGGGCGCAGATAAAATTATCGAGTCGTCTAGAAACTCACCAAACAAATAGTTAGGCAAGTTACTAGGGGGGGGGCGAGAAGCTTTTATTTAGAAAGAATACTTGCTAATATGCTAACTGTATTCCAACCCCAGATAAATAGGCTATTTATTATGACCAATAATAACCCCCTTATTATTCCTAATAAGCATTTACTTGCTATGGGCACCTCTTCTATATTTACCTTGTACGGCTCCATAAAGCTAATGGCATTGGCCTATAATTTTCTTGCATATACCCTAGGAGTAGGTGGATTTATTAGTTTTTTCGCTAGTATTCCCTTTTTAGCAGTAGGAGGAGTCTTAGGTTTTGGATTGTTTGTACAAGCTTGCAAGTATCTCAAATTATGGCCTATGGACTTAAGTGCGAATGATATTTTTGGTGCTCATTTTTCTACAATGCCTAAAACATGGAAGGATAAAGTAGTAGAATTCACCAGCGTGTTTTTAAACGATTGTAAAACGGCATTAAGGACTTTTGATAGAAGTCTTTTAGAGCATTTGAGTCATTTTGTTGTCAGCGAGAATAGTCCAGAATATAAACGTTGGACAAGCGCTAATAAAGTAGTTGAATCGGAAGACCAAGGTTGGTTCGTAAGATCTGTTTTGGGACCATTTCAGTCTGCAAATCAAGCCATTAAAAAGTTTATTCAGACTCAAGGCATTCCTGCTGTTGCGCAAGGTATTATTTGCAAGGTAATTCATAAACAATCTGTACAATTTTGGCATGCCAGTACAATCTCTAGAATGAAATATAAGCATGAGATTACGGAGTCCGATTTAGATGCTGAATCTACTCAGGCGGCTATTTTGACAATGTACAATTATTCTCTTAGCCGTAAAGGGCTGGTTGAGACTGTGGCAACAGCTGTATACGCAGAGTATCAAAATCCACCAAAGACACCTGTTGTTGGAGTGAGATGCTCTTGATCTTATATTTATTGTAGTACAGGACGGCAGCCAGTCACAGTGTATCTTCTCCCTGAAACTGACTCAATTATATATTTGTTAATTGAGAGCACAACTGCCGCCAATTAAATATTCTGGGGACTTTTCCACGTTAAGCCATGGCTATTAAAACAATAGCGAACTTTTCTCATAGATGAACCCGCAGGAAATAGTAATTTGCGGCGCAGCAAAAAGTAAACATGCCTTTATAAATTTAGTTATAATAGCTCATATAAGCCTTCTATTTAAAATAGCTTTATTGAATCTTAGTTTCTTAGTTTCTTAGTTTCTTGGCTTCTTTGTATATTTACGAGTTTTTCAGTACGCTTATTGGCAATAATTTAAAAATAACATGAATAATAAATAACATGAGTAAAAAATTATATATCTGTGAAAAACCCAGCCAAGCAAGGGATATTTCCCGCGTATTGGGTGTTAAAAAAAAACATGAAAGCCATATCGAAGGTTCTGATATCATTGTTACTTGGTGCCTAGGCCATCTACTCGAATCGGCAAAACCAGATTATTATTGTAAAGAATTAAAACCATGGCGCATAGAAAAGCTTCCCATCATTCCAGAAACGTGGCATATGGAGCCTGTCGGTAGGGTTAAAAAGCAGCTTCAAGCGGTTAAGAAATTAATTAAATCAACAAATCACATCGTCATTGCAACCGATGCGGATAGAGAAGGAGAGCTCATTGCCAGAGAGCTAATGGAGTATTGTCGCTACCAAGGAACAGTAGAAAGGTTGTGGTTATCTGCTCTAGATGATGTCAGCATTAAAAAAGCACTTAAAACCATAAAGCCTGGCAGCACAACCGAGAATTTGTATCATGCAGGCTTAGGGCGCCAGCGTGCTGATTGGATAGTCGGCATGAATATGACCATGGGTACAAGCAGCTTATTTGGTAAATTCGGCGAAGGTGTATTATCTGTAGGCAGAGTGCAAACACCAACATTACAACTCATCGTTGACAGAGACAGGGCCATAGAGCAGTTTAAGTCGCAAGACTATTATGAGTTGTATGCAAAATTTATAGATGACAGCAATGTGGGCATTTGGCTAAAGTGGGCTGTGCCTGATGCTTTAAAAGACAATGAGCCAGGAAGATGTCTAGATATAACGGCTGTCAAAGACATAGCAACTAAGATACATGCTCAACCTGCTGTCATTACAAAATTAACCAAACAAAAGAAAAGATTAGCAGCACCACTTCCGTTCTCGCTTTCAGCTTTACAGAAGAAAGCATCATCATTATATGGCTTTACTGCAAAAAAAACATTATCTGTTGCACAGGAATTGTATGAAAAGTATAAAATAACAACTTATCCTCGAACCGATTGTGGCTATTTGCCAGCGTCACAATTTTCGGATTCTAAAGATGTGCTGGATACACTCTTGCAAAATGACTCAACCTTGGCTGACTTGATTGGAGCTTGCGACACCCAATTTAAATCTTCTGCATGGAACGATAAAAAAGTCACTGCGCATCATGGTATTATTCCGACCACAAACAACAAAGTCAATTTATCTAGTATGCCTGACGACGCACTTAAGATATTCCATCTAATACGGTCAGTGTATATCGCTCAATTTTTGGGTGATTTTGAATATAAACACACAAAAATTATTGTTAGTTGTGAGCAAGAGCAATTTACCGCAACAGGTAAAATACCCTTAGTACAGGGCTGGAAAAAAGCACTCGAATTTGACAAATCAGGTACATCTTCAAAAGGGGAGGATGAAACGACACAAGATTTACCAGATTGGACACAAGGACAAAGCCTACTGGAAGAACAAGAAAAAATGGCCAAGAAGAAGACCAAGTCGCCAGGCCGATTTACCGAGGGCACTTTGATTGGCGCCATGGAGTCTGTTGGCCGCTATGTGGAAGATCCAAAGCTAAAAAAAGTATTAAAAGAAACGTCAGGTATAGGGACGCAAGCAACACGGGCCGCAATTATTGAGACATTGATAAAACGTGATTATATTACCCGCGATAAGAAAAAGTTAATATCTTCTGAAAAAGGCAGAGCTTTAGTGGATTTGTTGCCAAAAGAAGTGACCGACCCTGCAACTACAGCAAGATGGGAGCAGGATTTAGAAGAGGTTGCTGCTGGAAATTTGGCTTTAGATTTGTTTTTAGCCAATCAAAATAAGGGGCTAAGCGAAATGCTTAAAGCCTTAAATCAGGGTAATGCTCAAGCACCACAATCTAACCAAAACCTAAATGTTCCTTCGAGTAAACATAAATGCCAGTCTTGTGATAAACCGATGGCAAGGCGTAAGGTAAAAAACAAAAATAGCTATTTTTGGGGTTGTACGGGATACCCTGAATGTAAAATCACATTGCCTGACTTCAAAGGAAAACCAGGGAAAAAGAAAACAGCCGCAAAGAAAACAGAGCACGCCTGTCCTAAATGTAAAACAGGATACTTGGTTGAACGTAAGAGTGCGCGAGGTAAGTTTTATGGTTGCTCAGGCTATCCTAAGTGTAAAAATATAGAACAAGATATATCAACTACCTCATGAAAAGTGGGTTTGGACTCTTATCGTGAATACACAATAAATCCAGCATTCAAAGTATGATAATGTGCTTCTATCTATTAACAGCTTTGGAGGAATTCTCTCTACTCGAACCTTGGTTCCCGAATATGACAGTAGGGTGTTTTACCTGTTTTGGCATAATAGTTTTGATGATATTCTTCTGCAGGCCAGAATGGGTTGTTGGCGAATCGTACATCCGTTGCAATTTGTAGGTTTTGCTTTTCTAATTGCGCTATAAGATTCTCTACGATCTGCTTTTGCTCTTCATTATGATAAAACACCGCACTCAAGTATTGTGGCCCAATATCTGGTCCTTGTCCATTTTGTTGGGTGGGGTTGTGAATACAAAAGAAGTCTTTTGTCAAAGCTTCGTAATCTATCAGTTTTGGGTCGAATAATATTCGTATTGCTTCTAAGTGACCCGTTCGACCAGAACAGACTTGTTCATAGGTCGGGTTTATCTCTGTACCGCCGCAATAACCGACTTCTGAGTATACAACACCTTTATTTTGTTCTAATAGTGTTTGAACACCCCAAAAGCATCCCGCCGCAAAAATCACTTCATGAGTATCTAGAACCTCAGAATTTTCTACAAAGTCAAGTGCCAGGGAATTAACGCAATGCCTTTGGTTGTGTGGCGTTAACATTTCACCTGTAAAAACATGGCCCAAATGTCCTGAGCATCGATTACAAAGTATTTCAGTTCTGTGGCCATCCGCATCAACCTCGCGTTTGATAGCATTTGGAATCTCATCATCAAAGCTTGGCCAACCACAACCAGATAAAAATTTATTGCTAGAGCGAAACAATGCTAAACCGCATTGCCGACAAAGATACGAACCTTGTTGTTCATTAAGATTAAATTGTCCGCTATGTGGGGGCTCTGTAGCTTTGTTGTTTAGTACGGCAAAAGCTTGTGGCGTGAGTGAGGCAGATTTAAAAAATGGTTTTGTCATAGGTCTAGCCAAAGATAGATTTTCTTATTTTTCTATTATATATTAATTGAGAGTCACATTTCTATATTAAGGCGTTAATTGAAACGGGGGATGCAGGCTGATTTGATAAGATCCTAATATTTATTATCTTTTGTTTTTTTAATGATGATTTGGTGATGCATGCAAATTATTTTATAAAATCCTTTTTTAATCTTAAGAAGGTATTGATAGCGCCTGCAGGGTTATCAATCGCATCTGGATAGTATTGCCAAAAATAATCATCAAAGATCATAATTCCGCCCACTTTCAACATTTCAAAACATTTTACTGCGTCAATAATGACATCATTTTTATGGTGTGAGCCATTTACATATGTCAAGTCAAAATGATTATGTTTTGCGTGGCTATTAAAATAGGAAAATGATGTGCCCTTGTATTTTGTGAGCCTATTATCATACGGTGCTAGATTATGATTTAAGGCTGACTCGATATTATTTTTGTGACTGCTTGACCAGACTTGTGTTCGCCAGCACCCTCCCAGGTATCAACACATGTGAGGCTGGCATTTGGCAAAGACCGCAAATAATCTGTGGTTCCATAACGTTAATGAACATGGCACTGATAGCCAACTTACACATCAAGATTGAGCGTTGAAAAATATACCTTCGCTAAAAATTACATTGCTGGCTTGTAGCATAAGAACTTTAAATCGTCATAAATTCGCATCAAATTTAAGCTTTATGAACCAAACTGATAGGCTAAGAAGCTTCCTAAAACAAATTGGTTTTTGCTGCCTCTATTTTCAACTAATGGGGAGTTCCCTGCGTCACCACTTAATCTATCATATCCCGCAAAAAGAATCATGGAGAGCTGTTTTGTCAGGATAACAATACTTGAGGCACCCAAACCAAATGAGAGTAGTCCGCCTTGAGCATTGTAGGTCGTTAGACCGGAGCGAGCGGATTGTATCATATCAATACTGTAATATGCTTGGTTGTAATCATCACTGACAATACTAGCTCTAGGTCCTAAGCTGAGAATGGTTCGGTACCCCATTGGAAAAAGCATGGTTGAATAGCTTAGACTAAAGTCACCAACAAAACCCTCATGTCCACCCATACCTTTTCGAACTTCGATTTCAATATCAAAGGGCTCGAAACGATAATTTGCAAAAGCTCCTGCTTCAAATGTACCATCTACATCGCCCAGTCCTGCTAGTGCACTTGTTTTGCTGCCCGCTATACGAAATGGGCTTGTCCCATTTTTTTCTTTTCGACCGAAGTTATACCGAGCAATAGGACCTGCTGTCCAGTTTGGAGTATTTAACAGATTGAAACCAATGCCTTCATTCATTGAGGCGAAAAAGATATCACTATAATTAATCCTCACATATGGTAATAGTGACAACTGGTACTCATCAGAACCTTTAAAAGAAGGGTTTACAAGCAAGCCTGTACCAAGCGCCAATTGCCAGCCTTGTGGTGTTGGTTTGGCCATTATGTTTGTGCAGCAGAATGTTAACAGCGAAATGATATATAAATTTTGTTTAGCTTTAAACATTTATGGCCTTATTAGGTTAACTTCGGCATATTATAAATAGTATACTTATAACTTATTTGCCGTGGTAGCTGTGTTTATTATAAGTTTAGATGAGTCAGCATAAAAATCAAATACAATGTTTTTTTATAATGTGGAGATAAAATTTTAATGAACATATTAATAACGGGCGGAACAGGCTTTATTGGATCGGCACTAACAAAAGCCTTAGTGAATAGGGGTGATAGCGTTTGTATATTAAGCCGAAACAAATCAAAAGTTATGCAGGGTATAGAATCTTTTGAAAATATTTCTGAAATAAACAAAAATACAGATTTAGATGCCATTATAAATCTTGCTGGTGCACCAATCGATAAGCGCTGGACTCAATCTTACAAAAAAAAGTTGTTAGGCAGCAGAATAACAACCACTCAAAATATTATTACTTTAATTAAAAAACTTAAAAATAAACCGAAAATCTTAATAAGCGCTTCAGCTATTGGTTATTATGGAAACCAGGGAGATGTGATTATAGATGAGGATGCTGAACCCAATGATGAATTTACCCATAAATTATGTCAACAATGGGAATCAGAAGCACGCAAGGCAGAATTAGAAGGCGTCAATGTGTGCATCACTAGGCTGGGTGTTGTTTTGGGAAAAGACAACGGCGCACTGAAAAAAATGCTCCCCGCCTTTAAAATGGCGATTGGGGGACGACTGGGTAGTGGTCAGCAATATTTTTCTTGGGTCCACATTGATGATGTCATATCAGCATTTTTATTCTTATTGGAAAACAATAAAAATAGTACTTATAATTTATCTGCACCTAATCCTGTCACAAATAGTACATTTACAAAATCACTCGGTAAACAGCTAAATAGGCCGACAATATTACCAATGCCTGGATTTATTATTCGGATTCTCTTTGGTGAAATGGGGCAAAAATTACTGCTCAATGGTCAAAGAGTGATTCCCCAAAAACTTCAGGATGAAGGTTTTAACTTTAAATACCCTGTGATAGAGAGTGCCTTGAAGGATATACTGAAATGAAAATTAAAATCGCCATAATTGGGGCTGGGCTGTCTGGTATTAGTGCGGCTCTAGAGTTGTCTAACATGGCAGAGGTTACTATTTTTGAAAAATCACGAGGATATGGTGGTCGTATGTCTACTCGTACCCGAGGTGACTATCAATTTGACCATGGTGCTCAGTATTTCTTCGCGAAACATAAACCATTCAAAGCGCTAGCAGAGACCCTGATCAGTAAAAGCATATTGCAAGCCTGGGAGCCAAAATTGGTTCATTTTGATGGCAATAAGCCATTTACAAGATTATCCCCAAGTCCCCAACACAAATTTTATGTACCAACGCCCAAAATGACGAGTCTCTGTAGATTTTTAGCCTCTGACTTAAATGTTCAGCTGAATACCAAAGTGGATAAGATTATAGAAAGTGACAAATGGTCTCTTTACGAGAAAGGTACACTACTAGGAAAGTTTGATTGGGTAATCTTTGCCATTCCACCTAGACAGGTGATAGAAATTTCGCCACCCTGTTTTGACTATCTTGATGAAATAAGCAAGATTAAAATGGACGGTTGTTACGCATTAATGGTCGGTAATAAAACCGTTTTAGATTTAAGCTGGGATGCTGCACATATCAGTGGTCATGATCTTAGTTGGATTGCTTTGAATAACTCAAAGCAGCAGAGGCCAAAGTTAAGTTCTATTGTCGCCCATTCAACTCATGCTTGGGCAGAAGAGAATATGGAAAACAATAATCAGTCTGTCATAGACCATTTAATAAATGAACTATCGACCTTAATTGGTGTTGATATGTCAGGAGCTGATCATATTGACCTCCATCGTTGGCGTTTTGCCAATGCTACTGAGAAAAATACAGAATCAACATATGTTGATATTGAGAACCGTTTAGCCGCGTGCGGCGACTGGTGCTTAGAAAGCAATGTTGAAGGTGCATTTAATAGTGGTCAAGTATTAGCATCCACTGTCAAACACGCGATATCAGATTTATATTAGCCTATCAATAACATTAGAAGAATCAATGCACTGGATTTATATCTGGCCTGAAGTATCACTTTAACGTTATTTATTATTGCATTGAAATAAATTAGAAATTATATTTATTATTACCCATAATATAGTCATGCTCTAAAATTTGACTGGGTTGAAAGCATTATTTTTTCAATCAAAAAGCTTCAAGTACTGAGTAGTTTTAAATACAGTTAATCAGAGCCAATTAGCATATACCAAAAGAGGCAAAGCCGTGAAAAATTTAACTACGCTGAATAAGCTTTCTGAAAATATTAAAACATTGGCTTCTATTGAGAGCTCAGACTATCCATTTGTGAGTTGTTATTTAAATCTTGAAGACAAAAAAATTCATTATAAAGAAATATTAAATAAAGAAACTAAACTTCTACGTAAGATTTTAAAAGGAGACCAATTATTAGATTTTGAAGATTCAATATTTGATATTGAAGATTGGCTGGATATTCATTTGCATCCTGATGCAAAAGGTGTTGCAATCTTTGCAAGAGGAAGACATGGTGGGAAGTTTTTATTACCCATGCAGTTTGCTGCATCAGTTCCAAGCCAAGTGGCACTGTATCCTACCCCTAACTTATATCATCTCATCGCACTCAAAGATAATTATGATAGTTATATTGTCTTATATTCAACAAAAAAACGTGCATGGATTCTAGAAGTGAGTCTAGGGGTCGCAACAGTACAAACATGGCTTGGTAACCCAGAACTCTATACCAGAGTGAGATCTGAATGGGGTAAATTACACTACCAAGTTAATCATGGAAGCCGTGGTAATAGATTTTATGATGAAAAAATTTCAATTTTACATCAGCTGATGATGAGAAATGAAAGTATGCATTTAGTACTTGCAGGTGACCCTGACATTATAAAGAATATCAGTCAGCAGCTCCCAAAAGAGCTGTATAGTAGGGTGGTTGATTTAATTCCTTCTGGTGACAATTCAACAAAAGAAAATATCGTTAAATCTACTTTAGCCAGTTTTATTGAATACGAAGAAAAAGACTCTCAACGGATTGCTAATGTTTTAATTGAGAGACTCAGCGAAAAAAATCTAGCAGTTGCTGGCTCGACCAGAACAATGGATGCGTTGCGCTGGGATGAGGCAGATATTTTGGTTATGACTGTGGATTACAATCCAGACCCGGGTTGGAGCTGTCAATCATGTAAAAAAATCAGTACCCAGCCACCTCATAGTGATATTTGCCCAAGATGCCATAAAAATACAGTAAAACCAGTTGATATAAAAGAGGCCATAATTAGAATGGCAGAGCAAAATGACGTACCTATTGAGGTGGTAGAAAAATCAGACGCCCTTATGTCTTTTGGCGGAGTTGGTTGCTTGCTGCGTTATAAAGGTATGGCTTTACAAAAAGGAAATAACTAGTTTATCGTTGCGGTATAAGGGGCAGATGTCTGCCCCTTTTGCTTAAGATATGACTCATAAGAAACCGTAATTTTCAAATGCACTAAAAATATATCCTATCAATTTGTAAGATATTATATACATTTTAAAAATATCCAACCACCGCGGACCAATGCATTTAAGCTTTCATTCTGTTCCACTAGCCTTTGGACCAAATGGCTATCAGCGGCAATGATAACTTCTAACCTTCGAGGCTCATGAAGTAACTTATCTTTATGAAATAAGCTTTGAAGTGGCAGGCCCGATTTTAAATCACTTTGGTTTCCCTCCATTACCCCGACACCAGAGACTATATTGTGTATGGCTTTATTGCCACTAGCGAAAAGTTCCGGACAAGCCGCTGAGTAAAAATATTGCATATTGATCCAATGGGCGACTAATACGGGGCCGCCAAGAATACTGCTCAGTATCTTGCCATCTTTGTCGTTCTCAGCATAATAAGAATGTAAGAAGACGCTTCTGTTTAAATGTATTTTTTTTGTCATTGCCCGTGGACCAATAATAATGGCAAAATTATTAATTAACCCTAGCTCAGGCATTAATTGTGCCCAATCATTGGCTCTAGCATCGAAATTGTCATATCCAATGAAGTCTTTGCTGCGTTCTTGGTTGTATTTGTCAGAAGCTATATTGGCATCTTGCTGAATGATATTGAATTCAGCATCAACTGAGGGCGTTAACTGATTTTTTAGATCGAATTCAATTTTACCAGTTGTTGTATTATGGCATGCGGCAATAAAAATAGTTTCATCAGGTATATGGATTCCATTCTGGTCTAAATAATGTCTAACTTGTTGATTGTTAAAAACTTGGCAAGCAAAAGCAGCATTATAGAATCCAGAATGTCCTCCGCAAGCACCACAATCAAGTGAAGACTTATATGGGTTACCCTCTGTTTGAGCATGATGGCCACAAATAATGACAAATTTTGCGAAGTTATTTGTCAAAGACATACCTTTTAAAGTATTTAAGGCGATATCATAAAAACGAGTTATATCAGGTATTGTGAACGCACCTTCTTTTTTTAACGCAAGACTATTTTTATCAAATTTTTGAGATATTTTTGATGATTTATCTGGGTAAAATGTTTTTATTAAATTAATCATCGCAAACCAGATGCCAAATATCTCATAGACAAAATAAGCAGCTGGTATTTTTTTTCGATGTGCAACAATATTGCTCGTTAGGCAGGTTAATGTTTCGTCAGATGTGTTTTCTTTGGTTTTGGGAATAGCCACCACTCGAGAGGGTTGTAAAATAACAGGGTATTGATTGGTAATAACTTCTTTTTCTGTATCGTGAAACTGATTTGCAAAGCCAAAAAAACCAGCATAACCATAAGTTTCATAATCATTTAAAGATTCGAGTTGCCTTCTAATGCCTTCTGACCGTGTGTCGATACAAAATACCCATTGTGCAGAAGGCGCTAATTTAGCCTTATCTGATGTCTTAGTGGATTTCTTAGTGCTTTTTATATCAGTTAAAAGTGCATCGCTCTTGCTGATTTCAAAAGCGCGTTGCAGAATAAAGACAACATCAAAATAATCTAAGTTGAACACCTGTTGTTCAGGTTGTTCAAGCCAAGTTTTTTTAATTAGATCGTTAATATTATTGTCACACGGCGGATTTGGCTGCTTTAGCTCTGGATGCCCATATTTTTCTAGATGATAAAGTTCATACGCAAGCCAAAGCGCAATTAAATCTTTTATGTTTAATATGCAGTCATTCCACGGGTTATCTGAATGTTCCTGTTGCCACTTCATATAACCAAACCAGCCTTTGAGCTGCCAGATTATTTGGAACAAATATGACTCAGCAGATTGGTTTGAAACATTGAACTTTTCAAGTAGTGCTTCAATAAAGTCGTCTGTTGAGCTGGGTAGGTCATGTAGTATAGAGTGCCAGCCTTTGATATTCAGCATGGACTGACGCCAATATATGAATAGAGATGATTGAGCTGTTGTTTTCTTTTTTTTAGCTAACGCGAGGTAGTTGCCAATCCAGCGAACACAGTCTTCTCGTATAGAGCTGGCTATAGACTGATTCGTTATGGCATCTAATCTATATGCGACCAGTATTTCCTTTGGGTTATGATTAAGAGAAATCCCAAAATCATCATTTTTTTGAGCCAGACATAAGTCTTTTATGAATGCATAGATTGTTTTGTTATATTTTGACTTTTGTTCTTCTGAATGTGCTGTGCCTTCTGTAGTCAATGATATGTATTCGTCAATACATTCTAAAAGACAATTATCTTGTATCTGGCCTGAGCAATAGTGTGCTCCTAGTTGCGATAGTCTATGAAAAGTCATATTGCCTGTTTTTACAAAGACTTCTTTTGTTAGAGATTTGATGTCACAGTCTATCTTATCCCAGAAGGGGTTGGTTGCAATAAATTGCTGCAAAGGCCACACAGGCTGAATATAGCGAATTGATTTTTCTATTAAAGTATTTAACATGGCTTTGAAACCTTTTACTGCATGAAGTTAATAAGAAAACTAGGATTCAATCCACTAACGCAATTAACGCCAATTGCCGACAAGCAGAAAGAATGTAAGGCAAAGTTAATATGTGTTTTCTTTGTGTGCATTACATCTTCCTTTATGCCATCAACTTTGTCTGGCATTAATTTCAAACTATTTTTGCCTGCCCATAGCCAAATGGCAAGCATAATAATAAATACTAATATACTATTTGACATAATGTGATTGACCGTAAACATATGATAAACAAATACAGCGCTACCAGGAATGCCGACCAATAGTAATAAGATAGATGTGGTATATAGCTTTACAATATTTTTATTCGGAAAATATTTTGAGCATTTGAAAATTAAAAATAAGGCAGATAACAGGAGCGAAGTATTCAGCAAGATGTATCGATTTATTTCATCTGCTAAAGACAATCCATGACACAAGTTAATCGTTATAAATAGTATTATGGATATAATGGACGCCTTTATGTTTGATAGTTTTTCATTAAAAAATGCTGACAGTAAATAAAGTATTGGGACGACTAAAATACCCGTCAATAGTAGATTGTCGTTTCGAGCGAATATAGAAGCATAATCTGAGATGACGTTTGTGTTATATATTGAAAGCACAAGATAAGACCCGATCAAAAATGATACTAAGATATAACCCCAGCCTTCAAGAGAACTTAGCTTGCTTTTTAAGCGGTTATAATTTGTGCAAAGTCTGATTCTATAATCTTCAATGACTTCTTTACGGGCTAATATCAAACTTGGTATGTATTCTTTTAATTTAAATCTAGCTTGTGATTTCATAGACGCATATATAAACGCGGCAATTAACATTACGCTCACGAGCATGAAGTGAGAACGGTTGAACAGCAAGGAATACTCGTTCTCAGACGTGATGTGATCTACAGCTTCGCTCATAAAGCTCAACACAAGGATATAGGATAGATAGCTCATTCCTAGTATCATATGTAATATTAACTTCTGTCGTTGATGAATATATAAACGCTGTGTAAAATTTATTAAAGACCATAGGGTAAAACTCCCAAATAGTCCAAATAGGGGATTTAGTATTAGTCCTGTAATCATGTAATACAAGCAATAACATATAAATGAAAAGCCAAAAGCTATTACCAGCATTAGAGCAGATGCAACGTGGTTCGTTTGTTTAACTTCTCCAATTTTTTCTTTAGGATAGTTGCTCATTGGCAAATTAGAACCCACTCGCATAAACAAATATGACTTGAATAGCCCGTGCGTGATTATGTGGAATAAAGCGGAAACAAAACAGCCAAAGCCACATTGTACAAACATGAACCCAATTTGTCCTATGGTGGAATAGGCAAGCTGTCTTTTTATGTCTCCCTGAAATAACATGAAGCTTTTGCCTAGCAGTGCCGTAATTAAACCCCAAACGGCAATCATGCAAAGCATATCAGGGTGATTAATCAGCCATGGACTAATTTTTACAAACAAAATTCCACCAGCCGTGATGACACCTGCATGCATAATGACAGAAACGGGTGTTGGCGCTTCCATACTGCTAATCAGCCAAGTGTGAAAGGGTATTTGTCCACATTTAATCAGCGCGCTTAAAATAACCAGCCCTATAATAGTACGTTCTACTATTATTTGTTCTGTTGTTAAACTCAGTTCAGATAAGCGGATTAAGTCTTGATATTGAGTTGTCCCAAAATAATACATAGCTAAAACAAGGGCCGCTAGAAATAAAGCATCTCCAACTCGGCTGGTCAATATCTGCAGATTGGCTGTTTGGTTGGCGGTCTGATTTTTAGAATAATGGTTTAAAAGATTATATAAAGATATGCCTATTAATTGCCATGCAATGAAGGTTGTTACAAGGTCAGCACTACAGGCAAATAACAAGACTGAACCTGTTAAAATCCAGAACTTTCCATAAATAAATTGATTTGATCGTTCAAATGACAAGTAAGTAGCTGAGTATTTGGTAACAATAAGATTAACGAGAGAAACATAACCAAACAGTATATAAACTAGGTTATCGTACTGTAAGTTTATGGTAAGGTTAATAGATTTAAAGTTAAGCAGCTCATAATAGAATTGTGAGTCTGTCAGCAATAATGGCGCGCTAATACAACTTAAAAATAAACATATTGCGAGAAATACATTAACTGTTTTGGACTTTTGTTGCAAATTCGGCACAAAAGGAGAAATTATTTGAAGCGCTATACCCAAAATCAAAATATAGAATATAATCATTTTTCCACACGTTATGTTGTTACAACTAATTTGGTCTAATTGATTCAATGTTTTCAGCTCTAATAATCAGATAGAGACTGGCGGTTTTCATGCTTAATGTATAAGCAACATTGTTCAGCCAAGATTGGATATCACGTTGGCTATTGGCTGTATTATGAAGAAAAATGAGAATAATTAATAATTTATATTAATTGCTCTAGGCATAACTAAATAATGATGTATTTGGTCGGAGGTTGGAGCATCTAGGTATGTTTGTTTTCTAATTTAGCAAAATTTAAAAAATTATCGGTTAATGGTGAAACTTTCTTGCCTTGTGAGTGGACAAAGTACCATGGATGTTTAAAAGGAAAGCCTTTTATTTGAACTTCCTGTAGGAGCTTATACTTCATTTCTAAGCTGACACTTTGTTTTGAAACAACACTAATACCTATATCAGCCATGATCGCCTGCTTAATTGCTTCACAGTCACTAATTTCCATTTGGAAATTTGGTGAAAACTTTTGTTTTTGAAAAATTTGATCGGCAGCGAAGCTCGTACCAGAGCCTGACTCACGCGTTACCCAAACTTCATCTTTTAAATCAGACAGTTGAACGAGTCTAGATGACTGAAAGCGATGTTTAGGTGAGCTAACGACAATAAGTTCATCATCATAAAAAGTAACCGTTTCAACAGGTATTGACTTAGGTGGATGGCTCATTATTGTTAAGTCATCCATATTTTCTTGTAATCGGGAAATAATACCTTGTCGGTTACTCACATTGAGTTTTATTTTAACGTCTGGATTTTTGGATTTAAAACGGCCTAGCAAGTTTGGTAAGAAATACTTTGCTGTAGAAACACAAGCCACTTTTAATTCTCCTGAAACACCACCCTTCATTAGGTTCAATTCAGTATGCGCTTCATCCATTATTTTTTGAACGTTATGACATGTTTCTAAAAATTTCTCACCAAATGCCGTAAGGTATATTTTTCTACCAATCACCTCAGTTAGCTGACAGTCAAAATGGATCTGTAGTTGTTTGATGATATTAGATACGGCTGGTTGGGTCATATGTAAGCGTTGTGCTGCTTTAGAAACGCTCATGCATTCAGCAACTTGGTTGAAGACTTTGATTTGGTGTAGTGTAATACTCATATAATATTATGATGATGTAACTATAGATAATAATAAATTAATAATTATAATACTAATTAGAGATAATGCTGGCAAGTTAAAATAAACTTAACCCAGTCTATACAACTCTGAACGGACATAGATCCATTATTTACTTTACATTATGTTGCCGTTATAAATTATTTGGAAAATATGATTCGGTAAAGCATTGAAAATTGTGCAGAACAAAATATAAAGGCACTCAACTAAAACTATATATAAAAATAAGTTTGATAAATGAAAATTGCGATTGTTGGCTCAGGGATTTCAGGGTTAGTTTGTGCTTATTTACTGGGTAAAGAACACGAAGTGACTTTGTTTGAGAAGAATGACTATTTAGGAGGGCACACGCGAACCTTAAATATTGAATACAATAATAAAGAGTACAATATAGATGCGGGCTTTATTGTCTTCAATAAAAAAACTTATCCCAATTTTTGCAAAATCTTAGACCGCGAGAATATCTCATATGAAAAAACTGAAATGAGTTTTAGTTATTCCGATCGACAGTTAGATTTTGAATATAATGGAAACTCATTCTCTAGCTTGTTTGCTCAGAAAAAGAACCTATTTAACACTAAATTTTACAAAATGTTGTTTGACATAATCAAGTTTAACCGTATAGCCAAAAAAGCGGTAAAGCATAATAATTTCCAACCTGAGAAGTTACAGTCTTTTATTAAAGAATGCTCTTTTGGCGATCTGTTTAAACAGACCTATCTGTACCCTATGGCACAAGCGATTTGGTCTGCACCTTATGATGATGTTTCTAATTTTTCTACACAATTTATATTATCCTTCTTTCATAATCACGGTCTTTTAGAAACTTATAATCGACCCCCATGGTATGTTATTAAAAATGGCTCGAAACAATATGTTTCCAGTTTAGTAAAACATTGTACAAAAAATATAAAACTTAATTCAAAAGTCACTTGCATTCGAAGGGAGGAAGATAGTGTCGTGATTCAGGCTGGTGGCGAAGACTATATTTTTGATAAAGTTATTATTGCGACGCATTCAGATCAAGCATTGAAAATATTAGAACAGCCAACAGATATCGAATCCCAACTTTTGAATCAAATTCAATACAAGAAAAATGAAATTTGCCTTCATACAGATGAATCGGTTATGCCTCAAAATAAATCAGCTTGGGCTAGCTGGAACTTTCTCAGAAACGATGCTAAAACCTGCCAGCTTACTTACTATATGAATAGACTACAAAATTTAAACGAACCTGAAGATTTTTTTGTATCTGTTAATCAAAATAGCCTAATAGAAGAAAATAAAGTCATTAAAAAGTTCAGTTTCTCTCATCCCGTGTTAACCCATGAATGTATGGTGGCCCAAAAACAAATCAATACAATATCGGGGAAAAATAATACCTATTTTTGTGGTGCCTATTGGCACAATGGGTTTCATGAGGATGGGGTCAATAGTGCACTAAAAGTATGTAAAGCTTTTGGGTTAAGCCTATGAGAGAAAATATTTTATTTTCAGGCACTTTAAGGCATCGTCGGTTTATACCTAAGGTGCATGAGTTTACGTATAAAGTATTTTATTTTTACTTTAATATTAATGAGCTTGCATCTCTTTGCGATACTATTTCTTTTTTAAGTCAAGAGAAATTCAATTATCTTAGTTTTTATCGCAAAAACTATATTGGAGATGCATCACAACCAATCTCTGAGACTGTGAATAAGTTGTTATCATCACAAAACACTAAGCCGAGCTCAGATGTCTTCATGATGACCCAACTTTCCCATTTAGGTTTCTGCTTTAATCCTATTTCACTGTATTTCACTTATCAGGATGATATGCTTCAATCTCTTATAGCTGATGTTCAGAATACGCCTTGGGGCGAGAAACATCCATATGTTTTGACTAATCCCAATGATATAAGTCATCAAAGCTATGCTTTTCAATTCCTTAAAAAGTTACACGTTTCACCTTTTTTTGATATGCGCTTTGTTTATGATCTAAATCTAAAGTTAACAAAAGAGAATTTTATCGTTCACATGCAAAATATGAAAGATGACATAAAGCACTTTGATGTGACTTTATCAATGCAAGGTGTGCCATTTTCAGCAAATGCTTTAAAAAAGCTGATCGTGAAACATCCATTTGTTTCTCAGAAAATTATTTTGTCAATATACTGGCAAGCTTTAAAATTATATATTAAACGTATCCCTTTTGTCTCACATCCAAAATATAATGGTCTTTCATGAGTTTTTATCGTTACGCATTTTTCAAGTTATTAAAAAAAATTTCTGTTGGTCAATTAGTCCTTGTTGAAGGTAGCCAGGAATATACATTTGGCCAGCCAAATGCCACCCCCATTCGAGTGAAAATTACAGATAATAGAACTTACAAATTAATACTGACCAAGGGAATATTAGGGGCTGGCAAAGCCTATATCCATCAATACTGGGATACAACAAATCTTTCTGATTTGATTCACCTTATTTTAAAGAACAAAGCTGTCTTTAGAAGCTTTGATGGGGTTGTTGCCAAGATAAACTATCTTAAAGATACGATTTTGTTTTTATTAAGAAAAAATAATATTATTAGAGCCAAAGAGCATATCGAAGCACATTATGATTTAAGTAATGAGTTTTTTAGCTTATTTTTGGATAGTTCTATGATGTACTCCTCTGCAATATTTTCTCATCCACAGCAAAGTCTTGTAGATGCCTCTATGAATAAACTTAATGTTATTTGCACGAAGCTTCAAATTTCACCCGATGATCATGTTCTTGAAATAGGCACAGGTTGGGGTGGCTTTGCTGTTTTTGCTGCCAAAAATTATGGATGTAAAGTTACGACAACTACAATATCTAAAAAACAATATGACTACACAAAAAATCTGGTTGAACAGCACCAGCTGCAAGACAAAATCAATGTACTACAGAAAGATTATCGATTATTAACTGGAGAGTTTGATAAGGTTGTATCAATTGAAATGATAGAAGCTGTTGGTTTTCAGTACTTTTCTGATTATTTTTCTGCTATTAATAATGTCTTAAAACCAAATGGTCGGGCATTAGTACAAGCCATTACAATTAATGATAAAGATTATCACCGTGCAAAGCTTGAAGTTGACTTCATTAAGAAATATATCTTTCCAGGTGGGTGTTTGCCGTCTTTAGAAAGAATTCGCCATCATATTAAAAATGATACTACGTTAACTGAGCTCGATATGGAAGATATAGGTCAACATTATGCGAAGACATTGGCTGAATGGGATAAAAGCTTTAACCGTAATCAAAAGCAGATCCAAGCCCTTGGCTTTACGACTGACTTCATTAATAAATGGCAGTTTTACTTTGCTTATTGTCAAGCTGGATTTGAAGCAAAACATATTAGTACGGTGCAAGGTTTATGGATAAAAGAGCGATAATTAATACCGTATCACAGATTATAATTTACTACGTCGTATGGCTAGTCTGTATATCTATGGCTGCCAAACAAAATATTTGGTTGGGTGCTTATATTTCTTTTTTCCTAGTTCTTTTGCAAGTTGTTATTCATCAGGTTACCCATAAAAGGTTAGGCGTATTATTAATTTTTTCTAGTTCATTAGCGCTTATCGGTTTGTGTGTTGATAGCATTATGATTTTTAAAGGCGTATTTATCTTTAATGCAATGAGACCTGAGGTTTCTTTTGCCCCACCTTTTTTATGGGGTATTTGGCTTTCTTTTTCAATCATGTTTTACTCCATATTAAGCGCCTGGTTTAAACGTTACGCTTTAATTAGTATCCTGTCTGCACTTGGATTTCCGCTATCTTATTGGGTGGGCAGTTTAATGGGCGCTGCGCAAGCACCTCAAGGAGAGGTGTCGTATATTATTCTGGGGAGTATTTGGGCTGTATTATTGCCATTATTTTTATATTTATATAACAGGGTGACTGATTATGTTTGCTGATCTGACTGTTGCGGCTTTAATTGCTTTTGGTTTGATGTTTATTACTTGGTTGTTTTACTTAAGATCTAAAAATCCAGGTGTTGTCGATGTCAGCTGGGGCTTAGGTATTTTGCTATGTGGGCAATGGTACTTGCTCAATGAACATATATCTTTGAGGATTGCTTTAATCAGTATCTTGTTACTCATTTGGGGCGCTAGACTGAGTGGTTTTCTCTGGTACACAAGAGTCAAGCCCAATCATGTTGAAAAGCGATATTTGGATATTGCTGAAGGCTGGAAAGTAAAAGAAAGTATGGGGTTTTTGGCCAATTTTATGTTGCAAGCTTTTTTACTTTTTTTTATTGCTCTACCATTGTTAGTTATAAACAAAGAAACGGCTCTGGAGCTGGTGGATATACTTGCAATAGCCATAGTTGTTATTGGCATTATTGGCGAGGCGACAGCCGATTATCAGCTGTATAACTTTAAAAAGAGTTCTCAGAGTGGAGTCTGTAATCGTGGCTTATGGAAATATTCACGCCACCCCAATTATTTTTTTGAGATAGTCACTTGGTTTGGTTTTAGTCTATTTGCACTCAGAGAGCCTTATGGGTTTATTGCCTTAACTGCACCTATATTACTCATTATTATTATGCGGTTTATAACGGGGCCTATTACAGAACGGGTATCACTTAAGTCAAAAGGGGATGCTTTTAAAAAATATCAAGAGACAACCTCTATGATTATTCCCCTGCCGCCAAAAAAATAATGCAAAAATAGAGGTATTTCAATTTTATATTTTGAAGTGGGTTTTTAATCTACGCGCGTTGAGAAGCAGGTAAATTGGTAAAGACGTGGTGAAGCAAAATATCTTTATCAGAAAATTATCCAGGTTGACTAGATAATGCAAAGCCACCTGAAATTATTTGAGGGAAATATTTTTTTGCAACAGTGCCCGCGTATTTACCACATATATACAGTAGAGAGTCTAAAATGCTCTATGGTAAAATGTCATATAACTAACATGACAGTGGGTTTTAGTGAATATGCATATTTCGCAACTACTAGAAGAAATCAGAGATATCGAAAAGCTGTATCTACAAGGTTATAGGCCAATTTCTCCCAGAATCAAAGACGATAGAATTATTCAGTTAAAGCAAGAAGAACAAGAAAAGAACATAGAAAGCGCAAATGAAAAAGTTAAGGTTTTACTAGAAGCCTATACTGAGAATGAACAAGCGCAACAACTTATTAGACAAATTATCCATAATTTCAAGAAAAAGCATGTTCCCGATTATGATGAGCCTGACTTTCTTAAATTAGACACCTACCTTGAAGGTCAAAAATACGGTGATTTTTACGACTTTGAAAGATATCAAGCGCTTTTAGCTATTTGTAAACTAGCCTACATCGAAGAACAAAATGGTATTCCTGAAGAACATGCCTTTAAATTAAGTCTTATTTTCGATGCTACGCATCTAGCAACTGATTTTCTATTAAAATATACAAAACAGAAAATAGATCTCACTAAGGACGAGAAAAAGGGCAAAAGTGCAAAAGAACAAAAAACGTATAAAGAAGAAAAAAGTGAGAGCTTATTTAATTTACATAATGCGTGTTTGTTTGGCTTACCAGGGCCAAACTGTGATATGGATATATGGAAAAATTTAGCTAAAAATAATTTGTTTGATAATGATTTTAGAAATGTTTTGGGTGTTGCAGAAGATATTGAAGAACTCATACAAAAAAATAAAATTGAAGAGCCTAAGTTTACAGAAGATATGCTCACTGAGCAAATTGAGCAAACAATCGAGAAATTAAAGATAAAAATAAAAAGTTCAGAGGAAAAATTACAACTAGAGATAAAAAACTTTAAAAAACTTAACCGAGATGAAAGAAAAGGGTTAGAAGAACAACATAGTGAGACATGCGATGCCATTAAAAAGAAATTATTAGCTCTAAGGCAGCAAAAATATAATCTGCAACCGCAATATGATGTGCAATTAATAAAATTAAAGGTCGACGAACTGCAAGAGCTTAACAAAAAATATAAAGATAAATCAAGGCGTCAAGATACAACTGGCATGAGTGCAGCAGAAAAAATAGTCGCTAAAACACAGCTGCAAAAAGCAAAGAAAAAGGTTTCAGATAAACGCTGTGAAATTTTCAAGCTGAGCGCAGGAAAAGAACTAAAAGATTTAAGTAGTACGCAAATAATGGCTTACGCTGAATACAGAAAGCAGCAAGATTTTGACGATGTTAAAAGGTACTTAGTTGAGCATGGATTTAATCAAAAATTAATCACTGATTTTAACATGTTGTTGAAAGAAGATGACGATGTTCAGATCCCCAATATGAAAATTGATGGCAATACTTTAGGGTTTGAGGGGATCTATTTAATGAAAGTACCTGTTGAGGATCCAATCCATGCTGCAAGAGCCGCCTACTTAGGGAGGCTAACAGGTTGCTGTCAATCAATGGGAGATGTAGGCGGAGACTGTGCTATTCATGGTATATCGAGCCCAAATGGCGGGTTTTATATCGCGTGCAATGGTAATCCCCAAAAACCCCAAGTTGAGGACGAAGTTTTAGGACAATGCTGGGCTTGGCGAAGTCAAGACAATGCCATTGTCTTTGACTCGATTGAAACAAACCACAGCAATAATGATGCTGTAAAATCCTTATTTAATGATTTAGCCTTGAAGTTAGTTAAAAATGGCTATACAGATAAAGTTGCTGTTGGGGCAAATTCAGGAATATCACATAAATTTGGAATTACTCCGCTATTGAGTAAAGCCGAATCTCCCATAGACTATAAAGGATATAGAGATTCACATAATCAAAGGGTCATATATGATAAAAACAAACCCTTTTATTTTTATGATGTATATTCTGATGCGAAAGTCGAAACAGATAAATTCATTGAAAATACTTTTTCTCAAAATATACCTTTAAAAGAAAATTTTGAATTATGTGCGATGTTAAATCTTAGTATAATTAACAAATCCGAAAATATACTAGCTATTGTAATAGATATTGCAAAGCGTCATAATAAAGAAGATGAAGCTAATGATCTTATCGAACAAATTGGATCTTATGTAAATGGTCAATACTCCATTAAAGATATTATAGATGATGAAAAACGACACTTTTTGATTCCCTTAGTTGATGACAAAGGGGAAACCATTCTACATAAAGCCACAAAAGAAGAAAATGTAGACCAAATCGAATCCCTTTTGCAAAACAAGAATATTGCATTCTTCATTGACAACCAAAACCAGGATGGTTATACAGCGTTAATGATCGCCTCACAAAATAAAAATCAATTAAGTATTAAAAAACTGCTTGATAATGGCGCGAATGTTAATATTAAAGACGAACAGGATAATACTGCGCTTATGCAAGTGATTAAAGCCGAAGATACTGAAACGGCATTATTTCTATTAGAGAATGCAACAGAAATCAATGTGGATTTGGATGATGATACTGGCAATCATCCTATCATGATTGCGGCTCACTCTGGCTTATTGGAAGTATTAAAAAAATTAATTGAAAAAAATGCCATATTAGATGAGGTTAACACTAATCATGAAACAGCTATCGATTTTGCACTAAAAGGGGCAAGTGATGAATGCGCGATTGAGCTATTCAGATATCATCTTGACCCTGGCGATAAAGGCGAATCAGGTAGAAATGTATTGTTATCTGCTATTGATCATAACAAACCTAAAGTTGCTCTTTATATACTTTGGAATCACCCTGAAATTTATATTAATGCTTCTGACGAATACAAAAATAATGCATTACGTTCAGCGCTTTCACAAAGGATGCCGGAGGTTGAGAAAATATTACTAGATTATGGTCTCGATCTAGAGCAAGTTACCACTGATTATGATAAAAAAACCTTTTTGCATCTCGCGGCAGAAAATCATAGCCCATACTTTGAAACCTATTTGCAAAAATTGCCAAAATATTTAAATGAAAAAGATCTGTCTGGCTATACGCCTTTAATATCCGCAATTTATAGTAGAAATTCACAAGCTGCAACACAGTTAGTTCAAAGTGGAGCGGATATGACCTATGAAGGCTCGTTTTTAGAATCTGCAGCGCAGCATGCGCCTAAATTTGTTGAGTTTTTGTTGCAAAATGAACAGTATACTTTCTCTGATGAAGAACTCGCTAAAGTATTCTCAGCCTCAGTGTCAGCAAACCAAAGTGATATTGGGGCTCTTACATTAAGTAAGATTAATAATCCCTTAGAAGTGTTACATCATAAACTTATTCTAAATTGCGTTGAGAGCGGACAACACCAACTTGCAATAATACTGACAGAGTTGGGTTTGGACCCTAGCGAGCAGTTTGTAGATAAACAAGGGACTTATTCAAGAAGATTACGTAGACGTTCCCCTTCGACGTATAAGAGCGCTCTAAGTGTTGCGGGAAATGGATCAGATTTATATCGTACGCTAAAAGAAGCTCATACCAAGCAGCTTGCAAGGGCTGGTTTGTTAGCAAGGCAACAGAGACTAGCAAGCCCACCTAAAGAATATCACAAAATAGATATGTCTAAAGATAGGGATGAAATAGTAGACTCACTATTTGAGTATCATATGGAAGATATCTATGAAGATGAAGTAAATGAAGGAATGTATGATGGACAAACCTATCTCATGTATCATGCAGAAAAAATCGGAAAACCAGGGGCGATTGATCTTCTTTTACAATTAGGGGATAAAATAGATGCAGTTTACTATGAGCAGACAGCATTAATGATTGCAATTCGAAACAACTACACAGATTTTGCACTTGAGCTCATTAAACAAGGGGCAGACGTTAATTATATTTCTAGTAAAGACTTTCAAAACTATAGTGCTTTAACCCTAGCTATGAAAGCATTAAATACAGATGTGGCTATTGAGTTGTTAGAAGCAGGGGCTGATCCAAATGTATTGTTTCCATATCATCATCAATCACAAGATAGCCAATCACCTGCTTTGTTCTATGCTATAAATAATTGGTTATCTGATGTCGCGATTGTTATGATTGAAAAGGGCGCAGATGTTAATCAAGAGTTTCTAGGCAACACACCCTTATCTTTAGCTGTTTCAAAAAATCAACAGGAGGTTGCCATAAAACTATTAGAAGCAGGTGCTGTACTTGACGAAAAAGTATTAGCAAACGCATCATCTGAGTTGATGTTAGTTTTGACCAATAAAGCAGATGAAATCAAAAGGCACAAACAAGCTTCTTCTGAAGAGGGTAGAGATATGCAACCTACTGAGCCTGCTGAATTAGAAAGTAGAGATCAGCCCACTATGACGAGAAGACCAGCAATCATTAGATCTGTGATAAAAGATGAAACTTCGCTGGAAACTAATCCTAAAGAAGTTAAAGAAGAAGTTAAAGAAGAAGTTAAAGAAGAAGTTAAAGAAGAAGTTAAAGTAGAAGTTAAAGAAGAAGTTAAAGCCCAAAAAGATAAAACAAAACTTGGCCGAAGATAGCTTCACCTTTGTTTTTATTCGGCATATAAAAAAAATGAGTAACATAATTACAAAAACATAATGTTGCTAAGAAGAATCATGATCTAGTTAATTAATTAACCTGTCCTGGGCGCACCTTTATGCTCGTTATAAATCAGTAGCTTAGTAATTTCAGCTCTCGGTTAAAAAGCGCTAAACTTTGACGTTATGTGTAAACGCAAAGCGAGATGTCCGGTTTTGACCAAAGGTAAAATGTTGTCACCAAGACAATTTGTACGTAAAGTCAGCTAGGGAAGGTGCAGCTATTTTAAGGGTCGACTCCACCTCGCCGTTCTTCCCGTAGCTGCTTAACTCAACACGCCATTGCCGTTACGCCAACGCCAACTGTTCGACACGCGTCTTTAACTTTATAACCCTGATCTACTACTTAAGCTAGCTGAACTTGTCTTAGATTCTGCTGAAAATACTCGCCTTGCCATTTTGAACACCTCTTGTATGCGATAGTATATACCACCTAAGGGGGGGCAAAATCATTAAACCACTACAACTTATACCGGCAACCGGAACCTGTCAAAGTGTTAACTTAATCATATTCCACGGACAGTCTTACATTGTGATTTTCATTATGTGACTTTGGAATATTGGTCACTCCTGTATAGCTTATCATCCTGTTTTTTTGAAGATCGTAAACAACAATAATAGGCTTAGTTAGCCAACGTGCCACGGCGGCATCAGGTTCAATTTTAACTTTAATCGTTTTTTGGGTAATTTGAATAGGTTGTAATCTAAATCGAAAATAATCTAATTTAGCCGGAGCAATATAAGCAATATGGAGGGTTTGTCTTTGTCTCAGTTTGTTTATGTTATCTTTAATAAACAGGTCAAATCCATTATCCACGACTGGGATACCTGAAACCCTAATATCTTTAGCAGAAATATTTTTTGCATTCATAGATTTATTACCTAAACGATAAGTATTTCCTCTTAAACGTTTGGTATATTCTATATAGCCCATCCGTGGATAATTGAGGTAAATATCGGGATCATAGTCAGTGTTACTAAACTTGACAGACTTAGTGGCAAATTTATAACCTGTTGGACTGTAATATTCTACTTCAAACAAAGTAGGACGATTATTCTTATATTGTTCGATGTGTTTTTCGCGATATACTAGACGATTGCTCTTTAGGTCAGTCGCACTCGCCCAGTACTGTATCGTTTTAGCATATGTCATGTTTGATAAAAAAGTGACGACAACCAGCAGCACAAGATTTTTATAACGCATTTCAGTCCTTAAAATTTTATTAAAAAATATCCTTTTACCATCATATAATATATTGAACAGTTTAGAATAAGATTTTAATAATTTTTACTGGCTGAGATGCTGTTTTTTATCCCAGAGGTCTTAATATAAAGAGATGACGATTACACTCAAGAATAACAATAGTTTGGTGCAACGCTTGGCGTATATTTGTAATCATCATGGTGTTCGTCCAATATTGATGTTAAGCCCAAACTTTCGCAGTCTTGTAGTAACTTTGATTCTATATCCGGTGCTTTGCCACATAACTCTTGTTGGGACAGGCGTTTAATCTGTCCAGCTTCTCCATAGCCAAAAGCAAAACTACCATATCCATAGTGTGGATTTAAACCACCATTTTGCCAAATGATAAATCTTTTCGTCCATTGTTCTGTGACGCTGCCACCCAATAATTCCATAGCGATAAGCTGTTCTATCGTGAGCCCTAATCGAGGGTTAATTCCGGATAGTTGAGTAAAAAACTGAATTTTTTTCAAATTCATATCGTATTGTGGTAGGTACTTCAAAACAAAATTATGTATGGAGTCTATTGGATTACGCATAGTGTATGTTATACCGTTGCGTTTTCCGCTAAACAATAGGTTATAGGTTGCTACTTTGCGAGTATGGTAGTCTGATATTCTAGTCGCTTTTACTCTCAATTTTGCTTTAGCTTCTTTTAAGCGCTCAAACCAAAATGGACTTGAGGCTGCAGAATGATGGCTTCCCATATATTTAGAAAATTGCGCTTTATCTCTAGCTTTTTTTCTTGAGGGTAATAGCTTTAGTGTTGTTTCTTGTTTTCCCATGTCAGAGCCCCATATATAAGCAGGTTTACTTTTATCAATCTTACTGTTTATTATAAGGATTCATCAAGATGTTAGCTACCTGGGCAAGTGACAGTTATCGGTACTTTTTTACCGTTGGTCTATTTATCTCTTGGATTCATAGTTTGGTTGATAGGACGAGAATCAATATAATCAATCACCCATTCGGAAAATTTCAGCGTTCCAAAATCTACCCCTATCGTTCTTTTACAAACATTACTGTATCTGCTGGCATTATTCTGGTTATTTTTGCCCATTCCATGCAATTATACATAACATTAAGGTGATATAAACAAGCATAAAAATAAATTATTAATTATGGTCTTGATTCGAGATAATGACAAAATTATTAATAAGAGGCTAGTGATGTATGCCATTCAAAATTTACAATGCTAAGACACTTGACGACGCCGTCGCAGATCTCAAATCAGGAAAAGTGATAGCTTTCCCTACAGAGACTGTATACGGCATGGGAGCGGATGCCTCAAATGTTAATGCAGTTCAGAAAGTTTATGAAGTTAAATCAAGACCCATTTCTAGCCCTTTAATTGTGCATATTGATAATCCAGATAAAGCAAAATTACTTGCCAAAAATATACCATCTCACTATTGGGTACTTGCGCAGGCTTTTTGGCCTGGGCCACTAACAATTGTTTTAGACAAGTCCGAGATTGTGCCAGATATTATTACTTCTGGTCATTCTACTGTAGCTCTTAGAGTACCTTTTAATAAGTTAGCATTGTCGTGTCTACAACATTTTGATCAAGGGCTTGTCGGACCTTCTGCTAATCCATTTGGGAAGATTAGTCCCACGTGTGCAGATCATGTCTTTGAATCCTTTGAACAGAAAATTGATGGTGTGATTGATGGCGGCATTTCAAATGTAGGGATAGAGTCTACAATCCTACATCTCACAGACAATACAGCTAAAATATTACGACATGGTCTTATTACCCCATCAATGATTACAAATGTTTTAGATCCATCTATTCGCTTATTACAAGGTCCGTCTTCTATTCCCTCGCCAGGCAGAGATAAATCGCATTATGCGCCGGATAAGCCTATGTTTATAGTGGACTCACAAGACATTAATGAGAAAATGACCTTTTTGAGCAGTCGATACAAAGTGATAGGCTTTGGTTACAGTAAGTTAAAGTTTAAAAATTGGCATACATTATCAATTGACTCAAGGATATACGCGTCCCAGCTGTATAATATGCTACATCGCGCAAATAAAAGTAGCGCAGATGTCATTGTTTGTCAGAAGCCGCCGAATAGCGAAAACTGGTTAGCCATCATGGACAGGCTCAATAAGGCCGCAACAAATCAGGAGATGGTATCAAGTTAAAAACACAGTATTGTGTTAGCAGTTAATAAATTATAATTGACTAATTGTGTGTCAACTTAGGTGCTAAGCTAATTTTTATAATAAAGAGGCCAAAATGAAAAAAATATTAAGCTGTATTATGCTGGCTGTTTTTTTCTTAATGTTAATGGGGTGTCAATTGTTTGGTAGTCATGTTGAAAATCCACCTTATCAAGTTATTAAGCAAAAAGGGGCAATAGAGCACCGCCTTTATCCTGAGCTGCTGGTTGCTGAAGTAACGGTTTCTGGCGAACGTAAAGAGGCTTTAAATGAAGGTTTCAAGCTAATTGCAGATTATATTTTTGGTAATAATAAAACCCAGAAAGAAATATCCATGACCGCGCCGGTAGAAGGTCAAAAGGTAAATCAGAAAATAGCCATGACAGCACCTGTGGATCAAGTGGGTATAAATAAAAATGAATGGACGGTTAGATTTTATATGCCTCAAGAATACAATTTGAGAAATATACCCAAACCAAATGATGAACGTGTCATTCTAAAAGTAGAGCCTTCTAATAAGTTTGTCGCCATTACTTTTTCAGGGCTTAACTCAGATGGCAATATAAATAAGCATTTAAAAATACTAAATAACTACGTTGAGAGTGAAGGGTTGTTGGTTCAAAAACCCCATAAAACGGCTTTTTATAATCCGCCCTGGACTTTACCTTTCTTAAGAAGAAATGAAGTTATGTATCAAATTACAATACCTTAAAATTAGTTCTAATGAGAATATTCAACAGATATTTAAGGCAAGCATAATAAGTAGGAGTCAATAACCGACAATACTAAATTTAGCAAAAAAATAAGATTATCCATGAGGTTTACATCGAAATAGTTTGCTTTAAGTTGTTCTGAAAGGATCATTAACGTGCCAATTGCATATTAATTTTTAAGGGATAAATAAATGAAAAACATGAATACCATATTTTCTTTTCTGTTAATGCTTGTTTTGTTGAGTTCTGGCTCAGTGGTGGCATCTACCGAAGTCATGACAGCTGAAAGCCAAAAAAACATGACGCCTGAACAAGCTATCGAAAAATTAAAAGAAGGAAATAATCGATTTCTTTCTGACAAAATGCTAAACAGAGATTACCTTGACCAAGTCAAGAAAAAAGCATTAGCTCAATATCCTTTCGCCGCAATTATTAGCTGTCTTGATTCAAGGGTGCCGCCTGAAGTTGTTTTTGATACCAATATAGGGGATTTGTTCGTTGGCCGCATAGCAGGTAACTTTGTGACAACAGAAATGCTGGGTAGTTTAGAATTTGCAACAGCTGTGGCAGGCGCAAAACTCATTGTTGTGTTAGGGCACACAGAATGTGGTGCGATCAAAGGTATATGTGACGATGTGAGTCTTGGGCTCTTAACAGCGACTTTAGCACAATTAAAACCTTCCGTAGATAATGTTAAAGCTAAATTTAAAGGCAAAACCTCAAAAGATTCAGATTTTGTTGATGCCGTTACCATGGATAATATAACCAGAACTGTGCATGAAATTCAGCATAAAAGTAGTGTTGTTAACAAGCTAGTTGCCAACAATCAATTGGCGATAGTAGGCGCGCGTTATAATGTGGAAACTGGAGCTGTTGAATTCTTATAATGCAATATTTTGTTTTAATGTTTGCAGACCATAAAAAATATTGATTTCATAAAATTGGGGTGGTTATGTCGAGTCCGATAAAAATATTAACTTTTGCGGGTAGTGCCCGCAAAGATTCACTCAATAAAAAGCTTGCTCGATTAGGTGCTAAGCTTTGTCGCGAGGCGGGTGTTGAAGCACAATTTATTGATTTACTTGATTATAATTTACCTTTATATGACGGTGATTATGAAATGAATAATCCATATCCTGAGAATGCGACTAGTTTAAAGCAACACTTTGATCATTGTCAGGGATTTTTAATTGCTTCTCCGGAGTATAATAGCTCTGTTTCAGCATTATTAAAAAACACAATTGATTGGTTGAGCAGGTCATCTGATGGCGGTGGTGATTTATCTGTATTTGCTGGGAAAGTAGTCGCCCTAGTGAGCACCTCTCCTGGTCAGCTAGGCGGTTTGAGAGGTTTGAATCACATCCGTCAAATTATGTCAAATATAGGTTGTTTTGTTATCCCAAATCAACTAGCCGTCGGGCAGGGGTTGAATGCTTTTACGAATGATAACCAGCTTATAAATGAGCATATTTCAGACCATTTTAATCAGGTAATAAAATCTCTAATAGAGACAACAAGCCGAATGAATCTTGAATTAGATAAGCTGTAAAACAAGATGGGCAATTTGAATTTTTTCTTTAGCATTTGTGCATGTTTTACATTTTACCCATCAATACGATTCTAAAAATGGTGGCATTGAAAAAGTCAAAGTTACTGCTGTAAAACCTTAATCTGGAGATACATCAATGGGAAGGTTAGTAGATGGCAAATGGACCAAAATGAGCATAATACGTTCAGATAAGGGTGGGGCTTATGACAGGATACCCCGCAGCTTTAGGAACCAAATTGCAAGTGAACAGCCTGTTTTTAAACCAGAATCCAACCGGTATCATCTATATGTGAGTTACGCTTGTCCTTGGGCGCATCGCACGCTAATCATGAGAAAGTTAAAATCTCTGCAAGAGCATATTAGCGTAAGCGTAGTTCATCCTTATATGTTAGAAAAGGGCTGGGCTTTCGGTAAAGACTTTATTGGAACGACAGGCGATGACTTATTTGATTTTGATCACTTATCACAAGTTTATACTTTGTCAGATCCAAAAATATCAACGAGCGTAACAGTGCCGGTATTGTGGGACAAACAATCTAAGCAAATTGTTAATAATGAATCTTCAGATATTATTCGTATTTTTAATGTTGCTTTTAATAATATTACCAGCAACACTGAAAATTATTATCCTCAAGCATTACAAGAAGAAATCGATGTATGGAATGATTATATTTATGAAAATCTCAACAACGGGGTATATCGATGTGGTTTTGCTAAAAGCCAGGCAGCATATGAGCAAGCATGCTCCAACCTATTTAAAGTATTAGAGAAATTGGATGGCCACCTTTCAAATAACGAGTATTTGGTAGGTTCAGAATTGACGGAAGCCGATATTAGATTAATACCAACATTGTTACGCTTTGACCTGGTCTATTATCACCATTTTAAATGCTCAAAAAAACCACTTGTTGATTTTAAATATTTATATCAATATGCAAAACGTTTGTATGCAATGCCTGCTATAAATGGCACCACAAATTTCGAGCATATTAAGCATCATTATTATTATTCGCATGAAGAGATTAATCCAACACGAATAGTACCGATAATTGACTCAACCTTCTGATCTTAATTAAACATTTTTTGAGTTAACTATATCCCTTTAAAAAAATGTCAGTCTTTTTTACACGGTTATATTTTTTCCGTGTAACCATATGATTTATATAGTTCAATTAATTGGCACGTAAGATGCAGATAATTTAATAAACCACCTGCAAGCCAAGGATTGAATATGAAACACCACGCAAAATCAGTAGCTTTACTTTTATTCGGCTTTATTTCGTTTTCTTCGCACGCTTCAATAATTTTTGATGTGACTAATACTTTAGATGTTAACTGCGCAGGCTCCCCTCATGGCTTATGGACGAACTCAGATCTTGTTGGCGGAAACTGTTCCAATTATTTTTCTATGGAGGGTACTTTTACTTTATATAATGATGATGCTGATAATGCTAATTGGTATGCAGTTTTAAGCTCAACAGCTATTAATCCTCAAAACACAAATGCAGATGTTAATCTAACATTCTCAGGGTTCCAGGATTCATGGAGTCCTTACAAACAAGAGGATGGTGCTCCTTATAACCCAAGTACAATGGACTTTTTTACGAATATCTTAGGCACTATTGACATTGCGGGCACTTCATATGACTTTGATAGTTTTGTAGGTGACTATGTTTTTCAATATGGGGAAGGGGCCAATGCGAAAGACGAAAACGAGTATGGGGCCTCCGCTTGGATTCAATCTGCAGATATTAGTTCTCATCATTGGGATATAAATCTAACACTAACCCCATCTCTTGGTGATTTTGTTGTAGAAGTGCCAGAGCCTAGTCCTCTATTGCTATATACACTGGCGATTCTCAGTTTCGTTATGGCTAAAAAATGGAAAATATCAAAAATGTAATCTCACTAACAAACTGATTGGGGAAATCTTATTACCAAGCAAGGGGAAGTTTTAACTTCAAAATTTCCATACTGTTGACAAAGTATTAATCTGTTCTATATATTTTGAACAACATTTGGTTGAATATCTAAGTGCTTTAAACGTGAATATACAAAGATGGCTTTGGTGTTATGGTAGGTATTACGTTAGAATTATTAAAATTTAAATTTGTTTTAATTAGCAAAAAAATTAATAATAGACGCTTATTATTTTGATTAAGCGTCAGGTTTAAAATATGCATGCAAAAGTAGCTGTTATTATGGGGTCTCGGAGTGACTGGGAAACCATGAAGTATTGTAAAGAAACACTTGAAATACTGGAAATTGAGTACAATTGTGAAGTGGTTTCCGCTCATCGAACTCCAGATAAGATGTTTCAATTTGCCGAACAAGCTCGAAATAATGGCACAAAAATAATTATTGCCGGGGCGGGTGGGGCAGCCCACTTACCCGGGATGATAGCTGCTAAGTCTTCATTACCTGTCATTGGTGTTCCAATCAAGAGCCAGAACTTAAATGGTCTTGACTCTCTCTTTTCCATTGCCCAAATGCCAAAAGGCATTTGTGTCGCAACAATGTCTATTGGTAAATCCGGCGCTATTAATGGCGCTATTTTAGCAGCATCTATATTGTCACTGACAGATAGTCAGATTCTTGCTAATTTAGAATCTTTCAGAAAAAAACAAACCGAAGAGGTGTTGCACCATGCTACCTTCGACTAAGACTATTGGTATTATAGGTGGTGGCCAGTTAGCAAAACTCATGGCATTGGAAGGTATTCGCCTTGGGTTTCACTTTAAGTTTTGGGCTGATTCAAACTCTTCTGCAATATCAGAATTAGGTCCGCGCTATGATTCCACGAATAGTTCTTTACTATCATTTTGCCAAAGTGTTGATACCGTAGTCGTTGATTATGAGCATATACCATTACATGAGATTGAAGTGATAGAGCAGTTCTCACCTTATTCTGGAAGCGCCAAGTTACTTAGGGTTGGGCGAGATCGGCTGTCTGAGAAATTATTACAAGAAGAATTAGGGCTGCCAGCAAATGACTATGTCCAATTTGAGAGTGTTGATGATATTAATGCTGTAAAAGATAAGCTGGGTTTTCCATTTATTCTCAAAAAACGTTTAAATAGCTATGATGGTAAAGGCTTAATACTAATCAAAAATAGCGATGAGCTGGCGCAAGTTTCACAGCAGCAGGACCTTGAGCAATATATCGCTGAAAAGTTTATCTCTTTTGATAAAGAGTACTCCTTGATTAGTGTTCGAGATAAAATGGGTAATTTTAGCTCTTATGATGTATGTGAGAATACCCATCAAGATGGCATTTTAGTCCAATCCAAAAATATCGTAAATCCTATTGTACAAAAGCAAGCAAATTTCATTAATCAAATGATTGCAGAACAATGCGACTATATTGGCATTTTTGCGGTTGAATATTTTTCAGTTAATGAAAAACTGGTCATTAATGAAATTTCTCCCAGAGTGCATAATTCAGGACATTGGACTTTAGATGCATCTGTTTGTAGCCAGTTTGAAAATCACTTACGTGCTTGTGTGGGCTTACCTTTGGGCGCAACCACCAGTCATATTCAGACAACAATGTTTAATATTATTGGTGACTTTGCCCTATATCAAGACCTACTCAATGAGCCTCATGCAAAAATATATCATTACAACAAAACTCCAAGACCCAACCGTAAAATCGGACATATAAATTTTTCTGAGGTTAAAGTTTAATACCATGTCTTTCTTTAAAACGCCAATACTCCGTTTGAAAGATTCAGAAGCGAAAAAAAAACAAGTTCGAAAGTAAAAGCGACGAGGCGCTCTTTGCACTGCCATTTGAAACACAACAACAAATAAAATTAAACAAGTGCCAAATAAAAACTGATGTGGCACTTGAAGTATTCGAATGTCATAGCATTAAGCGCATTCTACAAAATATATTTCCGATTACCATTATATGTGGTGGCGAAAGAATTAATTTGGTCTTGGGGAATTTGGCGGGGTTTCAACCTCGCTGAATGATGTTGTGCTGCGGCTGTTAGTGTGAACATTTCGGTGACTACGCCTAAAATGATTCAAGCCCCCTAAAAATTGATTAAATAGACCTCCAGCCGTTGATAATTCTTGTTTTTCATCCGAATCAGACAAATCAAAATTTTCAAGAAGCTGATTCATCTTTGGTTCAACCTCTTCGGCACAATAACGATCGTATTCGAGTTGTGCACTTTTAATGAGTTCTGGAAACCGGTCACGAGGGGGCAGATTCTGTCCATAAACATTATAAATATTTTTAAATAAATATTCTTGACCCGAAACACAGCAGTAAGCGTTCAACATGAGCTTTTCGGCTATTCTTTGAATGTCAGCACGAAAAATATCCGCAAAACTACTTAGCGCTAATTGAAATTCATTCACAGGAATAAAACTACTATCTTGTACATTTGTGATAATGATACTGTCTACAGAAATAACTTTAGATGAGAAAGACTGGCTCAAAGAAATCAATTAATCATTTTTAACTTGTGTTAGTATGAGGCTCCTAGAATTACTTGGATCGTCTTGATACGTTATAGTAAACTGCCATTGATAATTATTTTTATCCGTTATACATCCTTTAATCTCGCCTGCAATATTCCAGCAATATGATATGCAAGGGTATTTTGATAATAGGTTAATGATCTCATTATATCAGTTTAAACCGCCTAGCATATTAATTAACCCCATGTTGGTAGTCGACTCTTCTAAACTAGGTGTTAAAGACATAATCTAAACTGATATAGTTTTCAGGCTCGGCAAGGTGTTCTAAAAGCGCTTCAATGTTTTTTTGAAGTTGTTCACTAATTTGGTTAAAAGAATAGATTTTTTTTAACTGTACTTTTGGCTTTTTATTTACCCTTCCAAGATAAAGCTCAGTGACTAAACGCAAGACATCCGCGACATGCATAAATTCATATGGATTTTTAAATTTAAAGTTTTTTAATTTATCATTAATTTCAAACAGAAGGTCACTACTAAACTTTGACCCTTGTAGGTTCAATTTTCCCATTACTTACTCCGTTATGATTAAAAGTGGAGCAATAATATACTAGAATAATTCCAAGGTTCAATAATAACTTGGTCTTTGATACGTTATAACACTGTTAGATTTATCTAACAGATGACTATTAATGACCAGGGACTTTGGTCTGTTGCATTCAGAGGCTGGTTAGGTTGGTTTATACATGTCAATTAATATTTAACTTACAGAGAGTTAAACGTATTAAGTTTAGCTCTCTGTATATATTTCACACTAGTATTATTTATTTTCGGCGCCAGACTTGAGTACGACCTAAAAGTGAAATTCCAACAAAACCTCTCACATCAAGTGTTCTGCCATTTTCTGCTACTGTGATTTTCAGATTATAAATTTTTCCACTCTTCGGATCTAAAATTTCCCCACCAGACCAAACATTACCACCTGAAGACTTTAGCCCCCATAAAATATTAAGACCTTTTATAGGTTTGTTTTTAAAGGCGCCTGGGCATTTCGAACAAATACCTTTATCGCCTGGCATTGGATAAACTTTGATGACTTTTCCGTATAGTTTTCCATATGATTCCCATATCTTAACCTCAGAACGAGGACGATTAGTTTTATCATCAATTGTGACCCAAGTGCCAATAGGCGAATGGCTGGCACACCAAGCTACAGAGGATGAAAATATTTGAAATAGTAAAATTATACAAAAGCTTAAAGATAAACGTTTCATTATATTCCTAAATCTAATTGATATTGTAGATAGAACAATCTAGCTGAAATTAGCAATGTTATACAACCAACAGTAGAGATACCTGGAATAATCACTGATCATGCATATGCTAAGCATAATTTTGCTCTTAAATTTACATATTAGCGGGTTAATTTTTAGATTCGTTGTAGTACGAGTGTACTACTGTTAATAAATGTTCGACTTTTATATAAACTGCAATAAGCTTGATAACCAACACTATGGTGATATAGACTAAAATATACTAGCGGGTATAGCACAAAATTTGTGTGTATCATCACTTAATTAAGGGGTTTATATGCCTTCATTTAAAAAATCAAAGTTGAAATCAATACTGAAATCGAAAAATGTACTACCCGCTTCGAGGCCAGAAAATCAGACTATAGGTAATACGGGTATACTTAGAGTTATTCGTAAAACGTTTGATTATATTGCTCAGAATCCCAATAAACTTAATGAGGAAGGCGTTTTAAGGATTTCTGGGGAAAAAACAAGAGTTGATGCTCTTATCTCAAAATTAGCAAGCGATCAGCCTGTTGTCAGTGAAGATTATTCAATTCATGACTTTGTCGTTGCATTTAAACGTTCGCTGACTGATAAGGCACTCAAAGATGAAAAACTTGAATATTTATCGAGCTCAGACTACCAGGATCTACATGAGGTCATAAACACAAACAAAGGTGAGCCAAATTATTTAAAAAACTGTGCTACCGCTTTACAAAGATTTATCAGCACACTGGCCAGAAGTAATGATCCCAAAAAAGTAGAAGCCGCAGAAATTATATATTCTTTTATTCACCTTGGTCAAAAAGTTAGTAACCATCAAGCTTCAAATAAAATGGGTCCTTCACAATGCGCCACTTGTATTGGCCCAGCTTTACAACATGCTTTGAATTTTGGCTCAAGCAGCAACCCCAGTGAGGCTATTGAGAGTCAAAAAATTATAAATACGATAGTGGAGATGGCTATAGGTGAAAGTTATTACAATGAAAAATTTGATGTGAAATTTTCATCATCTATTATCAAACTAAAAGAAGCTGAAATAAATATAATAAACGAGAATTTAAAGGAATTAGACCAAAAGGCTCAAGATTTAAACAGTCAAATTAATCTTTTTGATGAGGGTGCTAGTAGTCTAAAATCACAAGTGAAAGAACAGCAAAAAATAGTTTCTGATTCATCTTCAAGTCAGCCTGCTGTTAAAGCAGCTGCCGCACATAGGGATAGACTACTGATACGAGTTGATATACAAACTAATAACAAAAGAAAAGCTCAGTCCCAATTAGCACCAATTCAAGCTGAAATAAAAGAATTACAGCAACAAAAATCTAGCCTTGAGCTTGCACTATCGACTTTACCTAGACCTAGCTTATCAAGTCATCGAAAAGCTAGCTTGAGTATCGAAAAAGATGGTGCTTCCCAAAGAAATGAAAATATTGAAAATAAGCCACCGCAAAATAATGCTCCCCGCAAAACAGCTGTGCAATTTTCATCTCATCGCAATCAAACTGAGCCTAAAAAACCTATTCGTCCAGTACCACCTTCTGTTAAAAAAGAAGCAGGCCAGAAAAGAGAATCAAGTGACCTTCCGTCAAACGATAACAATAGAATGAGTTCTGAGGCAAAGAAGCGAAAGAGTACAAAGTAACATTGTATTAGCTTTAGAGCACAGTTCAACTATAATTTTAAGCTTGTATCTATTTTTATTTGCAGCTTTTAAGGCGTCTATTTATAGTTAGATACTTAAAATTGTTTTTTGCTACCTGCCAAAATATAGAGCATTATAAAAATATATTTTATAGCACAAATATTGTGTGAAAATTTTTTTGATTTTGGATAATTAAACTAGATAAGTTCAACTATATTTATCATAATGGATCATATTTAAATAAATTAAATGAGACAAGAGAAAAAATATGGACTGTTTTTTCCATACAAACCAGCTACTATTTAAACCCAAATATGAGTGGGCTTTGGGTATAAAAATCAAACACCCTGAAACAACTCGCAGGGCAGAAGAAATTTACAAATCTTTAAAAAACCTGAAAGCTGACTTTAATATAATTGAGCCCAAAAAAATTCCTTTAGGCCTGATTAGAGCAACGCACAATTACCAATTAATTACATTGTATAATACGGCTTCGCTTCTGCCTGAAGGTGAAACATTTTATCCCAGTGTTTTTCCACAAAGAATGGTTGCAAAACCTGACCCTAATAATATATATCATTCTGGTTTTTATTGCTTTGACTCAGGAACGCCTCTTAACAATCAAACTTGGCTAGCTGCAGCATGGAGCGCCGCTTCAAGCTTTGCAGCAGCTGACCATTTGCTCAAAAGAAAATCTAATGTCGCGTACGCTTTAAGTCGCCCACCCGGACATCATGCTTCTAAGGATACATATGGCGGCTATTGTTATCTGAACAATGCCGCTATTGCTGCAAATCATCTAAAAAAACATGGTCGAGTTGTAATTTTAGATTTAGATTTTCATCATGGTAATGGTACTCAAGATCTATTTTATAATACAAATCAGATTTATTTCATTTCTTTGCATGGTGATCCCAAAAGCTATTTTCCCTATTTTTCAGGGTATCAAACAGAAACGGGTAAGGGAAAAGGCAGAGGATTTAATTGTAATATAATATTACCTAATGAATGTCACATTAAAAAATATATGCAAATTTTAAATAAGGAAATAATTCCTAATATTAAAAACTTTGAACCAGATTATTTGATTATATCGATGGGTTTCGACACTTACGAAGCAGACCCAATTGGAGTATGTGGTTTAACAACCGAAGACTACTTTACTATTTCCAAGCCCTTAGCTCAACTAAAAATCCCAACGCTAATTTGTCAAGAGGGTGGCTACTATACTAAAGCGCTTGGAGACAACGTGGTTAATTTCCTTCAAAATTTTATCTCCTAAATGTGTATCAATCTATTTAGAAATTGATAAACATTTTCATCCAGTTGTAAACACAATTATTGCTGACTACATAGATTTTCCTAAGCTTAAATGGTAGCTAATACTATGCTAGATATAAATTCAAGCTATGTGAATTTATAAAAGTATATTTAATATGCCACCTCATAGTTGGCCTGCTAAGTACATGATTTAGCAGGCTATGGTTATGTTATTATTTTGACCTCGTTTGTAAAAGAAAAATCAGCGAGCCTATTTACAATTGTAAACAGTAGTAGTATAAACTCATCTAATTAGTCACAATACTGTTATTTATATTTGGAGAAACAAAATGGCCGCTTTTAATCCCAACCTTATCTGTAATAATCAAACTGCGAGTATGTTTGTCATTAAAATTGACATAGGAATTGTACAAACATGATGACGATTAATTGTGATAAATATCAAAACCTTCCTAACTACTTAGCGCAACATCAACCAGAACATCCTGTTTACTGCTTTAGACAAAAACCCTTACATACCGCCGCAAGCTGGTTCAATGCCAACTTTAATGGCAAAGTACTTTACGCTGTTAAGGCTAATCCACATCCATTTGTACTTAAGACTCTTATCAACGCTGGAATTAAAAGTTTTGATGTGGCTTCTCTAAATGAAATAACGCTCGTGCACGACATCATGCCTAATGCAGAAATGTATTTCATGCATCCTGTCAAAAATCTTACTAGCATCCGAGAATCTTATTTTAGATACTTTATAAAAAACTATGCTCTAGATAGTTTTGATGAGCTTGAGAAGATTATGGAAGCAACGCACAATGCGAAAGATCTGAATCTTTTTGTTCGTCTCAATATACCCAATAACTATTCTAAAATGGAGTTATCCAGTAAGTTTGGCGTTGCCATAGAAAAAGCTGTGCAACTTATTAAAGCGGTCAGGGGAAAGGCCTATAAATTAGGAATATGTTTTCATGTAGGATCTCAGTGTATGCATCCAGACGCATATAACTGCGCATTAAAAATTGTTTCTACCATTCTAAAACAGGCTGAAACGTTTACGGATATAATTGATATAGGTGGTGGCTTTCCCTCTATTTATCCTGGTTTGCATCCACCCCCGCTTGACAGTTACATAAACGAAATTAATAAATCCATTAAGTCTTTCGGCTTTCAGGATTCTGAAAAACTGTGTGAACCTGGTAGGGCTTTAGTGGCCGAAAGTGGTAGTGCTTTGGTTAAAGTAGAACTTCGAAAAGATCATCATTTATATATAAATGATGGTACCTATGGCTCTTTATTCGATGCTTGCCGGCCACGATTTGTTTTCCCAACCAGACTATTTCGTGGGCACAAAATAGTTGAAACGACTAATGCGCCTTTTTCTTTTTTTGGGCCAACCTGTGACTCCCTTGATACAATGGAAGGGCCATTTTTCCTACCTAATGATGTTGCTATGGGAGATTACATTGAAATCGGACAATTAGGTGCTTATGGCATAACTATGCGAACCAACTTTAATGGCTTTTATTCGAATGAACAAATTGAACTTGAAGACGAACCAATGCTGTCTATGTATAATCAAAATACAGCAGAAAATAAAAATACTATTGCAGTGTGAGATGATTAAATGAAAAAAAATGAATTACTAAACAAGACAATCGAGCATATAAATATAACAAGTTATGATGCAAGACCTATCATTGACAGTATGGCAAACATGTCTTTTACATCCAGAGATTTATCGAGAGCAACTAGCATTTTTAATGACATGATTAAAGATCCAGATTGTTTTATTATCCTAACGATTGCAGGTAGTACCTCAGCCGCAGGCTGTATGCAGCTATATTCTGATTTGATTAAATATAATATGGTGGATGCTGTTGTTGCCACTGGTGCGGCAGTTGTTGATATGGATTTTTTTGAAGCATTGGGTTTTAAGCATTACCAAGGTCGCTTAGATATAGATGATCGATTACTTCGAGAACACTATATAGATCGCATTTATGATACATTCATCAATGAAGATGATCTCAAAGCTTGTGATGCGACTATTAAAGAAATTGCAGATAATCTAGAAAAACGTCCCTATAGCTCACGTGAATTTATTCAAGCAATGGGGGCATATTTAGCCCAGGGGAATGCGAAAAAATCAGGTTCTTTAATCGAGTTATGCTATCAAAATGATGTTCCCATTTTTTGTCCCGCTTTCTCTGATTGCAGTGCAGGTTTTGGTCTAGTTTTACATCAAGCACAAAACCCTGGCCAATACCTATCTATTGATTCTGTTAAAGATTTTCATGAGTTGACCCAGATTAAGATCAAAGGTGGCACAAGTGGTTTATTGATGATTGGCGGTGGTACGCCAAAAAATTTCGCACAAGACACAGTTGTTTGTGCAGAAATACTAGGGCATCAAGTCGATATGCATAAATATGCCGTGCAAATCACTGTGGCTGATGTAAGAGATGGTGCTTGCTCAAGCTCTACCTTAAAAGAAGCTTGCTCTTGGGGTAAAGTAGATACAACTCAAGAGCAAATGGTCTATGCCGAAGCAACCAGTGTTCTTCCGTTATTAGCCAGTGATGCTTATCATCGCGGACACTGGAAAAATAGAACACGCAAGCATTTTAGTCAAATATTTAAAGAAGAAGTCGTATAACAATGTTTAAATTTATGTCGCCTAATGAAGGGTTTTTGGGATTAAAAGGTTCTGATGTCAGCCACACATCAGAACAAGCTACAGCTTACATTATACCCTATGGCTTGGAGGCAAGCGTCTCCTATGGAGCGGGTACCGCTCATGGGCCCGAGGCCGTTATTCAGGCTTCTCATCAAGTTGAGCTATTTGATGAACAGTGGTGGCATGAAATATATCGTGAATATGGTATTGCGACGCTTGAATATCCTGATATCCCACAAGATTTAAATCAGGCAATTTCTCACTTAAAAAAAATTACACGGGATGTTGTTTCTGCCAAAAAATTTCCTTTATTTTTAGGCGGAGAGCATACTATAACTGCAGGCATTATCGCAGAACTTTCAATGCATCATGAAGCGATTACTATTTTACATTTTGATGCTCATGCAGATCTTAGAGATGGATACGATGGGGTACATTATTCGCATGCAGCAGCACTAAGAAGATGCTTAGATAATACAAATGTCTCATTAGTTTCTTTTGGGATTCGTAATATTTCACAGGAAGAAGTACCATTTCTTGAAGCAAATTTAGATCGAATTAAAATCTACTGGGCTAAAGATAAGTCTACCTGGGATTATAAGGCATTTGAAGCTTATATACGGAATAAGACAGTTTATCTTTCTTTTGACGTTGATGGGTTTGATTCAAGCTTGATGCCAGCTACAGGGACACCTGAACCAGGTGGTCTTTTTTGGGATGATGTTATGCAGATTATAGATAAAGCTTCAAGTATAAGTCACTTTATCGGTGCTGATATTTGTGAGCTAGCCCCCAAAGATGGCCTGCATGCGTGTGATTTTTTGGTTGCAAAGCTAGCGTATAAGATATTATCATTTAGTTTGGCAGCAAAGAAAAAAAAGCGTTTTTTAAATTGTGAGTAAATTCTTATGAAGATGATAAAACAATGGCAACAATTTAAATGTGATTAAAAACGCGACCATGAATCCTAAAAAGAAAACCTAACCTAAAAGACTGTTGTTTTTCTTGTTTTTGCTCTCAATAGAGTAAGGATATAGCAATTTAAGGAAATACAAAAAACACTGTGGATTTAGATAGACTTCATGAGCGTATGGGGTCGTATTGATACAAAATTATCTGTACGTCACAAATACTTAATAAATTGGTATAATCAATTTGTTTTTGTATCAGGATAATACGGTTAGCAAAGATTTTAGGGATATTATGACCGATCAATCAACAGATTATATTGTCATTTTGCATGGTATATTACGCTCAAGTCATCACATGCGAAAATTGACAGCATTCCTGTCTGAGCAAGGGTATGAGGTGATCGCCATTGATTATCCTTCTTCACAGCATTGTATTGAAGAGCTGATTGATATTATTCATCAAAAAATAGAAGCGCAAGTGATTATAGACAAGCCTATTCATTTTGTTGGATATTCATTAGGTGGTCTACTATTAAGAGCTTTATTACATAAATATCAATATAAAAGATTAGGACGCGTTGTTCAATTAGCGCCACCAAACCAGGGGAGCGAAATTGCTGATTTACTGAAAGGTAACTGGCTATATCAAAAGATATATGGACCAGCAGGCCAACAACTTATTACGAATCAAAAAGAGTTTGAGCATTTATTTGGCAAAGTAAACTACTCTGTGGGCGTTATTTCAGGTGACCTGAATATTGACCCTTTTTGTGCATTTTTTATCCCTGGCTCACATGATGGGAAGGTTTCTGTTGAGCGTAGCAAATTATCTGACATGACGGATCATATTGTTGTTCGAGCGAGCCATACATTTTTCCCTCATAGTAAAAGCGTCCAACAACAAACGTTATATTTTATACAGCATAACTGCTTCAATCATTCTTCTCCTTCTGAAAGACCTTCTTGCGAAAAAACTTGATGTTAATAATGAGAAGGGCACACAATTGATTGAAAAATATGAACCTGATATTATTATTTCAGCCTATTTCAACCAAATATTAAAGCCTCATATTTTAGCGTTAGGCAAACAGGAGGCTTTAAATTTCCATCCAGGATGGCTTCCAGTCTATCGTGGTGCTATGAGCAGCTGAATTTTCTAGATAATGCAATATGGAATGGATTGAATCTGCCGCTTCTTCAACTAATGTCCACTGAGTTCTATCAGGCAAAGGTATTCCCAACGTTTTTTAATTGGTTTAACAATATTACCTGGAGAGACAGGCCATAATCTACCACTGTAAAGTGCAGGACATTCTTGTCCAGTTTTATATTCGGTGTACTCGACATTAACTGTTTCAATTTCAGTGTAATTATCTGCACTCAAGCGACTCTGATTTTTAGAGACTGCGCGTTTATTCTCAGGCGACAAAGGGTTAATTGGATCTTTTGGCTTTGCTGGATTTTTTGAGGTTTTATTTCTGATGTTCCCCCAAAAGCATGTCGCAGTTTATGGATGGAAATATTTTTTTTCAACAATGCATTTTTGTAACCAGCAGTTAAATTCAATTAGCCCAACAAGAACATTGCTATCATCTTCGGTAAGGTGATTACTTTTTATACGAGAGATCAGTTCTGCTTTTTTAGTCTGAGTCAGCTCTATACGCTCTGGGGCTGCGGTCACAAAAATTATCATTTGCTACTTCTTGGCGAGCCATTCTACCAGGAAAGCGTGTATTAGCTAGCGTATGTTTTAAAGCTAGCAAAGCAATTGCTCACTGGAAGGACACGGAATTTGCGCCATTTATCTGGTATTTATGATCACTCGTTATTAACAAGTTGAATAACTATGTCTGTCATATATCATGTTCTTTACTTTAATTACTTATGCAATAGTTTAAATTATGAACATCGATATACATCAGGAAGCCACTTTTCGATATTTGTTAGAAATAAAGAAATATTTAAAACAAAACCCCATTCGCAGTATTAAGAGTAAAGAATATGGCACTATGGTCAATCTTCTATATATTATAGAACACTTGTCAGATACACCGAACACTGAAAATGATTATAAATCGCTTTATACCCAGCTCCATGAAGCTGCTGATACTATTGCGAAATATGAGCTGTTAAGTAAGAGAAGAAAAAACAACTCTCCTTTAGATGGTCTGTTTATAAAATTATTTGAAAATGACTCCAATATTCATGATTTTATTGCAAAGAACGTTCTGCCAAAAGAAGGCGACCGAACTTCTACGGGTGTACAAGCGAATTTACAACAAAATACCACTGCGCCGAGTGCTTTATGGGATATTACCCATCCCGATAATAAATTAAATGCCTTTTTCTGCAGCATGTTGGGACTATTTGATTACAATCCTCTTAAGCGTAACAACGTGCCTTATGTGGCTTTTAATGAAAAACAATTGCAGCAAGACAAAAAATGCCTGAGAATTGGCGCACAAACGCAAGACGCAAATGTTGTGAATCCTTCTTTCGAACGTTATTTATTAGCGAATACTAGAAAGGAAACAAAAGCCCGAGATGAAGATAAAGATTATGATTATGATTATGTTTATATCAGCTTGTTAAAACGCAATGAGACCTCCCAGAACACCCAAAAGTCCTATTTTTCACAATTACTCGACAGGTTTGTACGGTTCTCAGAAGGCTCACGTGCGAGCAGCTTAGAAGCGTTAAATGAAAAAGAAGATTTGAAAACAGCAGTGATATCCCTACCAGCGGATAATGAATATTTAGAACGATCCTTTAGCATGGATACTGGAAGTGGTAACAACGCAAGTAGACCTCAAAGCTTAGAAGCCATATTAAATGATCTTAAGGACAACATCAAACACAATAGAAATGATTTCTACTTTTCCGATAAGGTGAAAGCCAAGCTGTTTGGTAAACGGTGTGATAATGGTAAAATTGAAAAGTTATTTTCACAAGCGGCACAAGAAATTCTAGGTGCACAAGCTAAAGGTTCTATGTCGAAGGTGTTTTTGAATGATGAGCAAAGAACTGCATTGTTGTTCCATTTCATCAAGTCTAATCTTACCAGCCATATATTAAAGACTTTAGATCCTAAAGCTTATAACATTACTTGTAAGGATGCTATAGACCGGGGTGGTATTCATACGCTTTGGTATCATATGGAATTGATGCACAAAAAAGGCACGCCTTTATCGGAAGTTGAATTTTTCAAGTATTTAGATACGCCCGCTATGATTGTCAAGTATAGACCCCTAAATCACAACAGAAATTTGTTGTGGAATGTTCTTAAACATCGTATGGAATCAGATGTATCTTTTAGAGAAAGCCATCCTTGGGCAGTTGATTGGTTATTAAATAATGCGCCTTCAGGTCAACCCGATTTTTCTTTTAACCCTCAAAAAGATATCAAAAAAATCAAATCTGACAAAGGGATTAAGAAGGCTAATAATCAACGTGCCATCAACGCAATCAAGAAAGCGCCTGCGGTAAAACTTGAAGATGTATTTGCAACTTTTTCAAACAAGAAGCCCGTTCTGATACCGGCGTTTCAATCGCAAAAAGCATTTTGCAAAATAATATATGCACAGACCGCATCTTCTAAGCAATTTAGGAGAGTGTCTTGCAGAAAAGCAGTATCGGCTGCCTAACAGTGAGCTCGAACTTAGAAAACTACACTTTGTGTGTGGTTCGCTAAATTTTGAATTAACTGTGTCCTTCCGATAAATAATTATTTATTGGAAGGACACGCTCAATATCTGCGCCTTATAGTCCGCCCCGTTTACACTGATAATTTCTGGATTAGTTGCATTGCAAGTCCACTTTTTCGTTTTTTACCAAAATTTCTTCCTTGCCGATTTCATTTTATAAACCATAGCATTAGAGTACCACTTGAGTAATATTCGGCACTTATGTGGAGGAGACCATTTAATTCCTTGTTCGTCGGTATAATTCATAATGCTAGTAAACCCATAAAATCGTGCATTAGCAAGGGTATGCCTTACGGCTGATGATGACATTTTTCACCTTAAATATCAGGAAATATGGCATTTACATTCCAGGTGAGAGCCTATAGAATGATGCTTGATCTTTAGAGCCATGTAAAACATACTATGTCAAAAAATAATGCATTTATCATTTTTAATAAATATGTACTTCCAACTTTAGTTTTTATTGTACTTCTGGCCAGCGCTCTATTGCTGGGTTCAAAAACCTATAACCTCTTAGCTTATAATTTAAAATTAAGTGTGCTCGTTAGCCGGGCAGCAAGCATGTTGGTTTTTGTGTGTATTAGCAGCGGTGCGCTTTTGAACCTTTGTCTCAGTGTAAAAAAAGGCTCCCCGTACTTATTGAACAGTAATACTCTTAAAAAATATGAACTTCCAATCTTGGTCATTATTGTTCTCCTATTCCTGTATAACTTCTTAGCCTATAGTTTAGGATTAGATTCGTCATCAAAGATATATTTAATTGCATTAAAAATAATAATGCTGATTTTGAGATTATGTGTGGGCTAACAAATTGCCATGTAGGAGAGCGCATTATTCCTGGGGCAATTAAGCCGCTTTTTCTAAATTCATAAAACCATCGGTGTCGCTATTCATTTTCAATTCAGGATACCAACGCTAAAAATAATCTGGTAAATCATTATTAAGAACAGATGTTCTTGCTTTTAATAGATAGTGTGCACCCACATGAGACGATTGCATCTGCTGTTTTTTCACAATTCGTTTAGTCACCACTTCATTAACTGTAGACTCAACAAAACTAGTGGTGATGGTTTCACCATCACGCCATTTCTCACCATCGTTATGAATGATATGACGATTATTTTCAACATACTTAGTCAATTCCTCCAAATGCTTGTAAAGTTCCAGTAAATAATTATTTGCAGGAAGGGGACCGCTGGATGGAAAAAATATTGATACAGGAGCCTTCGTTGCACTGAACAACGTTACAATTAAAAAATGGTGCATACAACAATAAGATTTATCATTAATCGCTAATATTGGATTAGATCATTTTAATAGGTAGATAAATAAAAGCTCGGCTAAAGTAACCAAATATTGCAAAAGAAATTGCTCTGCTTTGGTGAAACCTTTTAAAACAACCTCCATTCATCGCCCAGCTATTACCACAAATCTGAAGTTATCTTTTTCAAGATCATATCTAGTGTTTTTTTAACAAAAACCCTAGTACTAAATTTTGCACCCAACAAATGGCGTGCCATAATTTGCAAAGTGATTTTAAAGAATATATTAAGATGAGGTTTTATGAGACGGTTAATCGCTTTACTTAGCAAAGATGTGCTTACTGACGAAGATATAACAGAAATAAATGCACTGTTAACGATGCCGTCAGTGGTTAGCAATATCGCAGCACATGATAACGCGGCATTGCGCGCTGCGGCTCGTAATGGCCACCTTGGTGTCGTTAATTGTTTGTTGGGATTTCCTGCGGTTGTGGGCTATTCCAGTTGGCCGGCTCGCCTGATGTCAGGTTGGGTTAACCGTTTGTTAGGGGTTCCGAAGGTTGTTGATATAACAGCAAGGGAGAATGAGGCTTTGTGTCTTGCCGCTTCAAATGGCCATCTGGCAGTGGTGAATCGTTTATTAGAGTTTCCAGCCGTGATTGAGAGTGTCACAGCTTTCAACAACTCTGCTTTGCGCGGTGCTGCTGAAAAGGGCCGCCTGGCAGTGGTGGATCGTTTGTTAGAATTTCCAGCTGTGGTTGAGAATATCACAGCGTTTGATAACTATGCTTTGTGCTGTGCCGCTTCAAATGGCCATCTGGCAGTGGTGAATCGTTTGTTAGAATTTCCAGCTGTGGTTCAGAATATCACGGGTTTTGCTAACTATGCTTTGCGCCGTGCCGCTGAACATGGCCATCTGGCAGTGGTGAATCGTTTGTTAGAATTTCCGGCTGTGGTTGAGAATATCACAGCTATGGAAAGCTATGCTTTGCGCTTTGCCGTTGGTAGTGGCCACCTGGCTGTTGTAAATCGTTTGCTAGAGTTTCAAGACGTGATTGAAAATATCTCAGCGATTGATAACTATGCTTTGCGCTTTTCTGCTCGATATGGCTATCTGGCGGTGGTGAATCGTTTGTTAGAGTTTCCAGTTGTGGTTGCCAATATTACAGCGCTGGATAACCACGCTTTGCGTGGTGCCGCTCTAGGTGGCCATCTAGCAGTGGTGAATCGTTTGTTAGAATTTCCGACTGTGGTTGAGAATATCACAGCTGAGGAAAACTATGCTTTGTGCTTTGCTGCTCAAAATGGCTATCTGGCGGTGGTGAATCGTTTGTTAGAATTTCCGGCTGTGGTTGAGAATGTCACAGCTCAGAGAAACTATGCGTTACGTTTGGCTCATGTACGCCATCGTACTGATGTTGTGGAGCGGTTGATGCAATATCCTGCCGTCAGGCAAGCTGTGCTAGATGCGGATAATGCTAGTGTGAGTTTAAGAGCTATAGCGCAAGACACCGAAAACGCGATGCGCGCACTGAACTTGCATGAGCAAGGCATTGTCAACGCATTAAAAAAACGCTACCCATCTTTGTCTAACGAAATGGCACAAGCCGATGTTCTCAATGACCTTAGAGAGCATTTAGAGGCGATATGCCAAGGCGAAAAAGTATCTCTGAGCTTTGATAAAAATTATCCTAAGTTGCCCCTATCCAACGTAAGCCACCAAGCATGGCGTTATTTGTTTGCGCGACCCAACCCTTGGATGTCGCCTAACGCTTCTTTTGTCGAAGTCACTGAGCAGGGGCGACAAGCGGCTATTAATCCAAAAGATTGGAACTTGGTGGCATTAATTTGGCAGCTTCTAAATGATAAGGATGCCCAACTCAATGAAGATAACGCTGATTTGATTGAAAATGGCATTGCCACTTCACAAAACATACGCTCAGGCTTAAAAGAGACTTTTATCAACACGCTCGCACTACTGGGGCGCGCCCATAACTATGACCATGATGAGAAAGATGATGGCGAGCTGGATAAGCCCAGCTGTTCCATGGGCGTCACTCAGCGCTTACTTTTAGGCACCTCTGGTTTCTCAATAGCCGACAAGCCTGACACAAGGCCTTTCAGTCCCAACCATATTGCCACACGATTAAAAGAGCAGCTTGTGACCCATCCAGAAAAGGGCGTGTTCCCCGTCATTCAAGGTATGGTAATGGCGGATTTATCCAACCTAAAAGAAACGCTCGACAATTTACTTGCCGGAAGCCAGGAATCAGAACTGAGGTCGGAAGAGCAAGCCCTGTTAGCAAAACTGGCCATCTCGCCAGATGAGGTTAATGATTTTATTGAAGACTCAAAAGACTTTTATTCCGCATTGAGGTTTCAGGCATTAGGCAATATAAACTATCAAGGTGAGCATTATGACAACGCAGATGTTTTTATTAAAGCAATTGCCGCAAAGCCTTGGGTTGCATTTTTGGCTGAAGTCTATCAATTTGTGTCCCAGGCGCTCGAAACCAAGGCAAAAGAACAATACTCTGGTATTGATATGAACGTCGCAACAGATGTGATTGAGAATGATGATTTAGAAAAAGGCAAAGGTATCGATACAACCTCGATGTTCAACCGATTCCGAAAAAGACTGCGTAATGAAGGGGAAAGCTCAAGCGTTTCCAATTCTGAGCATGATGATTCTCCGGAAGCCAAAAAGCCTAAGTGCAGTCCAGCCGCTTAACCTCAAAGCCAGGGATGGCGTTTTTTTTCAAATGATTATCGGGGATTAGGTCGTATAGAATGCTTCACGCTTTCTACTCTGCAAGTGAGGCGCTGCAATTAAACAGTATCATCTTCTTGCAACATCTCCATTCATCGCCCAACCATTATCATATATCTGAAATCAGATTTTCTTTCATCATTTCTAGTGTTTTTTCGGCAAAAACCCTAGTGCTAAATTTTGCACCCAATAGATGGCGTGACATAATTTGCAAAGTGATTTTAAAGAATATATTAAGATGAGGTTTTATGAATCAGTTAATGGCTTTGCTTAGAAAAGATGTGCTTACTAATGCAGATATAGACGAAATAAGTTATGCTTTGCGCCTTGCCGCTCTAAATGGACATCTAGCGGTAGTTAATCGTTTATTAGAATTTCCTGTAGTTGTTGAGAATTTCGCAGGGTCTGATAACCATGCTTTGCGTCTTGCCGCTCTAAATGGACATCTAGCGGTAGTTAACCGTTTGTTAGAATTTCCAGCTGTGGTGGAGAATATCACTGCAAAGAATAACGAAGCATTGCGTTACGCTGCTAAAAATGGCCATCTGGCGGTGGTAAATCGTTTGTTAGAATTTCCGGCTGTGGTGGAGAATATCACTGCAGAGAATAACGAAGCATTGTGCTACGCTGCTCAAAATGGCCATCTGGCGGTGGTGAACCGTTTATTAGAGTTTCCAGAAGTGGTTGAGAATATCACAGCTCTCCAAAACCATGCGTTACGTTCGGCTCATGCACGCCATCGTACTGATGTTGTGGAGCGGTTGATGCAATATCCTGCCGTTAGGCAAGCTGTGCTAGACGCGGATAGCGCTAGTGTGAGTTTAAGAGCTATGGCGCAAGACACCGAAAACGCGATGCGCGCACTTAACTTGCATGAGCAAGGCATTGTCAACGCATTAAAAAAGCGCTACCCATCTTTGTCTAACGAAATGGCACAAGCTGATGTTCTCAATGACCTTAGAGAGCATTTAGAGGCGGTATGTCAAGATGAAAAGGTATCTCTGAGCTTTGATAAAAATTATCCTAAAACCCCCCTATCCAACATAAGCCACCAAGCATGGCGTTATTTGTTTGCGCGACCTAACC
>CAXBML010000010.1:0-102007 GCA_963976875.1 uncultured Coxiellaceae bacterium
AACCCCTCTCCTGATTTTCAGGAGAGGGTGGCGTGAAGCGCCGGGTGAGGTAAAATATAGTCGCAGCATCTAGGAATGCTTACTCCTGATTCTCAGGAGAGGGTGGCGCGAAACGTCGGGTGAGGTAAATTGCATAACCCCCTGCAATTTCTCATGACAGCTCACCTAAACCACACTACTTCTCTTTCTTTTTCTCCAAATTCTCTAAACGTTTATCTATCTCTTCTAATCTTTGGTCTATCTTATGTAAAATTTTAATCGCCTTTTCTTCTTTGGAGTCCAGCTCATCACTGTTTTTGGAAACCAAAAAAGCAGAAAAAGACGCTGTCAACATGGCAAAAATCCCTACGCCTAGTAATATTAAAAATCCACCAATTATTCGTCCACCTGCGCTTGTAGGCACCACATCCCCATAGCCTACAGTCGTTACCGTGACCCAAGCCCACCATAAGCCTTCCCAAGGATCACTAATGCCTGGATCAAAAACTGAAATAACAATACCCGCAATCAAAATAGTGATAAAACTAATCGACAAAGTTAACCATAGTTTCTGCCTAGCCAACATAACCAACACAGAATCAAAAATAGAGATATAAAGCACCAAGATAACAATTAAGCGCGCAATCCGAACCGCCGCCATATATTGCATATCACCCCAAAGCACTTGCATACCAAAAATAATAATGACCAAGTTCATCCAGTTTGAACAAATATAGCGAAATTTTTTATCTACCAACGCAGTCATTACGATTAACTCAACAACAAAAAAAGCCCAGACAAGAATATCTGTTTGCTGTAAAGTGACTTTGTCGATATATCCAGTAACATCCATATACCATAATAAAAACATCCACATGGCCAAAAGAAGCATTGGCCATTCAAATAACTTCCCTGCCGTTTTTGCTCGGTGGTTTTCTGTATGATCTACACCAGCCAGACCAATTATGTAATAAAATTTTGATTTTTTCATAATGCTCTAGGTTTCATTAATGACTCAGTTCTACCCTAAAGGGTAAGCAAAAATGCTTTAAAACTCAATTAAGCACACACTATAGATACCCAAGCATAAACCAAATACTCAAGCTAAGTACATAATTTGTCGAATATAGAATACAGGATAACAGTCAATTTAATTTAACCTAGGTAAAACATCAGTAACATGAAACTTTTTACAGTTACAAATGATAAAAAATGTATGCGTTATCACACTATAAATTTATTAATTTTATTTGAAAATTAAAAATGAAAAAAATACATCCACTGCTCGACAGGCAACTCAAAAAAATTGGCATTCAGGAATCTGAACTGAGTGACCAAATGTTGCGCCTAATAGAAAAAGTGAGCGTTTCTTATGAGCAAATGGACAATGAGCGACATCAATCACAGAGAATAATTGAAATATCATGTAAAGAGAATACCGATTATAAAGAAAAGTTAGAAAATGAAAATAAGTATATTTTTTCTGTAATGGATTATGGTGTGTATATCATTGATAGTCACTGGCATATCATTGAGACAAACCATACAGGTAAAAAAATCCTAGATTCATCTTTAGAACTCATTGGTGATAAACGTATTGATGAAATTTTTAAATTATATATGGACAAGAATGATACCGCGGTCACTCTAGATATGGTGCAAGAAACCATCAGCTCAAAAGATATTCTTAGCACCCGTAGAGGGATAATGCTATTACCTGATGGCTCTAAAAAGCATGTTGCCTTTTCATTCCACCATTTAACGAGTCACAAAGGGATCCCTTTTAATGGCTGTTTATTGTTTATAAAAGATATTTCAGAAGGTATCAGAATAGAAAATTCACTAAAATTGGCTTTGAATAGCGCTAAGAATTCTAACAATGGGAAATCTTTATTTTTAGCCAATATGAGTCATGAAATTCGCACGCCTATGAATGGCATTATAGGCATGCTTAAAATATTACAAGGTACCGATCTGAATTCCTCTCAAATGCAACACACAGAAATGTGTCTCACGTCAGCTAATAGCTTAATCACTATCATTAATGATATTCTTGATTTTTCAAAGTTGGATGCTCATAAACTTTCTCTCAACACTAAAACCTTAGATTTACCAAAACAATTGCATTCGATTGAAAAAATAATGAATATAACCGCAGCAGAAAAAGATATCTCCTTGAGTTTTCTATTATCTCAGCCAATCCCCCAATTTATAGAGGCTGATGAAACCCGAATCAGACAAATCTTTATGAATTTAATTGGGAATGCGATAAAATTTACGCCAGAAAATGGTGAAATTATATTCAAAGTAAACTATAAAGAGCTGCCCTCTCCACAATTACATTGTTCTATACAAGATACTGGTATCGGTATTAGTCAGGAAAATCAAGCGACAATTTTTGAGTCATTTAGACAAGCAGAAAATCAATGTACCAAACAATATGGTGGTACAGGACTTGGGCTTGCCATCTGTAAAGAGCTCATTACTTTAATGGGGGGAGAAATTACAGTCAATTCTACCCTGGGGGAAGGCTCTACTTTTTCGTTCTTCATCAATATTAAGATAGCAACCGAAGTACCCGAAACGATAGAGACAAATGAATCTACCAGAAAGCACTGCATTGAATTATCCACAGCCGCAATAAAAGCACATGTTGAAGTCAAACCCAAAATATTAAAAAAAGAAGAAACAAACAAACTACCTGCGCGCATATTAATCGTTGAAGATAACCCCATCAATCAAGCAGTTGCTTATGAAATGTTGCGTTTATGTGACTTAGAATCCGATATAGCCAACCATGGTGTTGAAGCGATCGAAATGTTATTAGACAATAAGTATGATTTAATTTTTATGGATTATCATATGCCAGTACTCGACGGCATTGAAACAACTAAGATCATACGGGACAAAGAATTTGAACGCGGGATAAAAAAGGAATCCCCAGGATACATTCCTATCATCGCATTAACTGCAAATGCTTTTGACTCTGATAAAGCAAAATGCTTAGAGGCAGGAATGGATGACTTCTTAGCTAAGCCTTTTCAGGTGGAAGATCTCAACACTATGCTCAAAAAACACATGCCAGATCTTCCAAATACCTCAGCTAAAGAATAAACGACTATTTTGCGACGTTCAACAATAACTCATTAAATTTCTTTACAAAAGTTGCGGGATCTTCTAGTTGGCCCCCTTCAGATAATACAGCTTGATCTAACAAAATTTGACTTAAGTCAGAAAATTGATCTGTATTGTCTTCTGTTTGTAAACGTTGTACTAATAGATGATCCGGATTCAACTCTAATACAGGCTTTGTGTTCACTTCCTGCCCCGCTGATTTTAGCAACCTTTCCATCTGCGTCGTCATCTGATCTTCATCCGCAACAATACAAGACGGTGAAGAAGTCAAACGCTCTGTTAAACGTACATCTTTCACTTTATCACTAAGCGATTCTTTGATCTTGTCTAATGTTGCTTGAAAAGCTTCGGCCTTCTTTTCTCTCTCTTTCTTTTGTTGTTCAACCTGTGATTCATCTTTCTCTGAAAAATCTAGGTCTTCTAAAGCGCCTTTAGCAACTGATTGGAATGTTTTGCCTTTATATTCACTTAAGTGTGACATCATCCACTCATCAATTCGATCATATAAAAGGATCACTTCCACGCCTTTTTCTCTAAATAATTCTAAGTGTGGACTATGGCGCGCCGCATTAAACGTATCCGCCGCCATATAGTAGATCTTTTCTTGATTGGGCTTCATACGCTCAATATATTGATCCAATGAATGAACTTGTTTTTCTTCATTCGTCTGTGTACTTGAGAATCTGAGTAAACTGGCAATCAATTCTTTATTAGCAAAATCTTCTGCTGGGCCTTCTTTTAGCACCATGCCAAATTCACGCCAGAAATTGAGGTATTTTTCATTATCACTAGTACTAATGTCTTCTAGTAAACCCAATACCCGCTTAATGACAGAACTACGCATGGAATCAACAACACGATTTGACTGTAATATCTCCCTTGAAATATTCAATGGCAAATCACCACTATCAATCACACCGCGCACAAATCTTAAATAGTTAGGTAAGAACTGTTCTGCATCATCCATAATGAACACACGCTTAACATATAACTTTAAGCCTCTGGCTTTATTAGGCTGGTATAAGTCAAATGGCGCACGTGCAGGGACGTAAAGTAATGTTGTATATTCTAAGCGCCCTTCTATCTTATTATGGGCCCATGCCAATGGATTTTCAAAGTCATGTGCAACATGTTTATAGAATTCCTGATATTCTTCTTCTTCGATATTCGACTTAGGTAATGCCCAAAGCGCAGTTGCCTTGTTGACAGATTCATATTCCACAACTTCTGACTTAGTTTTGTCTTCCCCATCTTTATCTGCTTCAGCCACTTCATGCGGCGCTACTTCTTTCTTCATTTTGATTGGGAAACCAATATGATCTGAATATTTAGTCACAATATGGCGCAAACGCATACCATCTAGAAATTCTGATTCTTCCGCTTTAATATGCAGAGTGATTTCTGTACCACGTTCTGCTTTATTAATTTTTTCTAAAGTATATTCACCATCACCCAGAGACTCCCACAATACACCTTCTTCTGCTGGCGCACCTGCGCGTCTGGTCTTGACCTCAACTTTCCACGCCACAATAAAAGCAGAGTAAAAACCAACGCCAAATTGACCAATCAAGTGACTGTCTTTCGCTTGATCGCCTGTTAAAGAACTAAAAAATTCTTTTGTACCAGATTTGGCAATGGTCCCTAAGTGACTGATGACTTCATCACGAGACATACCAATACCATTATCTTTAATGGTGATGGTTTTAGCGACTTTATCGTAATCGACTTGTATATCAAGTTCGGTATCAGACGCTTCGAAATAATTAGGGTTTTCTATGGCTTCGAATCTTAATTTATCAGCGGCATCAGATGAGTTTGAGATTAGCTCTCTTAGAAAAATTTCTTTATTGCTATACAGTGCATTAATCATCAAATGCAGTAATTGTTTTACTTCTGTTTCGAAACCACGTGTTTCTTTGGTTTTTTCTTCAGTCATCATTGGAAAACCTCTTTATATCTATATACTCTAAATATCACTATTTTTTCTCCCATATCCCGCGGGTAAAAGCCCCTATAGGGCAAGCCACGAAGCATAAATTGGAGATTAAATAAACGTTCTGTCTAATAGGGCTTTGGCAAGAGTACCTTCATCCACATACTCTAATTCCCCCCCCATGGGTATACCATGGGCAATACGCGTCGCTTTTAAATCACGCTTTTTAATCAGTTCTACCAAGTAATAAGCAGTCGCTTCCCCTTCTACTGTGGCAGATAAGGCCAATACCACTTCACTTAAAGCGGATTCTTGCAAGCGTTCTACGAATTGTGGCACACCTACTTCATCAGGCCCAATACCATCTATGGGGGATAAGTGACCTGATAAAACAAAGTATAAACCTTGGTACATACCCGCATGCTCTATCGCCGCAACATTAATAGGACTTTCGACAACACATAAGGTACTCTGATCGCGGTTTGAATTTTTACATAAATTACAAATCTCACTTTCACACAGCATACGACAACGATCACACGTTCTCACTTGTCTAATAGACTTGCTTAATATTTGACTTAAATATTGCCCTTTTTCCGGAGCCTGGCTCAATAAGTAAAAAGCCATGCGCTGGGCTGACTTAGGGCCAACGCCTGGTAAAATTCGCAGGGCATCAATTAACTCTTGTATAAGTGGACTAAAAGACAATTATGTATTCTCTCCAAATGGAAACTTCATATCTTGCGGCATTCCTTTAGGCATGCCCATTTTTTGCGTTACTTCCATCATCTGATCTTTTACCATTTTTTGCGCCTTAGAAATCGCTTGATTCGTTGCGGCAGCAATTAATTCCAAACAAACCGTTGAATCTTCTTCAAAAAACTCAGGCTTGGCTTCAATATTTTGAACTTCTAATTTCAAGTTAGCTGTTACTTTGACTAAACCGCCACCCGCAACACCTTCTACCGTTTTATTTTTATTTTGCTCGGCAATCTCTTCATAAGCGCCTTTTAAACTATCTTGCATTTTTTGTGCATTCTGCATAAAGGAGGACATCATTGATTTTAAATCTGTATCTTTTGTATCCATATTTCAACTCACTTTAAACTATTCAGATGTAGAAATTTTTTCTATTGTCGCACCAAAAGTATCTAACAATGATTGCACTTTTTCATCTTGCGTTAAAATATTTTCCGCATGATTTTGTGCTTGTTTTTTTTGTGTCTGTGCTTGCTGCATTGGAGTCGGCTCTACTGCTTTATGGGCACCACATGTAATATCTAACTCTATCGCTCGTCCTAAGTAATCAGACAGTGACTTTTGAATTTGCGCTTGCCGACTTGCATTAAGACAGGCTTCTTGATCACTATCCAAAGCTAATTCTATCTTATTCTCCTGCCAGCTCACGACAGAGCAATGTTTTAATAATATTTTTGTTAAGCCCGCTACAGGCAAAGCCTGTACCACATCAAGCCAATTAGGGACCGTCCCTCCTGAGATACTGGGGGCTTTGGGTTTATTTTCAAGCTTAGAGGGCGCCGCCGCAGATAATACAGGTTCTATCTTAGATTCTATTGTGGGTTCTATTTTAGATTTAGGCTCCATCTTGTCAGCCTGAGGTGTGGTAGTGGGGATAGATGCAGGCTGGGCAGCTGGTGATTGGGTTGATAAAGAGGCATGAGATACAGATTGAACTGTTGAGACACCAGCAGCCATATTTTTTGTATGGGTTCGCGTTGGCTCTATAGCGCCATTTTTGACAGGCAAAAATGCCACCATTCTTAAAATTGTCATTTCAAAGCCTACACGACTACTAGGCGCATAGGCTAAATCTTTTTTACCCATCAGGGCTATTTGATAAAATAACTGCAAAATTTCAGGTTCGGGCGCAGCAACGGATAAAATATTGTCGTCAATAGCGCTAAGTTGGGACACTGTGTTGGATACTAGGCTTTGCAAAGACAAACCATATAGCGCTGCCGAAACAGCTTCAAGCACGTTTTCATAAACGGGTGCCAATGCAGCAATATCATCGATGATTTTTAGCGCGAGATCGACATTTCTTTGAAAAATAGCCTCTAACAAGCTAGGAATATGCTGCTGAAATTGCATACCCAACATCATTTGTACAGAGTCTAACTGAACTGATCCTTGCCCAAAGCTCATCGCCTGCTCTAATAGACTCAAAGCATCTCGCATGCTGCCTTTCGCCTCTTGAGCCAATAATCCTAAAGCGGCTTCATTAAAACCGGTATTTTCTTGTTGTAACACCAGTCTCAGTTGTTCACATAGTTCATCTTGAGATAAGGCTCGCAAATTAAACTTCAAACAACGTGATAAAACAGTAACAGGGATACGCTCTGGATCTGTGGTTGCCAATATAAATTTCACATGCTCAGGCGGCTCTTCTAATGTCTTTAGTAAAGCGTTAAAACTATGACCCGATAACATATGTACTTCATCGATTAAATAAATTTTATAACGCCCTTGCGCTGGCGCATATAGTACATTGTCCAGAAGATCCCGCGTTTCTTCCACTTTGGTTTTTGACGCCGCATCCACTTCTATTAAATCTAAAAATCGACCCGCGTCAATATCTTTACAATTAGAACATTGATTACATGGTTCAGAAACCACACCTTTTTCACAGTTAAGGCACTTAGCAAATATACGTGCAACGGATGTTTTACCTATACCCCTGGTACCAGTAAACAAATAGGCATGGTGCAATTGATTGCGGTCTAAGGCATTGGATAAAGCGGTTGCAACAAAATTTTGGCCTTTTAGCTCAGCAAACGATTTGGGTCGCCATTTTCTGGCTAGCGCAGAATAAGACACAGTTCACCTTAAAAAGCAGAGAATGGAGGCAACCTCACTAGCCACACCCCAGCACACGAGTCCACTACTACCGTTGCTCCCTTCCGGGCCTGGCGGGGTTTGTAACTTATCGTTGCGAGGGGACCAATGAGGTCACCATAAACAATTGCTAAACAATTGGGTCAGCATATTATCAAGAATTACACTATATTACTAGCCTACAATATAAAGTTGATTATTTAACTTTTATTGGCTTGTATCTTCGATCTCCCAGCCCTTACGATCTTTCTCGATATTTGTAATAAACGCCGTATCAGCAAACGCAAAGCTAATAAGCCAATATGGTATCTTTTATATTGTCGGCTAAAATGCTTGCGATAATAATAATCCCATTTGTTTAATTGCTGACTTATATTCATGTGCTCAGGCCCCTTAACCCAAGGAGGCTGAACTGATTTAGGCGAAACCCAGGCCTTATCACTATATAGATCCGCTCCTAATGCATGTAGCCGCAAAGAAAAATCTAATATTACATTCTCATCCGCGCACTGCTCATCAAATGGGCCGACTGCAATCAGCAGCTCGCTTGGTAATAAAAAACAGTTTGCTGCCAAAGCACTCACAATACGCCCCGAATAAGAAGAATGAGGTATATATTGAATATCTGGCTGTTTAATAAGATTCAATAAAGGATCAATAGAACCTTTGGACTCCAGACCAACAACCCAAGGCTCTTTTTTATCTAACCCTAAAGTCAGCATTTCAGAAATAACATTTTTAGACACGATACCAGGCGTCTGTAAAAATAAAACATATCGACTCGCACACTGCCGCCTGCCTAAATTATAAGCGCAAGCTAATGGCATCCCTACTCGGCCGGAGATCACTGTAATACGTGCATACTCTCGAGTAATTGTATGGATTTTTTCTTCGAATTCTAATGACTGGATACAGTCTACTAAAATAATTTCTCGCACCAAAAACTGTGGCAAAAGGCTAACCAAAGTTGCAAGCGCCTCTAAATAAGACCCTTTCGCGACTAATACAACACTCACTCTAGATAACGTCTGGTTGGTTTCGGATTCATGCGCCTTAATAGAAGCAGATTTTTTAATTGCTTGCTGCCATGGCGCGTGTAAATCAACAATATGGGACAATTTGACCTCAAATATCATTCGGCTGACTTGAACAGCACATTATAGGTGATAAATTAAATGGGAAAAAGGCTGCCTATCTGGAAAAATATAATTTTGCAGCCTCTCGAAAATTAACCTTGGGTTTCCAATCTAAAAGCTGCTGCGCTTTTTGGCTATCAATCACCAAAGATTCTGTTAAACGATCAACCGCTCTTACCTTACCCAGTAATTTAGCCAAGGCACGTAATAATTTTTGTGGGCACGGCAGTAACCACGAGCGTCCCAACCTTATAGTCTGTAAATACTGCACCAGATCACTTGTAGACACACTATCTGGATCTGCCACACAAAATAATTGATTTTGCGCTTGAGGTGCGACCAGACAATGTACGATAAAATCCACTAAATTATCCACAGCAATCATGCTACGCTGATTTCGAATGCCTTTAAACGGTAAGGGCAGATGTGAATCGACCAATTTTAAAAGTCGACGAAAATTAGCTTGTACTCTAGGCCCGTAGACTAAGGGGGGGCGAATAATGGTCCAGGCCATATTGTGAGCGACGGCTATTTTTTTTAATTGTTGTTCCGCCAACCATTTGGAACGGCCATAAGCCCCACGAGGGCGCTCGGGTGTTTGTTCATCAAATGCTTTATTCGTTGTATTTTCACCATTGACTTTAATTGTGCTTAAGAATATAAAATGTTGTACGCCTTTCTCTGCCGCGGCTTGGGCCAAATTTTGTGTTAACAATGTGTTTTCATGTTGATAAACAACATCACATGCTTTACCCATTTGATGAACTTTAGCGGCTAAATGAATAACAATATCAACGCCTGAAAGCAACTCTTTCAGGAGTTTTATCCCACCATAATTTGTTTTCCTATACTCTAAGTTAGGATGTTTTAAGCGGGGCTGCTTCAAATCGTCATGCTTTACACCGGGACGAGTCGTTTTTTGCCGTCCACAAGCAACAACGTAGTAGCCTTTGTCTAACAATAGCTTTGTTAAGTGACGGCCAATGAACCCACTCGCCCCGGTAATTAATACTTTTTTATTTATATTCTGCATAGTTTTGGTTTGACTAAAAACTGTTTGACCCTATCGGTTACTTTACATAATGTGAAACGTATTGGGTTAATATGAATGTTTAATTTTTTAGCGGCAAGTAAAATATTTTTATTTTGTTCATAAATATTTTTCAAACTTTGATTCGATACACCACCCACACGCATTTTAACAAGTGTTTCCGGCAGATATGCTGACTGAATGGCCTCTTTTTCTAAAAACCGCATCATCAACTCAACATCATTACCTATTTTATAACTTAAATCAAAATGACCATATTGTTGATATACAGATTTGCGCACATAAAAAGTTGGGTGAGGCGGACACCACCCCTTCGCAAATGCACCTAATTTAAATGGCGAGGATTTAAAATAACGAGTCGTTCTATCGCCTTGTGCACTTTCTTTAAAATAGATTAAATCTGCATAACATGCCTGAATATTGGGGGTAGAAAATACTTTTTCAATAGCTTCTATGACTTTTGTATGCATAAATAAATCATCGGCATTTAAAAAACCGATAATATCACCCGTTGCCAGGGATATGCCTTTATTCATGGCATCATATATGCCTTTGTCTTTCTCTGATACTATCTTACTTACCTGACTTTTATATTTACTTAAAATCTGAGCCGTATTATCGGTAGAACCACCATCAATCACCAAATATTCTATATCACTGTAAGTTTGGGCTAATACAGACTGTATGGTTTGCTCTAATGTTTTGCCGGCTTGGTAACAAACCGTAATTACCGTGATTTTGGGTTTTTGTCTTTTAGTCACTGTATTATTTTCTCATAAAATTGTATCTGCAAGCATCCTATCCTGTCTTGATAATATGCTTGTGCTTTCTCTCTCGCTTTTTGCGCCATAGCATCATAACGACCGTAATCATATGATTCTCGTACTATAGACTCTATATTGTCAGGGGTCATCAAGAAACCATTGTGCCCATGCTCAATAAACTCACCCCGAGTACCAATATCAAACCCCATCACAGGCACGCTGTTCTGCATGGCTTCCAGAATAGTTAATCCAAACGTCTCATAACATAGGCTTGTCTGGAGCAAATAACGGCTTTGTGACAACTCTTTAGAGACAGTAGCCGAATCACACTTGCCTTTAAATAAAATATTAGCTTGCTTATATTGCTCTTGTAATTGTTTCAAATCAGGACCATCGCCGATAACAATCAATTTAAAATGTTGGGGCAAATTTTCCCACACAGATAGTAACAAATCGATACCTTTAGCCGACTCAATTCTACCGATAAAAATATATTGCTTACGCTCAGCCAACCCTAAACTTTGTTGTGGTAGGGGCTCTATAAAATTAGGCTTCAAAAATAGCTTTTCTGAGCTCACACCAAAATCTAATAATTTGTTTTTTTGGAATTGTGTTAAGATAAAATAAGCATTGATATATTGCTCATATTTTTTCAAGCTATACCAGTACTGTGCAAAAGCATGTATCAAACTTTGTATATAACTATTTCGATAACACTTATGAATAATACCTGCCCACTTAAATTTCTTATGGGCACACAGCTCACAAATATTATTTTGCTTAAATAATATCCCGGATAAACACTGATTTCTAAAGTTATGCAATGTTTGTATGACTTTACACCCCACTTGCGCGGCGTACTTAAAAATCAAAGGTGTCAGTAATGGAAATTCATTGTGTACATGCAGAATATCGATATTATGTTTCACAATAATATCTTGAATGTTTTTTGCATGCTGCCTATCACCCCAAATATTTTTAAGAAGACTCAGCGGTTTTAAATCATCATTATTAACAAAATAAGTAAAGACATTTTGCTCACCCAAAGTGCTTTTAAGAAAATTAACTTCTCGCCGAACAATAATATCTTCTCCCCCCACTAATTGTGAACGGTAAAAATTATGCGCTACCAAGATTTTCATTGCAGAGCCTCGAGGTAACTTTGTACTTGACTCTGATCGCGCAATTCAAAATCAAAATTTTGTGCATTATTGTAAAACAACTGGTAATTTTTTGTCATTTCAATCATAGCTTCAAGAAAAGATGCTTCATCCATGGGGTCAAACAATACGCCTGTTTGCGGGTTCAGAACTAAATCAATACTCGCGCCCACTCTGTCTGATGCAATAATAGGCAAATGATAATATAAGGCTTCTTCTATCACTAATCCCCAAGGTTCCCTTATAGAAGGTAAAATAAACACATCGTGCTTTTGGTAATATTGGGCTAATTCCACATGAGGTATATGCCCGAGTATTTGAACATTATTAGGTATATCTTGCATTAATTTAGCTCTTTGGGGGCCATCGCCTATTAAGGTCAAACGATAATCCGGCAGCTTTCGAAATGCGTCCAGAAGAAATTTTAAATTTTTCTCTTCTGACAAACGTCCCACATATAAAAACCGGCCTTTGAGTCCAGCATCAATCTGTTGTCTGGGTTGATAATGTGTTAACCCTACGCCTAATGTTTTCAAAGCTTGACCTTGGAAACCTAAATTTTCAATTAATTGTAAATGCGGTGTGCCAGAATAAAAAATTGTAGAGATGCGCTTTAAAAACATTGATTTAATGGTCTTTTTTACACCACGATCCTGGCTTTCATAGATGCTGGATTCTAATGCCAAACAATTTTTTTTCTTAAGACATAACAAACTGAACAACCAATATTCAGGCAAATCCCAACCACCCAATATTAACTTGTTAAATTTTATTTTGCGTAATAATTTTACAGCGGCTAAACAGCTACTTAATTTATTTCTTTTTTCAAAATTTAAGTGGTTGAGTATAATAAAATCAAAATTTTTCTGCTGCTGCGTAAAATCAGACGCTCTAAGACTAGAGGACTCGCCAATAAAAATAACAAAGATATCAAGCGATTCTGCCAACGCATTGTATAAGTTAATCTTGTAAAAACTGGGCAGATGTGTGACAAATACTGCTTGATAATTTTTTGTCATAATAAACCTTAAATTCCCAACCTCTATGGTTTCCTGAATAGACTCTTAGATGAGCGAAGTGAATCAGTTCCCTCTGATGGTTTGCTAAGCGGGAACGCAGTGAACCCGGTGAAGGTTACTAATGATTCCTAAAACTTAACAAACCCTCACCAGGCCTACGGCCGCCCTCTCCCAGTATTGGGAGAGGGAACTGATTCGCTTCGCTTATCACACACTTGAATAGCTACATATCAAGAAATAGGCTTTTTGGTTACAAATAAAGGATACGCGCCAATACGGCCCATTGTTTTAGGGCATTTTTCTTCCAACCAATATATCCATTTTAATAATAAGCGACCTGCCAATAACTTATGTATATATATTTTTAAAAATGGCACATTGACACTGCGCCAAACATATAATTTTGTATTGTATTTGCTTTTAAGTTGCTGACCAAACCAGCTATATGTGTTTGCATAAAAATATAGCGGTGGTTTTTTCTGACTAAATAGATTAAATGCTCTTTTGACTAATTTAAAAGGCAATAAAAACACCTTCATCAAAGAAGAATTTTTCCCCCAGCTATAAACAATCACTGATTGGCCACCAGGTTTGAGCACCCGATATAACTCATCAAAAGCGGATTGTTGCTGTGATTGGGGCACATGGTAAAGTGTGTGCAATGATAAAACCGTATCCACCTGATCACTTTGCAATGGCAAATTCGTGATATCACATAATATGTAAATACCTTTGTTACCGAGTTTTTCCCTGGCACTTAATAATCCGGTTAAAGACAGATCGGCACAAATTCTATATTGATAATCTCTAGAATAATTTAAGTATGCAGGGTATTGAATTGGCCCAGATGCCGCATCTAATAAATACTTACCTTTTGGGGTAATGTGTTGATGTAACCTTAAGTGACATTGGTTGATGTACTCTTCAGAGACAGAACGTAGATCTTCTGAATCGGTTGCATCTTTAAACTGAACCGCTTCTTTTTCGTCTTTTTGCCAACCTATTTGGTCATAAAATGATTTTATCTCTTGCTTAATATCCTCACTCAATGGATCCCCTTGGATTTTAAACTGAGCGCAATCTTGCACCATTGCAAAATCTGGAAGCAAACACAGAATATCTTGCTGCACAGGATAATAGATATCTTCACCTTCAACCTTTAAAACGGCCTCATATAATGTGCTCACCAAATTACCATCACCAAAATAGTATTGCCCGCTCTTTATAAGCTGGTTAAATTGCACAACCTCTGTTTCGCTTAAGCGCTGTAAGTGCTTCCCTGATATTGGGCATTTTAATAATTCCTGTACTTCTGCTGACCCCATTGCAACTGTATTCATAGCACTCATCCAATATCCTAATTTTTCCTGCTGCGTAGTTTAACAAATTTTAGCTCATCGCCCTAAAATCTCTATTGATTTTAATTTTCTTAAGTTTAGAAACTTATTTTAATCAAGGGCACCCATATTATTCCTTATTTTTTTCCTGTTTATTTATTCCAGTTTTTTTAGTTTTTAAAATTTAGCTAGCAAATTACTTTTCTTTGCGACCTTAAGTGTTTAAAATTGCTCATTGCTTGTATTACTGTTCATGGGTGAACTTTGACGACGATTTTAGGAATTTCTGCTTTTTATCATGATAGTGCAGCTGCCTTACTAAAGGACGGACATATTGTCGCTGCCGCTCAAGAAGAACGCTTTACTCGAAAAAAGCATGATCCAGATTTCCCCGAACAGGCTATAAAATTTTGCCTCAAGCAAGCGAATTTGAAAATATCAGATATAGATTACATAGCATTCTATGATAAGCCTTTACTCAAGTTTGAACGATTACTTGAAACCTATTTGGCATACGCCCCCCGGGGTTTTAAATCTTTTATCCAAGCTATGCCAGTTTGGCTAAAAGAGAAACTATTATTAAAAGCTACTTTGAAAAAATCTTTTGCCAAATTAGCGAACTGTAAAGAAAAAGATTTACCTCAGTTATTATTTACCCAACACCATCAGTCTCATGCTGCTTCGGCATTTTTTGCCAGTCCTTTTAAAGAAGCTGCTGTATTATGTATCGATGGCGTGGGCGAATGGGCCACAACTTCCTGCTGGTTAGGCAGTGGCAATTCACTAAAACCTATTTGGGAAATCCAATTTCCCCATTCTTTAGGCTTACTTTATTCTGCTTTTACCTATTACACGGGTTTCAAAGTGAATTCTGGTGAGTATAAATTAATGGGATTAGCGCCTTATGGTGAGCCCAAATACGTTGATTTAATCTATAAGCATTTAATCGATGTTAAAGAAGATGGTTCGTTCCGGCTCAATATGGATTATTTTAATTATGCAGTCGGCCTCACCATGACTAATGAGAAATTCCATAAAATATTTGGTAGCCCGCCGCGTGAGCCTGAAGCAGAAATCACGCAAGATATGATGGATATCGCCCGCTCTATTCAGGTGGTCACTGAAGAAATTATCATCAAAATCGCGCGCAACATTAAAAGCGATTTGAAAATATCCAATCTATGTTTGGCAGGTGGTGTCGCACTAAACTGTGTGGCTAATGGCAAAATCTACCAAGAAAACATATTCGACAATATTTGGATCCAACCAGCGGCTGGTGATGCCGGAGGTGCTTTAGGCGCAGCACTTAGTGCCTGGTATGAATACTTAGACAAACCTCGTAGCGCACACGCCTCTGATGATATGCGCGGCAGTTTTTTAGGCCCCAAATTTGCCACCACAGATATTACAGAAGCTTTAGATAAGACTAAAGCTGTATATAAAGTGTTAGACGATGATATTTTGTTACCCAAGGTTGCAAAACTCTTAGCTGAGGATAATGTTGTTGGTTGGTTCCAATCCCATATGGAGTTTGGGCCACGTGCATTGGGTGCCCGCTCTATACTGGGAAACCCACAAAGTACTAAAATGCAATCCACTATGAATCTCAAAATCAAATACAGAGAATCATTTAGGCCTTTTGCTCCTGTTATCAAAGAAGATAAAGTTTCCGAATGGTTTAACTTTAACGATCCTAGTCCTTATATGCTTATGGTCGCTAATATTCAGGAGCAGCATAAAAAATCCATGACAGCAGATCAAGAGCAACTATTTGGTATTGAAAAACTCAATATCCCGCGCTCAACGATACCAGCAATAACCCATGTCGATTATTCTGCAAGAATACAAAGTGTCTCTACAGAGACTAATCCCCGATATTACAAATTATTAGATCACTTTGAATCTATTACCCAATGTCCCATTTTAATTAATACTTCTTTTAACGTCAGGGGCGAACCTATCGTTTGCACACCGTTAGACGCCTATCGCTGCTTTATGCGCACGGAAATGGATTATTTGGTTCTAGAGAATGTGATTTTGGCCAAACAAGATCAACCTGCCTGGGAAGAAGCCCATAACTGGCGTGAAGAGTTCGCTTTAGATTAAGCTTAATAACAAGGTGATATAGTATGCAAGCAAAAACAAGCGACAACAAACAATTGAGAAATTTTGGCTTTATTTTAGCCTCAGGCATTATGATGTTATTCGGTGTTTTATTTCCTTTGTTAAAACAAAAACCTTCCTCTATTTGGCCGTGGGCAATAGCCATTGGGTTGTTTTTAATCGCTTTTTTACTCCCCAAAGCGTTAAAGTTAATTTATACCCCCTGGATGAAGTTAGGAGAAATTTTGGGGTGGGTCAATACCCGCATTATTCTTGGATTTATATTCTTTTTTATTATGACCCCAATTGGCTTTGTCTTAAAATGTGTCAAACATGACCCACTGAATCGAACTTTAGATAACAATATCCCCACATATAAAATAAAAAGTGAAAATCAAAAAATTGAGCATATGGAGCGCCCTTACTAATGGTAGATTTACTGATTGATTTATGGCAATTTATGCGTATGAGAAAGAAATTTTGGCTTGCCCCTATCATGGGCTTACTTGTCTTACTGGGTGCATTAGTGGTCTTTACCCAAGGCTCTGCTGTTGCGCCGTTTATTTATACTTTATTTTAAATAATGAAGTATTAATATGACTAGCAGTATATTTGAGCGCCATCCCAAACTAACATTGTGTGGCGTCGTTATTACCTTGAGCCTAGCAACTGTATGTGGCCTTGAGAAAATAGCCCAATCATTTGGCTTAGGTAAAGTTGTTGTCTATGAAACAAGCCCTGTCTACGGCTATAGACCTATTCCTAATCAAGACGCCAGCCGAAACAAAAATACGGTATTACGATTTAATAACTTAGGCTTAAGAGCAGATACAGATTGGGATCTTACCCAACCACAGAACAAAATATTATTTTTAGGCGATTCTGTCACCTATGGTGGCAGCTATATTGCCAATTCTGAACTCTTCTCTACTATAGCCATTAAAAATCTCAAAAACTGGCAAAGTGCCAATGCTGGGGTTAATGCCTGGGGTGTATTAAACGTACATGCATTAGTCAAACAAATGGATTTTCTTCCTGCGGATGTCTATGTGAGCGTATTCCCAGAAGGCGATTTTTATAGAGGGCTGATGCGTATTGGTGGCCAACCTTTTTGGAGTCAAACACCTAAATATGCGCTAGAAGAGCTATGGCAATACCTAGCCTATAAGGTCAACCTAAAGAAAACCTGGTCGCAGACTCAAACATCACTCTCTAAATCAAGTCAAACACGTGCTGTTGAACTGGCGGCTTTATCCATAAAAGATTTGAACACCTATTTTGATAACCACCAGAAAAAACATTTACTTTATATTTCACCCTCACGTAGTCAAATGCAGGGCAAAACAACTATCAATACCGAGATTAAACAAGCATTAAAAAAATACAATATTGAAGTGGTGTACATTAAAGACAAACTAGAAGAGCGTAACATCGAAAATATTGATGCGTTGTTCCACGATGAAATCCATTTAACCAAAGCAGGTCATCGAGTTTGGGGTGATATTATAGCCAACGATATTGCAAAAATCACATCCAGCTAAACATATGGATATACGACTACGTTCTGCCACAGAAAAAGATACTCAGTTAATATTTGATTGGCGTAACAACCCTAAAACGCGTCAGTTTTCTATCGATTCATCCGAGCTAAGCTGGAAAAATCACTGCACCTGGATTAAAGCCGTTATCCAAAATCCCTATCAACAGTTACTCATTGCTGAGCAAAATTCATCTCCCATAGGGGTATTAAGATTTGACGTTAGTGAGAATACCATTGAAATAACTGCAATGATTTCTATATTTTTAGACCCAAATAGAATACACCGTGGTTTGGGAACAACTATTATTCAGCAGGGCTGCGATTGGCTAAAAAGCAATCATCCAAATATAGCCATGGTCACTGCACACATTTTGCCCGAAAATATTGCCTCAAAAAAAGCTTTTATCAAATGTGGTTTTGAAGAGAAAAAAAATCATTTCGAATTAAAACTCCCTAAGAACTAATCTCACGAATCAGATTAGTATAATTTGAGCCCTACTGAACTTTTCTAATAGCCAAAATATTGTGTTCCATAATGGGATCAATTGAGTATTGTAGTGCCTCTAATAGCGCAACTATCCTATCTGAATACGCGGAAAACGTCTCAAATAGTATAGCTCTCACATTGTATTCGGTGAGAAATCTCTGTGCCCCTTCTAAAACCAAATGTTCTGCGCCCTCAACATCTAGCTTTAAAATAAAATTGTTTGCTTCAGAGAAGTTTTTACTTTGAATAAAGTCATCTAAACTAATGGCATCAACATCTATGGTGTTTTCAGTCGCCTCTGCAATAGCATTAATAGGGCTTCCATCAGAAAAGTTAGAAAAAGATAAAGAACCGATTTTGTCAGTCACAGCTTTTTGTTCTATATGTCCCATTGGGATCTGATTTAACAAAAAGTTCATTTTTAGTAGCTGTGTCGTACGTGGGTGTGCTTCAAAAGCATAAACCTCTGATACTTTATCTGCCAAACATAGACTATACAAGCCTATATTCGCCCCCACATCTAAAAATATGGTTTTATCATCTGCTAAGTCTCTTAATTTTAAAATAGCAGGTTCATCTGGTATCTGAGTGTAAACCAGGCAGGAAGAACTAGGCGTATTAGGATATAGGAAAATTTGTTTGCCATTAAACAGCGTTTTGCTTTTAATTCTATGAAACATTCGTTTTTCAACTTGCCAATACAACGCCTGAAGCAATCGCATAGGAAACTGCCAAAATCTATTATGTTCCCATATATATCTTACAATATTAAAGCAGGTTTTTATCATTTAATAATCCATTTTTAAAGTCTGTTTGGTAAAATACTTCAGTCTGTTTAATTGATGTATGCTATTTAATATTATTGGGCTCGCTACTTGATATTTACTTTTTAGGCGATGGTATTCTGACAATACAGCCAATATTCTATTAGTCCCTATCCCACCAGCTTGCCAATTAGCAACTATCACATCTATTACATCTGTCTTAGGGAAATCATGATATGCGCGCAATAAAATATCATAATCCATCGCAAACTTTGCGCTTTCATCAAACTGACCCCAACGCTCAAAGAACCGTTTGTGCGTAAACAGCCCTTGATGTGGCAAGGTTAGTTTGGTCAATAAAGAACGTTTGTTAAAAAACAATGGTACTTTTTTGGGTGCGATCCACATTAATTTATTATCTTGTGTCACTCTGGCAACTTGACCACAAACTAGCTCACTATCAGGGGAAGCACGGTCAAACAAATTTTGTAAGCTATTAGGTGCATACAAAGTGTCACCTGCGCCTTGAAAATTTATATAGGTACCTGTTGCCAGGTTTAAACCTTTGTTAAAAGCATCACTAATTCCGTCGTCAGGCTCGCTGCTCGTATGGGTTATGACATCTCTATTATCTGAGATTAAGTCTAACGTGCCATCTGTTGAGACACCATCAATAACAATAAACTCTAATTCTGGGTATTGTTGTTCTCTAATGCTTCTTATAGTCGAAGTCAGGCCGCTTAAGTTATTCTTAACCGCCGTGATAATAGAAATTTTGGGTAAAAACATATATAACTTTTCGCCAATATTAATAATTCAGCATCATACTATAAACAGGCCCTTTAAATCATATTAGTCAGAAAGCTTCAATTCTATTTGACTCTGTCTTATGGTATCGTATTCCAAATGTGATTTATCCAGACTAGGCCTTGAAAATGAAAAATACATACTTAATAACTCTATTAGTCATCTGCTCAATTTTAGTGGGCTGTGGCCCTGTTTATCAAACAAGCTACCTATTTAAACCACCTACTACTGAAAACGGCCGCAATTGTGCAAATCGCTGTCTCAGCAAACAACAAGAATGCTACCACCAATGTCAAAATATTACGGCTCAATGTGAATCTAGAAAAGAAGTTGCCAATCTAGCAGAAGCCTTGGTTGAGAGCTGGAAAAAATCCTCTCTTTCAACTGATAAGCCACATAACCCGTCAGCAACTCGGTATCGTAGCCATCAAACCGACTGCCAAAAAGACGAACAAAAGTGCATGTCTCGTTGCGACAGCATCCATCGTCTATGCCATGAAAACTGTGGTGGCGTTGTCATTAGGGAAGTAACGTGTATTCGCAATTGTGATAAAATATAGACAATTATTTAATGTAAGATTTTAACGATATTATGACTTTACAATTTTTTCAATATGCACTCATTGGCGGCATACTTATTGGCATTTCCACCTCATTGATGTTACTCATTAATGGCAAGATTTTAGGTATCAGCGGCATTGTTTCTGCTACTTTATCTAAAATTAAATCTGAGCATACATGGCGATACAGTTTTATCTTGGGGTTATTATCGGGTGGCTTGTTCGTCAAATATTTTAACCCGACTTATTTTGATTATACTATATCGCTATCTTGGTATGGTGTTATATTTGGCGGCTTATTAGTTGGATTGGGCACAACGCTGGGCAACGGCTGTACGAGTGGACATGGCATTTGTGGTTTATCGCGATTTTCTATACGCTCCCTTGTAGCAACATGCCTATTCATGTCTGTGGCTATAGTTACTGTTTATGTCAGAAGACACTTATTATGATGAAAAATACTGCAACATTATTATCTAGCTTTTTAATAGGCATTCTTTTTTCTATAGGTCTATCTATCTCAGGTATGGTTAATCCTAATATTGTTTTAGGTTTTTTAGATATCTTTGGACAGTGGGATCCCAGGCTGATGTTTGTTATGGGGGGTGCCTTACTCATTAGCGTCCCTGCTTTTATCTTCATTCAAAAAAGAAAAAAATCCATGCTGAATTGCGATATACCACCACGTCCTCTCCCTAAAATAGATTCGAGCCTTGTTATTGGCTCTTCTCTATTTGGCATTGGATGGGGTATAACTGGAATTTGTCCTGGCCCTGGTATTGCAAATATATTTTTGCTTAATGAAAAAATTATAGGGTTTATATTTTTCATGTTAGTTGGAATGCTGATTTCAAAGTGTTTGTTCGTTAAAAAATAATATTAGGATTGCCAAGTTAAGATGTAACTTCTATTATTCACTATATATCTCATTTTTTATGGATGTGAATATGCCTAAAAACGTTGGGTTAGCCGATAAAGCCGGTCGAGTCATGATTGCTGTTGTAATATGCACCCTCTTTTCCCTAAAAATCATTTCAGGTTTACTGGGCATCATATTGCTGGCTGTCGCCATTATATTATTTGTAACCGCTTTATTTAACTTTTGTCCGCTGTACAAAATTTTGGGTATTTCAACCTGCAAAAAATAACTTAATGTATTTCCATCGAGATTAAAATGCTTTCTAGCTGGTTTCTAAACTGTGGATAATGCCAGTTCTCATGGATGCCTCGCCCCTTCTTAATTAAATCTTCGCATAGTGCATCCTCAGACCATAATCGAGTCAACGCATGTTGAATCTCCTCGGTTGAATTTGGATCAAAATAAAGTGCTGCATCTTGATACTGTTCTGGCATTGCATAAATATTTGATACCGCAACAGGACAATTCAAGGCAAATGCCTCTAATGGCGGTATGTTTGTAGGCCCAAAAAAAGTCGGCATAATCAATGCTCTTGCGCTTTGATACAATCCAGCCATATCTTCATCTGGCACCAAACCTAAAATACTGACGCTTTTTTGCAAATTCAGATTACTGATAGTCTCAACGACTTCATCATAGCCATTCTTAGGGCTACCCACTAATACCAGTTTCATATCTGGATATGACTGAACAGCATTATCCAGTGCATTTAATAATCTAATATGATTTTTATGTTGCCAAAACTGAGCTGGGTAGAAAAAATACTTCTCAGGCAGATTGTATTTATCTTTCAGGTCAATACTCTGAACAGCTTCCACACTCGTAATAAAAGGTAAGGCATGGCATTTATTTTTTGCAGCCACATAGCTTTCTTCAGCTTGCTCTCGCCCAAGCTCTGAGTCAACCAAAATTCCCGTGCTCCATTCGCATAATTTCTGGTAGTGGAACTCTCTTTTTAAATATTCTTTCTTATTACCCACTTCAGGAAACTGGCGTTCATAGCGATGCATTAAATCATGAATAACCCCAATAGTCGGAACAGGCATAAGATAAGTCAAAGCATCTTGTGATGGAAAAATGACTACATCACACTGTTCCTGAATCAGCTTACGGGCCAATGGATGATATCTTTTTGCAAACCAATGCCATACAGCAAGAGGCGTTTTAGAGCGCCTCCAAACACCTGCAAGTTTTTGCCAAAAATTAGAAACGGGGGTTTTAATTTGTTTGAGCTGATAGGATGCCACTGCTTCTTGCCAATGATCAGCCGCTAAAAACGTCACCAGCTCTATCTTATCCTGACAAATATCGGCTAATGCTTGTAATAAAAATCGATTATACTGATAAGACCCACCACAAGCAGGCCCCGACTCTAAATAAATCCCAACTTTATTGATCTTCATAGTTTAATAACGAAGCAGGCACCCCAAGTATCTTCACTTAAAGCCGCTTTAGTCATCCATTCAAAATCATCCACTAATTGAAAACCAAATTGTTGGCATAATAATTCAATTTCGGATTTAAATAAAAATCGCATGGTATGTTGTTCTTCAAATTTCTGGTATTTTTCTTCATTTTTGTCTTTAGCAAATAATGTATAATCAATGGTGACTTGCTGCTGTGTTGTATTCATTTGTGCTTGCGCTATGCGCTCGATTGTATAGTCTCCATCCGTCATAACTTTATATCGCGTTTCAGGTTTTAAATTTAAGACCGCAGGCCCATACCAACAGTCAAAAATAAACACGCCGCCTGGCTTTACTTGCTTTTTGATATTAGCAAACACAGATTGCAAATCAGCTAGATTTTGCATATAGCTCATAACGTGGAACAATGAAAAAGCAGCATCGTATTTTTCTGCTGGCGCCTCTGGGCTCACTTGCTCTGCAACCCAAGTACGGACATCACCTTTAAATAGCTGAACATGTTGGGTAATATTCGGCGTTTTTTGAGACAACGCTTGACCGGCCATCTCTAGCATCATATCGCTTTGCTCAATGCCTGTGACATAATAACCTTGCTCAGCCAGATGGTATGCATGTTTGCCCGTACCGGCGCCCAGCTCTAATAAGTTTGCACCCTTTGCCACACCAAAATGATTTAGTAATCCAATCAGAAAGTTGGTCTCACCTAAGTATTCTTTATCTTGATAGAGCAAGTCATAATATTTTCCATAATTTTGAAAGACGTTCATGCGGCAGTTTCCTTGATGTTTTTAATTTTGTTAAATGGCAAATGACAAATTTTCTGATATTGCTTGTCCCAACTGCCATATTTTTTAAATTGATAAAAATTTTCAGCAAAGTATTTCGGTTTGATACCGGCTAAAAATTCGGGCGCAAAAGCGGACTTATCAACAAAAATAGCATTAACACCATTTGCATCCACAGTGATAAATTGATAATTTTTTGAGCATAGCAGTGTCTGCCAAGCTTGAATCGACACGCCGTAATATAGTCCTGAAGCATGTGCGTCCAAATAATAAAAAGATTCGTCGTAAGGAATCGTTTGTGCATTATCGGGCCCATATGCGCTATTGTATTCCACAATAATAATTTTAGGTCTGAGTTTATTTTCCAATAAAGCTTCTAAAATATAATAATCATTGCCATCAATATCCAAAGAAAAGAAGTCTGGATCTTGGTATTGCAGGGAATTGACCAACGATGGAATATTATCGACCGTAACGAATTGCTGTTGCACCGTCACGCCTAAGTTAAACCCGGATATTAACTGATCTAACCGTTTACTGAGTTTTTTGTCGCCCTCTATCATCAAACCAGAATATTTTTTAGCAATGGCAAACCAACTTGTATTATTCTCTAAGCCATCTGCTGCACCAATTTCAAAAAAATATCGGTTAGGAGACAACAAATTTTGTGTTAAATAATCACTAATGCCATCTTCTCCATTTTGGGAAAATCCAGCAAACTCCCAACTATTTGGTTTTTTGGGGTTTATATTCCGTAGCTGGCTGGTTGTTGCGGCTCTAGATAATGATAAATTAATCCTAGATAGTGCTTGCTGACGCTTTAGAAATCTCACGGCTTTTTGTAACATAATGAATATCCGTATCTTTTTTTATATTTCTGTCAATATTGATTGTACAGCTTGAACAACTCGCTCTAGCTCTAATTTAGTTAAAGCTAAGCCACTGGGTAAATAAAACCCATATTGGCTAATATGTTCTGCTTGGGGATATTGTTCTTCTTTAAACAACCCTGTTTTTGTTAATGCAGGTTGTAAGTGCATAGGATAAAAAAATGGTCTAGTACCAATTCTTTTCTCTGATAATAATTGCATAATTTGAGTTGCTTTCATTTTTTCCACAATCAAACCAAAAACCCAGTAAATATTTTTAGCATAGGGTGTTTCTGCAATAGGACACTGAAGATGTTCTATTTCTTGCAAATTGTTTTGGTAATATAAGCCCATATTATGCTTTCGTTCGATAAACTCATCCAGTTGTTCTAACTGTGCCAAGCCTAAGGCAGCTTGGATATTACTCATTCTGAAATTATAGCCCAAATCTTCATGTACAAATCTTGGGTTATCAAAAGCCAAGTTTCTCAAGTAACAGCATTGTTTATAAAGAGATTTATCATTCATAACAATCATCCCACCCTCGCCCGTGGTAATCAGCTTATTAGGATAAAAGCTAAATATACCAATATCACCAAATGAGCCACAAGGCTTATCTTTATACATTAACCCGTGCGCCTCAGCAGCATCTTCTATTACTTTTAAATTGAACTCTTTTGCTAAAGATAAAACGGCATCCATCTCAACTGGCAAACCATAGGTATGCACAACCATAATCGCTTTAGTCTTGTCTGTAATTTTGGCCCGTATGGATGCCGTATCCATATTCCACGTATCAGATAAACTATCCACCAATACAGGCTTAAGTTGGTTATTGATTAAAGCTTGAATACAAGAAATTATCGTAAAGGTCGGCATGATGACTTCATCACCGGGCTGCAAACCTAAAGCACGCACTGCACATTCTAAAGCCACCGTGCCATTGGCAACTGCCACACCGAATTGCCGTCCCACTCGCTCTGAAAATTTCTCTTCAAATTCTTTTACGAACGGACCTTCTGATGAAATCCAGCCTGTATCGATACATTGATTTAAATATTTTTTTTCATTACCAATCAGTAGCGGCGTGTTCACAGGAATAAAATCACTCATTTATATTTCCTAGTTCTACATTTTGAGAAAACTTGCCTTCAAAACGCGTCTTATCCTCTTCCCCAGCGTAGGGGCCTTGCTTAACCTCAAACATTTCAACGGCTTCGAGCACTTCAAAGCCATGTCCGCCTTGGGCCAGTAAAATTACATCGCCAGACTCTAAAACTCTACTTTCTAAAAATTCTTGGGCGTCAGAATAAAAATCTACACGTAATTTTCCCTTCTTAATCCACAAAACTTCTTGGGTATAGGTGACTTGACGCGGTACGGGATTATGCACATGCGGCATGATTTTTTTGCCTGTCTCATGTTGCATATAAGCCAACTGTTGAGAATACTCATTGGGCGTTACAAATGTAATACCTGGTTTCTCGTATTGACTACGAATAATGACGGCATAGTTTTGACCAGCGAAATTGACATGTTCTATCATGATTATACTACCTGTTCTAAAATACTTTTTGCACGTCGCTCCAGAGAGCGTAATCCAAAATCACGTTTGATCAACTCATAGCTTTTTTCTGCCATCGATTTGGCTAAGCCCCGATCTTTGAGTAATGAAATAATGGCATCAGCAAAATCTTGAGCTTCATCCGCAATCCAAATATGCTCCATATGTTTTACATCCAAGCCTTCTGCCCCTAAAGTGGTCGAAACCATTGGTAATTTGCAAGCCCCTGCTTCTAATATTTTAAAGCGAGTCCCAGATTCAAACTGTAGTGGTGTAATCGCCATTTTTGCATGTTGCAAATAAGGCAATATAGAAGGCACGCGTCCTGCAATTGTAATAGTAGGGTCGTGAATTTGGGCATAGGATACATCGGAGTGTGTGCCCACTATATATAAATGTGCATCTGAAATTTCTTCAACCACTCTTGGCCAGATATCTTTCAGCACCCAGTCTGCGGCTCTATTCATAGCACTGGTTGACTTACCAAAAGAGCCGGATAATATAATCGCTTTATCTGAGAAACCTGGAGGCGGCGCTTCTAGAGTTTTATAAAAATCTAAATCAATGGCATTAGGAAATACAGCTACTTTAGTCGTGTCTGCTGTGTAACTCTGATAATACGCTGCATCAACATCTGATACTGCCGTTGTGACATCACACCATTGAACCCACTTTTGCTCTTCTTTTTCTTTATCTTCTGCTGCCTGCTGAATTTTAGCTTTCTCAGAAGAAGATTCTATGAAGGGTAATTCTCGAGCAATAAAACGTGACCAAACACTGTCTGTATCGCAAATAAGCGGAATGCCTGGGTTCAGCTTATGCACCGCTTCAATTAAATCATGGGAAAGATTACCATATCCAAACCAAATCGCATCTATATTGTGTTGCTTTGCGTATTTTACCAAGTAGTCTGCGTCATTCACAAAAAGTTTTTTAACAACTTTTTGTGCACGACGAACCCACTTACTGCTAGATAATGATTTTACCGATGGTGAAAAACTAAATTTATTTGATTGCTTATGATAAAAATCAATTGCAATATCGCCACCAACTAAAAACTTAGGTACTTTAGAAATAATATGTAGATCAGAAATTTGATGTAATGCTTTAATCGTATTATCAATGCGTAAATGTGGTCCACTCTTGGGTGGATACTCTATCATGGGAGAGGTAAATAAAACTTTCATACGACATGTGCCTGCTTCATTAAGTATAAATCCCAAGCAACCATTTCTTCTATCACTTGGAATACTGTTTTTTGTGACTGCCATTCTAGAATGCGCTTCGCTTTCGTGTAATCGCCCACTAAAGGTATTTTCTCATTCGTTCGGTGAAACTTCTCATCAACAATGACATAGTCATTATAATCTAAGCTAACACACTCAAATGCACATTGCACAATATCTTTTACCGTGTGTAGCTGATTTGTCGCAACAATATAATCGCCTGGCTCATCATGATTGAGCATTCGCCACATAGCCTCAACATATTCAGGCGCATAGCCCCAATCTCTTTTAGCGTCTAAATTGCCTAACACTAATTTATCAACCAACCCATTGGCTATACGAGCGACTTGATGTGTAATTTTACGCGTCACAAAGGCTTCACCTCTTCGAGGTGATTCATGATTATATAAAATACCATTACAAGTAAATATTTGATGTTGTTTTCTATAGCTTTTGCTTAACTGAGCTGCAGCCAATTTTGATATACCGTATATAGACCGTGGCTCAAACACGGTATTCTCAGTTTGTGGATACTCAGAAGGCGCACCAAACATTTCGCTTGAGCCCGCAAAGTAAAATTTACATTTAGGGCAGCTCTCTTTAATGCTGGCCAGTAGAAAATGGGTTGAATTAAAATTATTGGCAAGGATCTCAGTTTCAGCTGCCAGATCATAACTAACAAAACTAGTCGCCGCTAAGTGATAACATTCATCAGGCTGAATATCATTGATTAATTTTGAGATGCACAGTTGGTTGCTGGCAGAGCCATAATGAAGTGTAATTTTGTCAAGGATGCGATGTAAGTTGAAAAGCTTGTTTCCAGCGCCTTCAAATGTTTCTCGCCTTACTAATCCATGGACTTCATAGCCTTTCTCTAATAATAGCTCTGCTAGATAGGAACCATCTTGTCCATTAATTCCGGTTATAAAAGCTTTTTGGGGCATCATTTCCGCCGCATAATTAGTACCTGTTCTCTAGCGAGACAGGATAACATAAAGCAACAAAATTAGGACTAATCTTTCAATTGCTTAACTAAACAATAAACCAAACTTTGCCGGTATAAAATTTGAATGGAAAGAATTTCTCCTGTAATCTGCCCATACATCAACCTATCTAATAATGCATATGACTAACAAGCAAGATAAATTAAAAAGCTCTTTTAGAGACCCGGCAGGTTTTCTCTACCGTACAGAGAACAATCTTCTGCGGCAAATCAACCAAATATATAAGCCGCATTATGAGCATCTTGTCACCAGTGGACTATATGATATTTTAGCGCAGCAATCGGACTTAATTCCCCATTCTGAACAGGATTTAACTCTAGCAAGCACCAACGATGCTTATAAAGTGATAAAACCTGAAACAATTCCATTTATCTCATATCCCTATGAATGGTCTGCTGAGCAACTTAAAGATGCTGCGCTACTAACGCTAGACATACAGCTGTCAGCATTGAGAAATAATATGTCGTTAAAAGATGCAAGTGCTTACAATATTCAATTCTACCGTGGCAAGCCTATTTTTATTGACACCTTGTCATTTGAAAAATATGAAAAGAATAAACCATGGAAAGCATACAAGCAGTTTTGCCAACATTTTTTAGCCCCTCTATATCTTATAAAATATACTGATCAAAGATTAGGGCAATTATTAAAAAATTATATTGATGGTATTCCGTTAGACCTGGCAAGCAAGCTTTTGCCATTTAGAACAAAATTTCATTTGGGGGCACAAATTCATATCCATATTCATGCAAAGTTACAAAATAAGTATGGCTCTCACCACAAGAAAGTCAATACAAATAACTTTTCAAAGCAAGCTTTTATTCACTTAATACAAGGGCTACATAAAACCATCTCAAAACTAAGCTTCCCAATCCAAGCTCAGTCAGAATGGTATGACTATTATGAGTCTAATAATAATTATGTCGAAGATTCATTCAAGAAAAAACTAGAAATAATAGATTCTTTTTTATATCAGTCTAAACCCAGCATGGTTTGGGACCTAGGTGCCAACACGGGAGTATTCAGTCAAGTTGCAGCCAAATATGCACAAAATGTTATCGCATGGGACATAGACTTTAACTGTATAGAACAGCTTGCTAAGAGTATTAAAAAAAACAATATTCATAATATTCTACCCCTGCATCTAGACCTTTCAAATCCAAGCCCAAGCATTGGGTGGGGCAATGAAGAGCGATTATCATTCCCAGAAAGAGGCCCTGCAGACTGCACGATGGCTCTTGGACTCATTCATCATCTCGCAATAAGTAATAATGTACCATTAAATGAATTGGCACATTTTTTCAAAAAGATCAGTAAAGAGCTAATCATTGAATTCATACCCAAGGAAGATTCTCAAGTTGAAAAGCTGCTTAGCTCTCGTGAAGATATTTTTGATCTATATGATATAGAAAATTTTGAACAATGCTTTGATCAATATTTTTCATTAATATCGAAGCAAAGTATAGAGGGCTCTTCTAGAACGCTTTATTATTACACTCGAAAGGGATAAGTCTCGCGAAATTAAAATACAAATATATCTAACACAACATCTGGTTGTAAACTAGACGTATTTGTATTTTACTGACACTGACATATAGTAAACCAGAATAAAAGTTTGAAAGTTAACACTTGCTTGTTGTGTTAACTGAAAATCTATATATCCTCTCTTGAAACACTCTCCCTAGATCAGAAAACTTTAGCACTATGTAAACTTACTTAGCGTGAACAGTTTGAAAGCGATCTCGTTACAGCATATAATCAACTCGCACTAAAATATAACTATTGTAGCCACAATAACTCAATTGAATAAATTATTAATAATATGAAAAAGATAGTAAAAAAATGCACACAATATTTTGGCTATGAACTAGTCAAAAAAACTATTCCAACTACGTCACAAAATGGCAACACAGTTGGACATCTCCTATCTCATAGAGCTGACATTAATATTTTTCAATATATTGACCCAAGCCTACAAGATTCTGAAAAAGTTTCCTCATTTAAAAATAAGATCAAATCAAAAAGTTATTCGATTTGTTCCTATCCATGCGCTATTTGCAAGCACAATAATTTCAGCAGTGTTGCCCGCTCTCCAGAAGGTTTTCAGTGGGGTGTTTGCACCAACTGTGGGCTGTTACAACTTTACGCTAGACTTGAATCCAAAGCGCTAAATAAATTTTATGAAAGCGGCGAGTATCAAGTCATATGCATGAATAATCTAGATGATAAAATGCACTATCAACTTGAATATCAAGTTAACTCTCTATGTTTTTTAGATATATTTGAGAAGCTTAATATCCCAATCACAAATAAACATATTTTAGAAATTGGCTGTGGTTCAGCAGGTATATTACGTGCCCTTCAAGAACAAGGTGCTCATGTTCAAGGATTTGATATCGACCCTTATAGAGTTGACGTTGGGAAGAAACATGTACCCAACCTTTATGTGAAAGATGCTATGGATGAAAGCTTTAAACTGCCTCTCAAAATAGATTATATTATTCTTAGTAATATTTTAGAGCACTTAAACTCCCCCCATTCATTCTTGGATAATTTAAGTAAAAAAATACATTCTTCCAATAATGCTCTTAATACAAAGCTATTAATTGACATTCCTAATCTAGAAACCGCTTCTGAATATTCACCAAACGGGTTTGCATATTTTTTACATATCGCACATCTTTGGTATTTTAACTCTATAACAGTTGAAAGACTATTAAATACTTGTGGTTTTAAAATTGACTATATTTTCTCAAGGGAATCAAGCTTCACAATTATTGCATCAATATCAGAAAGCCCCATTAAGAACAATAATAACGCCTATTGGAACAGTATTTCGGCAATAAACTATGCAAACTACACTCACGATAACAATAATTTAAGGAACAAGGTTAAAGAAAAGTTAGAGCATATCTTGTGAAAAGCTGTCAAATAATTTTATAAAAATGCAGAATTTTTAAATAAAGATAAAAGGTAATGTTTATGAACAAAATATTTTTTCTAGTAACACTTATAGCTATCCCAATGACATCTCATGCTTATATAGATCCAGGCACAGGTAGCTTTATGTTACAAATTATATTTGCATCATGTATTGGCGCCATGTTTACGATTAAAATGTATTTTAGAAAAATAAAAGAGAAATTTAGCACACTATTTTCTCGTCATTCACCAACAAATGATGACAGTGATGATGAAATTAATCAAAACTCACTAGATAAGAATTAATCTCGAAAAATATGATCAAAAAATTTGACCTTCATCCCTTATTGATTGCCAGCATTCCGGTACTATTTATTGGTGCACGTAACTTAAACGAGTTAATGTTTATAGATTTGTTTGTACCACTACTCTTATCACTTGGTTCGGCAACCATACTAACCGCGGTGTGCTTTCTTTTCACTAAAAAAGTACAAAGTGCTATATTGCTCAGCTCAGCAATTTTTGCATTTTCTTTTTTATATGGTCACTATATTGACTACCTGACTATACGTCATCACGTACAAAGTAGCTTGCAGCTGAACTTATCTTATGCGCTGATAGGGGTTATATTACTAGTTCTCGTGCTAGTCATTTCATGCTATAAAAATGCACTAAAGACAATTAATTCTTTCATAACTATTACTTCATCCGTATTTTTAGCCCTCATATTCTTTAACGGAAGTATGAGTTATATTTCACAAAACAAAAACACACCATCTGCGAGCTCTAATGATTACCCTAAAGTGAATTATGAGCTAAGTTACCACCAAGACACTGAATCTGACGTACAAGAAAAACCTGATATTTATTACATCATACTAGATGGGTACGCAAGACATGATAGTCTGAAAAACGTGCATGGTTATGATAACCAACCCTTTTTAGAAGACTTGAAATCTCAAGGATTTTATATACCGACAAAAAGCACTAGCAATTATACTATGACCCATTTGTCGCTACCCTCGTCCTTAAACATGAATTATATCAATCGAGAAGTTGAGATAAATGGTAACCAAAATTACCAACCCTATTTTCAGTTAATACAGAATTCCCAACTTGTTAAATGTTTAAAAAGTTTCGGCTATAAAATTATCACTTTTTCTAGTGGTTGGGGACCAACAAATAATAAATGGTCAACATCTGATTTTCATTTTGGGCAAAGAATATCCTTGTCAGATTATCAAAAAGCCATATTGCGCATGACTGCTTTTAGAAACATTATTGACTCGGACGAAATCAGCTTAAGGTTAAATGCACTTAACCAAATCAAAAGTATCCCCAAATTATCTAAGACACCTAAGTTCACTTTTGTTCATCTTGTCATGCCTCACCCACCATATTTATTTGATAAAGATGGAAATACTGTTGCTTTGCAACAAACAACTAAAACAGAAAAAGAATTATATGTGGAACAGATACAATTTCTGAATACCAAGATCTCCGGTATCGTACAATCTATCATTGCGCAATCTGAATCTATACCCATTATTATTCTGCAAGCAGATCATGGCTCTGAAGTTTATTTAGAAAGTTATAAAGGGGGTACACCATCAATAGAACAAGCCAATGAAAGATTTTCAATATTTAATGCCTATTATGGCCCCGACGAACTAAAAGAAAAATTATACCCAACTATCACGCCTGTAAATTCTTTTCGTGTGGTCTTAAATTTTCTCAATATGACCTCTCTACCACTATTACCAGATAAAAATTACTTTTATTGGTATTATGGTGATGAAAAAATTCAAGATTTGACTGCTGTGGTTACACAATCACCCTCCGTCTCATAATAATGTTATTTAATTCGTTTGCATTTATTCTAGTCTTTTTACCTTTAACATTGATGGCATGCCATTATGCTAGGAGGACATCTAAAGACAATACAATTTATTGCCTTATTATATGCTCACTCATATTCTACGGTTGGTGGAATGTTAGTTATTTAACGCTAGTTTTATTCTCCTTGGCAAGTAACTATATAATTTCAGCGAAACTAATATCTACTCAAACTCAAAAACTTAAAAAACTTCAGCTTTCCTTTGGTATTATCCTTAACCTTAGCTTACTATGCTATTTTAAATATTATAATTTCGCCATCGAAACATTGACATTCTTTGGCTTCCAATATATCGAAACCAAAACACTAATATTACCTTTAGCTATTTCGTTTATCACATTTCAACAAATTGCGTTTTTATGTGACTGCTATTTCCAAAAAACAACACAGTTTCAATTAAAAGATTACCTACTATTTATCACTTTTTTCCCTCAATTGATTGCGGGTCCAATAGTATATGGGCCAAATATGTTCCCTCAATATAAGAAAAGTAACGCATTTAGAGTTTGTCGGAACAGCCTAGCAATTGGATTTTCTATTTTTCTGCTAGGCTTATTCAAAAAAGTATTTATTGCCGATAACTTCAAACCTTTTGCTGATTTGGTCTTTAACTCACCATCGAACGTTAATATCACCTTAATTGAAGCTTGGGGAGGTGTTTTATGTTATGGGTTTCAATTATATTTTGATTTTTCTGCATACTCAGATATGGCAATAGGGCTTGCCCGAATGTTTAACATTCACTTACCCATTAATTTCAACTCTCCTTATAAAGCTAAATCTGTCATTGAATTTTGGCATAGATGGCATATTACATTATCAACATTTTTAAAAGATCATATCTATATACCCTTGGGAGGAAATAGAAATGGTATCCCAAGAAAATATTCTTATCTTTTTATTACGATGGTACTAGGCGGACTCTGGCATGGAGCAGGATTTAACTTTTTAATTTGGGGCGCACTTCACGGTATATATTTAATATTGAACCACGCATGGACTGATTCATCCGCCAAAAAATATGCAATCTTTTGTTTGAAAAGTAGATTGTATAGCTATTTATCCCTAATTATAACCTTTGTTGCCATTATGTACGCGTGGGTATTTTTTAGAGCGGAATCATTTTCTGCTGCCATCAATATTATTCAAGGCATGACGGGTATCAATGGAATCATAATCCCTGAGCATTATTTAAATTGGGCACCTATTCCAAATAAATCACACTGGCTTGAATTTTTTTATATACATACTGGTACTATCCCACTATTTCAAGGAACACTTGAAATTTCTGCTCTCATGTTAGGATTCATTCTTATATGGAAACTCCCCAATACAAATCAATTTTTTTATAATGAATTACCTGCCTATCAAGATTGTCTATACCCACAAAAAGCAAGTGCCATAATGTGGCACCCAGCAAAAACTTGGGCTATGGTATTTGCTTTAGTCTCTGTTATCGTACTCATGATGATGAACAACGTAACTGAATTTCTTTACTATCAATTTTAGATGTCATAATGAATCAATACATAAAATCATATATTATTTACCTTTTAACATTGCTCACCCTACTCATAGTATTTAATTGGGCAGTAGACCCCTATGGTGTTCATTCTCATAATATTGTACCTTTAGAAAAAAAACCTGCAGCTCAAACCCATGTAAGATTATCTAAGCCTTATCTTGTAACTCAAATTAAGCCCCAAACTATTATATTGGGAAGCTCTCGAGCTGCAGTGGGTTTAAATCCTGATAACCCAAACTTCATCCATTTGCCTGTGTTTAATATGGGTATAGATGGTGCCAATATGCGAGAAATTTACTACAACTTTTTACATGCTTACCAGGTTGGGAATTTAAAGCAGGTTATCTTAGCTTTAGATTTTATGTCTTTTAATATACACATGGAAGATAAGCCTGACTTCTCATTAAAGAGGTTAAAAACAAAAAAAAATAAAATAGCATATGAAACTGAAATGTTTAGCCAATACACCTCATACCAAGCAACCAAGGATAGTATAAAAACATTATTAAATAAGTTTGATCCCACTTTACCAGTAATGAATAAGTCTGGCCTTACTCTGGAAGACTCATTACACACATACCAAAAAATACATGGCGGCCACCATAACACAACACTAATTTCAGAAAAATCATATGTTAATGATGTGTGGTTACCCCCAAAGGTCCGAGGTTATAATTTCAACGATGAAAGCAAATCGGAAAGTACACCAATATACTTAGGGAAAATATTATCTCTTTGCTATGAAAAAAACATCAAAGTCACAATGTTTTTCTCCCCAACCCATATTCGACACAGAGTACTTATTTCAAAAATAGGCCTGTGGGACATTTACCAGAATTGGAAAAAAAAAGTTATACAGGAAAACTATACCCAAGCAAAACAACATAGCAAGCAGCCCTATGAGATATGGGATTTTACGATTATTAACACTATGACGACTGAAACATTTCCGGCACAAGGTGATGCAAATTATAAAATGACTTGGTATTGGGAGTCTTCTCATTACAAACAACAGCTAGGGAACTTAATTCTAGATAAAATACTTGGGCAATATAATACTGATGAAGTAAAAGTTACAATAGGCAAACTTGTTGATATTTATAATATCGATATTCAGCTCAATATTGAAGGGAAAGAGTATGATAAATTTATTCTAGATAATAAAGATATTACTACAGAACTATCAGAGCTAATTAAAAACAAATACGAGCTAAGTTAAAAAATATCTATGTTAGCTTTGTATTGATAGTCGACTCAACTTTGAAAATCCTTATAATGGCGAGACTGTGACCTAACCATTCTAGCCAAAAATAAGGTTAAAAAAAATCAACTCTCTGCCATCCAATTATTTTCATCGATAATTGGTTTGCCATCCAGAATTTTATCTACAATGTAATCTAAGGCAGGATTACTCCCAGGTCGTAATTCATCAATGTTTTCAATAAGTACTTTAGGCTCCTTGCTAAACTCATATGACATAATATCTATTTTTGTATAGTAGTGAAAACGGTAGAAATAGATAAATTTATATGCATTTTCTATTTGCTGTGTTCTTATACCTGCTTCTGCGTCTAGCGTCGCTATTAGCTGGTTAAAAAAATGGCTCTTATCTGAACAATCAATTGTAAAGCCATAGCCTCGATAAGGTGCCTTTGCAGAGGTGATAACAGGCATACCCAAGGCAGCCATTTCCATCCCAACAGTAGAGGTATGCATAAGTCCAACTTTCGCATACCTAAATAAGTCATATACTGTGCATTTTACTTTCGCTGATAACAAAAATACATTAGAAGGTATCTTAATATCCCGCTTTAACAAACTCTTCTGTACTGTTTCAACAGTTTGAGGCAATAAAGGATTTTCTTCCACAGGATGAGGTTTAATAATCAGCTCGTATTCAGGGCGCGACTCAAACCATTTAATGATTTGGATAAGCCAATCCATCATATCTTCAAATATAATTTGTTTATTTAATGCTGCACAATCCCAAATAACATTGGCACATAATAACGCTTTTGGCTTATCACTATTTTCTAAAGTAGACAAAGAAAACTCATCGGTATGATGTTCTCCTATAGCCGCGGTATTCAAGATCATATCCAAACCTTGAGTGCGATTTTCGAGCCAGTTTTTCACTTTAGCTCTAGCAGAATCTGATAGCGGTTGCTTAGAGTATTTTTCCCATGGTTTTCTAAAATCTAGCTTCATTGCAGCATCTTGGTAAGCATAACACCAAGCATCTTTTCTATCGCCTTCCCAATGAGAATAGAAATCCAGGTTTTCTTGAATGGATAATTTCTCTAATATTCCCCACATTCCGTAAAAGCTATCATTTGAAACAATTCTATCGGGTTTTAAATCTGAAACCATTCTTTTATAAATTGTTTTTAACCGTAAGATATTTTCTAAATGTGTTTTGAAAATATCCTCATAATTCTCAATTAGTGTGAAATCGCCCACCATATAGCTATTCACAATAATATCTTCACACCATTGCCCAAGAGGAAAACCATCTTCTTGATATCTGATAATCTCGTCAAATCGCATTTTCTGGACTTTAAGATTTATTGCCGCACTGTCATTTTGAGGTAACCACTGCGAGAGTTTATAAGGTTTAAATGACTTATTCCATAACAGCTTGGAAAACATATTGCATCTCAGACAAGCTTCATTAAACGAAGCCCCCATCCATTCCCCCGCATTTACATTACATTCAGATTCCTGTACCTGATCGCAATATATAGGTAATATTGTTGCCCCACGTAGCCGTAAAGCAATTGACAGTATTCTGTCATGAATAAAGCAAGGTTCATAAATACTAAAGCTGGGTCCATATACGATACGTATATCTGACTTTGGAATGCTGTCTGAGATATCTAGCAACTGCTTTTCTAAAATATTTAGTTGGCGTATATATTCAGGCGGTCTTATTTGATAGTATTTATGCCTTAATTCAGCTTTAACTTTACTAGTAATCATTTCTCACCTAAAACAGACAACTTCAACATTAATTAATTCTTATTGTTAATCACTATAGCATATATCAAATTAGCCCTCTAACATTTACTAGGAAAACTTCCTTTTCTCCCTAAAGTTAATTTCGTTTGGGGCAGTTAAAAAGAGCCAGCTGTACCATACATAATCCAACTTAAAAAATTCACTGGGGCTGAGACAGCAACCCCTAGCAAATCTTTTTAATTCAAATACCTACTAACATGCTTTCATGGGCTTGATATTTAGACCATTGCTCTTTAGGCAAATTAACGCTCCCATATGAAGAGCTCCCACCCCAAATATTATCTTTTACCCATTGGCCATCTTCTATTCTCCATACTCTAGGATCTCTAAAGCCATCTGCAATATGCCAAAACTCATCTTCACTCATTTCAACATAATCTAACCAGTGGTACAGATCTTTTGAGACAATATGATCTAGACGTTTAACAAGAGCTATGCCTTCATCTCGGGACAATAAGCCCTGCCTAATATCTTTTGAGGTATGGTCTGAAGCTCGGCCGTATCCAAATTTAATAAATTTTAACAGGTCATGCACACCATTCTCATAGCGATCATCTAAGTTTGACATTTTTCTATAAGTTCTTTCAAATGGCTGAGAAGCTTCTTTCCAACCATGCTTATCTATCATCTGTTGAGTATGAACATTAGGTTCCCATTTCAAAAAGTTGCCTAGATATAAGCCTCTAACGCCCACTTTCAGAATAGCCTCATCAGAGGGGTATTTAGCCCATAGAATATCTTTCTCAGACAGCTGATCAACAGGATCACTAAGCATATCGTTCCATTCAAATCCTCTTAAAGAGTGCTCATGCCTAACTCGGGCACTAAATTCCACAAAGTCATCAGGATCATACATTCCTGAAATATCCCAGGCGACTTCACCCCAAATAACTAAAGGAATCTCATGTCTTACAGCCTCTTGTATGGGATAAGTGAATATCCCGCAGTGCGCATGCCAATTCATGTCACCCATTTTTTTAAAACAAATTCGATTTAACTTTTTTAGCACATTAATACCTGGACCGAAGACTGAATGATCGGCATCAAAAACATGTCGCATTCTATCTCGATTATAATCCCCTTCAGGCAAATAATTATTTCCATGATATGTTACAAGCAAAGGCTTTAAACCAAATTCCTCAATCATCGTGCTTGTCTGATAATAACTATCTTTCCCGCCGCTAACAGGAATAATACAATCATAGTTTGCATCATTCGATTTGGAAATATCCCGAATTAAAGATACAAATTTTTCCCGGCGCAAATTCCAAACATCTTGAGGAATTGCTTCAAATTCTTCAAATACACGACAGCTTGAGCATACCCCCTCATCGTCTAACTCTAAATTTACAGAAACGACTGGATAGGTACAACGACTACAATAACGCATTTTCCTCTTCCTTTATTTTTAATACATTAGGATTTCGAACAGGATAGTTTTTCTCAAATAAGTACTTTTTCGCTAAATATACACTTTGATCGGTATAATGAAAAATGTTAGCTGCTGCAACAGCAGAAACTGATGTCGAGTCAAAAACATCCCCCATATGTTGCCATTCACCTGCGCCTCCACAAGCAATCACTGGTATATTATTTTGTTCCGAAATTTCACGGTTTGTTTTTAGGTCATAGCCCTGTAAACTACCATCAAGCTCGACAGATTGTAGCAATATTTCACCTGCGCCCATTGCAACAACTTCTTTTGCCCAGTCAGTCACAAGTATATTTGTTAGCACTTTGCTTTTATGGCAATAAACATAAGCCTTCCCATCTTGTATTTTATAATCAATGCAAACAACCATACATTGAGAACCAAAAATTTTAGCTGCTTGTAGCAAAAGATTTTTGTCTTCAAATAAAATCGAATTTACCACGACTTTGTCTGCACCATTTAACAAGCGAATTTCAATATCTTTAATTGACTGAATTCCGCCCCCCACTGTTATTGGCATCAAGGTCATTTCTGAAACATCTTTAATAATATCGATTATATAATTTCTATTTGGATAGGCTAAGTCACCTCGCCGTAAATCATAATCTGAGGATTTAGTTATATCCATATAGATTAATTCGTCAGATGCCCACTCACTCAAACGTTTAACCGCAATAACAGGGTTTCCCAAATTTTGGTAGCGACAAAAGCGCTTACTTTTAACTAAGTGACCATTTTTTAATAATAGTAGTGGAATAATGCGATTTTTTTTCATAACAATAAGAAGTTTGAAACTAAACTTTCCCCGGCCAATTGACTTTTTTCAGGATGAAACTGCACCCCATAAATATTATCTTTTCCAATAACACTAGCAAAACTCTCTCCATAATTTGTTGTTGCTAGCGTATGTTCTTTGCTTTTAGTCTTGAAGCCGTATTTGTGAACAAAATAAAAATCTATATCTTGGGGCAACTTATTAAATAATCTATGAGAATTCCGACAGTCTATATCATTCCAACCTACATGGGGTAATGGCTGTCCATCACTGCTTATTAAGTCAACAGTGCCAGGAATCCACCCAAGCCCTTCATGCTGACCAAATTCGGTACTACAATCTGACAAAACCTGCATCCCCACACATATCCCTAAGAATGGCTTTTGATGAGTCACAACTTCATTTTGCAAGATTTTTAGAGGCAACGTTGCTTTCATCTTGTTCATAACCTCTCCAAAAGCACCAACACCAGGCAATATAATATGAGAGGATAGTTTAATATCATTTACTGCATTACTAATAGTCACATTATCAGTTATTTTTTTAACCAAATTGAATACTGACATTACATTTCCTGAACCATAATCAAGAATACAAATATGATTATCTCTCAATATCATTCTAATAATTCCCACTCTAAAGCTGTGCCCTTTGAAATATTTTGTTTTGCTTTAGAATCCATAACAGAATCAAAATATTTAGGCTTTAACCCCTTTGAAGGCCTAACGGATCTAATATTCTCTTTGGTTAGAGGCTCACCTGCTTCTATATCTTTCACAGCATATAGTGACCGTCTGAATCTTTTCATGCCCAACTCATTTTCAGTAGGCCCTAATTGTACGTGGCCGATAGAATCAAAAGCCCTATTCGCTTCTAAAACCAACTGCTTCATTTCATGTGGTTCCATCGAAAATGCTGCATCCACACCACCATCAGCTCTCGATAGGGTAAAATGTTTTTCAATAAATATGCTGCCAAAAGCCAAGCTCATAATAGATGTACCCAGCCCCATTGTGTGATCAGATATCCCAACTTGGCAATTAAAAGCCTCTTTCAATATGGGCAATGTTCTCAAATTAGCCTGAGTATGATTGGCTGGGTAATTGCTAGTACACTTTAATAAAACAATATCTGTACAGCCCGCCCCTTTGGCCGCTTGAACCGCCTCTTCAACCTCAGCAAAAGAAGCCATGCCTGTTGACATAATGATAGGTTTACCTTTTTGGGCAACATATCTTATTAAAGGCAAATCTACAATTTCAAAAGAGGCAATTTTATAACATGGAACATTTAATTCTTCTAAAAAATCCACCGCACTAAGATCAAAAGGTGAACTAAACGCAGAGAGTCCTAGCTCATGGCATCGTTTAAACATAGGTTCATGCCATTCCCATGGCGTAAATGCTTGCTTATATAGATCGTAAAGATATTCTCCTTCCCAAAGGTTTGCTTCACTCTTTACGAGAAAATCATCACTTCGAACATCTAGCGTTATTGTATCGGGTGTATAGGTCTGAAACTTAACCGCATCTACCCCACATTCGCTCGCCACTTCAATCATTTTAAGCGCTGTTTCTAATGAACGATTATGATTCCCTGACATTTCGGCAACAATAAAGGGTCTTTTTATATTTTTAAAATTAATCATTCTTTGTATACCACTCAATAACCATGACTTCTAAAATTTCACCCGAAAAAAATCAAAAATAAATTTATACCAAACATTTAACAATAGACTTCGTTTTCTCAGCTATATGTAAATTTTCAAACGATTGTTTGTCAGTCCATTGTCCCAGCATTTTAAAATTACCCTGTAACTGGAAACCTTGATTTGCAGTGGATATCGGCTCATCATGTGATAAAATCACACCCAACCCCATAAACTCTATAGATTTTGCAACTGCTTTTTGATTCTCTGCCTGTACCAAAACGACCATAGGAATTTTCATAAAGGCAAGTTCCCAACAAATACTGCCAGCCGCACAAATTGCAATATCAATATGATTCAATAACCCAGACATATTCACAATATCTTTAAGCCATGTATAAGAGTGCTTTGAGGTCACTAGATCCTTTTCCCATTCTGGCATCGCATCATATTGGCAGGGCAGCAATACATCAATATCTAACGCTTCATGCTTTAAATCACAATCTATTGACTTTACGACTTTCTCTAGAACACCGATTACGTCACTCCCCCCTAATGAGACAAGCACCCGTTTTTTTTCACCACGGTTGGTCTTGCTATTTTTGAAAAATGACCAGTATTCTTTTTTAAGTAGTAGATATTCTAAGCCCAAAAAACATTTGATATTATCTGGGTAGTGAATTTTTTTTGACCATGGATTCTGATTAATAACAATATCCACATAATCAACGTCATTACCAAAATCATCAATTTTTATTATCTTAAATTTTTGATGTCTTAATTTATTAAAATATTGATTTGTAAAATGATACCCATCTATGACGACCAGGGTTGCATGATATTTTAAGGCAATTTTCTGCACTTGCATCGCATCTTCTACTAGTGAGTCGAATTTTTCTATTTCCTCAGAATCAAATTGATTTTCAATAAGGAATTTATTGGCAATCGGGAGTAGCTCACTGTACACAAATAATATTTTAAGACGTTCTTCTTGGCACCATTGTGCTAGAGCCATACAACGCATAAAATGTCCAGCGCCCATCTCAGCCGTTGCATCAACTCTAATAATTATATTATATTCTGAACAAATCATAACACTACCATGCCGTCCAACCACCATCGACAATCAAATTCGTTCCCGTAACATAAGAGGACGCATTCGATGCCAAAAATAATAACGGACCTTTGATTTCTTCTGCCTTGCCAGCTCGCTTTAATGGCACTTTATGACAAAGCGACTGGTAAAATTCAGGATTGTCTGTATTCACGGTTTTGGGTGGGAATGGGCCAGGCGATAAACTATTCACTCTAATATTAAATGGCGCTAAATGACAAGCTAGATACTTGCTTAATTGAATAAGCCCTGCTTTCGCGGCGCCATAAAATGGGGGGTTATTCATCCCCGAGTCGCCATAGATTTCAGGGTTGGGGCTGACAACACCATACATACTGCCAATATTAATAACACTTGCACTTTTCGTCAGATTTAATGTCGCTTCTTTTAAATATGGCAGACATAAATCAATCAAATGATAGCTAGCCTCTACAGAGACATGATATGCCTGGCTAAATTCTTTTAATACACTATCTTCTAGTGAACTAGGCCGTCCAGAATAGGCATTATTTACCAATATATCTAACTTCTCATGTTGAGTAAGTCGTGGTAATAATTGCGCTCTTATTTGCTCAAAATCAGTAATATCTGCAACACAATGGCTTACGTTGAATTTTTTTGATTTTAATAATTCATATTGGGCATATACTTTTTCTTCATTTCGGCCATTCAAAATAACATGCGCACCTGCTTCACATAGTGCTTCTGCCATTTTTTGACCTAAGTACCCGCAACTACCTGTAACCAAAGCAACTTGATTTTCAAGTCCAAAAGAACGAAGAACTGCATTGTTATCTGTCATATTACCACCTAGCGGGATCAAGCACCTCAGTTGATACCTTTTGAAACACATTTGAAATAATTTCTAGCTGTTTAGGCGCTAACTTTGGCTCATTAAAAAGTTTTAAATTTAGTTTTAATTGTTCTATTGTCTCAACACCCACAACTATCCCAGTTATCCAATCAAATGATCGTGCATAAGCAAAACACAAATCCATTCTATTTTTTCTTTTAAAATCAACTACAAATTGATCTAAAATTTGGTTATATTCCTGTGATAGCTCAAAATTAATATTGGGCCAAATAAGCTTATTATCAACTAAAAGACCTTGTAGCAATACACTGCGGACATGCACCCTCACATCTGGCCTGTTTTTAAGTTGATTCTGAAAATCTGTCTCTAACCATCTTCCATCTAAAATATTAAAAGGGATCTGAATATGCTTTATTTCCGGATCACATATAGCCTGATATGCCTCTTCTACAGTCGAAAGCGAAGCGCCTATCTCTCCTATAGCACCCTCAGATTGCAATTTTTTTAAGCATGCCCAAATGTGCTCATCAAATTCATGACGGTGCGCCCAACGATGCAGTAAGAATATATCTAGCTTGTTAGTTTTAAGATTGGCCATTGAACGGTATACGCTAGATGTTACAGCGTCTTCTACAAAGCTCTTACTTAGTTTTTGAGATGATAAATACTCTAATGGTGATAGTTTTGTTATGACTTTGACTTGAGAATCTAAACCACCTTCCAAACCCACCGCTATATTTTTTTCCGCACTTCCATAGGCTCTGGCGGAATCGAAATGTGTTACACCTGCATCGATAGCATGCTGAATAATGCTGTTAATTTCTATTTGTCCTGGCATCCCAACTTTATTCGCTATGCCATAGTCCATCCCAAATTGCGCCGTGCCTAAAATTAGCTGGCTATGGTTAACATTATTATGTTGAACAACAGGGCAAGGCGTAATGTCTTGGTACTGTTTAATCAAACGATCAACATATGATGTCCAGGATTGGGCAATAGAATCTTCCCGCTCTTGGAAAATTTTACATACTCTCAAATAGTCTGCAAAAGTATCAATTGTACAGCGTATATGCTTTAAGTCTCTATTATTCATACATTTGGGCGTGTAGAATAACTTGTTTTCTACCAAACTGTAGAGCTTTGGTGTGACATGCTCTCTATCACTGTCATCCAACATATCGGCTTCAAAAGCATGTAGCAGTTTCACCTTAAATATTTCAAGACTGAGACCATAAGGTGATACTGAACTAGGAAAAGTCGTTGTGAGAAAATCAACCTTGCTACCTTCAAAGGCTTGAATAGCCTCATTAATAAGGAAACCATCAGGGATAGGGTTATCGCCTGTTAATCGAACAACACAATCCTCTGAATTTAAATCCTCGGTTGCTAACTGAAATCGAGTCAGAACGTCTTGTTCTGGCCCTCGATAATACTGAATATTATATTTTTTCAGTGCTTCGACTAAGACATCATCTGATTGACTGGTACTTGTATTGACAAGTATATCTGCGCCTTGATTGCCAGCTCTTTTTGCAGCTAAAACAATCAAAGGCAAACCCGCTAACGGTAATAGTGCTTTTGCAGGCAGCCTTTTTGAAGCTAAGCGAGATTGTAGCAATACCCTAATGTTCATTTAATGCTCTTTGTAGAGATTGAACAATATATATTTGCTCTTTATCCGTCATTCCATGGTGCAATGGCAATGAAATTGTCCCAAAATAATAACTTTCTGCATTGGGAAAATCGCCCCAATGAAAACCTAAGTTTTGATAATATGGCTGAGTATGTACGGGAATATAGTGCACATTGACCCCAATGTTAGCCTCTCGCAACTTAACAAATACAGATTTTCTCACTTGCTTACGCTCTGCTCGATTCTCAAGCTCTAACACAATAGGAAACAAGTGATAACTAGAATCTGAATCAGGATGTTGATAAGGTAACGTGACTGAGCAGTCACTGAGCATTTCAAAATATTGTTTAGCAAGGGCGCGTCTTCTGGCTACAAACTGATCTGCCCGTTTTAATTGACTCAAGCCTAATGCAGCTTGTAAATCAGTCATTCTATAATTAAATCCCAGATCAATTTGTTCGTAATACCAAGGTCCATGTGAGGGTTCAGTCATCAACTCCTCATTTCGCGTGACGCCATGAGAGTGGCAAAGTATCATTTTTTGATGTAGATTTTTATCATTGGTTAAGGCAAGCCCACCTTCTCCAGTCGTGATTATTTTCACTGGATGCAAGCTAAATACAGAAATATCTGAGTATTCACAACAGCCAACTTTTTTGTTCAGATAATCGGCACCAACTGCATGAGAGGCATCTTCGATAATGCTCACACCATATTGTTCACATAGAATTTTGATCGCCTTCATCTCACATGATTGCCCGGCAAAATGTACAACCACTAAAACTTTAGGTACTGAATTTATTGCTTTTGCCTTGGCGAGCTTCTCTTCTAATGCCGCAACCGAAATATTATAGGTTCTTGGATCGATATCGACAAAATCAACTTTTGCAGCACAATACAAAGCACAGTTTGCTGAAGCGACAAATGTGATAGGGGATGTCCATAAAACATCTCCTGACTCTAGACCTAATGCCAAACAAGCAAGGTGTAATGCACTGGTTGCACTGTTGAGCGCTAAGCCATAGCTTGCCCCAGTATAGGCCGCCATTTGCTCCGCAAACGCCTTCGCCTTCGGGCCCTGGGTCAGAAATTCTGATTTAAGGGTATCTAGGACTTGGGCCTCATCTTCTTGTATGATATTTTGTCGGCCATAGGGTATAAAGTCCATTAGTGAATCAAAGCCCGAATTTCTTCGACCGACAAATTCCAATCAGTATTATCTGAAGTATATTCAAATCCCTCTTCAACATACTTGCCTCTTTCCCCCAAAAGGTTCAGCTCATAATCACAGTTGAATGCAAAGTTAATACTAGGCTTAATGACATAATGATCATGGAATTCTAATGTTTGTCTTGAATCGTTAGCGGTAAACATTAATTCATGGAGTTTTTCTCCGGGCCGGATGCCAATGGTTTTAGTACCAACCTCTTCAGATACGGCTTTGACCAAATCTAACATGCCACTGGAAGGTAATTTGGGAACAAATATTTCCCCACCTTGCATCCGCTGAAAAGCTTTCTCAACAAAAGTAACGCCCTGATCTAAAGTGATCCAAAAACGTGTCATACGAGGATCCGTCACGGGCAGTTCTTGCTTGCCTTCTTCTATTAGTTTTTTGAAAAAGGGAATAACTGAGCCTCTGGAGCCCATCACATTTCCATATCTAACAACTGAAAATCTTGTTTCATTTTGACCCACAATATTATTAGCCGCAACAAATAATTTGTCGGAAGCTAATTTAGTTGCGCCATATAAATTAGCAGGATTTGCTGCTTTATCGGTAGAGAGAGCCACAACATCTTTAATATTATTACGAATAGCAGCTTGGATTAAATTTTGAGCACCCATTATATTTGTTTTAATACATTCCATAGGATTATACTCAGCAGCTGGAATCTGTTTTAATGCCGCTGCATGTATAACATAATCAACACCATTGAGAGCACAATCTAATCTAGCCTCATCTCGTACATCACCAATAAAATAACGCATACAAGGTTGATTGAATTCTTGCTGCATCTCAGACTGCTTTAGTTCATCTCGAGAATATATAATGATTTTTTTAGGCGTATAGTTTAGTAGCAACCTTTTAGTAAATGCCTTACCAAACGAACCTGTACCACCCGTAATCAATACAACTTTGTTATTAAACATAATAGTTCCTACGCATACTTAGTTTTCCTGGCCAAAGACCTAAAGATATTGTTGTTGTCTATTAACTCATTATAAGTGCCATGCCCAGCAATTTTTCCTTTGTCTAGGACATAAATCACATCACATTCTTTAACCGTTTGTAATCTATGCGCAATGAGAATTATGGTTTTTTTCTTAGATAAACTATGGATAGAATCGATAATAATTTTTTCTGTTTGGTTATCAAGTGCACTCGTCGCTTCATCAAAAATTAGTAACTGAGGGTCATGATATAAAGCTCTAGCGATCCCAATTCTTTGACGCTGCCCGCCACTTAAGCGTACACCCGCTTCACCAATCATAGTGTCGTAGCCATTAGACAACTCTTCTAAAATAAATTTATCTAAATTCGCCAATGTTGCAGCTAACTTGACCTTGTTGATATTAATATTTTCTGAGTCTACACCAAACGCAATATTGCTAGCGATAGTACTATCCGTTAGATAGATAGTTTGCGGCACATAACCAATGTTTCTTTGCCAAGCAGCCATATTACTATTATCTAGTAGCTTGCCGTCTACTGTTATTGTACCTTTGTCCGCTGCCAACAAGCCTAGAATAATATCTACTAATGTGGTTTTGCCGGCACCAGAAGAACCCACAAACCCAATCGTTGTGCAGCTTTTGATTGACAACGATATGTCTTGTATACAGGGGCAACTTGCCTGGGGATAAGTATATTTTATAGATTGCAAAGACAGCTCATTATAAAACTTCATAATATCTTGACTTTGATTAATCTCTTCCTTGCTGCCCAGCAATTTATAATCATCATATAAAATATCAACAGCACTACTGTGATACTTTCCCAAGGTGATGCCAGAAAATATTTGCTGAGCTGCAGGCATCAATCTATAACCTGCCAAAGCATATAGTCCTAATAGCGGCAAAAAACGATTTAAACTGTCTTTGGTCCAAATTAGATACAGCGCAATTAAAAGCATCCCTCCAAAGGCGAGCATCTCAATTAAATAACGTATCACCAAAGGCGTGAGCTGGCTGGCAGACTCATATTGTGCATACCGTTTAGAGACATTTTGGTAACTGTTGATAAATAATGATTCTCTATTTAGAATTTTCAACTCTTTTATTGCGCCGAAAACCTCACGAATTAAAGTGTATCTTTCCCCGTTAACCGCAGAGGATAATATGCCAGCAGCTCTTAATTTCTTAGCCGTTAAACCATAAAATATGCAATAAGCCCCACCCATAGAAACAAATATAATAGCTGCCAGTTTAAAATCAACTAGTAATAGTAAAAGCAATATGGAAGCGCCGACTATGGCCTTTGAAACAGTTAGCCCCAAATTAATAACAATACCTGTTATCAGCCTATCCACTTCTGCTAAAATATTTTTTTGTAAATGACTTGAGTTATTTTGGAGAAAAAAAGGATAAGGCTGACTCAAATATTTATTGAGAAGATTTGTTGAAATTTTGTAGCCCTGCGCATAACTAAAGCGCATCATTATCCACGTTGTAAATGCAGAAAATAAATTACCAACGACCAAAAGTGTGAACACACTAGCCCCTAAAAACAATAAAAAATACTTAGGATCCGTAAAAGATAAACTTTGGTAGGTAAAATTTAAATATGCATTCGTCTCAATCACCTCTGGCTTCGCGAGTACAGCCAAAAATGGCAAAATCGCTGCCACACTCACCATCTCCAGAAAACCCATGAAAATCACACAAAGCAAAATGCCATACATTTTCTTCCGATCTTTTGCGTCAAAAAAGCTGATTAGTTTTTTGAAAAATAGCTTCACGCCACACCGACTGTACTAGTTTGAGTCTGAGATGATTTGATATTTTGTTGTTTAAATGCCTGATAAGATTGCTCCAAGCCATCAATAAAACTAGTTTTAGCACTCCACCCCAACTCAGCCACTCTAGAGACATCCAATACTTTTCTAGGTGTGCCGTCTGGGTAATCTGGGTTAAACTTAAGCTGGCCTTTATATCCCACGGTCTTAGCAATTTGTTTTGCCAGTTGTGCAATAGTTATATCTTCCCCAACACCAATATTAATTAAAGGCGCCTGGGTTTCAGAACCCACGATGGCTTTAAATTTCATGTCATCTAAGTTCAATAAATGCACACAAGCATTTGCCAAGTCAGCGCTATACATAAATTCTCTTTTGGGTGTACCTGTACCCCAAATCTCAACTGATTCTCGATTATTGACTTTGGCTTCATGCATTTTGCGAATGAGTGCTGGAATGACATGCGAGGTTTTGAGATCGTAGTTATCACCAGGCCCATATAAATTTGTTGGCATGACGGCCATAAATTGCGTTTGATATTGACGGTTATAAGCCCAACACATTTCTATCCCCGCGATTTTGGCCAAAGCGTAAGGTCGGTTAGAAGGCTCAAGAGGTGATGTAAGTAAATATTCTTCCTTAATCGGTTGAGGGCACTCTCTAGGATAAATACAGGATGAGCCCAAAAATAATAAGCGCTCAACACCAAACTCTTTGGCTTGGTGAATAACATTAGTTTGTATTGCCAAGTTTTGATAAATAAAATCAGCAGGGTAGTGGCTATTGGCATAGATACCACCCACTTTAGCAGCGGCTAAAATCACATATTCAGGCTGTGTTTCAGCAAAAAATTTCTGCACGCTCTCTGAATCACAAAGCTCTAGCTCAGCATGGGTTCGCGTGATTAAGTTTTGATAGCCTTGCGCTTTTAATTGCTGAACAATACTTTGCCCAACCAACCCGGCATGGCCTGCAACATATATTTTTGCTGTTTTATCCATTTTGCCTGCCATTTAAGATACAACCTGTTCTCTAACAGGCATAAGCCCTTTTAAAATTGCTTCGTCTTGCGCTTCTTGGCTATCGGACAACACCATCTCTTTCACTAGCGCTTCAAAACTAATTTTAGGTACCCAACCCAGTTGTTCTTTTGCTTTCGTAGCATCTCCTAAAAGTGTTTCTACTTCGGTTGGGCGATAGTATCTAGGATCTACGGACACAATCGTAGTGCCTGTTTTACTATCCACGCCTTTTTCATTCTCACCTTGACCTTCCCAAGCCAAATGAATACCTAACTCTTTGGCTGCTAGTTCAACAAACTCTCTCACCGTTTTTTGTATGCCGGTTGCAATAACAAAATCATCCGGCTTGTCTTGTTGCAACATCAGCCATTGCATTTCAACATAATCTTTAGCATGGCCCCAATCACGTTTAGAATCTAAGTTACCCAAATATAAACAATCTTGTAAACCTAATTTAATGCGTGCTAAAGCGCGCGTAATTTTACGCGTCACAAAAGTCTCTCCGCGGTTAGGTGACTCATGGTTAAATAATATGCCATTGCAAGCATACATACCGTAGGCTTCACGATAGTTAACTGTAATCCAATAAGCATACAGTTTAGCCACAGCATAAGGCGAACGTGGATAAAAAGGGGTTTTTTCGTTTTGAGGAATTGTTTGAACTTTGCCATACAGTTCTGAAGTGGAGGCTTGATAAAAGCGAGTTGTTTGTTCTAAACCCAACATTTTCATTGCTTCTAATATGCGCAATGTGCCTAAGCCATTTACATCACCTGTATATTCAGGAGAATCAAAAGAAACTTGTACGTGGCTTTGTGCGGCTAAATGATAAATTTCATCTGGTATCACTTTTTGGATAATACGCGTTAAGCTTGTACCATCAACAACATCACCGTAATGCAAATGAAGTTGTCTATCTGCTTCATGTGGGTCTTTATAAAGGTGATCGATACGCTGAGTATTAATCATAGAGGTCCGACGTTTGATGCCGTGTACTTCGTAGCCTTTCTTAATAAGTAGATCTGCTAAGTAGGAACCATCTTGTCCGGTAATGCCGGTTATTAGCGCTGTTTTTCTTCTCATTATGCCGTCTTCCTATGATATGACCTTGCAGATTGTACCGAGTTTACAACCAAATACAACTATGTTATCAATCTGCATTACATATTAGTTAGAGAGGTAGTTTTTATTTTTTAATAGGACACCCCTATTAAATTCGTATTGTTAACAGGACAACAGCTTACAAATATACAAATATGCTAATATAATTAGGCTTGCATCTAATCAAAAAGCCAGGTATTTTCCCCTGTCTACTGTACACAAGGACGTTAGTAAAAATAATGATTGCAATAGTTTTAGTTGGTGGTAAACACAGGATATTAAGTGACACCCACCCAAATATTCCCCATACTCTCGTACCAATTGCAGGCGAGCCTATTGCCAGCTGGTTAACCTATTGGCTTAAAAATCAAGGTTTCAAACACATTATTTTTTCAGCTGGATATGGCGCAGATGAATTTAGAGATTGGGCAAGCCAATTTTCTAGCCAAGAAGATGATTTGATTATTGATGTTGTCACAGAATCTAGACCTATGGGTACAGCAGGAGCAACAGCAAGCTGTCTTCGACGTTATCCTGCTTCAACAATCTTAGTTATTAATGGTAACTCACTTTTGCTGACCGACTTAAAGCCCACTATTAACCAATTTCAAAGTAACCCAAATCTAGATGGCATGATCTTAAGCACCAGCATTAGTAATGCAGGCCGATTTGGCTCATTAGAATGTGATGCCAATCAGCGTTTAATAGGCTTTCATGAAAAACAATCCGGCACTGGCCCCGTAAATGCAGGCTTATATTTATTCCGTAGTCATTTATTTGAAAATATTTCTTCAGATAAAGAAACCAGCCTTGAGTATGATTGTTTTCCAACCTGGCTAAAAGCGGGAAAACATATCAGCGTAGAACAAACTAACGCACCTTTTATTGATATGGGTACGCCTAAAGCGCTAAAACAAGCCGAAGAAAAAATTAAAAAATACCAATTAGAGATTATGGGAGAAGAAGCAACCACTCTAATATAATAATCATACAATCGCGCTAAAGCAGCCGCTTAGCGCGTATTACTTCTCAAAACTATAATTTCTGCCTTTTATGTGAATCCTGATTATCCCCAAGTTCTGGCTCGTTTGTTTTAAGAGATGACTCTACTTTTTTTGCAACTTGACTCGCCACAGCTAAACCTGATTCTTTAGCAGCCCGGTTGATGACTGCTAGAAAATATGTGGCCGCCTCTGCATCTGTCCCTTTCGTTTCAGCAAAAGTCTGAGCTTCTATTATAGTGCGGCAAAAAGATTCTAACTTTAATCTATTTGTCTTTAGCTCCAAGGAATTCACAAACGGCACTTTAAAATCATCAGGCAATGTCACTTGAGAATACTCTCCAATCTCTTCATTATATTTTTTCACTAAGTCTTTCCAGTTGTTTATGTTACTAGGCAATGGATCTTTATTTTCATAACGTTTTAAAACTCTTACTGCTTGCTCTGCGTGTATCATAAAGTCTGAAACATGTTTTTTACTTTCATCTATTAGTGTGCCATGGCTTATTGGCGCACTTTGAAATTGTGAATTAAATTTAGTTGTCACTGGGGCTGATTTTTGCTCTTGCGTTTGCAACGGTGCAGTAGGGTGCCTTATATCTAAAGACACTTTAGCTAAGGCTTTTTGTATCTTTTCAAGAAAATCATTCATAGCAAAATATTCATTCTTGCCTTCTTTTGTCACTTCAGTTCCATCTTGTTTTGTATAGTATATTTCTTTATTTTGAGTTAACAAGCGAGTGATTTTAGCTTGAGCTGACCCTACTGTTGGGGCACTTCTAATATCACTTAAAAGCCTATCTTCATGCTTATTTTTTCCAGCAGGAAGGATAGAGTCAAGCAAACTGACATCTGGCATAGAATGAGTCTTAGACTGCATACTTTTTTGCTTCTCCTCTTGAGCCAATTCCTTAAATGGACTTGCCTTACGCTCAACATTAGCTTCTTTGGTATCAGCTAATTTATCTCTCATCATATATGCTGCGCCCCGAAGAATGGGCAAAATATTACCCGCTTCACGCTTTAAATTCTCTATGGATTGGGGGGTAATAATTTTCTTTTTGAAAAAATGTTTCATCCGCACAGTTCTGGACTTTACGATGGATTTTATTTGACGTGCCGCTAAACTATTAGCATCAGTTTGATTTACTTTCAAATAATTAGAGATATCTATTTTAGCTTGTTTTTGTGCTTGTTTACTACCTTGTCTTACAAGTGTCGCTAAATTTTCTAGGTTTTTAGAACTGGGATCATCTAGCTGACGTTGCGCAGCTAGCTCATATACACCTTTTTTGGCTTGTATCTGTCCAACAAGTGTCCATAGTTCGCCTAGACTTTCCTCGGAAGGATTATCAAAGTACCGTTGGGCTGGTTCTCTTAAAAATTCTTTTTTAATGTCACCAACACTTAACTCAGCAATAATCTTCGGATCTAATGACCTTTGCTCAACATTTAAATATTTTGTTGTTTGCTTTTCGGCATACTGAGCAGCCGCATTTTCAAGCATCTTAATTTCCCTTACCAAGTGCTCAACCATACTCTCATCAATGGTAATTTCACCAAGCCCTTGAATATTTTGTGCCAAGCCTTCTCCACCAGCAACAACTAACTTCCGCACAGCTTCATAGGCTGCTTTTTGCCTCTGCTGAACCCCAACCTCATTTAATGAATGTCCCTTTTCTAAGCCTTTTATCACAACCCCATATTTTTTCCATATCTTAGCTTTTTCTTCCTCCAGCGCAAGCCGTTCTTGCTGCTTAAACGCTTGACCAAACTTCCCACTTTCTGTATCTAAGTTATGCACATGCGCTTTTTTAGACTGATAATCATCATGACCATGAAAATAATCTACTGAGAACCCATTCACGACACTAGGCCTAAGATCTGATGCATCATTTTCTTGCGTATCGTTCCAGCGGTTCCAAGCCATGTGATTTAAAGGATACTCTTCCATGCTTGCATGTGTGTCGGCTGCGAACAATTCAGAAAGCCTATTCTCCTTGATGTAAGTCTCATGAACTACTAAATTTACCTTTTCGATAGTTTCAGCTAAGGCTTCTTTGCTTGAGTCATCATAAACAACACCCACTTTATCAGCTAAACATTTAATAACCTGAAATTGAACAGGCGCATGCGTAAAGAGACTAATACCATCGTCTGTAAGACTGTAATCAATAATACGCAAAGATGGTTTATAAACATTTTCAATAATCCTATCTAGGTCACCTTGTTGTACGATGCCATTGCTTAACAAATACTCAAGCCTACCTAGCGAAATACCTTGCTTTTTACTAACAACTGTTTTTTCACCTATTGATGCGTCTGCTTCAGCGCTGGCAGCATTACGCCTCTCATAACTCATAATAAACTCATTACTATGGTTAGAAACGTTAATATTAAAATTGACTCCCTTTTCATTTAATCGTTCCAAGATTTTTAAAGTGTAATAATCATTACTACCTCTATCAGCTAGTTCATCCCCAATCAAACGTACTAATGCAGTATTATCTCTTACATCTATCTTATCTAGCAATGCATCAAAAGCACTTATATTTTTCTCTAATGCTTGTTTTTTCGCGTCTAACTCCACCCTTGCTGCTCTTTCTTCAATTATGCCTCTTATCATATCAATCAAAGGATTCATATTTGAATTTGAATTTGAGCTGAAAAATGGCTCTAAATTAGAGGTCTTTGCCCCTTCATTCAAATTATTAAAAACAATTCTAGCATCTATTATGGCTTTAACAATTCTCTCAAGCTCTTTAGATTCAAGATTCTTCAGGTTATTTAAAGAATCCCTAGTAAGACATTTAAAAATATTTTGGTATTCACTATTATCTTTGTTTCTATCTGCAATACCTTTTAAAAATTCCTGATTATCTTTCAAGTCTACAATCGCATGCACCAACTTCATACCTCGAGAAATGCCAGCTTCTTTATTATTGTTTATTTTCACTTGGGCATAATGCAGATCTTCAATCTCGCGTGTACTGAGCAGTGATTCCATCTCCCCATATAGCTCAACCATTGAATTAAAGGAATTTTCATCTAGACTAACAACGCCGTAATGCATTAAAAGCTGGGTTAGTTTTATTGCATTCCCATGCATATCACCTACGGTAACGGAACCATCATGTTTAACAGGCTCCCCAGATGGATACTCAAATACGTCAGACTCTACCTGCTCTAAAACTGTGTCTACTGAACCAAGCATGCTATTACACCTTTTACTAATATATTCAAAATCACGAAACTATGCGTATGACCTTATATATGGAGTAAAAGTTCAATTTGACGTAAATACACTTATTGATAAATTCATATCAGCCGAAATTTATTATAATTATTTCTACTACAATATATACAAGGCTATATTTTCCAAGGAAGGAAAACACCCAAACATGGATGTTCATACACCCCAGATGCAACAGCACTCAGACACTTTAGATGTGACGCGCTTAACACTCATGTCTATTCCTGCAGATCAATCATTTATACGCCAGCTATATCGCATGGGACATATTCAAGAATATGCAAAATTTTTAGGCAGCCGCTTTATTAATAAACAGTATACCTGGGGATTTATATTAAGCCTCTTTTGTCAAGTCTTCGGTTTTGCTTTATTAACTGTTGGTGCCATTATATTTTTTCAGCAAAAGTGGCCATTACAATCCTATTTATACCAGTCTCTCAGTATTGAATTAATGCTTTTATTTTCTATTTGGAACGCTTCACGCCAAGGATCAACAACTTGTGCTGGGCAAGTTTTTATTGGCTTAGGGCTACTGCTTAGTGCGGCTGGTATTGGTCACCTATTTTATTTTCAACATGCCACACTATCACTCATGCATTTACTTCAAGTGGGATTATTCTTTACTTTACCTTGGTTAATATTATTACAACAAACTTACAGATATGCGCTCTTTGCAATAATTATTAGTAGTTTGACCATATTGGGAGTCATGTATGCGACAATATAGTATTCAAAGTGTTTTAGATTGGTTAGATTTTAAAGGCTTTCTGAAAGATAGAGCTTATGCTGAAGCGACTATCTTGTGTGACTTAAATGCGCAATCACGTATAAATTCGCTTAGAAAACATGTTCAACCAGCGAACCTGTCGATTGCTCTTTTTGCTTCAATTGCAATGATTTTTATTTTAAATCAAGTTGTTCCTGAAAAACACCAACTTCTGGCTTTTGTTATACTGACCACCGGTTTATTTACCTCGAGTTTTTTGCCGCAAAAACCACCGTCACTCTCTCCTATATTAATAGGTTGCTTTGTGGCCATTGGACTTGAATGTGCTCATCTCACACTAACAGGCATCATTCAACCCCTTTATCATCAATTTGTAACATTAAATATCGGTTTACATGTCAGCTTGCTGCTGATTATGACCATGCAGTTATTCACATTAAAGCGGGATAACAATTTTAATTTTAACCCTGGATTTTTTACTTTGTCTTTTGCTTTATCTGCATTAGGCGGCTTGCTTCACCCAGCAATACTTATCTCAATCCTCATAGCCTTGACTAGCTATAAACAAGCAAACCTCATTATGGTAGGGTTTGGCTTATGCTTAGCTGCATTATTTTCAGGTTGGTATATTTATGATTTAGAAATCACATGGCATCAGAAATCCATTCTAATGATGGGCATTGGTATTGTCCTGTTTGTTGCACAGTCTATAATACGACACTTTGATTGGCAAAACGAAGGATAAAATATTACGCCGCTTAGTGAATACTCGCCTCATCTAACCTATCACCATTTATGTTGTTATCTTTTTTTCAATTAATTTAAAATTTCTTGAACTTCATCTCTAATATTTAACTCCTACCAGGTAGATATTTTATGTATATCCATACTAATAAACTGGAGAAATTTAATGAAAACCACTGTAAAAACATTAGCCCTAGCATCTATTCTGGTATTAACAACAGGTTGTTCTGCAACAAAAGGCGAAAAACGTGTCCTCACGGGAACTGCCATTGGCGCAGGTGCTGGAGCGTTGATAGGCTCAGCCTCTGGAAATGCAGGTACAGGTGCTCTCATTGGCGCGGGAGCCGGTGCAGCTGGTGGGTATCTATATCACAAAGACAGAAGATAGTATCAAATTAAGTACTTACATAATTTGAATATGTTATATTTTTCAGGAGTATTGTAATGAAAACAATCGCAAAACCACTAGCTATAGTCGGTGTTATTTTATTAACCTCTGGTTGTGCTGCAACTAAAGGTGAACAACGTGTGCTAACAGGGACTGCATTAGGTGCCGGTGCTGGCGCATTGATAGGCGCAGCAACTGGCAGTACTGCCACAGGTGCGCTTATTGGTGCTGGTGCGGGTGCTGGTGCGGGGTACTTATACCACAGAGGTAAAAGAGATAGCGATTACGGTCGTTATTAATCTCTATGTACTTTTAACTACTAACTACCGATGCAGTGATCTATTTGATAACCGCATCGGTGTTTTTACATAAGTGTTTTTACATAAGTGTTTTATATTATGCAATCTGTTTTCAGCATTCATTATCTGGTCAAATTTAATTTTTTATTGGCTTTAAGCTTTTTATTTTTATTGTGCTTTTCTAATCATACCTTTGCAAAAAACCAGCATATTTATGACCATGCTAAAATATACTCATCAGAGGAAATCGCTCAATATGATAAGTTGTTGCAAGATATAGAGGACAAATCAGCATTAAGAGTAGAAGCAGTCATCGTTAAGCAATTTAGCCCTTACCAACCGAAAGAAATTATTGATCATCTTTGGGCTGAGATGGCGAAACGAGAGCCACCAATAGAAAACTCTATTTTGCTTGTCGTCTCAATTCAAGACAATTTTGCCGTTGTCGTACCGACTAATTCTATTGCCGCATATTATCCAGAAGACATAAAAAAAGAAATTGTGAAGAGAGTAAGCCAGAATATTCAATCTGGAAGCTATAATACTATATTGCAAAGTGGTGTAGGTGGTATTGTCTATTATTATGACCTCGCCACAAAAGATAAAAAGAAAGAAGATTCTTCATCCATGGACTTTATAAAAACCAACGCGATTCTACTTGGAGTAGGTTTGTTGGTATTCGCATTTTTTAAATATGGGCGCCGCAAGCCTAGAATCATTCGCTAGTATCAGGCATCCCTCTGTATTGGGCCAACGTACCCGGGATCGGAAAATTAATAAAATCTAAAATTAACTCTGTTACTGTTTTAGGGGCATCTAACAACGCCCAATGGCCGCACCCTACAAGCCGCTCATAACGCCAAACATCATCAACAAAAATCTGGCTATTGCGCATTTGCTCTTCTAATAAAACCACTTCTCTTGAGGGCCAAACCCCCATTGTAGGAATTGTACAACGAGGAAAATCAGAAAATATAAAAGTCTTTAAATTAGCTCTATACCAGTTCATACCCGCTGTCAGTCGGCCAGTTCTAGATAAATCTTCAATCCATCGCTTTATTTCTGGATGGTTATTAGTGCTTTTTCGCAGAACAGCCCAGTTATTTATTTTAAATAATTTTTCAGCAATACCACGTAATTGGAATATTAAAATATATGTACTTTTACGTTTTTGTGCCCATCCGGCTGTTGCATAAGCCTTAGGGTGACCGACTGAAATCGCGGTATAGCTATAAAACCTATTAGAGTAATGCCCTGCCAAAAACCAGCCTATCATAGCCCCCCAATCATGCCCCACTAAATGTGCCTTATCTATCTGTAGTTTATCCAACAGAGCTATTATATCCTTCATGATTCTTTCAATCGTATAATTTTTACGGCCCTTAGGCGCATCAGATTGACCAAAGCCCCGCAAGTCAGGGGCAATAACTTTATAACCGGCCTGAACTAATAGTGGTGTCATCTTGCGCCACACAGCATGAGAGTCGGGGAAACCATGCAGCAACAGTATAGGTATTCCTTCACCTTCAATATGTATATTAAGATTAATGTCGTTTACGATCATCTTCATTTATATTTAATATTATATTTTGAGACGACAATACGCTTAGATAGATAAGCCACGCAACTTGTCATGGGTGTCTGATCATTTTAAGAAAGCAAGACAACTTTTTAGGGCTGTCCTGATTATTTTGATTATTTCTTTTTCTTAGGTGGGCCCCTGTGAGGTAATCTTTCATTAATTCGGGTATTTGATTCTTCAAATCCCTTGATGACTTTATCAAGCAAATGAAAAGTAGGTGAACTTTTATTTGTATGCTTTGCTAGCTCTTTGGTTAACATAGAATATCTCGGAAACCTCTGCACCGGCTCCATCAAAAAGCTATCCGCCCCCTTACCTCCTGCTTCAGGAATTTTGGTAAAAATAGGACTTAACTTTTGCATCAGATTTTTTACTTTACGGTCATAGACATTCAACTTTACGGCAAAAATCCGATTATAATCAGAGTGTAATTTTTCTGACTGCTCTGTCAAATTTGAAATTTCATCTAATGCTTTAGCTATCTCTATCTGATTATTATTTTGATAAGCTTGGTGTAAATTACTAAAAGCTGTTTCTATTGATTTATTTGTGCCTCGAATAATTTTGGCCAACTGTATAAGATCTTTCAATCCCTGCTTTTGTTCATCGCTCGCACCAGATGTTTTATCATCATCTATAACCTTAATTATATTACCTTCTTGTGATGTTAATATCTTAAGATTGTCCAAATATGTTTTTTCTGTGTCCCTTATTTCCGTTGATGCTTGCAACAAGCTTTTCTGCTGAGCACTATCTTTGAGACTGGTTAAAGGCCCTATTTTATTAGATGGCGTTATCTTCTCCTTAGATACTAAAAATGCTTTAGATAATTTTTCCATTAATGGTTTGACAACAGAATCATCTGCAGTCGCAGCATTTGCTTTATCAATGACATCCACATAGGCATCAAAATGTGTATTAGGTTTTTGCAATACTTCTTGCAGAGAAATATCTGCGCCTAATAAATTTGCTCTATTTATTTCAGACCATAATTTGTCATCCGGTTTAAACTCACTCTGATATTTTCTAGCATAATGACTATGTAATAACTCTGATTTTTCTCTCAATCTGCTTATAGTATCTAACTGTCTTGCAATTTGAATATAATCTTGATCAGAAATGGCCCGATCCAATTCATTGAATGCTTTTTTCATATCATCTTGAACCGCTGCAATATCTTTCGCAACAATAATTAAACTTGTTATCGCATACTTTTGACTGAGGGTTATATCTTTTGATTTACTTTCAATCAAGTAGGTTTCAATTTTATCTTTATTCTCAACCAATGCATTTAAACCATCCACATATTTTTGTTCAGCTTGAAGGAATTTCCCGATATCTGTATCGGTCTTTTGAACAGATGCGTCTGCTTTCCCCTCTTGTTTTGCCCCTCCGATGATACCGATTTTAAAAGGTAGTTCACGAATAATATTAAATAATTCTTTTACCCTACTATCTGAGCATTCTCTTGTAATCGCTGGCTCTTTACCTGGCAAAGCTTGCTGCATCAAACCCGTCATCGCCTCTAACGCATCATAATCCATGTGCTTACGTCTCACTTTGCAGGTTACACTACTAGCATTTTTACCATTGTAAGTAATATGCGCAATTCTGTTTCCTTTGGCATTTCTAATAAATAACTCATTTTCATTTTTTGGATTTTTTTCTACCGTAATTTTATAGCCATTAATTTTTTCTACAGACTGGATCGCAGAAAACACTTTGTCTTTATCCACCAAGTCTGAACTTAATGCTTTAATATTAAAGTCTGCTCTGCTTTTTAGTGGTTTCTTGGACTTTTGCGCTTCATACTCACGAATCCTTTCTCTTAATCTTTGTTTTTCGGCAACGTCTTTAGCTTGATTAATATCTGCTGCAAACTCTTTTAGAGATTGGTGTGCCGCTGATATTTCTGCAGAGAATGGGTGTTCTTGACCGGTTTTTTCTTTATACTTAACAATCTGTTTCTCCGCTTGCTCCATTGTCATAGGGTAACGCGTAACCCGTTGAACGGGTAAAAGTATGAAAGCACTCATTCCACTTCCTTCAGGCCTATTTAGGGTTTTCAACTTACTCGTTATTTTTTCAAACAACTTACTTTCTTTATTTTTAGCAAATTCCTCACTAGAAATAAATGAAGTGCATTCATCAAATAATACGGAATAAGTAGCAAAAAACTTTTTGTTCTCTTCCGTTATCTTTAAAATGTCTTGTAAATGAATTTGTGCGTTAACATAATTTTCTTCTGCTAATGCCACTTGTAGAAGCTTATATTTTTCCTCTAAACCTTCATTAACTTCATGAATAATTTTTGCCACTGTAAACAAAGATTCGACTTTTTGCTTTTGATCGCCAGATAGTTTTTTAGATTGTTGAATGATCTTTAAAATTTCATCCGATACGCTATTAAACGCCCAAAGTCCTTCTCTAAAAGTTTTTTCATTTTTTTCTAACTCTTGAATGACTGGCATGATGATGCTGACATGCTTGGCATGTGTATCCACAGCTGGCTCTTTCCTCAGTTGAGAATCGGGCGCCTTATCGGGAGTCTTTTCTGGAGTCTTTTCTGGAGTCTTTTCTGGAGTCTTTTCTGGAGTCTTTTCTGGAGCCGATCTAGCTTGGAATTGTTTCTCTACTTTGTCTACTAAAGATTGAACACTTTGCTCAACTTTCTTTCCCCTATCTTTACTGGCTGCCATACAATACCTCAAACACGTATATACACGTTAAATTACAGAACACATATAGTAATCATACTAACTTTTGAGTGAGTAAAGTACTGTTCTTCTATGCAATTTAATTATTTTTTTAGACGTGTGACTGGTATTTTTATGGGGAAATAGCTTCGGCAACAGACAGTTTTACAATTCTATCTACTCTGAATGTACGAATTGCCTGTCGTTTAGTGCAAAAAGCCAGCAAGCCCTGGAAAACCGTGGATTGGTAGGACTGCTCGCGTAATTTTTGAGGAATGACGATACGTTGTGTTTCAGTATTATCGTTCATTATATAAGTGATATCTAATGAACATTTATTTCGAATAGCCTCAAGAATAAGTTCAATTTTCCCGTCAATTTCTAATGATGGGTCAACTTCTTGATATTTGGCTTTGGTTAAATATTGTCCAATTTTATAATCAGTTTGAATATGGTGCTTTTTAATGGGTGTTTTTAATACTAAACCTTCAAAAGAGGTGCATCGACTGAGCGCTACATACATTTGTCCTGATGCAAAAGTACCACGACCAATATCAACAATTACATTATCAAAAGTTTTGCCTTGGCTTTTGTGTATGGTGACAGCCCAAGCCAATCTAAAAGGAAATTGAGAAAAAGTCCCTATAGGCTCAGATACAATATTTTTACCTACTGTGGTAAATTTAAAAACTTCCCAGTTAAATTTATGCACCAAAACTATTTGCCCAGTAGATTGCAAGCGCACGCGCAAATAAGGCTCCCCCTCTTCGTCAATTTTAGTACCCTCAATGATACCAATACTGCCATTCACCCAACGACGCTTTTGATCATTGTTCAGCAACATAATTTGCGCGCCCACTTTATATTGTAACGATTTCGATGTGGGATAATATTCTTTGGTAAAATCGCCTTTAACGCTTGCTTTTGAGACTTGTAGTTTTTCTGACAATGCCTCTAGATGCTCCTCGTTAATTTCATCTGATTTTTTGTTCGTAGTCGTAAGGCTAATGTAAAACTGATCATTGGTTGTTTTAAAGTTGGGCAAATACCGACTATTTAAATGTAGTAACTCAGCCTCTGATACAGTATTGTTTCGAATTGTGTTCAGTAAGTCGACAAATTCTTGTTCTTTTTGTCTATAAACTTTATCTAGTTCTATAATTTTAAAATCAATATGCTCAAAGGCTTCAGCACTAAAAAAATAAGGGGACACATAATGTTCCCTAAACAAATCTCTTTCGTGAGATGTCACAACAGGCGGCAATTGATACAAATCTCCAACAAAAATCATCTGCACGCCACCAAAAGGCTCACTAGGTGCCGGGCCATAAATACGCAAAAATATATCGATACAATCTAACAAGTCTGCTCGCAGCATAGAGACTTCATCGATGATAATTGTTTTAAGTGTTTTATAAACTTTTTTGGAACGTGGTTTAACTTCTTTATCTTTAATTTTCTGTGGTGTCACATCGACATAAAAATTAAAAAAGCTATGAATAGTTTGCCCTTTGACGTTTAAAGCGGCTACCCCAGTAGGTGCTAAAATAACTGGCTTATTGTTACTTTGCTTGCAAAAATAATCTAGTAAAGTGGATTTACCGGTACCTGCCTTACCAGTAATAAAAACACTTTGTTGCGGGTCGCTCATTAGATCGATAGCTTTTTGAAATTGGACGTTGAGTTCAATTCCCTCAGATGAAACGCTGTCTTTCTGCATGAGTTGGTTTCCCAAGTTTGTGTTTTTTAGGCTAGGATAGATGCTAATGGCACCAGGGATTCTTTATGACTTGAATTTTAACAGATCGGTGTATTAAGGCCATCGCTTATTTAAGAATCATTATTATATTATTAGTGACTTTCACCTAATACCAAGGCAAAAAAAATGCCCATCAATGGTATTGATAGGCATTTTTTAAAATTGGCGGAGAGGGAGGGATTAACTCGCTCGCAAAGCAAAGCTTTTGCTCTCTCACCCTTCGGGCCTCGCGCTGATGCGCTCCGTTAAAACTGCTTCGCCATCCACTTCGTGGATTGTTCGCTATGCCGTTTTTCGAACCCCACTATTTTGATTATCTCGGGTTCGAACTATAGCCTCCACAATATATATAAAAAAAATCCCTCTATCGAGGGATCTTTTTTAATATGGCGGAGAGGGAGGGATTCGAACCCTCGGTACGAATTAACGTACACACACTTTCCAGGCGTGCTCCTTAAGCCGCTCAGACACCTCTCCAATTCTTTTTCATCCCCTCTTTGTTTGTAGAGGGAGGGATTGATTCGTTCGCAAAGCAAAGCTTTGACTCTCTCACCCTTCGGGTCTCGCGCTGATGCGCTCCGTCAAAACTGCTTCGCCATCCACTTCGTGGATTGTTCGTTGCGCAGTTTTTGATTCGTTCGCAAAGCAAAGCTTTGACTCTCTCACCCTTCGGGTCTCGCGCTGATGCGCTCCGTCAAAACTGCTTCGCCATCCGCGTTGCGGATTCTACGCTACGCAATTTTGCGAACCCTCGGTACGAATTAACGTACACACACTTTCCAGGCGTGCTCCTTAAGCCGCTCAGACACCTCTCCAATTCTTTCAATCACTCGGCACAACACAAGTACCTAACTCTACAATTCTTTTCTTTAGGTTCGCATCGCGAACCATTTCCCTCTCCCAATACTGGGAGAGGACGGGCTGTCACAGACAGCCCGGGTGAGGGTTATTACTCCCCCAAATCAGGCTCGCTATTCTAACAGATATCTACCCCATATTAAAATGGGATATCATCATCAAATTCTTCTTCCATGCTAGGTTGTGTTGGTGCTGACTGGGCAGGCGCAGCTTTAGACGCTGGTGCTGAGTTTGCACGAGGCGCTGAAGGCGAAAATCCACCCTGAGCATCCCCACCACGGCTATCTAACATCTGCATTTCTGCACCAATAATTTCAGTGCTATAGCGATCCGCGCCACTTTGATCTTGCCATTTACGAGTTCGCAAACTACCTTCTATATATATTTTACTGCCTTTACGCAAATATTCGCCGGCAATTTCAGCTAAACGATTATAAAAAACAACGCGATGCCACTCTGTACGTTCTTTAGTTTCACCTGTTTGCTTATCCTTCCAAGATTCTGATGTTGCAACACTCACATTCGTTACCGCACCACCGCTGGGCATATAGCGCATTTCTGGATCATTACCCAAGTTACCCACGATAATAACTTTATTTATACCTCTTGCCATGACAGCTCCTCATTATGATTAAAATTTAATCCTAAAATACTCAATAACCAAAAAAATAATAATACAATACTAAAACCAACAATGCCGGCAACACCCCAGCGTTCCATAAAGTAACCGCCCAAAGCGCCCCCAACGAATAAACCTAAAAATTGACAAGATGAATAAACACCTATAATTAAACCTCGTCTTTGAGCTGGGGCTATTTTTGAAACCATTGCCGGCATAGATGCCTCTAAATAATTAAATAGCACAAAAAATAGTACGCCAAATCCCATAAAGAATAATTTACTCCCTGTCCATAGCCAACAAGGTAAGACACAAAGTAATCCTATTACTGCAAAAAGGAAAAGTTGTTTCTGTAAGCTAACATCATCGCCTCTACGTACAAATGGCATAACGCAACCTAAAGAAATCAATAAAATGGGTATATAAAACTGCCAGCTTTGCTCCGAACTCAAACCCACTATCGTCTGAATTTTTAAAGGGACAACCAAAAAACTCATCGTTAATAGAGCGTGCAACATAAAGACACTAAGATATAACCGCCATAAATGCTGATGCTGTACGGCTTTCCACAATACTTTAGGGGTAAAGGATTGATTCTTCACTGTCTCAATTGGGCATATATTCTGTGGCATGCGCATAACCAAAACTAAGGCGACTACAGCTAATAAGGCACTAACCAAAAATAACCCCTTAAGCCCTAACATCGCATCAATAACAGGCCCAAATACCATCGCCAAAGTAAACGAGCCACCTATGCAAATGCCAATAATCGCCATTACGCGAGTACGCACCACATCACGCGTGCTATCTGCGGCTAAGGCCAACAAGGTCGCGCCTATCGCACCAGAACCTTGGATAGCCCGCCCAATCACTACGCCCCACAAGGTAGTTGATAACGCAGCAACAATACCACCCAATGCAAAAAGTAGTAACCCAACTAAAATAAGTGGCTTACGACCAAATCTATCAGATAGCGCCGCCATGGGTAATTGCAAAATTGCCTGAAATAATCCGTAGCAACCTAATGCTATACCAATTAAAGAAATAGAAGCATCAGGATATTGCTCTGCATATAATGAGAGCACAGGGAAAATCATGAACAAACCCAACATACGAAAAGCAAAAACTAATCCTATGCCCAATGTGGTTTTGATTTCCGTTGCAAGCATCTGAGCCAAAAGTTATCTCCAAAAAATATAGGAATTACGAAAACAAAAGTTACCCAGTTAACATTTATTCTGGTTCGTGTGGCTTTACTCTCCGTGTTCTCACATATTGATAAGGGATTACGATATAATACTGCCCTTGGCCCCAACCTAAGGGCGAAGGCATATAGTAACAAGTTTACGACTGTTATCTAAAGACTTCTCTCCAAAATAATTCGGAATAATGTAATGGATCAAATCACAATTAAAGGTGCACGCACACACAACTTAAAGGCAGTGGACCTCTGCTTACCAAGAGATAAATTAATTGTACTAACTGGATTATCTGGTTCAGGTAAATCCTCATTAGCATTTGATACCCTGTACGCAGAAGGTCAAAGACGTTATGTAGAATCTCTGTCCTCTTATGCCAGACAGTTCCTTTCTGTTATGGAAAAACCAGATGTGGATCATATTGAAGGCCTCTCTCCAGCCATATCAATAGAACAGAAAACGACATCGCACAACCCGCGTTCGACCGTAGGCACGGTAACAGAAATATATGATTACTTAAGATTAATGTTTGCCCGTGTTGGACAACCCCGTTGTCCTGAGCATAAGACCAACCTAGAAGCACAAACCATCACCCAAATGGTCGAACATGTTTTATCTTATCCAGAAGGCACTAAAATTGCCTTGCTAGCCCCTGTGGTTCGAAATAGAAAAGGCGAGCACGTTAAGCTATTTGAAAATTTAAGAGGCCAAGGTTTTGTACGAGTCAGGGTGAATGGTGAGCTCTATGAGCTTGAGTCCCCCCCCAAATTAGACCTAAAGAAAAAACACTATATTGATGTTGTCGTTGATAGAATAAAAGTACGGGATGATTTGCATATTCGTTTAGCTGATTCTTTTGAAACCGCACTAAAAATTAGCGATGGCCTAGCCGCAATTCACTTAATGGATGAAGATAAAGAAGTTTTATTTTCAGCTAAGTATGCCTGTCCAGAATGTGGGTATAATTTACCTGAGTTGGAGCCCAGATTATTTTCTTTTAATAATCCCACAGGTGCCTGTGATCACTGTGATGGTCTAGGGCATAAACAGTTTTTTGACCCAACGCGTGTGGTGCATATGCCGGATGTAGGCTTATCAAGCGGTGCGATTCGTGGCTGGGATAGAAGAAGTCCGTATTATTTTAGTGTATTAAGCTCTCTTGCCAAACATTTTAAGTTTGAGCTAGATACACCCTTTAAAAAGCTCCCTAAAAAAATTCAAAAAGTAGTGCTCTATGGTAGCGATGAAGATATCACTTTTACCTATACAAATGATCAAGGTAAAACCCGTCGACACAAAGATGGCTTTGAAGGGGTAATACCTAACCTAGAACGTCGCTATCTTGAGACAGACTCAGACTATGTGCGCGAAGAACTGGCACGCTATATTTCTAATCAAGCATGTCCTGAATGCAACGGCACCCGATTAAACATTCACGCCCGCCATGTATTCCTAGGGACAAAAACTTTACCAGACATCACATCAAAATCAATTCATGACTGTCATGATTTTTTCAAAAAACTCAAACTCACAGGCAAACGTAAAAAAATTGCAGATAAAATTTTAAAAGAAATTTCTGAACGCTTACGCTTTTTAATCGATGTCGGATTAAACTATTTAACTTTAGATAGAACCGCAGATACCCTATCTGGCGGCGAAGCCCAACGTATACGCTTGGCCAGTCAAATCGGTGCTGGACTCGTTGGGGTTATGTATATTCTAGACGAACCCTCTATAGGTTTACACCAACGTGATAATTCACGTCTACTAGAGACATTAAGACACTTACGCGATATGGGCAATACTGTCATAGTCGTTGAGCATGATGAAGAGGCCATTTTGGCTGCTGATTACATAGTCGATATTGGCCCAGGTGCCGGAGTACATGGCGGTCATATCGTTGCCCAAGGCAGTGCCGCTAAAATTAAACGAGAAAAAAACTCCCTCACAGGACAATATTTATCCGGCAAAAAATTCATCGCTATTCCAGAACACCGGCATAGCTTTGATCCAGACCACTGCATCACAATTGAGGGCGCACACGGCCACAATCTACAACATGTAACCGCTCAGTTTCCCATTGGCTCAATGACTTGTGTTACAGGTGTCTCTGGCTCTGGAAAATCGACTTTAATCAATGATACTTTAAGTCCTGTTGCGGCTCACCTGCTAAACCGAGCACACTTAGATCAGCACAGCCCTTATAAAAGTATCTCGGGACTAGAACACTTAGATAAAGTGGTTTGTATTGATCAAAGCCCCATTGGTCGCACCCCGCGCTCTAATGCCGCGACTTATACTGGCGTGTTTACCCATATTCGCGATCTGTTTGCTGGCACCCAAGAAGCGCGCTCTAGAGGATACAAAGTTGGACGCTTTAGCTTCAATGTTAAGGGCGGGCGCTGTGAGGCTTGTAAAGGCGATGGTTTAATTAAAGTCGAGATGCACTTTTTAGCGGATATTTATGTTATGTGTGATACTTGTCATGGTAAGCGTTACAATGATGAGACTTTACAAATCCACTTTAAAGGCAAAACAATCCATGATGTCTTAGACATGACTGTGGAAAATGCACTACCCTTTTTTGACGCGATTCCAGCAATACATCGTAAAGTACAAACACTAATGGATGTTGGGCTGTCTTATCTGAAATTAGGCCAAAGCGCGACGACTTTATCTGGTGGCGAAGCGCAACGTATCAAATTAGCCAAAGAGTTATCTAGACGTGATACGGGCAGCACTCTTTACATTCTTGATGAACCTACCACTGGGTTACACTTCCATGATGTGAAGCAATTATTAGATGTCCTGGAGCATCTGAAAGACCGAGGCAATACGATAGTTGTGATTGAACATAATCTGGATGTGATTAAAACGGCTGATTGGGTCATAGATTTAGGGCCAGAAGGCGGCAGCGGTGGCGGCCAATTGGTTGCACAGGGCACGCCAGAACAGATTGCCAAGGTCAAAGCCTCTTATACAGGGTATTTTCTGAAAGATATTTTAGCGACTGCAAAGAAAAGTAAAAAGTCATGAGTTCTACCGCTGGTCAGGTTATCCTGGCCAGATATCCCATGGTTCAGCGCCTATAGTTGACTTGATAACTATCTGCAATACAATGACCTCAGTTTTAATTTAATTCTTTAGGATAGCTTTCACTATATAGATAGATATAGGCAAAGTTTCCTACAGTCAGCTGAAGGTATTGTTTTATGGCATTCTTAGATTATATTCCTATGGTTAGGTGGTTCATACCCGAATCGGTTTCATCGCTTCCAAACCCAATCCTATACACTATGGACACAATTGAATCTGGCGTTAGATGGATGGTGTCACCAACACCTAAACCTTTTAATTGCACCAATATTGAGGAATGGAAAACTCTATGGGAAGCCGGCATAAATACGACCAATGGAACCAACATTGGTGAAGCTCTTTTTCATTGTGAATCTGAACTAACAGAAGCCGCGAGTGAAGCCTGGAGTAATACAACTTGGGCTGGAATTGGCCTAACAGCATTAGTGTTATATAGCCAAAGAAATAGAATCTATAATGCTGCAAGCGCACTGTGGGGGTCAAAAACATTTAGAGACCAATTAGAAAGTTATGTTAAAAAAGCTGTCATACCAACGATTGGCACTGCTTTAGCCGCTTATTTACTATTAAAAGATCCTGAGAATGAAGAGCTTAAAAGAACCATCAAACTGATCCAAGATAATTGGCAGCTATATTGTCTCATTACCACAGGCACAGGCACATTAGCAGGTACAAGCATATCAGCCCTGATTAATGCTTTGAACAAAGAAGCCAAAAAACAATCTCAAGGCCCGGTATCTGGCAAAGATGGAAATGAAATTATCGCCAAAATTCAGTGGAGTTTTGAGGGCTCAGACAAAAGATTAGATACTGAAGCACTATTAGGTAAAACATTAATGTATATAAAACTATATGCCGATAGATTTAATGCTAAAGCCACCTCTCAAGAGGACAAAGATAAAATTGCCAACGGCCTTGAAGAATATTTAACGAATAATATTGCACCAAGATTGCCGAATCAATTTAGTCGCCCAAACATGAAATAGTCGAAATGACTTACTTCCTTCTACATCCCGCAGCTTGGCTGCGGGATCAAGGCTGCGGGGGCCAGAGAATCTAGCATCCTGGATTCCGCGGCCAAGCCGCGGAACGTAGGCAGTAAGAAGCGTAATGACTTATCTACGACTACCTCCCGCGGCTTGCCGGTGGGAACCAGAGAACAGCATCCTGGATTTCGCGGCCAAGCCGCGGAACGTAGGCAGTAGTGTATTTAGCAGCTTCCTAATTTGTTACTGTACTTTGCTTTAAAGCTCTTAATTTATAAAAAATAACTTTAGGCATACAACTCAGCAAAGCATAGACCCAATATTTATAACTCAATGGCTGATAACGGCAAGCTCTGAAGAAAAATTTCCGTGCGATACCAAGCGCTTGGACGGATAGAGCCTCATAACCTCCCGCAAATGCATAATGTGCTAAACGCTTATTAATAATGGGCTTTAGATATTGCTTAATACCCACGTTATTTTTTATATTTTCGTAACAACTAATTGTATCCTCATAGAAGTCATAGTTTCCAAACTGGGTTAAATTGCTCAAATAATGGTGCCATTCTGTTAAGGGTTCATCAATATAGGCGACCCTGCCTTGTTGAGAAATTCTTAACCAGTAATCAATGTCTTCAGAACCCTTCCATTGAGAATGGAACTCGCCGACACTCTCTATAACAGACTTTCGAATCATAACGCTAGACGTCAAAATAAATGGAAAAAATCGCATAGCACAGTCAAAATATTTATCGTTAAAAATAACTGTATTTTGTTGGTGTGTTTTGATAGCTGGTTTAAATTTTTCTAAAAATTGATTCTGAGCTAAAAAAGGAAAGCCTGGTTCCGCAGATTTATCCAATCGCAACACCTCAGTAAAAACCAGGCTAATCTCTGGTGTATTTTCAAACACATCCAAACGGCGTGCAATACTTTCGGGTAAAAAACGGTCATCTGCATCTAAGAAACAAATATACTGACCTTTAGCAACTCTCATTCCGTGGTTTCGAGCCGCCCCTGGCCCACGATTTTTTTGATTTAATAATATAAAATTTTGTTTTTTTTGAAAATTATTTAAAACCTCAATCGTGTTATCTGTAGAGCCATCATTGACCACAATAATTTCAATATTTTTGATAGTTTGATTAGACACAGAGGTAATAGCATGACATACATATTCTGCGCTGTTATAAGCTGGGATGATGACACTGACTATAGGTAGCTGGAGATGGTTGTGGAGATGGTTTTGGCTATGCTTATTCATTTGCTTCTGTATATTAAATTTATTTCTTATTAGTTAGAACCTTTTTTTCTAGTTTTTCAACTCAAAATAGTAAGTGAATAAAAATGAGTATATTGCCTGAACCGTAATATAAAGTTACATTGGCTAGAATACTATAATTATGGGTTTTGGTTCGAATATGGCGATTAAAAAAAATAAGCTTGTGAATTTTCTAACTTTTTTCTGTGTCTTCTTGCTCCCAGTAGGGCAAGCTTATAGCCTGCCTGCTCTTGACCCAAATTTTTATCTGGAAGCCGATGCTGGGTATCGCTCATTCAAATTTGATGATGGTTATGGTGGTGAGGTTTTCAACAGCAGTCTCCCTCAAGCAGGCTTTATTGTCGGTATGCGATTTTGGGACTATCTTGGCGTAGAGCTTGGATATGAACGTACAAGACGAGAAGGGAATACCGCGCTTATTGGAGCCAATCAGAAAGTCTTAGGTAGATTAATACCACCCGATGGTTCTGAAAACCATGTTTCCGAAGCGGGCATTAAAGGACAGTTTTTAAATTTTCTTGTTTTTTTGCCAACCCACCCAATGACAAGATTTGATATTTTGTTTGGAATGGGTATCGTGCACTCAAAATTACTTCACAACGATGTCATCGTAGGTATAAATAATATTACTTTAGATGCGCCTATTCCTAGAACTTTTTTGGTCAAACAAACCCACGCACGCGTATTTGGCGGCCTGCAAAAATTATTTAAAGTACACAATTCCAACTATGTTAAAAATGCAGGGTTGCGTCTGATGGTTATTTGGGAAAATACCAATGTCTTTAAAAACGAGCCTGCACTACAAGTGAAAGATGCTTTTATAGCAGCGAAAAATAGCTACATAGTTACATTAGGATTAGTTGTTGAGTCGTAAATGGGCAACTCTCGTCAAACAGGCGCAAAAGGCGCCTGTTTCAATGCCAGTATAAAATTAAGCCAAGCTCACCGCATCTGGCTTCTTTCGGCTCCATGCCCAAATACCCCAAACACACATTGCAAAATACACCGTAAATAAAAATGCCTGAGCATAAGCGCCAATACTAATATTGAAGGCAACCCAACCAATATTAGCAAATGCCCACATCCACTGCCCGATTACATTTTTTTTGATGATAAAAATATTACCCGATAAGGAAATAGCCACTAATCCCCAAGTTACAATATCCCAATTCATATGATGCCTTTATATTTTAAGTCTGCAGTTTTTAAACAAAAAAAAGCCAGGACGAACCTGGCAATTTTTATGAATACACGTTATGCATCTTGTTCCCAGCTACGCTCACGATCGACGAGCTCGATAATAGCCATAGGTGCATTATCACCAGCTCTATAACCACATTTTAGGATTCTCAGGTAACCACCTGGACGTTCCTTGCTACGCGGGCCAATGACGTTAAATAATTTAGTGACCATATCACGATTTCTAAGACGTCTGAAAGCAAGTCTACGATTCGAGACAGTGTCTTCTTTTGCTAATGTAATTAAAGGTTCAACAACAGAGCGCAAAGACTTTGCTTTAGGAACAGTTGTTTTAATTACTTCATGCTCAAGTACAGAAGATGCCATATTTTGAAACATAGCCTTTCTATGTGAGCTATTTCTATTTAATTTTCTACCAGCTTTACGATGACGCATGATTCTACCTAAAATCTATTAGTTATATATATTATAATTCTTTAATTTCAAGTCCAGGTGGCGGCCAATTTTCAAGTCTCATGCCTAAGCTTAGACCCTTCGTTGCCAACACATCTTTTATTTCAGTCAAAGACTTCTTACCTAGGTTAGGAGTTTTAAGCAACTCCATTTCTGAGCGCTGAATCAAATCACCTATATAGAAAATATTTTCTGCTTTAAGGCAATTTGCAGAGCGAACAGTTAATTCTAATTCATCAACAGGTCGCAATAACACTGGGTCAATGCCTGTCTCTCTTTTACTTTCTTCTTGCTTTTCTTGGCTCTTTAAGTCAACAAAAACGGATAACTGCTCAGCTAATATTGTAGCGGAACGTCTAATGGCTTCTTCAGGTTCTAGCGTGCCATCAGTTTCGATGTCGATAACTAATTTGTCTAAGTCAGTACGACCCTCTACACGAGCACTTTCAACATTATAGGAAACACGGCGAACAGGACTAAAGGATGCTTCAACTTGAAGGTGGCCAATTGTTACGCCTTCTGCTTGCTCAGCAGTCTTACGCGCAATAATAGGCTCATAGCCTCGGCCACGAGCAACCGTAATCACCATGTCAAAAGCCTTGTCACCAGTGATGGTCGCAATGTGATGCTCTGGATTAACGACTTCTATTTCATGATCTAGCTGAATATCAGCCGCGGTGACTTCACCAGCACCAGATTTATGCAGCCTTAATTCAACTTCCCCTCGGTCATCGCTGCTCATTCTGAACGCAACACCCTTTAGGTTAAGTAAAATTTCAACAACATCCTCTTGCACACCTTCCATAGAGGAGTATTCATGCAAAACGCCATCAATCTGCGCCTTTACAACTGAACACCCAGGCATACTAGACAATAGAATTCGACGCAAAGCATTACCTAGAGTATGACCAAAACCTCTTTCAAGCGGTTCTAAAGTCACTTTTGCTTCACATACGTTAGATTGATTAACTAATATGTTTCTAGGTTTAAGAAATTCTGTCACAGCACGTTGCATGCAACATTCCTCCAATCAGGTTACTTAGAGTAGAGCTCTACAACTAGTAATTCGTTAATATCTGATGGCAATTCATCGCGATCGGGCATACGTTTGTATTCACCGGCAAACTTTTTAGTCTCGACTAAAACCCAGTCAACCCAGCCTTTAGACTCAGCTTGGTTTAAAGAATCTAAAATTCTAACTTGCTCGCGTGAACGCTCACGTATACTAACCTGGTCACCAGGTTTTACTTCATAAGATGCGATGTTAACACATATGCCATTAACTAAGACAGCTTTATGAGATACCAGCTGACGAGCTTCCTTTCTTGTAGAAGCAAACCCCATCCGGAAAACTACATTATCTAACCTAGATTCTAGCAACTGAAGTAAAATAACGCCTGTTGGCCCTTTTCTACGATCTGCTTCTTTGTACATTTTTCTGAACTGCTTTTCTAACACTAAATATTTATATTTTAATGCCTGCTTTTCAGCTAGTTGTAAACCATAGTTCGTTTCACGGCGTCTGTTAGAGCCATGCTGTCCTGGTCTTGTTTGATGATTGCACTTAGTCTGCAAATCACGATTTTTATGCTCTAAGTCTTTTTGATAACGTCTTGATAACGCACAAGTTGGACCCAAATACCTTGCCATATTAATTCGCCTATTAGCTAATGAACTTTATTAAACTCTACGTTGTTTTGGTGCTCTGCATCCATTAAATGGTATGCCAGTAACATCATAGATTGCAGTAATGGAGACATAATCTCTTACCGCTCTCACAGAAGCATCTCTACCTGGGCCAGGGCCACAGACACGAACTTCCGCAGATTCTGCACCATAAACATCTTTTGCTTTTTGAACAGCTTTTGCTGTTGCAACCTGACCAGCAAAAGGCGTGCTTTTACGAGAGCCTCTAAAACCACTGCCACCAGCAGTTGCCCAAGCCAACGTATTACCTTTAACGTCTGTTACAGTGATAATTGTATTATTGAATGATGCATAAATATGAACGATGACATCAGAAACTAAGCGTTTAATTCTGCGCTTACCTTTTCCTTTAGAGCCACTGCCAGATTTATCGGAAGAATCTTCTCCTTCCCCACCTTCAGCGTCCCCTGATGTGGCGCCTGTTATATCATCAATTTTCAGTTCTTCGTTGACTTGAGTGCTTTCAACCATGTTCTATTCCAAAATTTAACTAACTATTTTCTAACGACGCCTTTATTCTTACCCTTACGAGTACGAGCATTTGTGCGAGTACGTTGACCTCTAACGGGCAGTCTTCTTTTGTGCATCTTGCCTCGGTAGCAACCGATATCGCCCAAACGTTTGACTCGCATCGCTAATTCTCTTCTGAGATCACCTTCAACATCATATCGCCCTACTTCAGTCTGAAGTAAACGAACAATCTCGTCAGTTAAATCTTGCACTTTTTCAGTGCCTTCCAAACCTGCTGTTTTACAGATTTTAATTGCACGGGTATTACCAATGCCATAAATACTTTGCAGTGCGACTCGTATGTGTTTACGAGGTTCTAGTGGCACGTTTTGAATTCGAACCGCGGCCATAATAAATTGCTCTCCTAAAAATATTCCCCGTAATCAGGGACAGAACAGACTACCTGAGACTTAGAAAAAAGTCAAAAAACACTACCCTTGACGTTGGTTGTGACGCTTGTCTTCGCATCTAACGCCTAAAGTAGCACCGCCTTTCTTGTTTTTGTTTTGTCTCTTTGTAAACTTACATTTTTTACATATTTTCTTAACTGATGCACGGACCTTCATCATTTACACCTTATCTATCTGAACTCTTAACCTAATAACCCAAAACCACCTGGTCCACCACCACCTTTGCCTTTTGTGTTTGCCTTTTTCAGCATTGAGTCATACTGCTGAGACATGAGGTGCGCTTGAACTTGAGAAATGAAGTCCATAACTACCACAACAACAATCAAAAGTGAGGTACCACCGAAATAAAACGGTACCTGCCAGCGATAATTCAAAATTTCCGGCATTATAGCTACGCCGGTTATGTAAAGTCCACCAACCAAGGTTAGTCGAGTCATTACTTTATCAATATAGTTTGCAGTTTGCTCTCCGGGTCGAATACCTGGAATGAAAGCACCTGAACGCTTTAAGTTTTCAGCCGTATCTCTAGGATTAAACATCAGCGCTGTATAAAAGAAGCAGAAAAATAATATACCTGCAGCCAATAACATAAGATATGGCAACTGACCGGGTTGTAAAGCTTGGCTGATTGCTGTGAATATCCCTGAATCACTTTGCGATCCAAACCACTGGCCTATTGTTGCAGGAAACAGTATTAAACTAGAAGCAAATATTGGCGGTATAACCCCAGCCATATTTACCTTTAACGGTAAATGACTTTGTTGCGCAGCATACATCTTACGCCCTTGCTGCCGTTTTGCATAATTAACGGTGATCCTACGCTGTCCTCTCTCGACAAAGACAATAAATCCGCAAACACCTAGCATCATGATAACCAATAAGACCAGCACGATAGCAGGCATCGTTCCCTGCCTAACGCTTTCAAAAGTATTCCCAATTGTACTTGGCAAACCGGAAACAATACCCGCAAATATAATAAGCGAAATACCGTTACCAACACCTTTCTCTGTAATACGTTCGCCTAGCCACATCAAAAACATCGTTCCAGTGACAAGTGATACGGTCGTAACCAAAGTAAACGCGATGCTAATTTCACCGCCACCTGCCAAGACTCTTGACATGCCAAAAGCCTGAAATATGGCTAAAAATAAGGTTCCGTATCGAGTATATTGGGCAATTTTGCGCTTCCCGGTTTCGCCTTCTTTTTTAAGTTGCTCTAGTTTAGGTGAAACAACCGTTAGCAATTGCATAATAATAGATGCAGAGATATAGGGCATAATCCCTAACGCAAAAACGGACATACGCTGCAAAGCACCACCAGAGAAAGCATTTGCTAATCCCATAATGTTGCCTTGCAGGTTGGAGAACAAGTCTTGTAGTCTTGAGGGGTCGATACCAGGGACAGGTATATGCGCCCCAATTCTAAAAACAACCATCCCCCAAAAAACAAACCATAAACGTTGTTTTAACTCAACTAAACCACTATTTGCTTGTTTCCCCATGCCTTTCATTAATTAAGCCTTTTCCTCTACCTGGCCGCCAGCTTTGATGACAGCTTCCTTTGCGCCTTTAGAAATCTTAATTTCAGCAGAGACTTTAATAGGCTTGTTTATCTCGCCTTTTAGCATCACTTTAACAAATTTAATATGTTTATTAATGATGTTAGCGTCACTCAGGCTTTGCAAGGTCACGTCTTCACCAAGAAGAGCGTTAAGTTCGTTCAATCTTACTTCCTGTGTGAATAAAGACTTGCGTGAGGTAAAGCCAACTTTTGGAAGACGACGTTGCAGCGGCATTTGCCCGCCCTCAAAACCTACTTTGTGGTAACCACCAGAGCGAGATTTTTGACCTTTGTGCCCTCTACCGCAAGTTTTACCTACACCTGTACCGGTGCCTCGACCAACACGTTTCGGTGCACTTTTTGAACCTTCTGCGGGCTTTAAAGTATTTAATTTCATTATACTTTTTCCTTCACGGCTTCTTCATTCACGGAAACCATGTAAAAAATTTGATTTATCATGCCACGGTTTTCAGGAGTATCAATTACAGACACAGTTTGTCGTATACGTCTCAACCCCAGACCATTTGCACTTGCAATATGATTCTTCTTTCTGCCACTCAAACTTTTGTTTAAAGTAACAGAAATATTTTTAGGTTTTGCTTTAGCCATTAGCTTGCTCTCCTACTAAATCAGATACAGACATGCCACGTTTAGCAGCAATAGAATCTGGGGAGTGTGAACCTTGCAATCCATTGATAGTTGCTCTAACAACATTAATTGGATTGGTTGAGCCATAGCATTTTGCTAGAACATTATGAATACCTGCTACTTCGAAAATAGCACGCATCGCGCCACCAGCAATGATACCTGTACCATCAGACGCTGGCTTCATCAAAACTTTAGATGCGCCATGTGAGGATATAATGGTGTGGTGCAACGTATCGCCTCTCATTGGAATATTAATGAGATTGCGCTTTGCATCTTCCATCGCTTTACGAATAGCTTCAGGCACTTCACGGGCTGTACCCGTACCCATGCCAACACGACCCTGTCCATTACCAACGACAGTAAGTGCAGAAAAACTAAAAATTCGACCACCTTTCACAACTTTTGCTGTGCGACGCACTTCGATTAATTTTTCTTCGTATTGACCTTCAGTGCTTTCTTCAACTGCATTGGGCTTCGCCATAATTTATACCTTAAACCGTAATACCATTTTCGCGGATTTTTTCAACAAATGCTTTAAGTCGACCATGATATTTAAAACCACTTCTATCGGAAGCGAGTTTTTCAACACCAGCTTTCTTAGCATTTTCGGCTAATTTTTGACCAACAATTTCGGCCGCTTCTGTTTTATTTTTGCCTTTTAGCTTGTCTCTAACGTCTTTGTCTAAACTGCTAGCGCTAGCTAATATTTCCCCACCAACTGGAGAAATCACCTGCCCATAAAAATGGTTTGGTGTACGATGCATACTTAGTCTTGCAATTCCGGTCTCTAAACCCAAGCGTTTAATTTTAGCTCTGGTTTTCAGTCCACGACGTAAGCGCCTTGAGCGTCTGTTCAACATACTATGCCCTTACTTTTTCTTTGTCTCTTTCAATTGAATAGTTTCATCAGCATAACGAATACCCTTCCCTTTATAGGGCTCAGGTTTTCTTACGCCTTTATGAATACCACGAATATTAGCAGCGACTTGGCCGACAACTTGCTTATCCACACCACGCACAGTTATATCTGTTGCGCTTGGCGCTTCCAATGTGATGCCTTCTGGTGCAACAAAATTAAGAGGATGAGATAAGCCCAGTGTTAGGTTTAGCTTATCGAACTTCCCTTCTTTACCGGCTTGTGCTCTATAACCCACACCGACTAATTTTAGCTTTTTTTCAAAGCCTTCAGTAACACCCAGAACGTTATTATTTAATAACGCACGCATTGTACCACCCAAAGCATTACCATTATCAGCATCTTCCGCAACAACAACCGTCATCACATTATCTTCAACATTCACAGAAATGCCAGATGCTAATTTTTGGCTTAATTCGCCTTTAGAACCTTTAATTTTTACAACTTCAGCTTCAACTTTTACTTCCACATTACTGGGAATAATAATTGGCTTACTTGATACTCTAGTTGACATTGAAACGTCTCTTTAAGCAACAAAACATAAAACTTCGCCGCCTTGCCCTAATTTTTGGGCTTCGCGACCTGACATAACACCCTTAGAGGTAGACACAATGGATATTCCCAGTCCGTCCATCACTTCAGGCAAATCTTCACTTGGTGAATAAACTCGTAAACCCGGCTTACTCACACGCTTAATGGTTTCGATAACAGGCTTGCCGTTAAAATATTTCAACTTTATCGCAAGCTGATTACTAGGTTTTTGCTCTTCAACCCTAAAATCTTCGATGTAACCTTCAGTTTTCAAAACATTCGCTATGGATGATTTGACTTTAGAAGCTGGCATTAAGACTTGTTCGAAATTAGCACGTTGGGCATTTCGAATTCTGGTCAACATGTCCGCAATCGGATCTGACATACTCATAAAATTAACCTCTTCAAAAAACTACCAACTAGATTTAACAACGCCTGGAAGTTTTCCTTCCATAGCCAAAATTCGAATCATATTACGGCAAATACCAAATTTACGATATACGCCATGGGCCCGACCAGTGATTTTACAACGATTTGAAATTCTCACAGCGGCAGAATCACGTGGCATATTTTCAAATTTTTTCAAAATTTGCAGCTTTGTATCTAAATCCAATTCAGGATCATTTAGCTGTGCACGTAGTTCTTTTCTGGTATTACGGTGTCGTTGCAAGCGAATTCTTTTTGTCTCGCGACGGATCATCCGATTACTTGCCATAAAAATATGCCCCTTTATTTCTTAAGTTCACGAAAAGGTAATTTAAATGCTTTTAATAAAGCATAAGCCTCTTCATCTGTTTTTGCAGAAGTTGTAATCGTGACGTCTAGACCACGTATGGTATCTACTTTTTCATATTCAATTTCAGAAAAAGAAATTTGCTCACGAATTCCCATACTATAATTTCCACGTGAATCGAATGATCTTGGATTGATTCCTCTAAAATCACGAACACGAGGTAAAGCAATAGATACTAATCTATCTAAAAATTGATACATGTTATCTCTACGTAGAGTGACTTTTACACCAATTGGCCAGCCATCTCTAATTTTAAATCCAGCAATAGATTTTTTCGTCATTGTAATGACAGACTTTTGGCCCGCAATTTTAGTTAATTGCTCTTCTGCAAACTTAATGACTTTTTTATCTTCTGCTGCTTTACCAACGCCCATATTCAGGGTGATTTTTTCAATCTTAGGTACTTGCATTATATTGTCATATTTAAATTGTTCCATCATTTTAGGAACAACAACTTTATGATAATGTGTCTTTAAACGAGCTAAATCAGACATCAATCACCTCATTAGACGCCTTAAAGAAACGTACTTTACGTCCATCTTCTAGTTGCTTAATACCTACACGACCCGCTTCGTTAGAAGCCGGATCCATCAGCATCACATTAGAAATGTGAATTGGGCTTTCTTTAGGAATAATACCACCCGGTTTTTGCTGCTGAGGATTAGCTTTAGTATGTTTCTTAACAATATTAATACCTTCAACCAGGGCATAAACATTCACCCGGTTGTTTTTCTTTTTTGACAGGATGCTTAAGACTTTGCCCATACGGCCTTTGTCTTTTCCTGTCATAACTTTGACGGTATCGCCTTTTTTAATTTTTTGCATAATGCTTACTCTTAAAGAACTTCGGGTGCTAAAGAAATAATTTTCATAAAGTTGCTTCTTAGTTCCCTAGTCACAGGACCAAAAATACGTGTACCAATTGGTTGCTTCTGATCGTTTAGCAAAACAGCGGCATTACCATCAAACTTTATTAAGGATCCGTCGTCGCGTCTAACACCTTTACGAGTACGAACCACTACGGCATATAGCACATCACCTTTCTTGACTTTGCCACGAGGGATCGCTTCTTTTACTGTGATGCGGACGATATCACCTATACCGGCATATCTTCTCTTTGAGCCACCAAGAACCTTGATGCACATCACCCGACGCGCTCCGCTATTATCTGCAACATCGAGAACACTCTGCATCTGAATCATGTTTTACTCCGACTTCACAATGCGCTGTGGCCAAACGGCCTAAATTTTATCACTCTAGAAGGACTTAGTGAACATATGAATGTAAATTCATACTAACCTTGTCCTCTAGCACTTTTTATATCACTTTATAATAGAGCCAGTTCAGGGGCTTTTTTTACAATACGTGATAATTCCCATGTTTTAGTCTTAGAAATAGGGCGAACTTGAATAATTTCTATTATATCGCCTTTCTTTCCCTGGTTCTCAGGGTCATGAACCTGGTATTTTGTCTTTTTTCTGAGCACTTTACCATATAGAGGGTGACGTGTTACGCGCTCAACTTCTATTGTCACCGTTTTATCACGGATGTCACTAGTGATTACACCAGAGACAACACGTTTATTTGCTTCAGTTTGCTTGCTTTCTGACATCAAACTTACCCTCTTCGCTTTTCATTCAAAATGGTATTCAATCTAGCAACTTCACGACGCATATCGCCTAGTTTATGCGTTTTGTTTAATTGACCATTTCCAATTTGCATTTTGACTAGAAACTGCTCTTTAGCTAAGTCTTTAAGCTTAGTCTGAAGTTCAGTTTGATCTAATGCTCTTAAGTCTTTTGCTGTCATCACATCACCGTTCTTTCAATAAACTCTGTTTTAACTGGGAGCTTAGCTGAAGCGAGACGAAACGCTTCTCTAGCAACTTCTTCTGAAACACCTTGTATCTCATACAGCACACGACCAGGTTGAATTAATGCAACCCAATACTCGACGTTACCTTTACCTTTACCTTGTCTTACTTCTAAAGGCTTCTGGGTAATTGGCTTATCTGGAAAAATTCTAATCCAAATTTTACCACCCCGTTTAATGTAACGATTCATTGCTCGTCTTGCCGCTTCAATCTGGCGAGAAGTAATACGGCCACGGCCTGTGGCTTTTAGCCCAAAGTCTCCAAAGCTAACTTTGTTGCCTCTGTTTGCCAATCCACGATTACGACCTTTATGCTGTTTTCTAAACTTTGTTCGTTTTGGTTGTAGCATTGATGCCCCCTACTTCTCAACCGCTGCGGTCTCAACAGGACTACCAGCAGTAATATCTTTATCTAATATTTCGCCTTTAAAGATCCAAACTTTGATACCGATAATACCATATGTTGTTTTAGCGGTAGCCGTTGCATAATCAATATTAGCTCTAAAAGTATGAAGTGGCACTCTGCCCTCTCTATACCATTCACTACGAGCAATTTCAGCCCCACCCAAACGTCCGCCAACACAAATTTTGACACCTAAAGCACCAAATCGCATAGCATTGCTCACGGCACGCTTCATAGCTCTTCTAAACATAACTCGTCTTTCTAGCTGCTGTGCGATGCTTTCAGCGACTAATTGAGAATCCACTTCTGGACGGCGAATTTCTTCAATATTGATATGTACTGAAACACCCATCAATTGGGAGACTTTCCGTCTTAAAGCTTCAATATCTTCGCCTTTCTTACCAATCACAACACCTGGTCTGGCGGTCCAAATGATAATTCTTGCAATATTTTTAGCAGGTCTTTCAATTTGGATACGACTCACGGATGCATTGGCCAACCGTTTCTTTAAATAATCACGAGTCTTCAGATCACTCATTAGTGTTTGTGAGTAGCCTTTTGAATCGGAATACCACATTGAACGATGAGTCTCAATGATGCCTAAGCGTATGCCGGTTGGATGTACTTTTTGCCCCATTTCGTCCTCTCTACGATTCTTTTATCTCACCAACCACAACTTTAATGTGGCTGCGGCGTTTTAAAATTCGATTACCCCTACCTTTAGCGCGAGCTCTAAAGCGCTTCAAGGTTGCGGCACCATCCACCATAATAGCTTCAACTTTTAGTTCATCAACATCCAATCCATTATTATGCTCTGCGTTCGCAATGGCGGACTCTAAAACTTTTTTAATGATTCCTGCACTTTTATTTTGCGTGAATTGAAGTTTTTCAACTGCACGCTCTACATGTAACCCACGAATCACATTTGCAACTAATCTAGCCTTTTGAGGAGAAACTTGAGCATTTTTTAAAATTGCATATGCTGCCATAATACACCTCTACCTTTTGGTTTTCTTGTCTGCTGCGTGACCATAGTATGTACGAGTCATAGCAAACTCACCCAATTTATGACCCACCATGTTTTCATTAACCAAAACGGGTATGAATTTATTCCCATTATGGATCATCATGGTTATGCCCACAAAGTCAGGAAAAATAGTGCTACGTCTAGAGTATGTTTCAACCACAATACGACCTTTAGAGCCCGCTTTTTCGCGCGCCTTCGACACTTTTTTTAGTAAACCTGGACTTACATATGGTCCTTTTTTTAATGAACGAGCCACACTTAACCTCTCTCACCTTTTCTATTGCGTCGACGACGAACAATAAGTTTATTAGAAAGTTTCTTCTTCTTACGAGTCTTAGTCCCTTCAGCTAGTCCATTCTTATTACAAGGTGGACGACCACCTGATGTACGACCTTCACCACCACCTAAAGGATGATCTACAGGATTCATCGCTACACCACGAACTGTTGGTCTAATGCCTCTCCAGCGTTTTGCTCCCGCTTTTCCGAGTACTCGTAAACTATGTTCTTCATTGCCTACAACGCCTAGCGTTGCACGACACTCAGCTAAAACTTTACGCATTTCACCTGAACGCAAACGAAGTGTTGCATACATGCCTTCTCGGGCGAGTAACTGGGCATAAGCACCAGCACTACGAGCCATCTGTGCGCCTTTTCCTGGGCGAAGTTCTATACAATGAATCGTTGAACCCACAGGAATGTTGGTTATGGGCAAACAACTACCTGAAACGATAGGTGCCTCACGACCAGATAAAACAGTTTCACCTACTTTTAGCCCTTTGGGTGCCAAAATATATCTTTTTTCACCATCTTGATAGACAAGCAATGCGATGTTTGCTGTTCTATTTGGATCATACTCAATACGCTCTACTCGAGCAGGAATACCATCTTTATTTCGTTTGAAATCAATCAAACGAATATGTCGCTTATGACCGCCGCCACGATGACGAACTGTTATTCGCCCTTGTGAATTTCGACCACTAGAACGACTCTTTTTTGTTGTTAAGCCTTTTTCTGGACGACCGCGGTGCAAACCTTCTGTTTTTACCTTAATGGTAAATCTTTGTCCCGGTGTCGTCGGCTTTAATTCAATAACTGCCATAACAAATACCTTTAGTTAGATGCCATATCAGCAAGATTAATCTCATGACCTGACTTCAGCTTTACATACGCTTTTTTCATTTTCTTGCGTCTACCCGTGCGAACGAAATCACGAGGATTTACTAATGTTCTAACACGTTCAACTTCAACGCCTTTGAAAAACATTTCAACTGCAGCCTTAATTTGACCTTTAGTTGAACTGGGCTGTACCCAGAAAGCTACTGAATTTTCACGGTCGCCTGAACTTGTTGACTTTTCAGTTGTAATCGGAGCAACAAGAACTCGAACTAATTGTTCTGCTGTATGACTCATACTAAAGTCTCCTCAAGCTTTCTCAACGCATCTACAGATAAAATAACATGATCATACTGTAGTAACTTTAATGGCGTTAATTGCTGGCTTGTCGTAATTGATACTTTTGGCAAATTTCTTTGCGCTAGGTATAAATTATCTTCAATAACAGGCATAACGATTAAGGTTGCGCTTAATTCCATTCCTTTTAACTTCTCTACTAAAACTTTAGTTTTAGGTTCAGAAACTTCAAAAGAATCAACAATACGTACTCTATCTTGCCTTACTAGTTCAGACAAAATACTACGCATCGCACCTTGATACATTTTTCTATTTATTTTCTGCTCAAAGTTGCGTGGCGAAGAAGCAAATGTTTTACCACCACCTCTCCAGATAGGGCTTCTGATTGTACCAGCTCTGGCACGACCTGTACCTTTTTGACGCCATGGTTTGGCACCACCACCACTTACATCTGAACGATTTTTTTGAGCTTTCGTTCCAGCTCTATTCCCTGCTTGCAGGGCAGTAACGACTTGGTGAACAAGTGCTTCGTTAAAATCTCTATTAAACAGAGTTTCAGAAACATCTATGCTATCTGTGCTACCTGATGACATTGCTAAAGCAAGCTTCATTCAACTCTCCTCCTAGGCTGTCACCGCGGTTTGATTAACTAACTTCACAGCTGACTTAATTATGACCATACCACCTGGAGCTCCAGGTATAGCGCCTTTGATCAACAACAAATTCTTAGGGCCATCCACTTTGACAACTTCCAAATTTTGAACAGTCTTTTGAACTGCCCCCATTTGACCTGCCATTTTTTTACCTTTAAATACACGACCCGGTGTTTGGTTTTGACCAATTGAACCTGGTGCTCTATGTGATAGAGAGTTACCATGAGTCGCATCTTGCATACTAAAGTTATGTCTTTTCACACAACCAGCAAAACCTTTACCCTTTGATTCTCCTGTCACATCAACTTTTTGACCATTACTAAATCTCTCAACGGTTAACTCTCCGCCAAGACTCCATTCAGTATTGTCACTAGAATCCAACGGAAACTCCCAAAGTCCCAAACCAGGCTCAACATTTGCCTTCGCATAATGACCAGAGGCAGGTTTGTTCACACGAGATTTTTTTCGTGCGCCGGTTGTTAGCTGAATTGCTCTGTGGCCTTCTTTTTCCTGTGTCTTGATTTGCGTAATATGATTTGGCAAAACTTCAACAACAGAAACTGGAACAGATGCACCACCCTCTAAAAAGAGTCGTGTCATTCCAATCTTCTTACCTACTAATCCAATTGACATTCTACCCTCACTAACTCACACCAATCTGTACATCAACGCCAGCCGCTAAATCTAATTTCATCAATGCATCAACAGTTTTATCTGTTGGCTCAACGATAATGATCAACCGACTATGTGTACGAATTTCATATTGATCCCGAGCATTACTATTGACATGAGGGGAAATCAAAATCGTAAACTTTTCTTTACGCGTAGGCATTGGGACGGGTCCATTGACCTGGGCACCAGTGCGCTTTGCTGTTTCTACTATTTCTTTAGCCGATTTATCAATCAATTTATGATCAAAGGCTTTCAAACGTATTCGTATTATTTGACTTATTTGGCTCATCACCCAATCCCCGCGTTATCTAGCCGCGATTTTTGTTAATAATTTCTTCTGCAATATTTGCAGGAGCTTCTGCATATTTTGCAAACGACATTGAGTAGGTTGCTCTACCTTGCGTTGCGGAACGCAGGTCTGTCGCATACCCAAACATTTCAGACAATGGTACTTCTGCAGTAATAGATTTGCCAGAAGTTGTATCATCCATACCTTGAAGTACACCACGACGTCGATTTAAATCGCCCATCACATCGCCCATGTAATCTTCAGGTGTAACAACGTCAACTTGCATAATCGGCTCAAGCAATTTAGCTCCAGCTTTCAATGCACCTTCCTTGAACCCCATAGAACCAGCAATTTTAAATGCCATTTCACTAGAATCCACATCATGGAAGGAACCATCAAACAATGTTACTTTTACATCTACAACTGGATATCCAGCTAAAACACCATTTTCCATTTGTTCTTGAATACCTTTAGAAACTGCAGGAATGTATTCTTTAGGAATAACACCACCTTTAATTTCATTGATAAACTCAAAGCCTTCTCCAGCTTTATTTGGCTCTATTTTCAACCAAACGTGTCCATACTGCCCACGACCACCAGATTGACGAACAAATTTACCTTCTTGCTCAACCGATTTGGTAATACTTTCACGATAAGAGACCTGTGGATTACCCACATTAGCTTCAACAGAGAACTCGCGTTTCATTCTGTCAACAATAATATCTAGGTGGAGTTCCCCCATACCAGCGATAATTGTTTGCCCTGATTCCTCGTCGCTTGAAACTCTAAAAGAAGGATCTTCTTTTGCTAATCGACTTAAAGCCACACCCATTTTTTCTTGATCTGCTTTCGTCTTAGGCTCAATGGCAACAGAAATGACTGGCTCAGGAAATTCCATTCTTTCCAATACGATTTCATTATTCATATCACATAGTGTATCGCCCGTCGTTGTATTTTTTAGACCTACAACAGCAGCAATATCACCAGTCCTAACTTCTTTAATCTCTTCACGATTGTTTGAATGCATTAACAAGATACGACCAAAGCGTTCTTTCTTGCCTTTAATGGTATTCATAACAGAAGTACCTGATTCTAAAACACCCGAGTACACCCTAAAGAATGTTAATGTCCCAACATATGGATCAGTTATGATTTTGAAAGCTAATGCTGAAAATGATTCTTTATCATCTGCTTTTCTTGTTAATCTTTTTTCTACATTATCAACTTCTTCACCTTCAACTGGTGGAACGTCTAATGGTGAGGGCATATAATATAAGACGGCATCTAACATAGCTTGCACGCCTTTATTCTTAAAAGCTGAACCACAAAGAACAGGAACAATTTCATTTGCTAAGGTTCTAGCTCTGATGCCTTGCATTATCTCTTCTTGAGTTAAATCACCGCTATCTAAATACTTGTCCATTAACTCTTCAGAAGACTCAGCAGCAGCTTCTACCATTTGCTCACGCAAGGTATTGCAAAGCTCAACCATATCAGCAGGAATTTCTTTTTCTTCAAAGCTCATGCCTTGAGTAGAATCATCCCAAAATATTGATTTCATTTTAATTAAATCAACAACACCTTTGAACTCTTCTTCTGCACCAATATTCACTTGTAATGGTATCGCATTAGCATTCAATCTTGTTTTAAGTTGTTCAACAACCCTCAAGAAATCAGCTCCGGCTCTATCCATTTTATTGACAAATGCCATACGTGGCACTTTATATTTGTCTGCTTGACGCCAAACAGTTTCGGACTGCGGCTCAACACCACCAACGGCACAAAACACAGCGCAAGCACCATCAAGCACTCGCAAAGAACGTTCTACTTCAATGGTAAAGTCTACGTGTCCTGGGGTATCAATAATATTGATACGGTGTTGCGGCATGTCTTGAGACATACCTTTCCAGAAGCAGGTTGTCGCAGCACTGGTGATAGTAATTCCACGCTCTTGCTCTTGATCCATGTAATCCATTACGGCTGCGCCGTCATGCACTTCACCAATCTTATGAGAAACACCTGTGTAAAACAGAATGCGCTCAGTTGTAGTGGTTTTCCCTGCATCAATATGGGCCATAATGCCAATATTTCGTACTTGTTCTAGCGGTATCTCACGGGCCACGCTAATATCTCCAAAAAGTAATTACCAACGGAAATGTGAAAATGCTTTATTGGCTTCTGCCATACGGTGTGTGTCTTCGCGCTTTTTGACTGCGCCACCTTTACCACGACCGCCACCTTCTTCATCAGCTGCATCAATTATTTCACCAGCTAAGCGGTCACGAATACCTTTTTCACCACGTTTACGAGCAAAATCAACTAACCAACGCATAGCAAGTGTTGAGGAACGCTGTGGACGCACTTCAATTGGCACCTGATAGGTTGCCCCACCCACTCTTCTTGACTTCACTTCTACAGCTGGGCGTATATTTTCAATAGCACGCTTAAATACATCCATTGGGTCTGTTTTTAACCTTTCCCGAATAATATCTAATGCGCCATAAAACGCACCTTCTGCTACAGATTTTTTACCATCAACCATCAGGTGATTGATGAATTGAGCAAAAAGCTCACTACCATAAACTGGGTCAGGTAATCTTTTTCTTTTTGCGACGATTCTTCTTCTTGGCATCTCTAATCTTTCCTACGTTGAAAGTTCAAGCTCACAATTTATGCTGCTGCTTTAGGACGTTTTGTTCCATACTTAGAACGGCCTTGTTTACGATTTGCAACGCCAGAGGTATCTAGGCTGCCCCGTACAACGTGATAACGAACACCAGGTAAATCTTTTACCCTACCACCACGTATCAGAACCACGGAGTGTTCTTGCAAATTATGACCTTCCCCACCGATGTAGGCAGTCACTTCGAAACCGTTAGTTAATTTTACCCGACAGACTTTTCTAAGCGCCGAGTTTGGCTTCTTAGGTGTCACCGTATATACACGAGTGCAAACGCCACGACGAGAAGGACAGCTTACCAAAGCTGGACTCTTAGATTTTTTTGTGACTTTTTTTCGCCCCTTGCGAACAAGTTGGTTTACTGTTGCCATAACTTTCGAGAAGCTCCTTAAGTTCTATATAAACAGCGAAAATCATCCTTCCCCCAAATTTTATTTGAAGAAAAAATGAAATAGTGCCTGTATTTGACACGTTACCTTAGGATTGCCGAATTATTTTCTATGCAATCCATTTTCTGAAACAATGGAGTTCAGCTAGAATTTGCACGTATTCTACTCTTTCTAACTGAAATCCACAAATATATTTTACATTTTTTACGAAGCAGGGGAGTTGAGTGCCTCACTTAGAGCATGTTCAACATCACTTGCTGTAACCGTGCTCTTAGAATCGTCATCTGATACAGGATATCCGCTACCTTTACGCAAACGCCTTTTCTGTTCATGACTCGCCAAGCCCGTACCAGCAGGAATTAAGCGACCCACTATCACATTTTCTTTTAAGCCTCTTAACTCATCTCTTTTTCCACTAACAGCTGCTTCCGTTAACACACGTGTCGTTTCTTGGAAGGACGCTGCAGAAATAAAGGATTCTGTTGCTAAAGATGCTTTTGTAATACCTAACAATACGCGATCAAATCTTGCAGGCAACTGATCTTCTTTTAACTCAGAATTGACATCTTGAACATGGATTATATCCAACTGCTCATTCTGAAGTAATTTTGTATCACCTGGATCAGTAATAATGACTTTACGCAGCATCTGTCTAATAATAACCTCAATGTGCTTGTCATTAATGCCCACACCTTGCAATCGATAAACATCTTGAACTTCATCCACAACGTAATTTGCTAAAGCAGCACTGCCTAATAGCTTTAAAATATCATGCGGATTTGAGGGGCCATCAGAAATGACTTCACCTTTTTCAACATGCTCACCTTCAAATACCGCAACATGGCGCCATTTAGGAATGAGCTCTTCATGCACATCGCCACCATCTTGAGGCGTAATGACCAAGCGACGCTTTCCTTTGGTTTCTTTGCCGAAGCCAACAATACCCGAAACCTCTGCTAAAATTGCAGGCTCTTTGGGTTTGCGCGCTTCAAATAAGTCAGCCACTCTTGGCAGACCACCGGTAATATCTCTTGTTTTAGAAGATTCTTGTGGTATACGTGCTAGTACGTCACCCACACTAATTTTTTGCTTATCTTCTACATTCACTAACGCGTCAGCAGGCAAGAAGTAATGCGCCGGTAAACTGGTACCCGCCAAACATAACTCTTCGCCATTCTCATCGAGCAACTGGAGCATTGGGCGTAATTCTTTACCAGAACTAGAGCGGTGCTGCTTCGAATCACTGACTACGATAGTAGATAGACCTGTTATTTCATCAGTTTGACGTGTCATAGTGACACCATCAACCATATCAACAAAGTTCACATACCCTGCTACTTCCGTAATAATTGGATGAGTATGAGGATCCCATGTGGCAACTGTTTGTCCACCAGTGACACTTTCACCATCCGCAAACGTTAGTACCGCACCATATGGCAAACGATAACGCTCTTTATCTCGTCCTAATTCATCGACAATACATAGCTCGCCTGAACGAGAAACTGTCACATGGTTTCCGCTGTCATTTTGCACCAGCTTTGTGTTATGTAACTTGATTCGACCGTCGCCTTTCACTAAAACGCTGTTTTCTGCTGTCGTTCTAGATGCCGCACCACCAATATGGAAAGTACGCATGGTTAACTGTGTTCCAGGCTCACCAATTGATTGGGCCGCAATAACACCGACAGATTCACCAATATTGACTAAATGGCCTCTTGCCAAATCACGCCCATAACACATCGCACAAATACCATGCCTGGATTGGCATGTGATGGGGGAACGGACCTGGATGGTATCAATACCATTCGCTTCTAAAGTTTCAACTTTACGTTCATCTAGCAATGTGCCCGCATCAAATAGCACATCTTGTGTTCCTGGCTTATATACAGCCTCGACAACAACCCGTCCTAATACCCGTTCTTGCAAGGACTCAACAATATCACCACCTTCAACATGTGGCGACATAGGCAGACCAGCTGAGGTACCACAATCAACTTCAGAAACAACAACATCTTGTGCCACATCCACTAAGCGACGAGTCAAATACCCTGAGTTTGCTGTTTTCAATGCCGTATCAGCCAAACCTTTACGTGCACCGTGTGTAGAAATAAAGTACTGTAAAACCGTTAACCCTTCGCGGAAGTTCGCTGTAATTGGCGTCTCAATAATGGAGCCATCTGGCTTTGCCATCAAACCACGCATACCGGCTAATTGTCGAATCTGAGCCGCGGAACCCCGAGCGCCAGAATCCGCCATCATATAGACAGAATTAAATGAATCTTCTGTTACCTCGTTGCCATCCCTATCCAGAACTTGAGCGACAGACAACTCATCCATCATGGCTTTTGCAACTTGATCGTTCGCTCTTGACCAAATATCAATAACTTTATTGTAACGCTCACCTTGAGTCACTAAACCTGAACCATACTGAGAATCAATTTCTTTGACCTCATTTTCAGCTCTCTCAACTAGCTCCGCTTTTGCTTGTGGAATGACCAAATCATCAATACCAATAGAACAACCAGAACGGGTTGCAAAACGGAAACCAAAATACATTAACTGATCAGCAAAAATAACTGATTGTTTCAGACCCACTTCGTGGTAACAATCATTCACCAAACGAGAAATATCTTTCTTCGTCAAGATTTTATTCACTTTCTCGAAGGCCATACCTTCTGGCAAAATCTCAGACAACAGTGCACGGCCTACCGTGGTATCAGTTAAACGCAGTGTTTTCTCGCCATTTTCATCCGTTACGGATACACGCACTTTTATTTTGGCATGTAATTCAACATGATAGTTGCTATAGGCTCTTAAAACCTCGCTGACATCCGCGAAAATCATACCTTCGCCTTTGCCATTGACTCTTTCACGCGTTAAGAAATACAGCCCCAAAACAATATCTTGGGAAGGAACAATGATAGGCTCGCCATTTGAGGGTGACAAAATATTATTTGTTGACATCATCAATGCGCGCGACTCAAGCTGTGCTTCAATTGTTAATGGCACGTGGACCGCCATTTGGTCTCCATCAAAGTCAGCGTTGTAGGCTGCACAAACTAATGGGTGCAACTGAATGGCTTTACCTTCAATCAACATAGGCTCAAAAGCTTGAATACCTAACCTGTGAAGTGTTGGTGCTCTATTCAATAACACAGGATGTTCACGGATAACTTCTTCTAATATATCCCAAACCTCAGCCCCTTCACGCTCAACCATTTTCTTAGCCGCTTTAATGGTTGTTGCCAACCCACGGTGCTCTAATTTACTGAAGATAAAAGGTTTAAAGAGCTCTAATGCCATTTTCTTGGGTAAGCCACACTGGTGCAGCCTTAATGTAGGACCCACCACAATAACAGAACGACCTGAGTAATCGACTCGTTTACCTAGAAGATTCTGTCTGAAGCGACCTTGTTTACCTTTAATCATATCGGCTAAAGATTTCAGAGGCCTCTTGTTTGAACCTGTAATTGCGCGCCCACGACGACCATTGTCTAATAATGCGTCAACAGACTCTTGCAACATGCGTTTTTCATTGCGAACAATAATATCTGGCGCACTTAAATCCAACAAACGCTTAAGACGATTGTTTCTATTGATTACCCGACGATATAAGTCATTCAAATCAGATGTTGCAAAACGACCGCCATCTAGCGGCACTAGAGGTCTTAAATCTGGTGGTAAAATAGGTAAAATAGTCAAAATCATCCACTCTGGCTTATTCCCAGAATGTAAGAAAGATTCAATTAGCTTCAGACGCTTCGCTAGTTTTTTGATTTTTGTTTCACTTGACGTCGTTGGCAGCTCTTCGCGAATATTTTCAGCTTCTACCTTAAGGTCTAGATCAATCAATAGCGCTTTAACTGCTTCAGCGCCCATTTTTGCAGTAAATTCGTCACCATACTGCTCAATGGATTCTAAATAGGCTTCTTCAGAAAGTAATTGCCCTTTTTCTAAAGGCGTCATGCCTGGATCAATCACAACGTACGCTTCAAAATATAACACACGCTCAATATCACGTAGTGTCATATCTAACAGCAAGCCAATACGAGAAGGCAATGATTTCAAAAACCAAATATGCGCAACTGGGGAAGCTAATTCTACATGCCCCATTCTGTCACGTCTGACTTTAGCTAATGTGACTTCTACACCACATTTTTCACAAATAACACCACGATGTTTTAAACGCTTATACTTACCACATAAGCATTCATAATCTTTAACTGGCCCAAAGATTTTAGCGCAAAATAAACCATCTCTTTCGGGTTTAAATGTTCTATAATTAATGGTCTCTGGCTTTTTCACTTCACCAAATGACCAAGACATGATTAGTTCTGGCGGCGCTAGGCCGATCGCAACCTTTTCAAAGTCATGAATTTTGCTTTGCTGACGAACGATAGAAAGTAAATCTCTCAAGGTTGTGTCTCCGTATAAGCGTTAAATCGCATACCTGATGCTATATTTAAAGAAATCAGGTAAAACCCTACACCCAATTCTCAATAGCCAGCCTAAAAAGGCTGGCCCTAAAACTAGTTTGCTTGTTCTAGTTCAATGTTAATTCCCAAAGAACGAATTTCTTTAACCAAAACGTTAAAGGATTCAGGCATACCAGCATCCATACGATAATTACCATCCACGATGTTTTTATACATCTTCGTACGTCCGGCTACGTCATCTGACTTGACCGTTAACATTTCTTGCAATGTATAAGCTGCACCATAGGCCTCTAAAGCCCAGACTTCCATCTCACCAAAGCGCTGTCCACCAAATTGCGCTTTACCGCCCAGTGGTTGTTGGGTGACAAGGCTATACGAACCCGTTGAACGAGCATGCATTTTGTCATCGACCAAGTGATTCAACTTCAAGATATACATGTAACCGACAGTAACAGGTCTATCAAAAGCATCACCTGTACGGCCATCATATAAACGAGATTGACCACTTTCATCTCTTCCTGCCATTTTTAAGAGGGCTTTAATTTCTGGTTCAGATGCGCCATCAAACACGGGTGTTGCCATAGGCACACCGCGAGTTAAGTTTTTACTCAACTCCAGAATATTCTCATCTGATAAAGCGTCAAAATCAGTTTTAACGTACTTATTTAGGTTATAAATATCATCTAACTGCTGACGAATTTTACTGACTTCTGCTTTTTCCTTCAGAAGCTTGTTAATTTTATCGCCTAAACCGCTAGCCGCCCAACCTAAGTGGGTTTCCAGAATCTGTCCCACGTTCATACGAGACGGAACACCAAGCGGGTTCAATACAATATCAACTGAAGTCCCATCTTCTAAGTAAGGCATATCTTCTACTGGCACAATAGTGGAAATAACACCCTTGTTACCGTGACGCCCCGCCATCTTATCACCTGGCTGGATTCTACGTTTAACTGCCATATAGACTTTGGCAATTTTAAGTACACCTGGTGCCAAATCATCGCCCTGGCTTAATTTTTTACGCATCACTTCTAAGTTTTCTTCAAAGTCTTTACGCAACTCAAGCAAATGTTTTTGATAACGCTCTAATTTAGAGGTTAACGCTTCATCTCGAAGGCGAATTTCAAACCATCTGCTTTTTTCTAAGCTATCTAGATATGATTCAGTTAGTTCTGTACCAGCGCTTAATTGATTGGGGCCGCCTTCAGCGACTTGACCAATTAAGTTAGTTTTAATACGACTATAGACATCGCCTTCTCGAATACGCAATTCATCACTTAGATCTTTTTTCGCACTATCTAGTGCTGTTTTTTCAATGTGTAATGCACGCGCATCTTTTTCGACACCATCTCTAGTAAATACTTGCACATCGATAATGGTACCTGTCATGCCTGTTGGTACTCGCAACGATGTATCTTTTACGTCCGATGCTTTTTCACCGAAAATAGCTCGTAACAATTTTTCTTCCGGTGTGAGCTGTGTCTCACCTTTTGGTGTTACTTTTCCAACAAGGATATCGCCAGACTCAACTTCTGCCCCAATGTAAACCACACCAGATTCATCTAACTTGCCAAGAGCGCCTTCGCCAACATTAGGAATATCAGGCGTGATTTCTTCAGAACCTAGCTTCGTATCACGAGCAACACAGGTCAATTCTTCTATATGAATTGTGGTGAAGCGATCTTCTTCAGCAACACGTTCAGAAATTAGAATCGAATCCTCAAAGTTATAACCATTCCAAGGCATAAAGGCGACGAGCAAATTTTGCCCTAAGGCTAATTCACCCATGTCTGTAGATGGACCATCAGCCAACACATCATTTTTCTGAATTTTATCGCCCACTTTAACCAAAGGTTTTTGGTTTATGCAGGTATTTTGGTTTGAGCGTGTGTATTTGGTAAGGTTATAAATATCAACCCCAGCCTCATTATCATGCGTTTCGCTGTCATTTACTCGAACAACAATACGTCCAGCATCCACTGAATCGATAATACCACCACGGTCCGCAACAACAGTGACCCCAGAGTCCCTTGCAACAATTCGCTCCATACCTGTACCAACTAGTGGCTTTTCAGCCTTCAGAGTAGGCACTGCTTGACGTTGCATGTTTGACCCCATTAAGGCCCTATTCGCATCATCATGCTCTAAAAAAGGAATCAGGGATGCAGCAACCGAAACAATTTGTTTAGGTGATACATCCATAAACTGTACTTTTTCAGGAGAGGTAAAGGTAAACTCATTTTTGTGTCTCGCAGCAACCAACTCATCGGTTAACTTGAGATCCATATCTAATTTAGCGTTTGCCTGAGCAATCACAAAACTGCTTTCTTCAATTGCAGATAAAAATACAATCTCCCCAGATACTTTGCCGTCTACAATTTTACGACATGGCGTTTCTAAGAACCCATAATCGTTTGTTCTTGCATAAACAGCCAAAGAGTTAATCAGACCAATATTTGGTCCCTCTGGCGTTTCAATCGGACATACGCGACCATAATGAGTCGGATGTACGTCACGTACTTCAAAGCCAGCCCTTTCTCTAGTCAAGCCACCTGGGCCCAAAGCTGACACACGTCTTTTGTGCGTTACTTCTGACAATGGGTTATTTTGATCCATAAACTGGGATAACTGAGAAGAACCAAAAAACTCTTTAATTGCAGCAGAAACTGGCTTTGCATTAATCAAATCTTGGGGCATCAGATTATCTGACTCAGCGAGATTTAATCTTTCTTTGACTGCACGTTCAACCCGAACAAGTCCAACGCGGAATTGATTTTCGGCCATCTCGCCAACACTTCTAACACGGCGATTACCAAGGTGATCAATATCATCCACCTCGCCTCGACCGTCTCTAATATCAATAAGAACTTTCAATACTGAGATAATATCGTCATTATCTAACACACCGGGACCCGTAATTTCTTCACGGCTCACTCGGCGATTAAATTTCATGCGACCAACAGAAGATAAATCATAACGATCTTCTGTGAAGAATAGATTTTTGAATAGGGTCTCTGCCGCATCTTTTGTCGGCGGCTCACCTGGACGCATCATTCTATAAATTTCAATCAACGCTTCTAAACGCGTACTAGTAGAATCTACTCGTAATGTATCTGAAATATAAGGACCATGGTCTAAGTCATTAGTAAACAACGTTTTTAATTCAAAAACATTTGCCGCTAAAATGGCTTCTAATAACTCTGGGGTAATTTCAGCATTTGCTTCAGCAACGATTTCACCCGTTTCTTTGTCAACAATATCGTTCGCTAAAACACGGCCGTATATATAATCTCTAGGGACTCTCAACCTAGACAGATTCATTTCTTCCATTTGGCGAACATGCTTTGCCGTGATACGTCGGCCTTCCTCGATTAACATATTGCCTTTGCTATCTTTAATATTGAATAAAGACGTCTCGCCTCTTAAGCGTTCAGGCATTAATGTTAAAACTAAGTCGCCATTTTCGAAACAGAAGGTATCTGTTTCAAAAAACAAAGCTAAAATTTCTTCAGAACTAAGTCCCAATGCGCGTAATAAGATAGTGGCCGGGATTTTTCTACGTCTATCAATTCTGGCATAAATCAGATCTTTTGGATCAAATTCAAAATCTAACCATGAACCACGGTAAGGAATTACGCGCGCGGAGTATAATAATTTTCCTGATGAGTGTGTTTTGCCTTTATCATGGTCATAAAACACGCCTGGTGAACGGTGAAGCTGAGAAACAACAACACGTTCTGTACCATTTATAACGAAAGTACCTGAGCGAGTCATCAAAGGAATTTCACCCATGTAGACTTCTTGCTCACGAATATCTTTTACTTTTTTGGTGTCACCTGCAGCTTCTTTATCAAAAATAACTAAGCGTACAAGCACACGTAAGGGAACTGCATAGGTTAGACCTCTTAGCTGACACTCTTTCACATTAAAAGCAGGCGTGCCAAGGGTATATTTCACAAATTCTAATTGTGCAAAGCCTGAAAAGCTTACTATAGGAAATACAGACTGGAAAGCAGATTGCAGCCCAATATTATCACGACGATCTTCATCGCATTCGGCTTGTAAAAACTTGCTCTGGTAGGACTTAAGTTGTATGTCCAGGAGCGGTGGAACCTCCAACGTATCCAACTGTTTACCAAAGTTTGCTCTGGGTCGCTTCTTTTCGGTATAGGATAATTCCATTGGGAGCCCTCATGTACTAAGTAAAAACAATGACTGGCTATCACTTGATAACCAGCCTAATTTTGAAGATGTCAATAAAGTTTTTTTACTTTATTTTACTTCAGCTTCTGCACCAGCTTCCGCTAATTGCTTTTTGATGTCTTCAGCTTCATCTTTGGAAACGCCTTCTTTAACAGGAGCCGGAGCGCCTTCAACTAAAGCTTTTGCTTCTTTTAATCCAAGTCCTGTGATGCCACGAACTGCTTTAATCACATTAACTTTCTTTTCACCAAAGCTTGTTAACACAACATCAAATTCTGTTTGCTCTTCAGCAGCAGCAGCAGCGCCGCCAGCGGCAGCAGCAACGGCAACAGGTGCAGCTGCAGATACGCCAAGCTCATCTTCCATTTTTTTAACAAGCTCAACGACTTCCATGATTGATAATTCAACAATTGAATCATAAAGTTTTTGTACAGTTGCTGTAGATTCAGCCATTTTCATTCTCCAGGAAAAATTAATTTGTTTAACACTAAAATACTATTGCTTCTTTTCAGAATAATCATCCAAAGCTCGAGCTAGCATTTGCGTAGGTTCTTTCATTGTACGTGCCAGTTGTGTGACAGGCGCCATTAACATTGCTGCTAATTGACCCAATGCTTCATCTTTAGTTGGCAACGAAGCAATGTTATCTAATTGTGAGGCATCATAATATTCGCCTGCTACTGATAACGATTTAACTTCAAGCTCTTTATTATCTTTAACGAAATCACGAAAAAGACGAGCTGCGGCACTAGGTTCATTTTTAGCAAAACCAAAAACGATAGGCCCAACTAAATCAGCTTCCATACATTTAAATGGCGTACCTTCCAAAGCTCTTCGAGCTAAGGTATTACGAATAACACGTAAATAAACATCAGACTCACGCGCTTTTTTGCGTAAGGCTGTCATTTTAGGTACATCCAACCCACGATAATCAGCAACAACAAGTGATACTGATTCATTCGCTACTTCCGAGACTTCAGCGACGATTGCTTTTTTATCATCAAGATATAACGTCACCAAACTTCTCCTTAACTAATATGATCACTAAACGTAATCTTTGCGGTTATTTGCAAAACAATCATCTGACTTGAGTTGCAAGCTTTAGCCTGCGCAGGTAGACTCAAAATGAGCCAATTAAGCTCTCACACCCGCGGTCTCTGACGCCCGCTGTATCGTTTTATCTATAGTGCTTTAGGCTAACTCGGAAAACCTCATAGCCAATTTACATAGAGAATACTACAGCAAACTATCCACTCAATCTTTAAAGCTTAAAGACCAAGTGAACCTTTATCGATCACCAATCCAGGCCCCATGGTGCTCGATAAAATAACTTTCTTAAAGTAAACACCCTTTGCTGTGCTTGGTTTTACTTTACGAATATCTGCTAAAACGCAGTCTATATTTTCTCTCAATGATTTTTCATCAAAATTAATTTTACCAACAGTACAATGAACAATACCGCCTTTATCCGCACGGTAAGTAACTTGTCCTGCTTTTGCGTTGTTAACCGCTTTTTCAACATCAGTTGTCACTGTGCCAACCTTAGGGTTTGGCATCAAACCTCTAGGCCCTAACACACGTCCCAAAAGCCCGACGACACGCATAGCGTCAGGAGTCGCAATAATGACATCATAATCAATCTTGCCATTGGCTGCTTTTTCTTTAATTTCATCTGCTAAATCTTCGAACCCGACCGCATCTGCACCAGCTGCTTTTGCTTTTTCAGCATTCTCACCCTGAGCAAAGACAGCAACACGTAAAGTTTTACCTGTACCATGGGGTAAGACACTAGCACTTCTAACATTTTGGTCTGATTTTCTAGGATCAATCCCTAATATCACGGCTAAATCAAAACTTTCTACAAATTTAGCGCTTGCTAAACTTTTCAGTAGATTAATAGCTTCGTCTGCAGCATATACTTTATTTTTTTCAACTTTGTCTTGAATACTTTGCATTCTTTTTGATAGCTTTGCCATGATTAATCCTCCACCTCAAGACCCATACTGCGAGCACTACCAGCAATTGTACTGACTGCATTTTCCATATTGCTAGCGGTTAGATCAGCCATCTTGGTAGTTGCAATCTCTTCTAATTGTGCACGTGTCACCGTACCTACTTTTTTAGTATTGGGTTCACCACTACCTTTTTGAATACCAGCAGCTTTTTTCAATAAAATTGCTGCAGGAGGTGTTTTAATAACAAAAGTAAAACTTTTATCACTATAAACCGTAATGATTACAGGTAAGGGCATTCCCTTTTCATAGGATTGTGTTTGTGCGTTAAATGCCTTACAAAACTCCATGATGTTCACACCATGCTGACCCAAAGCAGGCCCTACTGGCGGACTTGGATTTGCTTCTTGCGCTTTTACCTGCAACTTAATAAATGCACTTACTTTCTTTGCCATGATTCACCTCATTTGGGTTCAAACGCCGCTAAGCTCCCCATAAAGTATTATGTTTTTTCGACTTGACCAAACTCTAACTCTACAGGCGTTGAACGCCCGAAGATTAATACTGCCACTCTTAAGCGGCTTTTTTCGTAATTGACTTCTTCTACAACACCATTAAAGTCGGCAAAAGGACCATCGTTTACCCGAACCACTTCGCCTGGTTCGAATATAGTCTTAGGCCTTGGTTTCTCAACACCTTCTTTTACTCGATCTAAAATATTGTTGGCTTCTTTATCTGAAATAGGCGCAGGTTTGTCTGAAGTGCCCCCAATAAACCCTAAAACTCTAGGTGTGCGACGCACTAAATGCCAGGTTTCCTCGTCCAAAATCATATGAACAAGAACATAGCCTGGGAAAAACTTTCTTTCACTTTTGCATTTTTTCCCGTCACGGATTTCAACAACTTCTTCCGTGGGTACTAAAATCTCGCCAAATTTATCTTCTAAATGATACTGTCTAATGCTTTCTTGCAAATTAAGCACAACGCGGTTTTCATAACCCACAAAAGCCTGGACAACATACCAGCGCAATGCTTCTTGTTCAGTTTCTTCCATTGTCAATGTGCCCCATATCCGGTGATGAGTGCGACAGCCTTCAGTAATACAGCGTCAATTCCCCATAAAATGAGACTAACAACTGTTACGATAGCCAAAACAATCAACGTTGTTTGAATGGTTTCTTGACGACTAGGCCAAACAACCTTTCTAACCTCTGATTTCGCATCCATAGCAAATTGCCAAAAACGTTGGCCTTTGCTTGTTTTATATGCGACAAATAACGCTGCACCGGCAATTGCTAAAAGCAAAAGCACTCTAATAAGCACTGATTGTTCAGCATAATGGTAATTTCCCACTACACCAAATACAGCCAATGCCAAAACAACTATCCATTTTAATGAGTCCATGATGCCGCCATGGTATTGTGTCTGATGACTCATGTTAAAAGAAGTACCACCTTAAATTTGGCAGGCCAGGAGGGAATCGAACCCCCAACCTGCGGTTTTGGAGACCGCTGCT
>CAXBML010000011.1:0-100100 GCA_963976875.1 uncultured Coxiellaceae bacterium
AACAATAATCTTCATCAATTTAAATATGCAACTGTGTCGTTGACCGTACGCTTACCATGGCTAAAGGTAACTTAACACTAATTTTTTTTGAAGTTAAAAGCTTCTGGATGCTAAACAAAGCCTAAAGTTTTAAGCTCTCAGTTATTTGTGTATAAAAAACAACCCCTTAGACCGTAAAGCGCTCTATTTTATTGCATACATAATCTATGGGATACTAATGGATTAATACTACCTATTTTTTGTATAGAGTAAGAGACTTGATCATCCCGAAACTTTTATCTTTTTTGCTATATTTTTTAACTTAGTCTGTACTTGTGATTTTGGTACTTTACATATATTTTGAAAGATATCGACATCCAAATTATTAGAGCCAATTGATTTTTCAATCTCTTTCCTGAGGAACACCCATAATGCAGCGGTTACCTTAACGTCATCTAATGCCCGATGATCTTGGTGAGTTTTTTTACTATTAAATTTAATATATTGCTTAAGGGTTACTAACTTATGATTTGTCACATCTAAAATTATTCTACGTGATAATAATAGAGTACACAGAATTGAGTTTGGAACCTCTAACTTTGATCTTCCCATTTCTGCAAAAAGAAATTGGCGATCAAAGGATGCATTGTGGGCTAGGATGGGACGCCTATCAATAAACTCATGTAATTTCGACATAACTATTTCTGGCTTAGGTTGCCCCTTTAGCATTGAATTGGTAATTCCTGTTAATTCTGTAATACAGGGAGAAATAGAAGTTCCTGGATAGCATAACTGTGAAAATGTTTCTGTTACTTGATTACCTTTAACTAAGGCGGCTCCTACTTCAATCACTCTCTCATATTGCGCTGATAGACCTGTAGTTTCAAAGTCTAAAATTACGACTTCATCCAAAGATTTTTCGAGCTTGTTTTCCATTCAGTAATAATAGCCTTTATTATAAAAATATTTGATGCGATTAATCAGTAGTTCATTTTAACAACTCTCATACCATTCAAAGATAATCAAAAGAGTACTAATTGGGGCATAATTTTAAATCCTACTAATCCTTTACCTATCAGAGCAAATTATTTATTCTCTCTATATCAGATTCCAAGAGTACAAACTCAAATATGGCTAAATCTTCTTTCATGTGAGCATCTGAAGTGGTTCCTGTTAGAGGGGCTACGCCTATCTGAGTTAAGTATCGAAACAATATTTGAGCTGGTGTCTTATTATTTGATAATGCGATGGCCTCAATCAATGGGGACTGCAGAAAATCTCGGTTTGCTGTTAATGTCCAAAAACTTTGATATATAATATCATTTTCAAAACACCATTTCCGTATTTCCTTATCGAAGTCTGTTGTTTTATAGAATCTGTTCTGTAAGACAGATGGTTTAACTCTAGCATCGTCGTAAAGTTTCTTTAGTTTTTCTAAATCATAACAATTACTTATACCCAATTGTTTTGCACCAGAGTTACTATGAATATCCTCCATACCGCCCCAGGCCTCAATGGTTTCATCGTGGGTATCTAACATCGAGTGAAGAATCAAAGAATCCAGGTAATCTGTTCCTAGGTTTTTTTGTGAAGACAAAAACGACTTCCAGACCTGTTCTTGAAGGCTTGATTTTGGATTGTAGGGAATGGTATCGGGATCCTGGCCTGAAATAGGTGTAAATTTAGTTTGTAAAAATATCTGATCTCGGGAAATGCCCTCTTTCTCTAATTTATTCAGTGCCTCCCCAACACCAGGCTCAAAATAATGTCTAGGTTGGCATGCCGTATCAATGCCTCGAAAACCTAGTTTTATGGCTTTATAGACAAGAGAAGCTGTCTTCACTTTCTTCCAAGCTGTACCATAGATAATCTTAGGCATCTTAATGCCGCTCTTCATCCTTATATATCTATCGTCCATTATTTCCTCCAATTTACTTCCGACCTTCTGCTGTTCGGCTAAACAACTTGGTTAAATAAGTTAGTATTCACTAATCCAGACCTTTACTATAAAAAAACTACTAAATTTAATGATATAATTTTTTTAGTTAAGCTATGTAACCAATTATAATGGCCTATAGATTGTTTGTTATTTTGTCTATGCTTCAGTTCCACCACGTAAGAGAAACTAAAAAATTAATTGCTCCTTGATCAAAACGCTTCCTAATTGGCTTACGGGGATTATCTCTAATAATCATAAAAGGCTCAATGTATTTTACTCCCAATGCGGTTGTACTAGAAATTGAACCGTGACCAATTTTTATTCCCTGCATTATTGTTGCATGGTTATCTATACAAACCTATTTTCAATAACTGTTTTCTCTTTGCTTACAACTAACACCAGGGGTCATAAGAGCGAATTTCCTAATATTCAGCTTGTCATTCATAAAATCAAACAAATAAAGAACATTCTTTTCAAAGTTATGAACGTCAGTTGGATCATCATAGTAAGTATAATCTCCCATAGTAATTTGAGGACTTTTAACTATATTTTTTAAAAAGCAATTTCAGTCACAGTCTCTATTAAGAATTTTATATTAGGGTTCGGATACATTTTTTGCAACAATATCATGTTCACATGATGATTTATTACGTATTTCTTGCTATTATTTCTGGTAGCAACTGAAGCCAAGATGAACATATTAGTTTCACCTTCAGGATTACACCAGCGCTTCAGTTGCCCTAGCATCAATACAACTTTCACTCCAGCAACAAACCATATTCTTAACTTGCACTACTGTTTTCTTCGACAGAATACTGATGAATATCACCAGAATGATAGTTTAAACGCTCTCGTCTTACCGTTACAATTCTCGAATAAAATGAAGAGTAATATCCAGCAACCTGACAAATGATGTTTGAACTAAAATGTTAGTCGATAGCAAACGCCTCTCCCCTGTACGTAATACTGAATCAACCCAAACGGTACCCCTTCAATACTGCTTTCCCTGTCTTGGAAAAGTTTATCTCTAATTAAACTTCGATTTTGCTTAAAGGAAAAGGCTTGCCATCAATAGTCAAAACAGTATCTATTCATTCAATCTCTTGATCGGCAAGAATGGTATTATTGAACCTAGTAGATGCCCCGATAATGCTGGCAAAGAAATGTCGATGTATATAATTTCTTTCATCTTCATGAAAGATTTTGAAGCTGAGCATACTTTTGCACAAAAAGGTTTTAACCCTTACTAATGCAAGCAGATTTACTTACAAGCGTTTTTTCTGAACTCATGCTTTAAATGTGCCATTAATTATAGCTCAATATGGCACAGTTAGAGATTGTGTAGAAATTTGCTACTTTTCTGACGTATTCTGATATATTTGTGATGTTTTCGTTAACCCAATTTTGCAGATTTTCCTTAGTAGACACCAACGTGACATCTGGCTCTGCTCTTACACCTTTTGCCGTATATTATTGCAACCTTGATTGAAAGGCGCCTAAAATATTAGTTAACTTATCTATCATTTTTTTCACGCACGATTGTGCTAGCACTACGCTTTTGCTCTTTTTGACGGTTATGTGAGTATCCTAGATCATTTTCTAATCTTTAAAAAACGACAAATACAAACTAAAGGCTGCGAATGACACCTGTGACAACCCCCCAAACTGTAAAGTCCTGATCAGCAGACACAGTAATTGAAGAATAATTTTTATTTTCGGCATCTAGTCTTATAAGATTATTAGGTAATTTTTTTATACGTTTTACCGTTAACTCCCCATCCAGCGCAGCAATAATAATTTTACCATCGCTCGGCTCTCTTGATCTATCTATAACTAATAAATCTCCCGGAAACATGCCAATACCCGTCATTGAGTCTCCTTCGACTTTTACAAAAAATGTTGAAGGGGGATTTTTTATCATTAAATCATTTAAATCTAATGTTTTGTCTAAATGGTCATCTGCAGGGGAAGGGAAACCAGCTCTGATTTTACTTAAAAATAGAGGAAGCGGAATAGATGTAAACTCCTCTTTGCAGGTCAATATATGTTGTGAAATTTGATAATGATTAGTTGAGGTTGTCATTTTTATTTCGCCTTTACAATAGGAAGGTCTGACCATTTTGTTGTATAAGAAGGAGACAGGTTTGAGCTTGACATCTTCCATCCTGCCGCTGTTTTTTCACATCCATATTGCAATGTACCCTTGCCATACCGTAAATTAATTAAATCTAATGCCTTCATAAGCTTTGGGTCAGATTGCAGATTAGGCTCTAATAAACTTAATTGTTGCATTTTGTTGTCTCGTATATCATAAAGCATTATGCCAGCCTTTTTATAGCGATAACCTTGCTTGTACACATGCTTTAATCCTTCGACAGCATATTTTAATAATACGGATGTTTCATCGGTAGGCTGGGGTAATACTTGGTATGAGCCTTTCCCATATTGCGTATCATGATTCCTGAAAGGATTTGTACGAATACTTACATATATCCCCATACACATAGAATCTTGCTTGCGTAATTTGGCTGCTGCATTTGCTGTATGGTGGCTGATAGCTGAGCGCAGAGCTTGCCATTCAGTTTGTAAAGTGCCAAAAGATCTTGAACAAACAATTTCTTTTTTAGGCGCCGGCTCATGTTCAAAGTCAAAGCAAGCCTCATTATTTAGTTCATATACAGTTCGTAGCATAATCACGCTAAACTTTTTTCTAATCCATGCTGGGTTTGCCAGCTTTAAGTCGTGTGCGGTTTTGATGTCATATACTTTAAGCTTCTCAGTCGACCGAGATCCAACACCCCAGATATTTTCGATGCTAATTTTAGGTAACAACCAGTTTTGTGTTTTTTTAGTGGTGAGATCAAATACCCCACTTGTTGCTAGCTTGTTTTTCTTCACATAATAGTTTGCTAATTTTGCCAGTGTTTTGGTCGTGCTAATGCCAACGCTAACTGGTAAGCCAATTTGTTGTCGTATTGTTTGGCGCAAATCTTGACCATATTCATTTAAATCTAGATTTTTATATTTTGTTAAATTTACGAATGCTTCATCAATAGAGTATATTTCAATTGTATCGCTGAATTGCTCCAATATAACTGCCATGCGAGCAGACATATCTCCATATAGAGCATAATTTGAAGAAAAAACATGAATCCCATGCTTTTTTTCTAAATGCTTAAATTGAAAATATGGCTGCCCCATCTTGATGCCAATTTTTTTTGCTTCATCTGATCTTGCGACAGCACATCCGTCATTGTTTGAAAGAACAACAACCGGCTGCCCTTCAAGTTTAGGCTGAAACACCCGCTCACAAGAAACATAAAAATTATTACAGTCAACTATGGCTATAGTTTGAGACACGGGCTTCATTCCAAAATAAATTGTCAGGTAACGATGACACTGGTAGAAAGCATAGCATTTGTATACTTAACAGACTTTCAATTTATAGCAGTTTCACAAGAATTGAAAGAAAGCGCCAACATTAAGTTAGTTTGTTTTCACATCATGTTGAGCCTTTATATCTGCTCACATCTCTACTAGGGGTGATGAAACAACCATACTCATTTATGAGTTTATAATGAACGGGACATTATGTCACAGCACCACAGGCTTTAAAAATCCTACCCAGAAAACACAGTGATAGATAGACAATCTTTATTTTCCGCATATAAGGTTATAATATTATTTTGTTTCCATAGTATTTTATTATAGAAACACATTGTACACTAAGACTAAGCAGCCATAATCGTGAATATATAAATCTATTTCGTTCAATGCTGTGCGTTTTGCTAAAATGACGTAGGTATAGCTTGTTTTCAAACACCCATGAAAATTAGGGCAATCTATAATATGGCGACATCATCACCAAGACAAAATTTATATCTGTATATTATGCTAGCAATTGTTCTATGCGTACTAAGCTGGTCAGCAATAAACCCCAAAACATATTTCATTTGGTTTTTGGAGGTTTTACCTGTATTGATTGCTATCCCTCTACTTTTTATTTTTTATCATAAATTCAAATTTTCAAATATAGTTTACTTTTTGATTTTCCTCCATGCCATTGTATTGATAATTGGAGGGCATTTTACATATGAAGATGTTCCACTATTTAACTGGCTAAAAGATAGTTTTAACTTATCTAGAAATTACTATGATAAAGTTGGGCATTTCATGCAAGGATTTGTGCCTGCAATGATTATTAGAGAGATTTTATTGCGAAAGACTTCAATCAAACGTGACTGGATATTCACTTTTTTGATTACTTTTAGCTGCTTAGGCATTAGTGCACTTTATGAAATATTTGAATGGCTTGTCGCGATTATATCAGGTGCTTCTGCTGACGCATTTCTGGGAATGCAAGGTGATATGTGGGACACACAAACCGATATGGCATGTGCATTAATTGGTGCAATTGTTGCGCAAACAGTTTTTGCCAAGTGGCATGATAGACAAATCAAAAATATGTGACTTTTAATTTAATGTAAGGCGCGTTCGTATTAAACCTTCACATGGCTGTAATTTGTACCTGTGTTCTTAACTAGTCTAATATTTAAAAATTACTGCTTACTTACTATAATATAGTGATGAAGAGAGAGGAGGCCATTGATGAAAATATACAAAGTGCTGATTATAAGTTTAGCTTTAAGCTCACAGCCAATATGGGCAAAATCTGATGGACCATTTGAAAAGATTGGAGAAAAGCTAGATAAAACCATAGAAAGTACGGTAGATTATACCTACATCGTCTCTGAACTTGCTAATGATCCATTATTAAATCCGTTAGATATTAAAGTTAAAATAGAAGGTGATACTGCAATTTTGAATGGTATAGTGGCTACAGATATTCAATATGACAGAGCCATAACCATTGTATCGAGTTTAAATAAAATCGAAGATGTAAATACAGAGAATTTCAAAATTGAGAAAAGTCAATCAGTTATAGATGACATGGCCACCACAGCTAAAATCAAGGGTAAATTGATTAAGTTAAAATTTGTCAATGGATTAGACACTAGCCTATGGCCATTAAAAATTGAAACTAAGAATGGAAAAGTGTTTTTAACGGGTGAAATAAAGTCTAACGCTGATAGTTTAGAGATCCAAAAAGTAATACGCTCCACCAAAGGTGTCTCGAGTGTTCATTTTGATATAAAAATAGTCGGCAAGGAGTAAAACAGAGATGCTGATACGATGGGTCATTATTTTTGCGGTAATCGCTTTAATTGCTGGTGTTTTAGGATTTACTGGCATTGCTGCAACTGCAGCTAGTATTGCTCGAATAATATTTTATATTTTTTGTGTGTTATTTTTGTTTGGCCTGGTATATTACTTGGCCACAGGCAGAAAACCACCACCGCCTAATATCTAATATTTTGTGTTTTGATCAATGATAATTAATACATACTTAAGAGAAAAATTATTTTTAAACTATTGGATCGTTCCAGTCTTGGTTGTTTTGCTCTTTGGTATACTCTCTATTTACACATTGTATCTCGATACATTTATTTATGAATTATGGTTAAGCGATTCTGCTGTTTTTATTCATAAAGATAGTGCACAAGCTGTTTTATCAACAATTGCTGCATCCGTTATAACTGTGACATCGGTTGTTTTTTCTATAACCGTTCTAATCTTATCTATTGCGAGCAATCAGTTAGGTCCAAGGTTAATACCTAACTTTATAAAACAAGGCACAACACAATTTGTCATTGGACTCTTTATAGGGACTTTTGTTTTTTGCATTTGTATACTCAGCACTATCAATCCCAGCACACCTATTCCTCATCTATCCATTATATTAAGTATGATACTTGGAATCAGTTGTTTTTTAATACTTATTTATTTTATACATTATATTTGCCGATCCATACAGGTTGAATATGTTTTAGAAAATATATTAAAAGAATTCAAGCAGCTAATTAATGTCGAACTTGAAAGTCAAAAATTGAAATATAACACTTATGAAAATAGTTACAATAAAAATAATCTGCCAAAATTAAAAAAACAGGTTATCTCTGAGGAGCATGGATACCTACAAAACATAGACTTAGATCAACTTTTGTCAATTTGTGATAAAAATAATATTACCGTTGAGTTATTAGTTCAATCAGGCAACTTCTTAAAATCAAATATTGTTATGTTCTACATTTACCATGAGGAAAGTTTGCCAGAAAATATAAGCCAAGATCTGTTAAAGTGCTTTAGAATAGGTAGCCAGCGGTCAACAACCCAAGATATAGAGTTTATTTTTGAACAAATGGCAGAAATTGGTATCAGAGCATTGTCTCCTAGCTTAAATAATCCATATACAGCTATTTTATGCTTAGATTTCATAGCAGAAAGTTTAATCCTTTTAGCGCAAACTGATTTGCCTCCTACAATCTTAATGAGCAAAAAACAATCTTCTGGACTTATCTTATCCCGAACGAATCACAAGGAAATTATAAAGAAAGCATTTGACCGCTTTCGACAACAAGCAGTAAACGACTTATCCGTATCTATTAAGTTTATGCAGATTATAGAAGAAGTTATCAAGTGCAGTCAAAATCAATACATTAAAAAATATTTATTGACTCATGCTAAACTATTATATGAAGCTCAAGAAAGTAAAATAAAAAATTCTACTGATTTAAGTGATTTAAAAAAAAGCTTAAATAAAATTAATAAATCCCTCAACACAAAAGATGTCACCACTGTATAGCCACCAAAAGCTATGCAATGAATTTAGAATATTTAGAGCTTCATATTCAAAAACACTTTTTCAAGCGCATCTACCTCATTAAGTTCAACTTTTGCGGCTACAGCTTTATAATCATTTAACATATCTTGCTTAGCTTTATATGCTGATCCAGCTTGAGCCATAAATAAAAGAGCCTTCGAATTTGATAACTCAGCACCTGAGTTCTTCTTAAAATCAAAAGCTTCCGGATGCCAAACAAAACCTAAAATAGGTACACCGTGTAGTGAAGAAAAGGCTTCGACAGTATTATCATCAGGCGTCATCACTGTTTTTTGTCTTGTCTTAAGTAAGACAGATGGGCTTTTTCGAGCTGTAGCTGATACTTCAAAATTAGAAGGTAAACTTTCAGAGTTTGGCGCCATCCAATGTATGCTGTTTGCTGGTAGCAACCTTTCTTGCTGACTGTTACCTAATGCCATTGCTGTGTGTAGTAATGAATTTTTTTTAACTCTCACATCGTGAATGTGCACGTTATATGTCATCGTACCTTTGGCATTAATTCTTGGCATTCCACCACCATAATTGTGACCGTCTACAGACACAAGAGTGCCACCCAATGCTTCCCATAATGTCCAAGAGCCAGCGCAAATTGCAAGAATTGGACGCCCTCTTCTTAAAGCATCATCAATAATGGATTTTTCAAATTTCATTCTAATATTATGGACAGGTGGGGTTTTTTCGTATGATTCTCTAGTCATACCAGGAATCACAAGTAAACCACCTTTTTTGTAAGAATCTAGTGTCGCAGGCTCTGGCCTACCTGAAGCAGGATTCATGGTGACATGGGGAATATTAATTGTTTGAGTCTTTATGTAATCCAGTAAATACTTATCTTTAATGGAGTCATCTTCTGAATGTACAAAAGATACAGGAAATCCTGTGTGGTTAGCCAAGGTATAGGCATCATAAAATGCTGCTTTACCTAAGTGCTTGCCTTCTAGTCTGTAAGAAATAACCACAGGCGCTTTCTCAGGATTTGGAAACTTCGGGTTTACTGATGAACTTGACTGTGCACTTTGAAGCATGTAACTGAGACCATAGCAAAAATAATAGATATGCATTCTACTATATTAGCCAAGCATTATCATGTGAATATACACTGTGGTAGTCGCCGTTATTTAAATGGCTTTTTGAATTTCATGCAGGCTTACATAAACACTTCTATTTAATTTTTTATGCTTGGGCTATTACCTCAATAATGGGGCTTTTTGAAAGTTGATATGACTTTTGCCGGAAAGATTACTTCAATGCACCCACTAAAACTAGTGGGTGCCTAGTTTAAAATGGCATTAAACAATAACGTCTGTGCTAACAGTGTCATCCACCGTTTCTGAAGCAAATGGGTTATGAAAGAAGCTCCAAACATAGTCAGCAAAAGAATCGCTAGAGGATACGTCAGGTGAAACAGTCACGTCATCGCTTTCGATATCAAGACCAGGAATGCTATCAGCCTCTAATAATACATCTCTGGCTAAAGTCACGTTTATTGCTGGTGATTCTACGATTTCATGTGCCGCAACCACTTCTTCACTTTCCGATAACTCAATCGCAGCAACCTCTTCTGCTAGTGCTTCTGCAAGTTCAAGCTCTACTAGTGCCTCATCAGCTTCTAATTCTTCCTCTGATCCAAGCGTTGAAACTTCTTCGGATACTGCTTCCGTTCTAAATGCAATAACGGGTTCATCCGCTATGACTTCAGTTGTCATGGTTTCTACTACTGGTATTTCTAAGGATTCAGATACAAGGGCAACGGGTTCAATTTCAGCAAATGCTTCTTCAGAACCAAATTCAATTGTACGATCAAATGATACGGGGGAAACTAAAGTAGAATTAGATGATCCTGGAACCATACTAACCGGTATATTGCTTTCAGCTTCCACTGTCCTAGTTACATTACTTGTGATATTAAGCTCATTTTCTTCTACCGTTGCTTTTTTTAAGGATATTATTTCTTGTGCAGTCATATTATAAAACTCCATAACATATATAATACTTTTTAGAGATAATTTTTTTGCTCAAAATTATAAATTCATCAGCAATATTGTGCTGCTCATTTAATATGGTCATTGGGAGAAGGAATAATACCGGTATTATTTATATTGTCAATCAAGTTTACTTTAAATAAGTATTTATAAAATATTACGCATTTGAAGCTGGGCTCTTCCTAGTTTGCATTATCTCTGGCTCTTCCTCTATGGGTGTGACAGCGGCTCTAATCGTCCATAATCCGACGCCAAAAGTATACAAAGCCAACGGTGATGTTAGACTCAAGATGGGTGAAATGCTAAATGATACAGCGCCCATTGCAATAAATCTCAATGTCTGATGATTGAATCCCAACGCTCTGATATGAGAAAAAACATTATGAGCATAGCTAGGACTATATGCATACTCACTACTATCTGGGATGTCTCTTTTGGCTCGAATAGTACTTGAAATTCTTTGGAACTCAGGATAAGTTTCACTCACTTCCATAGCACATGTATTTAGCAAGATTGCCGAAGCTTCTGGTAATGCCAGCGATTCTTTTGTTTGCAGCCAATTTGCTTGCAATTCGTTCTTAAGCATTGGGTGGTGTTGTAAGAAGAAAACGCCCATCTCAAACCGAGATGGATGCTCTTGTAAATACAGTAAAATCAGTCGCGCACGATCAATTTTATCCTGACCTAATCGTTTAAAATACTCTAAAGGTAACGACTGACAAAGTTGAAGCCGTTCAGCAATAATGCCTATACTTTGACTTGCGCCAGTTTTTTGTAACAAACTAAAATCAAAATGCTTAAATAGGTCGTCATGCCCCACTAACATATGATGCTTTCTAGTTAACGCTATTAATCCCATTAAAACAAACTCATCACTGTTTGACAAAGTTACAATATCATCCAGATCAAGGTGTTTACACCAATGCTTATCTGTCATCAATAACACTTTAAACTGCAAGAATGACCTTAATCTATCTTGATCTAACAAGTACCAGTTATCTTGCTCCAGCATCAACATGCAATTAATAATTTTTTTTAATTGTTCAGCGGATATTTTTTTTTTAATTAGGTTCACGACAGATGAGTCTTGCTTTAAAAGTAGATTGCATAATGTATATAAAGAAGATTTTTGATTGGTTTGAATTGCATTAAAAAATTCTTTTACATGAGCTCCTGATTTAGACACAACGTATTCCCCCCGGAACTATTCGTGCTGGCTCTGTGTATTCAAGTTTTGAAGTTATTGGGTTTGGTGTTGTATTTGAAAGAATGAGTATTTCTTGGCTAATATTATTCACAAACTGTTTTACCCTAGCATTAAACGTCTCATAGTCTTCGGATAAAGTGCCGTCATCAAAACCATTTTGTTTGCATTGTAATAAAAATTGACTAAATCGCTCATCCCACGGTTGCATGTATTGACGCTGAGCTCTAACTGCATCACCAAAAGAGTAAACGCCATTTAAAGCAGGATGTTTAAAAAGCTCTGTATCATGACTATCAAAAATGTTTTCAAGAAGTGAGTCCAAATGTTCTATTAGCCAATTTAATCGCCTACCCAACATTTGAACGGCAATATCTTTTTTGAGGTGTGCTGGTAAAAACTTTAAAAAATAAACTGCATTCGATGCGCTACCATCATACTTTTTCAATATCGCACGAATAGAAAATATCGTTTCTTCTGCTTCATACCTCTCCAACCCTTCTAATGCTTCAAAATATTTTATTAATGTCATATCTTCCATTTGACATAGTCTTTTACAAGGCTCCCTATCATTTTTAAGGCTCAACATAAAGTTTTTGGCTAATTCTATTACAGCTTTATTTTGCTCTACCCAGTTATTTATTAATATTTTTTGCACTTCAGATAATAAATTAGCATGCGCGCTTGGCTGATTATCTAAGGTTAAAAATATATATTGTTGAATATTTTTTATCAACTTCGGCCCATTCTCATGTCCAACAACAGCAACCCACTGATTCAGTTCAGACAGCTCACAAATTTTTTGTCCCATCAGGACTTTGATAATATTTATTGCGGCTTCCTGACGTAATTTATCCATTTCAAAGTACTTAATTAATGTACACCAACCTTTTAAACTGGGCACATTACTTTTAAAGCCGCCCCAAGGTTGATTCAGCGTAGTTGGATGATCTACTCTAAATAATAATTTATTTCCCCAAAGTTGGGAGGCGAATAGCCCTAGTACGTTCGTACTTTGTGTGAATTTTTTTTGCGCTTGCTCATTACCATATTGTGCAACAAATTGATGTAGTGCCTGTATCTGCGATTTTGGGATAGTCGGGCTGAATCTTCCTTTTATAATATCATTATGAAAAGTAGCCAAATTCTGGGCTAACCTTTCGCCTATGTGCGAAGCATAGATTTCTAATCTTGAATGAATCTCCTGCTTCTGCCATTTAAGCTTGGCTACAACCTCTAGGTTGGCCTGCTTTATCCTTCCCCAGTATACAAATTTTGCGGTACCTCTCACTGCATCTAATTCTACAATTGCCTTATTAATATTTCTTAGTGCTACTTGAGCATTGCTTTCTAATTGAACAATATCAAAAAAAGTAACTTCTTTGATACCAGAAGACAATTCCCCGCCAATAAATCGCTGGTTAAGTTTTAATAACTCTATGGACTCTTGTATATCACGAGCCTTCCAATATCCAAGTGCATTATATATCGTCTCACCAAAATGAGTCAGTGCCTTAAATCCAATAATATACGCTGGCAACAAAGCAACCCCATAAAATAATACATTAGAGGCAACGCTTGAAGCCCAAGAGCCCATTATAAGTCCTATAAATGAAATCGCGGCAGATGCAAGCCAAAAATAAGCTCCAACCGTCATAATCAAGGCTAGGACCCATCGATAGTACCAAATATCTTTTATTTTTCGGGTCAATTTATTAGTTGTGATAAAGCGACTTAAGGTCGATAAAACCCATGTATCTAACCATGCCCCTACCTTCTCACTTTCTTGCTTTTCTTGTTTAAACTTTGTTAGCGATGTTAATCCTAGCAAATATTCGGTTTTTGTCGTAAAGATATTAAGTGCTCTTAACTCAGCTTCTATTTGTTTGGGTTCTATGGGGACACTGTATGGTTTTTGTGAAATCGGTAAAATAATATCTTCTAACTCTGGTTCTTTTATAAATAAACCTGCGCTTAAGTAATCATGAACCGCAATCCTAGTGTCATCAGATAAGGCCGTTGAAACTTCTGGCATAGCTAATGCATTAGGATGTATTACCTTTAATTGATTTATTTTTGTTGCAAAATATAAATAAATATCATCTATATATTTTGATACGCCCAGCAAAGAGTAAAGACGCGTTTTCAATAATAAGTTGCATTGTAACTTTTTTTTAATATCTAAGAATTTTTGATACTCTTCTTCCAGCGCTCCAATTTTATCTTGATGCCATCTTAACATCCATTTGGGACGCCAAACACCGTTTAATTGATAGCGCTTTAAATCGGTCTGCAATTCTTCCAATGCGCGAAGTATAAAAATTTCATAGGGATCTAAAGTATGCCATTTAAACTGCATCAGCTCTTGAGCAGTAAAATCTGCGAACTCTCTGACACTTTCCCATTGATTTTTGAGCTGAATACTTTCAGCTGAAGACTTAGGATCTTCCTTTAGCTTTTGCCAGAATAAAGAATCGTTCAGTAGTGTCTTAATCTTTTCATGTGGGTTACTTGTAGGGCTGCTGATAGAAGCCATCCTTAAATCATATGGTCTTACTTCAGGAATATTGAGGCTTTGATATTGCCAAGAAAGAAACAAGATTTTGGCCTTTTCTTTTATTACACTCAAAAATGATGGGGTTGACTTCATATTGTACTACCTTGTTTACCAATAACTGTCAGATTCAATCATTATAACTGATGCTTGCTATACTTGGACACAAGGCAGTTGAAATTGACACCCTGTAAAATAATGAATAAACATTAAAAAAGTTAAATAACTAATATGTAACAACTCGCTACCTCTAATATAGATCTAGCAAACTCATGCTGATATAGGCGAATTATTGACCCTTAAAACCAGATATGGCATTATTTGTCCCAAATCTGACTAAATACTGAGTATCCCATTTCCTTATGCAAAATATCGATGTTCTTATTATTGGTGCGGGTGCTGCGGGACTCATGTGCGCGATTGAGGCTGCAAAGCGGGGACGCAAAGTCTTAATTATTGAACACGCCAACAAACCAGGTAAAAAAATATTAATGTCCGGCGGCGGACGGTGTAATTTTACAAATTATAATATTGCACCTGAAAACTATATCTCTCATAATCCTCATTTTGTAAAGTCAGCTCTTAGTCGCTATACCCAATGGAATTTTATTGCGCTAGTAGAGCAATATGGTATCGCATACCATGAGAAAGTTCATGGCCAATTGTTTTGCGATCACAAAGCCAAAGACATTCTGTCTATGCTCTTGAGCGAGTGTGAGAAAGCAGGCGCTATACTTCACTTAAAAGAGTCTGTTACCAATCTAAAAAAAACATCTCCCAATCACTTCATGGTTGAGACTAATTTAAATCAATATCAATGTGAGTCTCTAGTTATTGCGTCTGGTGGATTATCTATCCCCACACTAGGTGCATCCCCATTTGGCTATAAAATAGCCGAGCAGTTCGATATTAATATTTGGCCCACAAGAGCCGGCTTGGTGCCTTTTACTTTACATAATATCGATAAGGCTCGTTTTGACTCACTACCAGGCATATCAAATGATAGTTTGGTCCAATCACCCCAAAATCAATTTAGAGAAAATATACTCTTTACACACCGAGGCTTGAGTGGCCCTGCTATTTTACAAATTTCTTCCTATTGGACTCCGGGAGAAAATATTACAATTAACCTACTCCCTAATAATAATCTTTCGGATATTTTAACTATATCTAAAGCAGAAAACCCGGTAACAGGATTAAAAACCATTTTATCAAAATATTTTGCTAAAAAATTAGTCTCTGCTTTACTAGATAATCAGACACTTGATAAAAAGCTAAAAACACTCTCTAAACAAGAAATTGAAAACATCAGCCAAGCATTTCATCAATTTGAAATTAAACCCAATGGCACAGAAGGCTATCGTACAGCTGAAGTGACTTTAGGCGGAGTGGATTGTAATGCCATTTCCTCCAAAACCATGGAAGCCAAAAATACCAAAGGCTTATTTTTTATTGGAGAAGTATTAGATGTCAGTGGATGGTTGGGCGGTTACAATTTCCAATGGGCTTGGTCCTCAGGCTGGGCTGCAGGTCAAGCCGCATAATGAGAAGTCAATATTGCATCCCCCAATCATACGCTTCTTAAATTTATACTACTAAGATCCGTTCTCTATTCATGTAGTTTTCATAATAAATAGAACTGTAATCATTTTCATAAGATATTATTTGACTCACGAGTAAAGCACCAACAGCACCTTTTGCAGCATTTAATATCATCTTCATACAATGTTCCTGCGCAGAATCACTACCTTGAAAACCCTCAGAAGACAGCATACCGTTCAAGATGCCCAATGCCAAGGAACCTATTATCCTAGGAGTTTCACCTGCCGCAGAAACACAGCCTAATTCATATAATCTCAAATCTCTCATCTTTCTATACCTTAAAGCTCAATATAATTAATTTTGTCTGTTTGCTAAACACAATCTCACACATACTCCAGCATACGGGCATTATTATGACCAATTTTCTCAATCTGAGATTCTTGGTAAAAACCCATCCCTAAGCCCAAAATTAACCCCGCTGCCATACAAGCACCTAAACTCTCAATCATGGAATACCCATCGCTCCCGGTTGAGCCAATTAATAATGCTTCACTTCCTTTGGTAAATGCTAGAATGCCACCAGATACCAGCCCTGTTGATATGCCCATTTCAAGAAATTTTCCTGGGTAGTATTTACCACCAGAAACTTCTAACAACTGGGACGTTGTTAATGTTTTCATATGATTCCTCATCAAAGTTTATTTAAAACAGAGATGAAGAATAAAGGTTAGTTAGCCTTATAGCAATTGGGGTAGCAGCATCTTAGATGCAAATACCTACCATTTATCAGCTAAAATACGCCAAAAGAAATAACCATATAAAAAGTGGGGATATAGAAGTGGGGTAAATACCTAAAATATAAACGGAACAAAAATAGATACGCCCAATAATATTGCTTGCCGCCATATGTAGGTTTCAAAATTTAGTTAATAAGAGCATTTTCTGGGTATACTAGAGCTACTTTTTAAGATTTTTTGCAAGGAATCTATCTAAAGCATTTGCAAACTGTTGTTGATCAGTTTTATTTAGTGGTGGCGGACCACCTGTAATTTGTCCTGCACCTCTTAAACCATCCATCAAATTACGCATTGCCAGCTTTTCTTTGATATTTTCTTTAGTATATACCATGCCTCTAACATTAATGGCCGTTGCATTTTTATCGATCACGCTGTCTGCTAGCGGGATATCTGCAGTAATAACTAAATCCCCTTTCTCGACTCGTTTTTCAATCTCAAAATCGGCAACATCAAAGCCTTTCTCAACCTGTACAAATTTAATAAAGGGCGATGGGGGGAGTCTGAGCGTATGGTTTGCAAAGAAAATAGTTTTAATTTTCAGCCTCTTAGCAACTCGAAATATTATTTCTTTTATTACATTTGGACAAGCATCGGCATCAACAAAAATGTTCACTTATTTCCTCAACCATTAACTCAAACTTATATATAACTAAGCGGAAAAATTACCGCTTAGTTTTTGACTTAGCAAAAGAAGTTTAACATTAGTCAGTATAAATTCAAAATTAACAGAACCTATAACCAATCCCAACACCAATAATCCAAGGATCTATATCTACAGACGTCTTTACCATAGCTGAATTACCAAGTCGAACAGTCACATCTGTATCAATGTATATTTTTTTGATGTCAAGATTAATATGCCATTGTGGTGCGAAGTTAAAATTGACACCCGCCTGCAATACCCCACCAAAGCTATTCTCATAATCAATATGCTGAGCTACATTTCCTGGGTTAACACCATAGAAATAAGTATAATTAACCCCAGCGCCCACATATGGATTAATGAAATCATGAGGCATAAAATGCCATTGTAAGGTTAAAGTGGGTGGCAATAAACTCACCTCACCCAAGTTGACATTTCCCGCTGCAGTGCCATTACCTCTAACACGATGACGCGAAACAGCGGTAATTAACTCTGCTGCAATATTGTCTGTGAAAAAATAACTCACATCAAGTTCTGGCGCAATTTCTGTGTCAACAGAAGCTGTGCCACCAATTGTTGAAACTACGCTACTACTGTCATCAGGAGAAACAACTAACCACCTCACTCTTAACCCTAAAGGGTTTTCAACTTGTGCATAGGTTAAAGGACTCGCCAATAAAGTTGCTGCTAATGCAGCACCAATAACAGATTCTTTCCACATTCCAATTATCTCCTAAATAAATTTTTCTATTCTAATGGTCAACAACACAGCTGGCCACATAGCCAGTTGCAGTTCCAACCATGCCGCCTAAAATAAAACCACCCGCAACACCCGACCCCATTAGAAATAAGCCCAATGTCTGCGCTGTAGCACTAATGCCATGCGAAAATGTAAGTAATAAATAAAACGGCAATGCAATCAATCCCCCTGCAATAGCACCTTCTGTGCCACCGAAGGCTCCCCCCTCTAGACAATATGCCGCAGTTTCCGACATGCCACCATTAATTAATACTATTTCGTGTTCTGATAAAACTTGCATATTACTTCCTTTTTATTTGTCATTATCAAGAGACGATGCATGTATGACAAAAACATCACATTTGGCACTTTGTAATATGCCATTTGCATTAGAGCCTAAAAATTTGGCTAGGCCTTTTTTCTCATGATTACTCACCAAAATCAAATCTGCATTAATTTCTTCAGCCTTAGCAATAGTAGCTAATCTTACAGATCCAAACTCCACATACTGATCAACAAGTGGCACAGACAGCACTTTCCCAAGACTAGCTAATTCAGACTGACTGTGCTCTAGTATTTTAATCTCAAAGTCCTGATAATTTGCGTACATGGCTGTTGGAATCGGTTCTAATACATGGATTAAAGATAATCGCGCACCAAATATATTAACCAAGTTTTTCACCTTATTAGAAAGAGACTGACTTGATTCACTTAAGTCTGTTGCAAATATAATGTGTTTATACATAATTCATCCTTGTAAATTTATTAATGAAGAGTCATGGTACAGTAATCATTAATCTACAATCATAATCTAGAACATTTTAACTAAATTATTGCGTTAAATATTAGTTAGATGGAATTGGAAATAAAGTTTTTATAATAACTTTAAATCTTTTAGCAAAAGCTATTTTAAGGGTCAATTTTTGTTTTTAGTAAACCTGCTACCATGTAGTAAGCTTTCTCACATTTACAAGGTAGATAGAACTTTAACTATTATATAAAATTAAACTCAAAATATAAAATTGTTGTCTTCCACCTTTCCGCCCAAAATTTGGATTATAATAATATTTTCAAGCGAACCAAAGGCTAAGCAAGATATGAAAATACAATTTTTTGGCGCCACCCAAGAAGTCACAGGTTCATGTTTTTTGATTCAAACACAGTCCTATAAAATACTGGTGGATTGTGGCTTACTGCAAGGCAGTCATACAAAAGAACAAAAAAATTTTGAAGCATTTCCATTTGATGTCAATGAAATCAATGCAGTTTTACTCACACACGCACATATCGATCACTCAGGAAAGCTACCGTTGCTGATCAAAGCAGGCTTTAAAGGTAAAATCTATACGCATCATGCAACCAAAGATTTATGTAATATTATGCTGCAAGATGCAGGGTTTCTAAATGAAAAAGATGTGGAAATAGAAAATCGAAAACGGGAACGTCGAGGACAAGAGCTATTATCACCTTTGTACACAGTACAAGATGCCATTCAGACAATGTCGTACTTTGAAACTTTAGGGTATGGCATCAAACAAGAGATTATACGCAATATTTCAATCAAGCTATCAGATGCTGGGCACATACTAGGATCGGCTATTATTGAAGTTTGGCTGAGTGAAGGCGGCGTCACTCGAAAAGTGGTTTTCAGTGGCGACTTAGGCCGAAAAGACATGCCTATACTCCGTGACCCAAGCATAATCAAAAATGCAGATCTCGTCTTGATGGAAAGTACCTACGGTGACAGGGGACTGCCCCGGTGGGAAGAAAACTTAAAACAGTTCTCTGATATTATTCTAGAAGCCCGCCAATCTAAAGGGAACATATTAATTCCTTCTTTTGCGGTCGGCAGAAGTCAGGAAATTCTTTATTCTTTTTATGATAATTTTAACACTTTAAATTTAAATAATTCGTTGATTTTTTTAGATAGTCCGATGGCAATAAAAGTCACTGAGGTCTATGCCAAGCATTGGAACCTTTATGATAAGGCCGCCAGAAATATCGTAAAAACTTCTGGCAGCCCCTATAAATTACCGAATTTACGTTTATGTGTCGATACAGCAGACTCGATGGGTATCAATCAAATCAAACAAGGCGCCATCATTATTGCAGGCAGTGGCATGTGTAATGGTGGTCGTATTCGGCATCATCTTAAGCACAATATTTGGCGAAAACAATGTCATCTTATTTTTGTCGGATATCAAGCTGAAAGCACTTTAGGTCGACGAATATTAGAAGGTGCAAAGGAAATTAATTTGTGGGGCGAACAAATACAAGTCTCAGCTAAAGTTCATATGGTTAATGGATTTTCAGCTCATGCAGATCAGACTGGGCTTTTAAATTGGTATGGACATTTTAATAATTTGCCTCCCCTCATTCTTGTACATGGTGAAATCAATGCCATGAATAATTTAGCGCAAGAAATTTATAATCGCTACACAGTTCACCCATGGATTCCAAAATACAAAGATGAATACGATTTAATAAAAAGAAAGCCCATTCATTAAATTTATTAATAAGGTATATGCTCCATGTCTACCAACTTGCAAGAAGTTAATACAGGCTCTGCAGCTAAAGGCTTAAAGTTAAAGCGTATTGGCATTGATACTCATCAAGACCTAATTGTTTTTCTTAAAAAAGATAACTTTATATGTCGAGCAGAAGGTTTTGCTTCTATGAGCCGCGTACGAGTTAGCACAGAAGAAAATAGTATCATCGCTAGCCTCAATGTTATTACAAATGGCCTATTAGCGGAAGATGAAGTGGGATTATCTGAAGCTGCATGGCGACATCTCAATCCCATGAAAAATGATACGGCAACTATTTCACATACTCGCCCTGTCGACTCATTTGCAGCCGTGCGCGGTAAATTATTTGGTAACGATATTAATCAGGATAATATGTATGAAATTATTAAAGACATTGTTGCTGGGCGCTATACACAAATTCAATTATCTGCATTTATATTAGCCTGCCTAGCGGATCAATTGAACTTAGATGAAATGTGCTCTTTAACCAGTGCCATGGTTAAAACGGGTGACAAACTCATCTGGCCACAAGAAATAATCGTTGATAAGCACTGCGTGGGAGGATTACCTGGTAACCGAACAACGCCCATAGTAGTCGCGGTTGTAGCAGCCTGTGGTCTCACAATGCCCAAAACTTCTTCAAGAGCCATTACATCTCCTGCGGGCACAGCAGACACAATGGAAACCATCACAACAGTCAGTTTAAGCCTAGAACAGATGCGCAAAGTTGTCGAAAAAGAGGGAGCCTGTTTAGCGTGGGGCGGCACGGTGAACTTTAGCCCTTCTGATGATAAATTAATTCAAATAGAGAGAGCCTTAGAGTTAGACAGCGAAGGTCAAATGGTCGCTTCTATACTATCAAAAAAATTAGCCGCTGGCGCAACCCATGTCGTCATTGATATTCCGGTTGGGCCCACAGCAAAAGTGAGAAGTCATGCTTTTGCAAAGCGTTTAGCAAAAAAATTAATCAGTGTTGGAATTAGGATGAATTTAGTGGTAAAGCCATTTATTTCTGATGGAACTCAACCTGTTGGCCGTGGCATAGGACCCGCATTAGAAATGCTAGATATCATAGATGTTTTACAAAACAAACCTGATGCCCCACAAGACTTGAAAGAGCGAGCGGTTAAAATTGCAGGGGAAATATTAGAGATGGCAGAATACTGCAAACCCAATGAAGGTAAAAAACATGCTCAAACCATCATTAAAAATGGACAAGCTTGGCAAAAATTCCAAGCCATCTGTATTGCACAAGGTGGTATAAAAGAGATTCCGAAACCTATCTGTAAGCACGAAATACTAGCCCCTAAAAATGGCATCGTATGCTATTTCAATAATCGCTTTATTTCTAGACTAGCAAAGCTAGCCGGAGCCCCAAATGATAAAGCTGCGGGCCTAAAATTTCATATCAAACTGGGTGATAAAATAAACAAAGGCGATAAAATGTTCACTATTTTTAGCGAATCACAAGGTGAATTGCAATATGCATTGAATTTTTTAAATAATCACCCTGATGAAATTCGCATAGAGGATGAAATTGTATGACTCTCAACCAAAAGGGTATCCTGGCCAACTTATATGCTGATGAAGACCTTGCTCAGAATATTTGTCGTTATTTAAATATCCCAAACCAAACAATACTACAACATGACTTTCCCGATCAAGAAACTTGTATTAAAACAGATTGGCCATGCAAAGACCAGGATATATACTTACTGACTTCTATAGAGCATCCAAACAAAAAAATACTGCCCCTCACATTCGCTGCGGAAAGCTTAAGGCAAAAAGGCGCGAAGTCTATAACCTTAGTGGCACCCTATCTGCCCTATATGCGCCAAGATAAAGCTTTTCATCCAGGAGAAGGTATTTCAGCGTACTACTTTGCAAAACTAGTCTCTGTTTTTTTTGATGGTTTAGTCACAATGGATCCACATTTACATCGAATTAAAAATCTTTCTGAAATTTATACAATTCCGACTAACGTCGTCCATGCGGCCCCTGCCATTGCCGCATGGATAGCGCAGCATATTGAAGCACCGCTTATCATTGGACCTGATTCTGAAAGTGAACAATGGGTTAAAGCCACAGCAAATATACAAAACTTACCATTTATTGCATTAGATAAAGTCCGCAAGGGGGATGAATCTGTAGAAATTCAAATGAAAGATTTATCACTGTGGGAAAATAAAACGCCTATTCTAATTGATGATATTATTTCTTCTGGCCATACAATCATTGAAACCTGCAAGCATCTTAAAATATTAGGCTTTCCGTCACCCATTGTTATTGGTATTCATGGTGTGTTTGCAAATAATGCCTATAAAAAACTAAAACCCTACTGCAAAAACATTTACACAACAAATACTATCTTGCATGAGAGTAATAAAATTGACATATCTGAAAGTTTAGCCATAGGCATATCAAAAATGTAGATGGCGCATATATAAATATGTTATTTGGTTAAGTTGTGTTTTTAAGTTAGAATACCTAGGGTTGTTATAAATCTATTTATCATTGCTGTTTCACACTCTTTTACAAAGATCATGTGTACTCACAGCTTATTCTATAAAAGGATACAATATCATTTTGCTTAACTTAACTTTTATTGGTTTCAAAAAAGTGCTTGTACGCCTTATTCTGAAATGCTTAGGATGGAAAATAGAGGGTCATATCCCAGCTAATATCGATAAATTAGTCTTAATTGGCGTGCCACATACATCCAATTGGGATTTTTTTGTGATGTTAGGTTGTGCCTGGCATTTTGGTTTAAATATTAAATGGTTAGGAAAAGAATCTTTATTTTCAAATATTGTTATGCGCACACTCAGCACCATGATGGGCGGCATTAAGGTCGATCGCAGCAATGCAGATCAAACGGTTGATAAAATTGCAACCACACTCACATCCTGTAAACAAAGGATAGCGCTAGCGATCGCACCTGAAGGTACTAGAAGCAAAAAGCCTGGGTGGCGTAGTGGTTTTTTCTATATTGCTCAACAAGCTAAAATACCACTGGGTCTTGGTTATGCTGATTATCCCAATAAAATAATGGGAGTCGGACCTATTTTATATGAGCTAAAAGATATTGATAATACAATGCAAACCATTCAAAATTTTTATAAGGATATTGTTGGCAAAAATCCAGAAAATAAGAGCCCAATCAGAATTAGCTCCAATCTTTAGTTTGACTTTAATCCAACAAAAACAAAACCCCTCACCAAATTTTAGCGAAGGGTTATTGTAGTACTATCCTACTTTAGATATTTGAAGTTGTTGTCCAGCAACCCAAACCTTCGAAAGTATATCTAACGCTTTATTAGGTAAGTCCTTAGGTAAATCTACCGTGCTGTGTTTCTGATGGATTTTAATTTGCCCGATACTTTTACTATTAATTGAGATTTCATTTGCAATAGCCCCTACAATATTACCTGGCATAACACCGTGCATTTTTCCGACTTTAATACAATAACGCTCCATATCACTATCATCTCTAGAAAAAGTTCTTTCTCTATCTCGGCGTGAACCACCTCTTTCCCCGCCTACGCTGTCTCTTCTATCGCCACGGCCTCGCCTATCTCTTCTATCACCGCGATCTCGTCTATCACCACGCTCACCTCGATCGCCTCTATCTTCAACTCGTAAAATCTCAGGGATATTGGCTAGAGATTTTTTCTTGTGGATAAGGCCTGCTAACGCTGCACTGACATCTAATTCTGAGACTTTATTTATTTCACAATATTCTTGTATGACTTTTTTATAAAAATCATGATCTCTTGCATTCAGGCTTGTTGTAATTGTTTCTTTAAAATTATCAACTCTTTTCTTTTGAATATCTTGTGCAGAAGGCAAAGAAACCTTTGTGATTTTTTGTTTAGTTGTTTGTTCAATCATTCTCAATGAACGGTTTTCAACACTGCTAATCAAAGTAATCGCTTTGCCGGAGCGCCCTGCTCGACCTGTACGACCAATACGATGAATATAAGTCATTGCATTATGAGGGATATCATAGTTAATAACATGTGTCACACGCTCAACATCCAGTCCACGTGCAGCAATATCCGTTGCAACGATAATATCAAATGCGCCTGCCTTGAATTTTTGAATGGTTTTTTCTCGAGTACTTTGCTGCATTTCGCCATTTAACGCCATGCAACGATAACCTGCATTAATTAATACATCAGCTAAGTCATTTGTCATTGATTTGGTTTTAGAGAAAATAATCATACCGTCAAAAGTCTCAACTTCTAAAAGCTGAGTTAAGGCCGTCATCTTTTGACGCCTTTGAACAATCATATATTGCTGTTCAATTGTACTGGCCGTTGCTGTTTTAGCTTTGATTTTAATCTCTTTCGGCTCTTTTAAATGCCGTCTTGTGATTTTTTGTATCGGTGGGGGCATTGTGGCAGAAAACAAAATAGTTTGTCTGTTTTCAGGTGTTTGGTCGATAATCCACTCAACGTCTTCCAAAAAACCCATATTGAGCATTTCATCTGCTTCATCCAAAACTAAATATTTTAATTCAGATAGGTTAAGAGCCCCTTTATTGATTAAATCCATAATACGACCTGGCGTACCAACTACAACAGACGCTTTTTTCTTCAAAAATCTAATCTGTGTTTCATAGCTCTGTCCACCATAAATAGGCAATACACGAAGCCCATCATAATGTTGACCATATTTTTTTACGGCATCTGAAACCTGAATAGCGAGCTCACGAGTCGGGGTTAAAATTAATGCTTGCGGGTGTTTTTTGTCCAGTTTAATCTTAGACAAAATCGGTAAGGAAAAAGCAGCTGTTTTACCTGAGCCAGTTTCAGCTTGCCCTAATACATCATGGCCTTGCAAAATGTAGGGTATAGTTTGCTCCTGAATAGGTGAAGGTGTTTTATACCCTAACTGCTCAAGAGAAGATAGCAAACACTCTCTTAATTTAAAATGATGGAACCCCACCATTGGTTCTTGACTAGTTTCTTGCATGGATTCTTGACGTGTATCTAAAATTTGATCTGACATTCATTACCCCTTGGTAAGAGATTATTGGATAATAATTTTGGGAGGTTCATCCAACTCACAAAATGATATATTTGTTGGATATCACTTATATCTCTGTAAAAGAGGCTTTTAGGGAAGTCAAATCGAGCTTCGAATGAAATTTCACTAAACAAGTAATTTTCAACATGGAGCGTGATTTTAATATATTCCATGAAACAAAAGCAATGATTGTTTTGTAAACTTACTCAAATTGTAAGATTCAGGTAGGTTAGTTATATAGATTTTGACTATTTTTCCAAAAATAAGCCTTTGTTTATACGGATCCAAAGCAAAAACGTAGCAACAATACTGAAACCTAAGAACTCCCGACTCTACAGCAGTAGCTGAGCCCAACCCACATTTAGCTGGGTGACTTTATTGTCTGTAATAACAAGAGGCTGCCGTTCCCAACCTCTGTGGTATTACTTAGCACAGTCTATATTGGAAAAAATTTCAAGCCAAATATCTCCATATGCCAATCATCTTAATTTATTATAGGCTGTTCCACGACCGCATTGTCTCTATTTTTGCTCTTAGGCGCAGAACGCCTAATGACATTTTGTAGAATTTCTATTTCTTGCTTAATATCACTAGGTAAATGTGTTCCCCCTGAGCCTGTATAAGCAAATCGCATAAATGCCTCATATTCTTGGAAGCACTTTTTTGCATAAGGATGACGCGAATAAGTCAAAATACATTCTTTTAAATAAATATCAGCAAGGTCATCAAAAAAACTGTACTCTAAGGTTCTGTCACAAACAGCCAGCCAATATAAAATAACAGGGACATCATTTTGTGGGGGCTCCGCATTTAAATATTCATACAATAACCCCCTTAAAGTGATATAAAAAACCTTGTCTTTTTCTGTCGCAAAGTAATTTACATCGTGGTTGGCAAGCTGGTTTAAGTAGTATTCGACATAGGCTTGACGCTCTTTATATTGCTTTTCATCTAGTACTGAACTTGTTTTTAGCTCTTTTAAACCTTCTATCCATTCGCCAATATCTTTTCGTGTGGATTTGTTAATTTCAACTTTTTGCGTAAAAGGTTGCAACTTAAGAATAGCCTCTTCTGGTTGCTTTTTAATTTGAGAATAAATGACTAATATTTTCTTCAACGCAGTTTGAGTAAATTCTTCACTCGAAGGCTTCAGTGTGTTTAAGTAACTCAAGTAGTATTTAACAGATTCATCATAATTTCGTGTAACGTATAAGTATTCGGCATATTGATAATCATTCTCAAATTTCACTCTGTCTACATTTGAGAATATTTTATTCTGTTGTGTATCTTGTGTATGACAGCCAACACAAAGGTATGGCACCGATTTTAGCATTCCTTTTGCTAAAGCAATATCACCACGATCTACAACAATCTTAATGTCATCTATTTGTTGGAGCATTAAATCATAAGAAATATTATACGCAATGGAGCGCTTGGAAATATGTGACTTGGAAGCTTTAAATAGTTCAGCCAATCTATCAATTTGTTTTTTAAAATCTTCCGTTTTTTCTGGTGCCTCGTTACTTTGAGAAAATATTTCTGAACTCAATAAATCAATTGTTTGCCCCAATTCAGACATAACGTGGTTAATTGGTGCTTGGTTAGTAGAGGTAGGCGCTTCAGCATAGCTTGAAAGACAAACTGCCGCCAAAGCTAAAGAAAATAAAGTGGTTTTTAAACTTTTCTGTAATAACATAGTTATTCCTCTAATAGCTAACTATTTGCTGCATACTAATATCATGCAATATTACAGGATTTTAAAATATTTTGGCGGCCTTTCCCAAAATTAAGCATTAAAAATAAAAGTTAGTTGTAAATAAAACTAATGTTGTGTTTAACTTTTTAACTTTTCAGGGGCATTCAATAAAAAAGACACGCTATTTGTGAAAGGCATACTGACTTGCTTATATCGACTCGTTAATCCTTTCATCACAATGACTTGACTCTTGGGCACTTGAAACAATTTTGCCAAATATAATTTCAGCTCTATATTAGCTTCGCCAGACTGAGGCTTTGCTTGCAAAGCAATATGCAAATTATTTTCTGTAACATCCGTCACTTTAGATTTTTTGGCATTGGGTTTTGCAAAAACAAACAAAACGACATTTTTTTTTGAATCTTAAACCACATTGTTATTTCTTAAAATTAGATAATATTTTGTTTATTTATTTCTCAGAGATATTCTCAGGATGAAGAATCTCCGGAATGCCTTCCACCGTATAAATATCTCCTTGAAACTCTTCACATAGAACAAGACTAGTATCGAGCCAAGGTGAATCATGCTCCCCCCGATTAACTGACTGTTTGAGTTGCATCACATCTGCAACATAAGATCTTGCTAACAATTCGGACTCAGATCTAATAATAACAATTTTTTGGTAGGTCGTGTTACGCCAAAGTGGGTTTTCAATCTCTCTTTGTTCTGGTTTTAATAAGAAAATTTTCATACTCACGCCTTGTTTCTATATAGAAAAGAATATTATCAGTATTTTCTACCTAACATCATTATCTCAAAATGCTACTCTATTCAACCACTCAATATCTATAGACGCTTGAACTTTTTTTGAATAACACTAATATCAGATGGTTTTCCTTCAGCGTTAGTACTAGCCCTTGAAACTAAAGCATGAGAACGCCTTCGTGGCGGAGATGTCATGCTAGCAGGACGAGGTGAGTGCCTCTTCTCTTCGATGGCCGTTTCAGCTGTAAAAGATACGCTCTTGGCGGCAGTTGAAGATGCCGCGGAAGATGCGGCGCTTGCTATATAGAAGCCTCGCTCGCGCCCGCCAACGGGTGACGGTAGCCCACTTCTGTGGGAGTATGCTCGCCTTCTTGCAGGTTCCTTTGATATTTTGATATCGAAATTATCGATAGATATTTTTTGTCTGTATCGCTCTTCAAAAGTATACTTTGTATATAAAATTGATATCTCTTTATAGGCTTTTTTTAAAACCTCACCTATAGGACGCGCATTAAAATCAATATTAAGGCCATCTATAATAAACTTTTGAATGCAAGATACTAATGCTTGTCCAGATGAAGAAATATCTTCACCGTACATTTGATCTTGAACAAAACCAACAGAAAAAATATCGCTTAAAGCATCTTTGATTTCATCTAAATCCATCTCTCTATTAAATGATTCTTCATTTTTTAAATTTTGCACGAATTCTCTAATAGATTTTTGATAATTCTGAAGGCTTAAAATTTCTGCCGCCACGACACAAAAAGAGAATATATCTTGTCGCTCAGTATAATAAGGTCGAACCGCAATGGGCAGGGTCATTTCAGGGGCAACATAGCCTTTACTTGGCATACACAATTTTTGTGGTTTTCTTGTCCAACAGTACGCGGAACCCATGTCGACCAGCACAAGATTATTTCTATTTGAGTAATTATGTTTGCTCGCAATAAAGTTTTCTGTTTTTACATCACGATGAACAAATTCGCCTTCAAATATCGAAAGCAGTGCGCCTAGTCCACTAACAATATATTCGACCCTTTTCGAAAAAACCACCATTTTACGATCATAATAATAACATGGTGCTTCATTAGGAATACGTTCTCCATCTTCATTATGCTTTCTTACATTATACAAGCAATCTAGTAAGTTATCTCCTGGAAAGTAGCGCATTAATGTCAACTCATTACCACATTTATCTTTCGCAACACCAAGGAACTGATTCATCCGATCTAAATTAGCTCTTTCTTGCTTGATATCCTCGTCGGCAACCATTGTATTCATATTATGTTTCTTAATCGCAATCCACTGCTTTGTATCTATATCCTGAGCAAGGTAGACCTCTCCCTGCCCGCCTGCCCCAATACAGCTTCCCAAAACAAATAATTTATGTCGAGCTTCTGAAGCTTCTATATAAACCATACGATGGCCATTATAATAAAATACTTGACCGACCTTGTGAATAATATAGCCTGAATGTAGCGAAGATAATAATTTTTTACGATCGTCTTCGGGCATGATATTCAAAAACTTATGACCAGGAAACTCACTGATAACAGTGACTTCTTCGCCCGTTTTACGTTTTGCAGTTCCCTCAAAAATGCCTTGAGCCTTAAACTCATCTCGCTCGCTTTTGATTTGTTGCTCACTATCACCTAGGTGCACTCTCACCATAGAAGATCCTAATGTTTCAGCATTGATTGCCTTAAACACAATACCGAAGCGATCATGCCCTATCCTTTCCCTTAGCACAAAAAAACTATTTTTTTTAACACCTTGTACATGGAACCATTCATGAAAGTTTCCTTCATCATCTTCAAATATACAGCCATCTCCTAAATGTAAAATTCGGTAAATGTACTCTTTAAAGCCGGAGTATGAATCGAATAAATTTTTCTGTTTTGAACTGGACGATGAAGCCGCCTCTTTAGAAAGCGTGTTATCTGGTGAACTTAGCATGATTTCTTAACTTTATCTTCAAAAGTGAATTTGCAAAAATACCACAACATTGAGTGTGAAATCAACATTTTCCATCTGTGTTAAACACGTGAAAACGCACCACCTACCCCGTACCGAAAAACGCAACAACTCTTTGTACTATGCTAGAGTGATATAGTACTTTCATGTGCCCCAACTTCTGTGTTTTAATAAACTTTACACGCTGAGAAGCCTTAGAAATACTTGCACTGTCACTTATTGGGACAACAGCATCATCTTCATCATGGATTACAAGTATCGGCAAATTCACTTTACGTATATTCTGTAAAACAGAAACTCTATCAAATATGTCTCTACCATACTCGCCTGATAGCCTATCTTGCATGTTTTTAGACACATCTGCTGATAACTTTAGTAGATTTTGAAAGTGATTAAATGGAGTTCTCATCGTGGCTGGAGGCGCAATAAAAATAAATTTTTTGAAGTCCATGCTTTCATCATAAGTTAATGCAAAAACCATGGCGCCAAAAGAATGAGTGATCACAGCATGCCAAGGGCCGAACTGATCAATCACAGCCTTCAATATTGCAGAATATTTAAATATATCTGTACTTTTACCGGATGACTCGCCATGTGCAGGGCCATCAAAACTAATAACACGATAGCCTGATTCAACTAAAGACGGCATAAAACTAGCGACTTGTGTTCCTCGACCAGACCAACCATGCAGGAATAAAACCGCGGGCCCCTCCCCCCAAGACCATACCTTGATTGAATAACCCGCAATATTTATAAAAAAAACTTTGGCAGATTGAATTGCATCCTCTTCACGATTTGGCGCCTTAAACCTTGTAGGCTGAAACCATAAATTATACGCATATTTACCAGCAAGCTTGGGAGACAAATAGGTCAATACACTAAAATAGACTTGCATGGCCCTAAGCATGAAGGGCTGTCTTTTCTCTTTTAACTTTTTTTCATTCATGAACATGAATCCAATGAGCTATATACCATGAAACCAAACTGAAATTATATCAGATAGATGTCGAGTCATTCCATGCTCCTGTTGGTTTTCTATCTAACTGCTTTTCTGACAAATAATCCCGTTTCATGTAGAGTGGCACTTGCCTTTTCAAGCTCTGGTTTTATTTTTTTATACCGTTCTGGATTTAATATATTTTCATATAAATAACATAAATCTTTCCTTGCTGTTTTACAGCCCCGCTCACCTGACGTTGACTTTGTAAATACACCTTCAAACAATTGGCTCAAATTAATATTGTCTGTATTTTCTGTTGATGTTAAGTCCAATGAACGATTAATAATTTTTTTATATTTTGCCTTATCTTTTCTTTTAGGAAATAAAGACAATAAATCCCTTATATTAAAATTTCTTAATGTCTCGACCGATTTCTTAAAGTTTATTTTACTTTGGTGGAAATACTTTTGCTCGCCCAAGATCTTAACATCATTACAATCATAGACTTCAAATTTTTTAGATTGATACCAAGTTTTTTCATCACTCTTGATAAGTGGCCTCAAAACCCTAATAGGTAAGCCCTGATTGTCTTGAGAGGCATCTCTTAAGATCACATTTTCAATCTTTAAAAAATCAGATATTAACTCAAATACTTTAAATAAATCATTTCCGCTAACAGTCGCATTGCTTTCAATCCAAGTAATTTCACCCACCCGACCATCTAATGAAACTCTTAACTCTAAATTAGGTTTACTGGCAGCCTCATCGTCGAGCAAGCTAAACACATAAAAATTTTCCATGTCACAAGTAAATTCTTTCTTTATCTCTTCAAGCGGAATCGCATTTCCCTTAAATTCTGATGTCGGTTTCATTAGCAAAAGCATGCACTTTTCTTCTGCACCTCGAAGCATTTCCTGCTCATTTAAGATTAGCCATATCTTATGCACTCCACCACAATCTGTAGAAACAGAACGTAATGCAGATATCCTTTTTTCAAAACTGCCATCAACCCTGTCGGATAATTGTAATGTTTCATTGAGTTTAGCTTCAAATTTCGATAATTTTTTATAGGCAACATCATCAACCCTTTCTAGCGTTGTGTCTGAGGATAAACCTTTCCCATCTTTTATTGTGGAATAATATATGGGTGCCTTTGTTGGGCCCTTTAGAAGCATAATGGCATCTCTTGAAGTTTGTTAGAAGATAAACTATACACAAGGTATATCGTCCTCGCAAATTATAATGCAAGAGCATATTAAACAAATTCACAACAATGATGCATATACAACAAAATACACTCAAAGAAAATTTCTGATAGTGGCGTGTAAACAAAACTTGTATTTTTAGCTCTTATAATCGAACCATTAAAAGCTAAAGAAAACTCACGAGATGCACTTCTATTAGAACGTAATAACATCCACCTCTCTGCGTTGATTTGTATTAGGGTTAGACCAGAAAGGAATTAATAGAAAAAATATACATATAGCACAAATAACCATCGAGATATAATATCCTGCCCATCCCCACACCTCTATACCCAACCCTACAGGCAAGCCCGCACTCGCTGCACCGATATACCCCAAAGTGCCAGCAAAACCGTTTGCGCTCGATGCCGCCCGCTTATCAACACACTCTGAAGCGGCAAGCCCCACAATCATTTGAGGCCCAAATACAAAAAAACCTAGTGAAGCATAAAACACAAAATCTAAATAAATCATATGATCTGGCGTCCACCATAAACCCAAAATTGAAACTAACATGCCAAAACCACACAAAACAATAATCGGCACCCTGTTACCCTTATAAAAAAAATCTGATGCAAATCCCGCTATTAACATTCCCGCAATTCCCATCATTTCGAACCAAAACGGCGCTTGGCTTGCCAAAACATCTCCTGCCTCTTTTGCTTCCATCAAATAGAGCACACTCCAATCTGATATTGCCGTTCGCACGAAATAGACAAAAAAATTAATAATGGCAAACAACCACACAAATTTATTGTTTAACACATTCTTTAACATAATCTCTTTAATGGATAACGGCTTTAAGCGTATGTGTTCTGTCGCAGGCTCCTTATGCTTTTCCTCTATAGGGGGCAGCCCTAAAGTCTGTGGTACATCTCTTAAACGGTTAATCAACACCAACCCCATCCCAATACTAATAAATGCGGGAATAAACATCGCCCAACGCCAACCGTAGTTCATGGCCAAAAAAACTGTTAAAACTGGAATAACTGCACCACCCAAATTATGGGATGTGTTGCATATGCTATACCATAATCCCCTTTCGGAACGGTTAAACCAATAAGTTAAACATTTACAACAAGGAGGCCATCCCCATGCCTGAAACCAGCCATTTAGCCCCCAAAATAATGCAAACAACCAAAAAGAAGAAGATAATCCGAATGCAATGTTGCAAAAACCAGCCAAAATTAATCCAAAAGCCATAAAATATCTAGGATTTGACCGATCCGAAACTGCACCACTAATAAACTTACTAATACCATAAGTTAAATACAAAATAGAGCCCAAGGCACCTAACTCAATTTTATTGAACCCTAACTCTTGTGCTATATAAGGCATCGCATACGTAAATGTTTTTCGAGTCAGGTAGAATACCGCATATCCCATGATTAACGAGTAGGTGATACGCATACGCCAATATTTGTATAACTTATCTACTTGATTTTTTTCTTGTATCGCCGGAGCGTATGGAGCTGGATGCATGCGGGCTTGAAGCTTAGCAAACACTATAAATCCTTATTCTATCATCGCTCATATCAACTATGTTTAAGATTCCATAAAAATGAATTAAAATCAATCTCAATATTGCCACACCATTTCTGATAGAATGACATGTTTTTAAACATGTAAAGGAAGTAAAGTGAGATATATAAAAATCTTTTCTATTTTAATCATCATTAATTTATTATCTTTTAACTTAATGGCGCAAAATAAAACTGTAGCATGGACGAGCCTAACATCAGAGCAGCAAACCCTCGTAAACGCTGCCATTTCATCTATGGAAAAAGCGTATGCGCCCTACTCACAATATAAGGTTGGGGCGGCTATTCAAGGAGAAAATAATAAAATTTACTCTGGATTTAATATTGAAAATGCGTCATATGGCTTAACTATTTGCGCAGAACGAACAGCATTGTTTAACGGCGTTACCGCAGAACAAACCCATTTCAAAGCAATTGCTATTGCCACAAAAAACGGCGGTATGCCTTGTGGCGCTTGTCGGCAAACTTTAAATGAATTTTCCCCAGATTTACTTGTCATCGTCACAGATAAAGACAAAAGTAATATTGAAATCACCACATTATCTAAGCTCTTACCTAGAAGTTTTGGCCCCAAACAATTGTCTTGAAATCATTATTTTCTGCCCTACTAAAATACGTAGGGCGGAGTTTCTCTATCCTATTATTGTTTGAATAGAGAGCCAACCATATTTGGCCCCAAACCCAATCAGCAATAACCCTGCGCATAGTGTAACAAGATGAATAATTTTATCAGTGAAATATCTTTTCCCTAATTCTAAAAAAGAACTGAGTAATGCGCCCCAGAGTAAAACCCCTAAAATGATAGTCGTATTTTCTAATAATCCAAACCAAGACGAAGTGCTGACTTGCTCAACACTCAGACTTGCTGCAAAAATGCTGAGCCAAAACACAATACCAATCGGGTTGGCTATCGACAGCACAAACCCTGTCAACAGCCCATTCAATATTGTTTCAGAGCCTGTATTCTCGGTATGTTTAAAGCTGTGGTTCCGTTTGTCTAAGAACGCTTTTGCCCCCATATAAATAAGAACCACAGAGCCCAACAAACCACAAAGACTCATCAAAAGAGGCGATTGGTTCATCAAGCCTAGTCCAAAGTAAGCCGCCACTAAACAAAGCATGTTACCTATTGAGCCGCCAAGTCTAATAATAAACGCGCTTAAAAACCCATCTTTTAACCCTCGCTTTATCATCTCTAAAGAAACGGGGCCAATGGGAGCAGAAAGCGAAACACCCAGTAATATTTTTTCTATGATCATGTTGCCTCAACTATAGTAAACCTCCGAAGAAATCAGAGAATTCATGTGCAAGTACATATATATGTGTATGTGTATAGAGGGCTTTTGCAGGTATTTCGAAAGCTACAACTAGCTTGATGACGCTCTTGAATGATCCCTGAATCAAGATTGCATAATCGTAATGCAAGATAACCCTAATCGCCAAAATCATCCGAAATTTCTATGCGAGCATTGTAATTTTACGGGGTTCATCGACAACAAGCAATTATTTTATCTGGGGCAACCATCCTTATATCTGCACAAAACTTAAGCGCGTATGTACATATTTTATAAAAGTTGTGTTAAACTCCCGCCCTGCAACTGAGCACACTCAGGCGAAAACTTTCATTGCCTGCAGGATTACACACTAGCTTCAGTTGCAAACCTCATCGCATAAACTCGAAACTTTGAAACACTCCGTTATTCACAACCAGAATAGGTCGTAATAGAGGATAAAAATTGGTTGCAAATTACTGGCCATTCCAACTTAATCCATGGTGTATAGATTTCTGAATTTTCCTGAATTTCTCTAGATAAATCAGGAATGCTTATCCACTTCATCTCTGATATTTCGTTTGGGTTAGGCATAGGTTTTTGTGATGTTTTACCAAAATATACATGGCAAAGCTCATGCTCTGCACCTATGTTTTTATATCTCGCCTGATATATAAATTTATACATATATTGGAGGGAACATGTTAACCCCAGCTCTTCTGATAACCGTCTTCTTATTGCTTGCTCTAAATTTTCCCCTTTTCTTGGGTGTGAACAACAGCTATTGGTCCAGTAATTTGGCCAAAGTTTTTTTTGGGGACTGCGTTTATGGATGAGAACTTGGTTTTGATGATTAAACAAGAATATAGAAAAAGCACGATGCAGGACACCAGGCATATTGTGGCATTTTTTTTTATCTGCAAAGCCTATTTCACAATCAAATTTATCCGTAAGGATCAATTTTTCATTGTCAAAGCTAACTAAATTTGAGTTGTCAAGTACTTTTCCCATTGCTAAAAACACACTAAATCTGTCAGAAAGATTACATACTACACTTTTCACAACAAAGTTGGAAATAATTTAATGTGTCACATAAATGGCTAATGATGCCTTAACAACTTTCTTTCCTCTTCTTCTTGACTGCTCAGTATAGAAGCATCAAGATCTAACGACTTTATATTGCTAATTAATAATGGTTCCTGTGTTTCTATGCAAACAGGCATTTCAGTTGGGCGCACTTTATCCCGCTCCTCAGGCGTAACTGTTTTCCTAACACATTGTGATATAGCCTCGACAGCCGCTATCCTATTTTGTAATAACGCATGATAAAATTTTGAAAATCTGGTTTGTAATGCCTTATCATTCAAGGCTTGCTTCGTAACACCGATATATCTTTTACAAAGTAAAGGTAAGTCTTTCTGGGTTAAATTTTCTTTTATCAACTCATCCCCAAATATTAAATGCAGTAACATGGGATCTTTTAATGCTAATACGCCAGCATGACAACCCACAACTTTTTCACGTAGCGCTTTATCTAATAATATACGCTTGCAAGCTTCTGGATGATTCTTACACATCATAACTAAATTGAACCCTGACATTTTATTACAAAGTTCGGAGTTATCTAATATCTTCTCCACTATAGCTAAAGATTTTTCACCTAGTAATACTAGATCCTCACCTACCAATCTAGACTTATAATGCAATAATATATCATCTGCCACTTCTATAGATTTATTTCCTAAAGCGACTATCTCATCCATTTCCATGCGTTGAACCTGCGCAACAAGTTGATGAATAATTTGTAATCTTGCTTCAGGTACCATTTGCATTAACATCGGTGCAACAATGCCTTTTAAAACGCCTCCTTTTACATTACTCGGTAAGTCAATTTTATTTTTTAACATAAAAGAAACACATACTTTTTCTACAGTTCTGAGCAATGCACTACCAGGCGCCTTGATAGCAGTCATAAAGGCCTCAGACTTCACCCCTATAGCACTCTCTATCCAAGCTATATGCTCACGACTAATTTGAGTTCGGCTTCTGTACGCACTGTTATTGTATAATTCAATTGCTATATCAGGAGAGTTTTCAACAATACAGGCTGTACTAATTTTATCAAAGTCATATAATATTTTAGGTTTTTGGGCAATAAAATCCGTTGCAAGCTTATCATAGTTGGCCAATATTCTAGCAATGCCAATTGGCCCCAACTGCTCATAAAACCCAGAGTCCTCCAATATGGCTATTGCTGAGTTCTCACTGGCGGCAGATAAAATAACTAATGATTCTGTATCTAATTTATTTCGTAGCGTTTTATTTCTTATCAATGCTAGTGCTAAATCTGGATGGTGCTTTGCGATAAGTGCAATTTCTACCCCTTCCATATAACTATTTTTCTCAGTAATAAGTTGCTCTGCAGCCACCATATTATTTTGACATAATTTTCCATAGTGAATATATTCTATCTTTCCAAATAAACTAGAATCTTGCATTATCATCTCAACCAAATCAGGGTGCGCTGCTCCTATTGCCGCAATATCATATGTTTTTAGTCGAGATTTTAATTCCATTGCGCTCAAAATTTCTATCGCTACGTCTCTTGAGCTATTTGCTAGTTTTTCTAAATCAATCCCTAAAAGCTTATTTCTCAATGCAGGTATAGATAATATTTTAGAAGCTACTTCGCCATGCAGAGAGCCTAGGATAGATATTGCTAAACCATCTATTACATTTTGCACAACAGGATCTGAGACTAATAACAGGGCAATTTTCTCTTCCTTAGCCGATAGTCGTAAAAAATGCTCATAGCTAACGGAAGCAAATAAGTCCTGGTTCGAAAGAGTTTGTATTGTTTGTGTTAGCTCAGAGTTGTGTATTTCTTTTTTATCAGGTGAGTGCAACATAATACTCCCTCCTTGGAAATGGGTATGGTGCGTGCGATTTCATTAAAAAGAAACCTATCGTTTCTATTGCTGTTTTTGAAATCAGTCATAAAAACTATGCGGTATGATTTTATTAAATCATACAAAAGCTGAGGAATACGAGATATTAATTTTTACAGGTAGAAAGTGTCAATAATAGTTTATTCAAACTCAAGATTAAATTTTGATACAAGAAGCCCATCTACAGATAACGCTGGTTCAACGCGTGTCACTTGCATCAAGACAACAATTTTTTCTTTTCTGACTCTGTCAGCCATAATGGTTTGCACAAGGATGGGGACTTTTAATCGCCACATATAATGCCCCTGTTTATCAACACCCTGATAGGTAATATTTGGCAACGCGACAATATTCCCATGTACTTCCAAACTTTTATCTGTAATGGTAATAACATTGCTTTCTGAAATAACGGAGCGCCCTTTCAAATAAGTTACATATATATCATCAGCGACCTTCTGCAAAGATTGGGTATTATAGTATGACTTTAAGTGAGAAAAACCATTAAAATTATCAGCTGAAATTTCATATGACTTTAACAACACCAAAGAAGCCCATAATTTTAGCTCTTGATCATTCATATTGGCTCGATCGAGTGGAATAGTTTGCCCCACTAACGGCAGATCAATACCCAAATCTTGCTCAAAATATTTAAGATAACGACTTTTTGATATATGAAATGCTTTAGTTTTACTCAAAATACCTGTGGCTAAATCATTGTCACATTCTCTTTCTATACGTACCAAAGGTAAATTACCCTTTTGAATTGCTTGTTCTTGCTTAGACTTAGGCATTGTTTTTATGGTGGGCTCAATCAGTAACTTAAATAAATAATGATCATGAATTGCATTAAGGCAAGGTTTAGAAGCCTTGTCACTTGCATGTATGACGCTAGAAAATACTAATATTATTAACAGTCCCAAAAAACGCATTCAAAGACCTTGGCAGTAAGTTTATAAGTTAAAGAATAGCATAATACAAAAGCGTCAAAACTGGAAAAATCATCAGTCAATGGGATAATTTACGCTCTCACCTCTTTCCGCTATTTTTTAAGGTGCTTTTGTTTTTAATAAGTTGATTTTTAGTCGCGTCGCAACAGTGATGTGTATTAATCTGAATGTACCACGCGAGATCTTCATCCCAATATTTATTAAGATAACGCTGATGACAACTATGACAGTAAGAATATATTTTATCTGTATTACATAATACGGGCGTGCCCTTCCCCATACCAACCTCCTGTTGTTTTGCTAAAACTTAGCCAAACTTACCACGTGGACATGTTAGCATTATCCATGATCCGACACATTTGTCGAGGCAACTCGTCGGTATTGAGCGCATTTAGTTGGTGAGGCTTCAGACAAACCTTAATTATGATATATGTTGCAATGACAAATATTCTTTTGACTTCATCTCTTGAAGTCGGCTTAATGTTCGCTTAAATTCAAAATGAAGGTTTTTCCCGGAATATAGATCTTCAATGCGACATTCAAGAGACATAATCAATGTGACATTCCGCTCATAAAATTCATCCACCATCATAATAAATCGTTTCGCGACATCATTAAAATTATCATTTAATTTTTTCACATTGCCTATAATAACAGTATGATAAAGCCTTGCAATCTCAATGTAGTCGTATTGACTTCTAGGCCCTTGACAGATATCAGAAAAATCAAACCAAATAATATTATTTGCAACTAAGACGGTTTGAATGGATCTTTCTAAAATTTGTATAGGATCACTCTGTGAAATATTGTGTGTTGCAAGGTGTTCAAAATACTGATACAGATTATTTTGTGCCGCTTCGTCTAAAGGGTAATGAAAAATATCAGCATCTTCCAAATATCGCAGTCTATAATCGCACCCATGGTTAAGCTCTATTATTCTGGTATGTTGTTTCAATAAAGAAATAGTCGGTAAAAATTTTGTTCTTTGTAATCCATTATGATACAAATTATCAGGGTGAATGTTTGACGTCGCAACTAGCGTTACACCTTGAGAAAATAAATATTTAAACAAATTGGTCATTAACATAGCGTCAGCGATATCTTTCACATAAAATTCATCGAAGCATAATACAGAAAATAAAGAACTAAACTCTTTGGCCACGTATTTTAGGGGGTCATGTGTTCCTTGCAAGGCCTTCAATTTACTGTGTACTAACATCATAAAATGGTGAAAATGTAAGCGTTCTTTTTTATCACCAGGCAACGCATGATAAAATAAATCCATTAAATATGTTTTACCTCTACCTACCCCCCCCCACAAATACAGCCCTTTGACGGGGTGAATCGAAAGCCCCAAAGACATTTTGATGTTTCTTTTCACTGTAGATATTAGCGATTGTTGCTGTTTGTCTAAAGCATCAAGAACAAACTGTAACGCCATTACAGCTCGTTCTTGCTCTTTATCATATACAATATCACCTTCAGCAAGTTTTTTTTGGTAATGCTGAGTTAATGTCATACGCTATAAAACACCACTACGAATTAGCGCCGCTGTAATCGCAACTCGAATCGTTGCACTTAAGTGATCTTTACGAGCAGACCCCTCCTCTTTTAAAGCATCAACAATTTTTTCTAAAATATCTTCAGCCTCTTTTGTTAGCGTGATCTGTAAAGGAATATTATTTTTTCTATCCAACCACTCTTCTTTTACCAACTCAAGGTAGTCCTCTTCATTGTACAGATCTAAGATAGCTTGAGATATCCATTTCCCTTTCTGATAACCTGACTTCCCATTTTGTTCCAGCACACCATTTACCTCTTCAAGCATTTTCTCAGGAACCCGAATAGACGCCCTCCTTGCAATGGAACCCATCATAATTCTAGGCTGCTTTGACTTTCTTTTTAAAGGGGGATTTAATGCTTTTACCATCGACTACTTTACCTTTTTGATTTTATCTTTAATGATTTCCCAAACATCCGTCATCCCTGATTCACCCTCAATTTCCCGAAAACCCTCTAGTTTTCCGGCATTTATCGCTATTTGTATCAACTGCCTTAAAACCTTTAAATCCTCTCCTTTTAAGGTAATCTGCTCTGAGTTTTTAGTAAGGCTTTCACGCTTGGTCACTTTTTCATTTGCACCAATAATTCGTTTTGCAGATAATTGCTCAACCCTCACTAAATTTGGATTCAAGCTTTTAAGCGCCTCCTCGATCCCTTTACCTTTTAATAAAAAATTACAAATAGAAGAAATAGATTCTGAGTCATTATTTTTAATAAGGTTATAAGCGTCTTCGGGCGAAGACAATACACCAGACTCTACAGCGCGCTTAAATAAAACATTTTCTTCTTTGCATATTTTGGCATATTTTTGTGCCTGGGACTTTGATAGGCGAAGAATACTGGCCAATGAACGAACTGATATAGTTTCTCCATAATGATGAATAATATTTCGTATAGCCTTATATTTGTCTTTTAAAGGCAAATCTTCGCGGGCAGAGTTCTCAATATACTGTAAAAGTGCTTTTTCTTTGGCATCTGGTTCTGCAATGATATTTGCGGCAATATGTTGTGCCCCCATGACATGATGAGCAAGCGTACGTCGCTCTCCAGCGAGAATAACGTATCGATTACCCTTTTCATAAACACAAATGGGCTGCATTAACTTCTCTGGCTCTTTAATGGTCGCGGCCAATAAAGCAACAGATAAATAATCATTAATTTTTTGCTTCTTATCATTGTCCCCATCAAAATGTAGTCTTAGCTTTTCCTTAAACTCATCTTGCACCTCATCATCAAATGTTTGTTCTGGAAGTTTTGGGCCATTTCTCACATCATTTAAATCAATTGATAACTCTCTTGGGTTATTGGGATCTAACTGAATGGCATTGATAGGCAAGTATTTAGCATTTAAAAAATTAATCTTTGATAATTGTGCATTAAGACTCCCTACAAATTCAGCATTTTTTCCATTTTGACCTGAATCAACAACGACTTTAGTCGTTTTTTTCTCCACGACTTCTTTCTCTGTAACTTTTTGAGGTGCTTTTGCCAATAATGGTTTACGCTTTTTTACCGGTGTTTTTTTTGTCTTTGCTATATTTGACATGATTCATTTATCCCCAGTGATTCAAGTCCATCTTCAAATACACTCATTACCTCTTTAATTTCTTTCGTAATTGGTAATGTCTGCCCAAATATTTGTTTTTCCAAGTATAGACACTCGGCAGTGGCTTGTGCTCTTGCTGTATCTGACTTAGGCAATTGAAAAATACTTTTAGGTCTTGCTCTAATACAATCCCTTGACGGAAAGGCTGTTAACAAGCTCAACCAGCACGGCCATGGAAACAAATGCTCTTCGTAACGCTCAGATAATTCAGCCAAATACTCTCTATGGATCTTTAAATTCCTAACTTTATTTGGCAGCAAACCAACCAAATTAAGTTGACTGTCTCGCTCCCTTGAAAAATTTTCTCTTTTCACAGCATTCAGCATTTGCGTAATACCTTGTATGGCCTTGTCTTCAGGCTCAAAGGGAATAACAATATCTGTAGCTGCATGCAAAGCAGAACGGAACATAACATTCTTACTTGGCCCGGTATCTAGCAAAAATAAATCATATGAATCCTGCACCTCTTCCATCTCGAAGAACTCTTTTAAACGCACCTTTGCATTTGGGTTAATACGCCCATCTTCTTTTGAGACCAAAGCATTATTTATTTCTTCGATCCGAACTGGATGACCACAAAGTACATCAACTAAGCCACCGTTATATTTTTCCTCTTTTATCCAGGACTGATACGGCAGAACAGCTTCCCCATAGAAAATATCTGCAATAGATGACCTTTCATTAGCCCCCAGATCTCCCTGAAAATCAGGATGCTGCTTTATTTGAAAGCCGGCCTCATTATCATCATGAATATAATCCACCCCAACAAAATGCTTTGTTGAGTTACATTGCTCATCTAAATCCACTAAACAAACACGCATATTTCTGACAATTGAAAACCATTCTGCTTGCGCACTTGTCACAGTAGACTTTCCGACGCCCCCCTTTTGATTCATAGTTGCTACTATTGGGATTTTTGTGGACATGCTTGGTTCCTTACATAATGCATATAGTTTTAATCTGTATTAACATACGTATGTAAACAGTATAATGTGTTGCTCTGTATATACAAGCCTTAAATGTTATCACTATACATTTATTCAGTTTAGTTGTTTGCTTATTTATAATATCCAGGTATTACCTAGTCGATATCTACGTTAAATCATTGGTAATATTTTTTGCGTTACGCCAGTAATTAGCCGGGATACTTTATATCCTTACTTAAAAGTACTAGGCATTTTACCCACCTTATATGAACGTCATAAAACGAAACACTCTTCTGTCCAGTCACTGGACAGTCTCTTGTACTTTAATATAAAAGAAAAATATCCCCCTAAAGCCTTTATGGTTTTAATGAGATACTGAATCAACAAGCTGGAATACAGGGGCTGACTAAAGTTAATAAAATAGGAATCATCCTTGCACCCTGTGACACTTGTAAATTTTGCTTTGATAATTTAAAACTGTCGATGTTATACTTTATTTGATTTTTTATGTCTGTCCAGCGACTGGACAGCTTGAAACATATTCATCACTAACGTTAAGCCTCCCCCTTTTGATAACTGAACAACATGAATAGCAAGCCTATTAAAGGAAACAACCCAGTGAATAAAAATGTTAATGTGCTCAGTATAACTGCCTGTCCAGTCACTGAACATAAATCACCATAACTTTTTATGCTTACCAGATATATTAGAATGTCCAGTTGATGGACAAGATAAGTCCAAATTATTTGGGTTTATCAATACATTAAACTGTCCAGTCGCTGGACAAAACAGCCTTAACTTTGAATTTTTCCAACACATTACGCTGTCCAGTCGCTGGACAAAACAGCCTTAACTTTGGATTTTTCCAACACATTATACTGTCCAGTCGCTGGACAAAGCCGGCTTAACTCTTGAGTTTCCCAATACATTACACTGTCCAGTCGCTGGACAGAACAGCCATAACTTTCTGAGTTTCCAAATACATTACACTGTCCAGTCGCTGGACAATGTTATGCAAAATATTTGAGTTTGTGTATACGTGAAGCCATCAACTGTTAGAAAGCATATTTTTTTACCAACAAAATCTATACAGGCCATAGTAATTCAGGTGGAAATTATATATGAGAAGGAGTGCAAACAATGGTTAAATTTAAATATGAATATAAATATTAAATTTTGGTATTCTCTCTTTCAAATTGCATACAAGAATTGTTACATATTGAAATTTTTCTGATATGCACACCCAACTTTCAAGTTCGCAAATAGCATCATACATTATTATTTTCCGGGGGTTGAAACATCGCATATAAATACCCGGGTTGAGACAGTCTTGAGTATTAAACCACATAAAACTTGGATATCATTTATCTTTTTCGGCACACGCTGTCCAGCGGCTGGACAGCGTGAAACAGAAACAAACATAAAAACAATCTGCATTTAGATAAAATGCTTTTAAGTAATGTCTACATTTTGGCCCTTTACTTAAATACGAAATAGTTCAATAACCATATCAGTTGTGAATATAATTTTACGTAGGGTAGGGAAGTAATCAATAAATTAAAAAATATATAACCAATAATTATTAGTACACTTGTTGTCAACAGAACGACGCAAAATATATAACAAGAAAAGGCGATGTCAGCATATAAAAAACTTTTCTTTTATGGGTTTAGGTAAATTCATATTGTGATTTCAATAGCCTGCTACAAAAAGGGGTTAATGGGCATTAACATCCAGATATCTTTTTTGGAAGAGGGCCTAAAAGTAATGTCAGATCATCTTAAATATTTAAAATTTAAATTACTTCAATATAGAGTAGATTTAATCTTCCTCTTTACCATCATAGAAAAGACCATAATGATTTTTACGTAATATTTAATGTTAAAAATAATCTCGACCAAAGATTATTAAGAAGAAGGTAAAAGATAAGGTAAGAGCAGCACATCTCTATTCCTTGAATATTATAAAATCCAAACAATTAACTCTGTCGCATGGCAAGTAAAAAAAACAGTCACTAACAAGGATCTTCGAACTAGAGGCTCTAGCCTCATTCCAAAATATTAAAAATGAACCCAGCTTGATTTAGAAAGCAATGTATTGAAAAAAGAGTAATTAGTTAAACTGTTGCTTGGTAATGTATGAGAGTAGAAATATATATTTTTTAGTAATATTATTTTTGTATGTATTTTCTAAACATATAAAAAAAACCTTTATCTACATATTAAAAGCAAAACAATTAATAGAAGACACTAAATTTCAATATAAAAGAATATTCTTTATCTAAAGATTTCATTTATATTTTTAAATTTTGCTATTTTTTCAATTGGTTATATGATGAAACTATAGGTTTATAACAACAACGTGATCAAAGGACCGTGTATGAGCTAAATAGACACCAAGATTAGAATTACATAAAGTTAAGCCCAGTTGGCGCTGGGCTTAATAGATACAACTGCCATAAGCGAATTGCTCTCTACTCATTAACAGAATAGCAATTTCATTTTATGGCGTCAAAGAGGTTTTGTGCCTGAAATGAATAGTTTGTTGATTAACAAAAAAACTCCTCAAATATTGAGCCTTGCTGCAGACAGGGCAGGGCAGTGGGCGCAACATTCATGGAAATGGCTACATAGCTTTAGAGGTGCTTTATTAAGGCGCGTAGAAAATCAAAAGCGTGTTTCCACTCGAACCATGCGCTCAGACCAAAGACAAGCCATTCACCAGCTCCTACAAATAATTTTAAGCCACCTGGACTTAAAAACCATGCAGGTTGGCTTTTACCACCAAGAAACACAAATGTTTGTTCACTTGAGCATTGGCTATCTATCCAGGAAAGCTCAATTATCAGAAAGACGAACCCAAAGAGCGTTATGCTGGTTGCAGCAATCAGGCTATCTATCTGCATTTAGACAGTCAAGCTATGACGAATTAACCAACGAATACATACATAAACCCTCAGTACGCCGAGTTCACCAAAAGCTACTATTCGAACTAGGAATCACTCCCAGAGCACTGCATAAAGCAAGAACACGTTCTAGCCAGAATTACCAAAACCGTTTAATTTCAAAAAAATTAAATCAAAACACAGGTGTTAGCCTAAAAACTAACCCTGTTGGCGACAACACACTAGCCACAATTCTAAAGCTTCCCTTTGCCAAACCTAAAAAGCCCATACCAACACACCCGCCCCCTAGTGTTTATTACGAAAAAATTAACAAAATAATGTCGATCTTCCCCAATATCAGCTTCGAAGAAGCAAAAAACATGCTGCCCCACCCATAACTTATCTAGATAACTTTGTGTTAGAAATACAATTGTTTGTATAAAAATAGCAAAATACCCTACTATATTTCTTAAACTATGATACTTATCCACATACTTTTTTGCTTTCCAGGCTTGTCCACACTTTATCCCTGTTTACTGTCGTGTTTTTTTGTGTTGAATTACCTTATATATATTCATATAAATATAACTTTATATATAAATCTCTTATAATAGTTGTTCATTAATAAAGCTATTAAAGAATCGACTAGATCTTTGGTCCATATTTTAAAGCATTCATACTCAAAGGTTATTGTTGTGGCAGAATTAGAAGCTGAGTCAGAATCCTATGCACTGACGCCCGGGCGCATTTTAGGCAGAAATTACCGAGTATTAGATTATCTCGGCAATGGCTGGGAAGGGGAAGTGTATAAGGTAGAAGAATGCCGTACAGGAATAATTCGGGCAGCTAAGTTATTTTATAAGCATTGCTATAAAATCACTAAACCACATATATTTTATGCAAAAAAACTAAACAAACTTAGAAGCTGCCCCATTATAATTCAATATCATAACCAAGATGTTGTAACGGTTAGAAAAGAAAAAGTAGACTTTTTGATATCAGATTATGTCAGTGGTGAAGTTCTATCTGAATTTGTGGCTAAACAAAAAAATAAAAAATTGAACCCTTTTGAAGCTTTAAACTTATTTTATGCTTTAGTACAAGGAGTAGAACATATACATTTCCAAGGTGAGTACCACGGAGACTTGCACGCGGATAATATAATGATTCAAAGAAAAGGGTTAAGTTTTGAAGTTAAGTTAATTGATTTTTTACACCTCGGCCGACCAACAAAGCTAAAAATTCAAGAAGATGTCTATGATTTAATTGGTGTTTTTTACGATATGCTCGGAGGACAAAAACATTATAAGGACTTGCCCGCAAACATCAAAGGCATAATTTTAGGCCGTAAGAAAAACCTTATTGCAAAAAAATTCAAAATGGCGGGGCATTTAAGATTGTACCTTGAAAATCTAACCTGGTAGTCTGTGGCGCCTAATTTTTAAGTGTGGTTTATAGCTGATTGTTTCGCGTGAAACAATTACGTCAGACAACAAACAAATGGCTTGTATCAAAAATGAATAAATCTATGCTTTTTCCGTTTTCACTTGTCTTCCTCGAAATTGGTACTTATCTAGCTAATGATATGTATTTGCCAGGGTTGCCAACAATCGCTAAAAATTTGGATATATCTCAAGATGCCGCACAATATACTTTGCTTGTATGGTTTCTAGGATCTGCTTCAATGCAACTGTTTACTGGGCCATTATCGGACCGGTTTGGTAGGCGTGTTGTCTTATTAACTGGTGCAATGTTATTTTTCTTTTCATCTTTAATTTGCGCTTTAACGGCCAACTTAAGCCTAATGTTACTAGCTAGATTTGTTCAAGGGGGCACAATAGGGGCCATTGTTGTGCCTGGGTATGCGGCGGTTCATGAGTCATACGATACGCATGCTGCCATTAAAATTATAGCCATTATGAGCTCAGTAACAATTTTAGCGCCTGCATTTGGCCCACTATTGGGTGCCATCGTTATTGAGATTAGTCATTGGCGCTTTATTTTTTGGAGCCTCGCTATTTGGGGAGGCGTCGCTAGCATTATATTATTTAAAGTCATGCCCGAAACAAACTTAAACCCCATTCCTATCAAAATAAAAGAAGTCATTGTCGACTATTGGAACATTTCAATTAGAGCGTCTTTCTTGCGATATGCCTTAACATTTTGTCTATTATTTTTAGCATTTATTTGTTGGATAGTAGAAAGTCCATTTATCATTATTGAAACCCGTGGAGTAGGGCGGTTGGAATTCGGCATTATTCAAATGCTAATTTTTGGTTGTTTTTTAATAGGTGCACAATTCACTAGAATTTTAATTGATCGCTTTAGGACAGAAACAATAATATGGGTGGGTTTATTTACAGCATGCATAGGCGTTCTCGCATTAGTTGTTTTAGTTCACTTGGATCTTGATTCTCTATATGCAGTGGTTGTGGCTATGATGTGTGTTTCATTAGGTTCATCCATTACCTTTGGCCCTTTGAATCGCGGTGCGATTGAGTCTTGTATAGAGCCAATGGGTAGAAGAACAGCAATATCATCGACGTTTATGGGAATTTTTGGTGTTTTAGGTGTTATTTTAGTTACTATCTTTAATGATAAAACACTCGAAAATATTTCCTATTTAGTTGTATTGGGGATACTTGCTGCGGTCATGGTTTATAGTTCGCTGACTTTTTATGTGAACCATAAGAATGATACAAAAAAAGACGCTTAATTGACTGTCGTATATTGTACTAATAAATGAATATTTATAAGAAGATTGCAACTGAAGCACTTGTGTAATCCCGCCGGTGAAACTCTAGAATATCACCATAGGCTTCAGTTGCTGAAACAAGTGTATCAGACAAGGTTTTATTTTCCCAACTTGCTAACAAGGCGAAATGGCTTTTTTGTTTTAATTTTACAATAAGCTGCTCACTAGAATTATTACGCCAAGCAATATATAGAAAATACTTGAGAATAAAAATATTTTTTTCATGTGCAGAATTTTGTTTGCTACTGCATAAAATAGTCTGGGGTAACACATAAAGACAGCGAGCTCCAAGCTCATGATCCAACCAATAAGCGTAACGATAATGCCAGTCCCAGACCATATGTTATGTAGCAGGATAGTAAACAGCCCCAGAGGCATCATACTAATTGCAAATACTTTGAGCTGTTCTGGGTTTTTCATCCAAGATGTTAGTAGTTTTTTCCACTCGCGGCCAGCAGTCAATAATGAGATCCCGATAATTAAAAACCAAAGGGCATAAAATTTTTCAAAAATCATTGCAACTTCCATGTAGCTTCCTTAATTGGTAGTAGTATATTAGAGTCTATGTTGGTGATTTATAACATGCTCTATCATATAGTTTAAAACCTGATTTCTACAACACATATAGGTTTGAATTTTACATTTTCTTGTAGTTATTTAACTTGTTCTGAGATTAAGACTTCCACAAAAAATTTATTCTGTTCTTCCAGTGCCGTAACAATATTTTCAGATTTTCTGAAACCATGTTGTTCTCCTGGAAATAAAAAATAGGATGTTTTAATGCCTTTTTCTTTTAAAGCGAAATACATAGCCTCTGCTTGGTTGGGCGGGACTATTTCATCTTCTGCTCCTTGGAAAAAAATAATAGGCGCAGACAGTTTTTTAGTATTTTCAATGGGGGCTCTTTGTCGGTACAAATTCTTAGCTTCTGGGTAGGGACCAATAAGTCTATCTAAGTATTTAGCTTCAAATTTATGTGTTTCTTTGGCTAATGCTTCTAAATTACTCACGCCATAATGGCTGGCCCCCACATGAAAAGTATTCGTAAAGGTCAGTGCAGCTAAGGTGGTATAGCCTCCGGCACTGCCCCCAGTAATGGCTAATTTATTGCTATTTACCTTATTTTGTGAGCTGAGGTATTTTGCAACAGCAGAGCAATCGTCAATATCATATATTCCCCATTGGCCTTCTAAACTTTTTCTATACTGTCTGCCATAACCGGTGCTACCGGCATAATTTACGTCGGCAAAAGCAAAACCTCTGCTTGTCCAATACTGGATTTGTAAGTTTAAGTTAGGGCTAGCACTTGCTGTAGGGCCTCCATGGCTTTTAACTATAAGAGGAGGCAAACTGTGCGCCATACCCTGATAGTGTTTGTTTTTGGGAGGATAAAAATAGGCATACGCTTGTCGGCCATCAGTTGTATCAAACTGGATATGTTCTGGTGCACTCAAATAGTCTGAATGTACTTGTAAATCTAAGCTACTTTGTAAGGTGGTATGCTTGTAGTCAGGGGTTAATTTTATGATTCTGGTTGGTAGAGTGGAGGAGCCTGCGAGCATAACCAAGTTGTTATCATTACATCTAATTTGACTAAAGGAGGTGAACGGTAAATTTATTTCGGATAGTTTATCTGCATCATATTCAAAAAGTTTTCCCATTCCCTGCTCTGAAAATGTACAGATAATTTTGTCATTATAGAATCCCCAGGTTGACATATTAAAGACCCATTGAGGTAGGCCAATTTCACTATTCACTTTAAAAACAGGGGTAATGATCGTGTCACTAACAGCATAAAGATTCCACCAATTTGATTTATCTGAGATAACAAATAATTGATTATCCTTGCGCCATTGTGGTTGAAAAAAAGATTGCTCTATTACTTTAGGCTCTATTTGTTGGGGGGAGCTTATACCATTATCAGATAGTTTAGCTGTCCATAGTTCATTATTATCCCAGGGCATATTGGGTTGGTTCCAACAGATCCAGGCAATATTTTTATAATCAGAGCTAATTGCAATACTTGCATAAAAGTCTTTACCATCAGTGATTTTGGAGATTTTTCCTGATTCAGTATCAATTTGAGCAATATAATTCTCAGGTATTTTATTTTCAGTATGTGATTCTGCAACCGCAATAATACCAAAGGGGGTAACATGCATATCTGCAAATCGTGTACCGGCTTGGGTGATGGCTCTTGGTTTTTGATCAGGTTTTAGCTCGTAAATTTTTTGATCTGTATAATTTACAAAGTAGATAATATCGTCTTTAACGGTAAAGGCAGAGCCACCATACTCATGAACTCTGCTTCTTGCATTATAATCGTCAGGTAAAATGTCTGTGGTTTTATGATTAGACTGTTTGACAATAACATATCTTCCCCCTTCAGAAGGGCGCATTTCGGACCAGTAGATATTATTATTATCAAGAACAATATCCTGGAATGCGATATTGTTTTTCGCAACCATCTCCGCGCCAATTGGAGAATCCCAAGTTCCAAACTCTGCGGTGATTATTTCTGACATCCTAACTTTCCTATATAACCAATTGTATTTTCAATTGGAAGTATGCTGAAAAAAGCGGACTGAATCAAACTTAGCTCCCATTTAAAAATGATATATTGCCTTAAGATATTATTGACTTGTTGTATTATCCGGGTAAGATTTCTACCTAAAAGGAAATGGGTGGATAAAAGTATGATAGAGTTAACAAACCAAGATGTTGGCCAGGTTACTGGTGGTAGCGTTTCAGGTGTCTTGGTATATGGGACAATTGGTTTTTGGGTTGGTGGTATTTCTGGTTTTTGTATTGGTGTTCTTCCTACCATTCCAGGGGCTCTTATTGGTATGACTATTGGAGCTTATTTGGGTACAGACAAGGAGCAGAAAGTTATTATTATTCGAGAGGGTGCTGAAATTTCAGCTAATTATGAATAAGCATAGAAGTGATGAAGTGGTTTTTGAAGAATATAATATCGTTTACATGGCATGTGATCTAAAGAAGGAAATTTTAAATGGATGAAATAGCTGAAAGTAAAAAGTGTCCAATGTTTTCATTTCAGTCAACAAATGAAGACTTAAGAAAACTGAGTGATTTGAAAGGCCAAAAAGTGGTGTTATATTTTTACCCCCGAGATAATACGCCAGGCTGCACGAGTGAAGCATTAGATTTTAAATCAAAATTAAGAAGCTTTAAAAACCAAAATGCTGTTATTTTGGGTGTATCTAGAGATAGTTTAAAAAGCCACTTTAAATTTATTGAAAAATATAAATTACCATTTGACTTGATTTCAGATGAAGATGAGAATATTTGTAATCTTTTTGATGTTATCAAAGAAAAAAATATGTATGGCAAAAAAATAATGGGTATTGAACGCTCAACTTTTATTATTGATGAAAAGGGCGTGATCATTAAAATTTGGCGCAAAATTAAAGTGGTGGATCATGTACAAGAAGTTTTGGCGGTGTTAAAAAGCATATGAATTCGCTTATAATCACACGAGTCAAAGGTAAGGAAGCGCATGAACATTTGCATAATTTGGCTGCTCTTAGGATAGAAATATTTAAAGAATATCCCTATCTTTACCAGGGAGACTTAGATTATGAGCTTACATACCTCAAAACATACTTAAATTCGTTAGAGACCAATATAGTCTTAGTGAAAGACGAAGATAAAATAATCGGCTATTCAACAGCAATACCACTTATATTTGAGTCAGCAGCTTGTCAGAAGCCTTTTATTGAAAATAACTTTGCGCTGGAAAAATATTTTTATCTTGGGGAGTCGATTTTATTACCTGAGTACAGGAATCGTGGTGTATACAGAAAATTTTTTGAAGAAAGAGAAATGGCAGCAAAAGAATACGGTTGTTCTATTACAACGTTTTGCGCTATTCATCGAGAAAAAAATGATGTAAGAAGGCCAAAGGAATACTCGTCATTAAATCCTGTCTGGCAATATTTTGGCTATAAAAAAAATAAGCTATGGACAGAGTTTTCATGGGTGGAAATTGGACAGAAGGACGAAACGATTAATCGTATGTTGTTTTGGGAAAAGAAAATATAGATAGTTTCTTACCTGACGTATAATGTTTCCGGTGTCTTTGAAGTTGGTGTATACTGCTTTTTTAAGATTATACGATGATTGGGACTAAAATATAGTGGATGTAATGGACATCAATTTAAGACTCAGAAGAATGCGTAGGACACCTGCGCTAAGAAATATGGTATCTGAGACTATCTTGACTAAAAGTGATTTGATTTTGCCTTTATTTATAAAGCATGGCTCAAATATAAAGGTGCCAATTCAGTCTATGATAGGTCATTATCAGTTGAGCGTTGATAATTTAAGCGAAGAGATTCATCTTTTGATGGATTTAGGTATTGAGTCGGTGCTTTTGTTTGGGATTCCGTTTAGTAAGGACGGTATGGCAAAAGATTCCTATTCTGATAATGGTATAATTCAACAGGCCATTCATACCATTAAAAATATTGCGCCTCATATGACGGTTGTTACGGATGTTTGCTGTTGTGAGTATACAGATCATGGGCATTGCGGGGTTCTCTCAGATAATACTGGCCACCTTGATGTTGATAACGATCGGACTTTAGCATTATTTGCCAAACAAGCAATAAGTCATGCTCAAGCTGGGGCCGATATTATTGCGCCCAGCGGGATGATGGATGGCCAGGTCGGCATCATTCGTTCAGCGCTAGATCATGCCGATTTTTCTCACATCCCTATTATGAGTTACTCAGCAAAGTATGCTTCTGCTTTATATGGTCCTTTTAGGCAAGCTGCAGAGGGCGTCCCGCAATTTGGTGACAGAAAAAGTTATCAAATGAACCCCGCAAATGGTAACGAAGCGTTAAGAGAGGTCGCGCTTGATCTCCAAGAAGGGGCGGATATTGTTATGGTGAAACCAGCACATGCTTATCTAGATGTTATTCATCGAATAAAAACCAAATATCCAGAAGTACCTTTAGCGGCATACCATGTGAGTGGTGAATTTGCCATGATTAAAGCCGCCGCACAAGCAGGTTGGATTGATGGAGAGCAAGCCGCAATAGAAATTTTGACTGGCATTAAACGCGCTGGAGCAGATATTATTATTAACTACTTCTCTAAAGAAATAGCAAAATTACTATAAGATATCATTATGATAGAGCCTACATTTTCTATTCGTTCAGCAGAGCTAGATGACATGAATGTTTTATTGCGATTTATTCGTGATTTAGCAGAGCTTCAAGGGATATTAGATAGACTTATTGCAGATGAAAAATATTTATCCACTTTATTATTTGAATCGAATAGTGCAAGCGAGGCGATTGTCCTGGAATATCAAAACGAAGTCGTTGGTTTTGCTATTTTTAGCACAATGAACATTAATAGACTGTATCAAGATACGCCTGCCTTATATATAGATGAGCTATACATAGCGCCTGACTTTAGATCTAAAGGCTTTGGTAAAGCTTTTTTTATGTATATTGCTAATATCGCAAAACAACGAAAGTTAAATAGAGTCGAGTGGTGGGTTGTTGAAGGGAATGACAAAGCTGCTGACTTCTATAGGCGCTTGGGCGCTGTCGCCTTTCCAGAATACAATGTATGGCGCTTAAAGCAAGAACAGTTTGCTCATGTCAACTGAAAAATTGTTGCATGACTACTGTACGACTCATAATATAACGCTTAGTTTGGCTGAGTCCTGCACGGGTGGAAATATTTCATCTAAGTTAACCAAGATCTCGGGAGCCTCTGATTATTTTGTAGGCTCTATTGTATGCTACACGATTCTAGTAAAAAACAAGGCGCTTCAAATACCTGTACCTTATATTGAAAAATATGGTGTTGTTAGCCCAGAGGTGGCTAGAGCCATGGCCAATGGAGCATTGCAATATTTTGAGACAGATATTGCGCTAGGCATTACAGGTTATGCCGGTCCTAATGGGGGAACACTTGATTTTCCTGTGGGCAGCATCTGTGTGGGGGTAGCATCAAAATTAAATATAAACCAAACATATACGACACACTTCGCAGGTTCAAGGCGAGACATTATTGAGCAAGCCAGTGAATATGCATTAAAAACAATATTACAAAGTATTGTTAAATAACTCGATTTTAACTTAACAATTACTGGCTTTTTATGTCTAAAATTGAACTCTCTTTTATATGTATACTGACGCTTATTTGGGGCTCTTGGTTTTATCGAAAATATGTTAAAACTTTTTTTGGTACAAAAAAAAGACTAAGCTGGCTCGCACAACAACAGCAAAACAAAAAAATTCGTTCCGTACTCGTTATATTAGAAAAATTATATCAAAACACCAACTCCCATCGCACAGCTAAATTAGCAAAAATACGTAGAGGCATTACAGAGGATTCATTTCTGTATGGGGAGGTAGATTTTCTCACATTGATTGCTTTGCTCACATACTGCCAACCAACGGAGCACGATGTTTTTTATGATTTAGGCTCGGGCGCAGGGAAAGCCGTATTTTCTGCAGCTTTATGTTTTCCTATCCGTAAATCTATCGGCATAGAGTTAATGCCGGAGCTTGTTAGTTTAGCAAAAAATATTTTAGCCGAATATCAAAAAACTGGGCATGCTAAGAATAATAAGTGTGAGATTCAATTTGAACAGGCAGATATCTTGCAACGTCCTTTCAGCGATGCAACAATTATTTTTATTAATGCAACCGCCTTTAAAGGGCAGCTTTGGAAAAATATTGAAGACAGATTATACGCCTTGCCCATAGGGGCTAGAGTAATATTGACCACCCACCAACTTTCTAGCTCATATTTCAAATTAATCTATAGTGGTACAGAGGTTATGAGCTGGGGCATGAATTCCGCTTTTGTCTTTGAAAAAATTAAATGATTTCTTTTAATACGCTTGTTGCAAAGCAGCCTGGTGATAACGCAAAAGACAAGCAACAATCATTGTTCTCATTAAACTCATAAACTAGATTATGAGGGATCATTCGTAATGAACGTCGGGCAGGATCGAGCCTTCTATTAGCAAGCAGTTTCACATACTCAGGATGCAGTTCAAAACACATATCTTCGATTTTAGCGACTTCTTTGTTTACAATATCATTTTGATCCCCCCAAAGGCCCCCTGTTGGATGACATGCCCCTCGTATGCATTTTTCCCGTAATACGTCCGGCTCCTCTTTGGCATTCTCAAATAAAAAGTATCCTTTTTGGCCATCCATTTGTAATGCCTCTCCTGGCAAAATAGTTGTCCAAGTTTTATTTTTTACCCTTTCAGACAAAATTTGATTAAACATATATGATCGTAATGCCGACACAGTTAATTCTGCTTGTTTTCTTTGTGATTTTTTTCTATTGGCTAAAATGGCGGCCGCATCTTTTATATTCTGCCCATCAAAACCAAAGCGTTGTGGCCCAAAATAATTTGGTACACCATATTTTTTAATTATGTCTAAACGTTTTATTAATGCATGTTTGTCTATCGTATTATTTCGCAGCCAGATAGTAAAAATATTGGCACTATGTGTGCCCATATGCAATTTCTTTTGATGCCAATGATGTTCAAGGATATTAATATCCTCAAGAGAAAAATCTTGTATTTGATTTATGGCATCTTTCCGACCCGGCATTTGTATGCTAAACCATTGGCGAGTAGTTGCGTGTCTGTCTTTTAAGCCACTATAGCTAACAGAACGTCGTTGCACATCAAAATGATGAGCTAACTTTCCAGCTAACCAATCTGTATTTGTGTTAGACTTTTCTATATGCAACCATAAGTGTTCGCCTTCACCCGTAAATTCAATTGAGAGCATTTCATCTACTTTAAAGTCGGCTGAATTTTTTTTAAATTCTGCGTGTCCCGCTAGAGTAGGGTAGGCACATTGTGTTTTCAAACTTAGTTCTGACAAGAATACCTCAGTTAAAATTTACGAGACTTCATTAATAGTAAGTATTCGGGCATTCTACCATAAGATTTAAAAAAAATTATATGTAGTCAGGTGCATTACACTTGTATTTTGACCTATTACTAAACTATAGGCAAAATATTCTCAATAATCTCAAAAGTGTAAATGGAGCTTTCAATGAACCCAGCCATCAAGTTAACGACTCTTTCAGCCCTGCTTACATTTTCTCTTTCTTCCCAGGCATTATTGATAACTTCTGGGGATGTATCGACTGAAAATCTTGGTGAGTTTGAAGCTAATATTTCATGGAGCGGAGATGACTTAAGTGTTTCTCTATCAAACACATCACCTTTGGCCAACGGTGGCTATATTACTGGTTTTTTAATAAACCTTCCTACTGGCACTTCATTCAATGTTGGTTGGAGTGATACTGGGCTTCAATTCCTACCATCTTCAGATTCTAATTATAGCGGCGCACCATATGGTAGTTTTGACTATGGGTATGCATTAGGCGGTAATTTTTTAGGGGGTGGAAAACCATCTAATGGTATAGCTGTAGGTGAAACAGGCAATTTCTTATTTAGCGACTGGGATGGCGTTGGCAACTTAACCGAAAATGATTTCATTGCATCTTTTGATCATGATGAGCCCAATGCATCTAATTTTTTGGTGCGCTTTAGAGGCTTTGAGGATGGGGGTAGTGACAAGGTAATGGGTATTTACGGCGATCCAGAAATTGATACTCCACCAGGTGATATTCCAGGCTTGCCGACACCACCATCTTCAGCTGAAATTCCAGAGCCCAGTAGCTTGGTTTTGTTTTTATTGGGAATATTATTTGTTGCTGGAATAAAAAAAGGAAAGTTTTTAAGAAGATTTACACAGTAGCAGATGGGAAGTTAAAGCTCTGGTAGCTGTTTCAGCTACCAGAATTCGGAAAGATCGAGTCTATTGGGCTTACCAACGACCGCGATCACCGCCGCCACTAGTGCGTTGCTTTTCTTGAGCTATGCTAACTTTAATGGCGCGGCCATCAAGTTGAACACCGTTCATTTCAGCTACAGCGCTTTCAGCAGCTTGTGGGCCATCAAAAGTGATGAATCCAAAACCTTTAGAGCGACCAGTTGCTCTGTCTTTAATGATGACGATCTCGTCGATTCCGCCAAAACGGCTAAATTCGCCACGTAGAGAATCTTCTGTGGAGTTATAGGATAAGTTACCTACATAGATTTTTTTCATGTTTGCATCCAAAAATGTGTCTAATGAACAATTACTTATGAGAAATGACGAGAAGTAAGATACTTGCGAGCGTTCACAGAAGAATTGTTAAGTTTATATATGTTACGAGATTAATACCAAGTAACAACAAAAGCATTTTAGCACATGGTACTTCTATGTCTATAGCAAACTTATTTTAGTTTATACCAATCCTACTATAATCGATAAACGCGACAAAATAAGCGACTTATAAACCCTCTTGCCACTATACATTGTTAAGAATTTATAGTTATTGCATATAGGTTTATATACACATATTATAAGATCTTCTTAGGGCTAGATTAATTTAACGATAAACGCCATGATAGAGTTTGATGTTTATAATATAAAAGTAAAGGAATACTATTATGTTAAAGGAAGATAAAGATGAAAGTTCTGCAGGCCAAGTAGTCCAACCCCCACAGGATCAGCTTCCCTCTCAAGCTGTGCTCCCATCTTATGGAGAGATGAGGCGACGTTCTCGTAGTGGCTCTCTACTACAAAATGAAGCAGAAATATCTGCTGATACTAAAACTGATGCCAAGGGCTTATTAATCAAGCGTACAAAAAAAGTTTGATTTTTAACCTGTGAGTTTTAAGCATTATTTTTTCTGCTAAATAACTTAGAAAGGTTGCTCGTAGCTCCGTGTGAAATGTCACAGGATTTATCCGTGGGTACAAGATCAGTAAATTGGGTCAGGATTGTTTTGCTGGGAGTGCCTCCCAGTTCAATATGAAAATTCCGCCAACCTTCGGAATAAGTATTCAGAATTTCAGTTTCAATTTTTTGAGCCGCCATTTTTAGCTGAGAATACAAACTTTTGCTTTCTGAGCAATTAAGTAAGTGGTTAATTGTGCTTTTAGCCCATGAGTTTGTTGGTTGTTCTATGGGCCACAGTTGATAGCGTTCACATAATTTAACATAAGTTATAAATCCTCCAAGCATTCCCGCTAAACCACAGCCTAGAAACACAAATGGACCAATGCCTAGTAAAGAAAGAACCAAAGCTGGTAGCCAACCGGCAAAAATGCCTAAAACGATACCTGCCGTACAAAAAGTTAAAGCCGATGAAATGCTCAAAAGGCGGTTAAGTTTCATGTTATAAAGCCTATATTTATAATGTCAATTGCTTATATTTTTGCTCACAATATTTATTATTTATCACTGTCATCCGGGTTATTTTTTTTATTTTCATCGGTCTGATCTTTTTGTCTATGTCCACCTTTATAAGGGTATTGACCAGGGCGATTGACTAAGCGGGGACCACGGCTGACATTTTCACCAAAACCATGCTTTGATCCGCTGTGGGGCGGTCCGTCTGTTTTATTACTTTGCTGAATGGTTGTTTGCGTTGTCAGATTATCCCAGAGAAAATCTTGGCTTGGCTGCTGTTTAAGCATCTCTTCTAGATGACTAACTTGTATAATAAGAACATCACAATGTGCATGGGACAAAACATGGTGGGCTGTTGAACCTAATAAATGCGTATAGCCCCCGACACCGTGACTGCCTATCAAAATTAGATCATAATTTTGTTCTTGCGCAAGTGCTAATATTTGATCTTGAGGAGAGCCAACCAGGACAATCTCTTCTGGGGACGATTGCCCCGTTAATCTTTGACAAAGTGCGTGCAAGCTCTTCTTTGCAAGTTGACAGTTTTTGTCGATAATTTTTTGGCGTTTATTAAAATCTGTTGTATAAGTCATTGGGGGTTCAATAACATGTAAGCAATCTAATTCTGCTTTAAATATCTTTGCAATTTTGCAGCATTGCTTAGCAATGTATAAACTTTGCGGTCCCAAATCTAAAGTGACTAAAAAATGCTGATAGGCCATTATGTTTCTCTGCAGAACTCATCCCTTAAGTATCAAGTATTCAGCTTAACAGTTTTGACATAAAAGTCTGAATTTTTATCAAACCCGAAAATTAATTATAAAAATAATGCATCTACACCTGCAAATTTTATCGGTTATTCAAGCGAATATATTAAGTAAGCTATACTAACTAATAAAAAGAGTATCTTTAAAATTATGTTTCATTTGCTGTTGGTTATCTACGTAAATTTACAGTTTTTAGGGGAATAAATGTATAAGCAGATTCTATTTGGCTCGGACTTAACTTCTGATAGCTTGCAGATTGGAGAAAAAACCGTCACATTGGCCAAGTTATTCAATGCGACATTAAGTATTGTTCATGTGGTCGAACCTCCTATGGCTTATCAAAAAGAATCGCCAAAGTTGACCCAAGCGCTTGCTGAGTTGAAAACCGATGCCGCTAAAGGATTAGAAGAGTTTTCCAATAAATTATCAATCCCTAAACAAAATCAATTTATTAATATTGGAATACCCAAAATACAAATTATTAAAAAAGCTATGGATTTAAATGCCGATCTGCTCGTGTTGGCTAGTTATGGGACAGGTGGGAGTCAGCATTCTATGGGGTCGACAGCACATGGTATCATTAAAACTGCTCCTTGCGATGTTTTGTTGGTTAACACTTCTAGCTTAACACCAGTAAAAATTAAAGATGATAGGATTTTTTAGGCATGAAATTTCGATAATAATTAAGAAGTTGAATTGCGTCTTTGTTGTTCTGTTTAATCCCAGTATATCGATTTTTATATTATTTATGGTTTGTATCTTTTGGTTGAGTGGCATAGATGTACGCAGGCTTAGTAAATAAAGTAATTTTTTTGTGGTGTTATTCCAGTTAAAATCAATTTGCCAAATGAAAATGCAAACATTTTGCCATAACGACTACTCAATGATAAAAAGATAATGAAATCAATTTTACACAGTAAATTCTGGTATTATGATAAACTGATTTTATCTTAGTGTGCCTGGAGTGCATCATATGAAAAAAATAGCAATCTTTGTAGATGTACAAAATATTTACTATACCGTAAAACAAAATTTTAATTGTCACTTCGACTACTTAAAATTTTGGCAACAAATAGCAAGTAGGGGACAAATTGTTCAAGCTTATGCCTATGCTATTGATCGTCAAGATAAAAAACAAATGCAGTTTCAACAGGCATTAACTGACATTGGTTTTGAAATAAAGTTGAAACCTTATATACAGAGACGCGATGGTTCTGCAAAAGGGGATTGGGATGTTGGCATTACGATCGATATCTTGGATGTAGCACCTTCAGTTGATATTGTTATATTAGCTTCTGGAGATGGCGATTTTGACCTGTTACTCAATAAAATAAAACTTGCTCATAACGTATGTGCCGAAGTCTATGGTGTACCAGGTTTAACCGCAGAGTCACTCATTCGAGCATCGACATTTTATCATCCAATAGACAAACAATTACTCATCACACTGAAATGACAAGCAACTAACATGAGAGGCAAACACAAAAGTCTTGATAAAGATCTAAAAAAAAGCATTCGTTGGTTAGAATCTGTAGCAGGCGTGCAAAAAATTGTTATAGGTCTTTCTGAAGCATGCCGACATAAATACGCACCTGGGCATTTGCGTTTTAAAATGGATGTTGATGCTGGGATAACCCTTAACGGTTATTCTGGAAATGGGGTTGTAAATTTATTTGTAAGAATTAATCCTACATCAGAAAGAGAGCAAGTTAAATTAAAAATTAAAGCATATTTTCGCTAATAGCCCGTGTTTTGACGTATGCCATTCACCTTAGAATGATCAAGGTAAATACCGAATATCTTTTACTGTTATTATTTACTTGCAATTATCTTGATTTTTATTAACAATCGATACTTTAGGAATTAAAATAGTAGATTAGAGTATGTCTGGTGTTATTGAACAATTTAAAAAATATATTGCAGAGCTAGGTGAGTTTCTTGCGCCTGATAGTTCCCAGGAAAAAAATCCAAAGTTTTTATTAATAGAGCAGAAACGCTTAAATACGTTAGTTGATACTTTAAAGGTAGCTATAATTGGAAAAAACCAGGGTGAATATGTTGAAGCGTCAAAAATTGACGATGTAAAAATAAAAGCAAAACACTTTATAAACGAGAACATCTGTTCTGTTACTGAAAGTATATTTTCTTACTGCGCTGATGTTTTGACTTATAGACATAAAATGTTAACCTCCGTGTTAAATGCACCCCAATACTGCAAGACGGTTCCTGGGTTTGCCATGAAGGTGGGCCCACATTTTTGCGAAGATGAACTTAAAATAATGGAAGTATGTTTTCAGACATCTATTCCGGATTTGGCGGAGTATTTTTCAAAGAGCACTTACCAAGAGATTATATTAAAATTAAAAGAGTCAGGTATATTCTTAGAGCCAGATATTAATAGAAAGCTAAGAGCTGTGCAAAAAAAACAAGAATTACTCTTTTTAGATATTACCTGTGCTGCAAAGCCTCCAGCAAAAAAACGTTTACCAGCAGGTGATTTTAGTGACCTACTTACACCAGAGTTACTAGAATATTATAGTGAACGCCATCGTAAATATGGTTTTGCACCGACACCGCCTCATTCGGCTCATGGACCATCGAGTCAAAAGATAGCCGTTGCACCCCGAAAAGCCCAGTCTGCGCGTGCCGCAAGTCGTTATGCTGATGGCGATAACGCCAAAGAAAGCTCAGAGAGAGAAAAGCCCTTTGTTCCATTATTACATCTATCAAAAATGCGGCAAACATCAAGTAGTGATGCAGAATCTGCTGATGTCGAAGTGCTTAGCGGGCAGCTTGAGCAGTGCTCTTTAAAATCAAAGCAACCAACTAAAGACAAAAGACATAGACGTAAACAAAAAACAAATCATGCACATTAATATCAAGTCCAATAAAAATGGCGAATACAATAAAATGACCTACATTGGTTTTCCACAGAAACAGCAGGTACAGTTTACATCTGTTTTTATCAGTCAATTTAACAAATATACTATAAAGCTTATGATTATAACATGTTAAGAATATCGAAAAAAATTAGTATCCCCAATACAGAAATTGAACTAAACCCCATACGTGCCCAGGGCGCTGGTGGACAAAATGTCAATAAAGTATCTACAGCGATTCATCTTCGGTTTGATATTATCCATTCTTCGTTGCCCCAAGATTATAAAACGAGATTATTAAATTTTAAAGACTATCGTATTTCGCAAGAAGGGGTCATTATTATTAAGGCACAAAAATATCGCAGCCAGTCCAGGAATAAAGAGGATGCTTTAGTTCGATTAAGAGAGTTTATTAAACAAGCCGCCTATAAACCAAAATCTCGAAAGCCGACCAAGATCAGCAAAGCAGTCAAAACCAGAAGACTTGACACCAAAAATATGACCAGTAAGAAAAAAGCTTTGCGTCGAAAGCACGCTTTTAAAGAGGATTAATTTTATGATAGATCCGCACTTTGGTTTTTCCCCAACTAGCAGTATGCATCCCGGTATATATAAGTATAAATTGACTATCGTGTATTCTTCTGACCACTGATATAACATAACTACCAGGTTGTAACCGTGAAAACTTTGTTCGTAGCTGCTCCCAGGTTGCTTCCTTAAAAACCGCGGCATTGACGTATACAATATGGGCCTCCTCGAGATTTTCGACTAAGAAATCACCCTCCATAATTGTTAATGTGGATTGATTTTTTTTTATCTTTGCCATTGATAATAATCTAGCAGATTTTGCAGCTTGAACTAAGTCTGAAACTTTCTCAATTCCTGTTGCTTGTATACTCTTAAAGAATAAAGCGGCAGACAATAATAGTCTGGCATCGCCACAACCTAAATCATAAATTTTACAACAACCCTTTTTATGTAACAAATTCAGCAAGTACAAAAAAGATATATTGGATAACGTCCCATAAATTAAATCTGGATTGTCAGGCTCTTGTTTTACACGATATTGCTTAGAAATAGAGTACGTCGGTATTGTTTTATATAATCTATCTATAGATCTTAAAACAAACATCAATTTAAAAATTTTTAAAACGAAAAATTCAATAAAAAATTTAGCGCCATGTAGAAAAGGTATGCCCATATAAAAATGCCTTTAAAAAATTTAATCTTGAACCACTATAAAATCTGAACCGTACTATCAAACTAAAACCAGCATTTAAGTGACTTGGATTACATAAGTCTAGTGTATCTATTTGGCTCTTAACTTAAAATGTCAGGTAGTTTATTTTTGTCTTTTTTACTTTGTCAAATTCTCTATAGTAATTACAAGATAAGAAGTTTATCATCAAAAAAACTAAAACGTACGTGATAGCACACTATTAAGTTAATTTTATAAGTTGATAGTACATTGTTTATGGTACGTCAAAATTAACCTTGGTAGCATTATGAAGCATGTATTATATTTTATTCTATTTATAAGCATTAGCTTATTTCAAGCTGCCATGGCAGCAGAACAAACAAGACCTCGCATTGGCTTGGTTTTGAGTGGTGGTGGTGCCAAAGGTGGCGCTCATGTCGGCGTCCTAAAAGTAATCGACCAGCTAAATATTCCCATCGATCTTGTTGTTGGAACGAGTATGGGCGCAGTAGTAGGAGGCTTATATGCCTCAGGATATTCTGCAATCGAAATTGAAAATATTTTAACAACGATGAACTGGGATAATATCTTACTCGATAAAATCAATAGAGATGACCTATATTACCGGAGAAAAAGAGATGATGATTTATTCTTAATCCGAGAGGTCATAGGCTATAGAGACGGCAATGTACGCTTACCCAGAGGCGCAATCCAGAGTCAAGATTTATATCGAAACTACAAAAAACTGACAATTGGCAAAGAGCCTATTAGAGATTTTACCAAGCTACCCATTTCATTCGCTGCTGTATCAACTGATTTAGTAACGGGGCATAGAGTCATTTTAACCCAGGGCGATCTCGCTGAAGCCATGGTAGCCAGTATGTCAGTGCCAGGAATATTTCCACCTGTAGAGCGCAACGGCCAGTTACTAGTCGATGGTGGTATTGTTAATAATTTACCGGTCGAGGTTGCGCGAGAGATGGGGGCCGATATTATCATTGCGGTAGATGTTGGCTCACCTATGTATACAATAAAACAAATTAATAACCTAGCAGAAGTTTTAGGGCAATTAAGCAACATTTATGTTTTAGATAATATGAAGGTAAGCCGGGAACTTATTACTGACAAAGATATTCTTCTCCACCCAGATATTTCTCATATATCAACTTCAGATTATGGTAAAGTTATTGAAGCGATTAAACCAGGAGAGGTTGTCGCGCTAAATCAAGTAGATAGACTCAAGCGGTTATCATACGGGCAAACCGAGAAAGAAGCACCATCAGGCAAAGTCTATATTAAACGAAGCAGGGTATATAACCAATCGCCACTCTGCACAGATACGATTTATCATTACCTACCTAAAGAGCCAGGATTTTACTCTACCCACGAAATTAATCAATATATAGAAAAGCTATATGGCCTGTCCATGTTCGAAAGAATTTCTTATGGTATTGATGATGGTGAGCTATATGTTACGCCACATGAGAAAAGATGGGGGCCGACCTATTTTCAGAGTGCCTTATTATTGTCCTCAGATTTTGATGGTGGCAGTAGCTTTACTTTTGGTTTGGGCGCGACACGAACTTTAATCAATTCATTGGCTGGCGAGTATAGAGTATTTGGTTCTACCGGTAGAAATACAAGCCTAAGGCTAGATTACTTTCAGCCTATCACTACAGACTTGACATGGTTTATTGAACCTAATCTTCAGTATGAAAGAAGAAAGCTTCAATTAACATCTGCACCATTAAATATCAATTTTGCATTATATCAATATAACAAACTGGAAGGCAGTATAGCGCTTGGCCGTCATTTTGGACAGTGGGGTAGAGTCAGCGTGGGCTATAGCCGAGCATTTGGCGAAGCAGAGTTAGAAATTGGTATTCCTGTTGTGCAAAGCTCCACTTTTAATGATGGTTTTGGATTTGCATTGCTTGAATGGGATACATTTGATAATAGTTACTTTCCTAACAACGGGTCGAGAGCAAAGTTCAGTTACAATGTTGATAGAAAAAAGCTGGGTAGCGACCAAAATTTTCAGCAAGTGAAGTCAAAAGCGGCAATAGCTAAAACACTTGGAAAACATTCTCTTCTAGTATTGGGAGAATATAATGCAACAGTGAAAGGTATTCCCACAGCGAATCAGCTTTCACAATTAGGTGGTTTGTTCAGGTTGTCAGGATATTCAACAGATCAGTTAATCGGTGTAGATTCTGCTCTCTTCAATGCAATTTATTTTTATAGAATCAAAGAAGTTGAGCTGCTTCCCAATTTCCCTTTCCCGTTATATCTTGGCTTTTCCGCAGAATCAGGTAATACCTGGCTAAACCACAGCTCATTATTTAAACACTCTTTTATTGGTGCTGGAAGCGTATTTTTAGGCTTCGACACTATCATTGGACCAATTTATTTGGGGTACGGTATTGCTGAACGAGGCAAGAAAGCAGCGCACCTAGCGCTCGGAAAATTATTTTAAAGTCCGCCAAACTGCTTCTTCTACAATATTTACGGCACAAAATTCTGGCAGTAAACTTGTATTATTAGGTGAATTAAATTTTGCATCATTAATGCCGATAATGTTTTTATATTAAAACCAGAGCTATGCTATTAGACATTTTATTTAGCCAGGATATGTTACCAAGGTTACGCTCAGTCTTAAAAACAGTGCTAGGATTTAGCTCAACAAGAAACAGGGACTTCATTACATATTTTTTATAAATATGCAACACGCTTTTATATACAGTGGTGAGAAACCAATACATATTTGTTATTATATTGATCGTATAGCATTAATATTTTAAAACCCATCTTTGCTTATCAATGTAACTATTTAAATTATTTAAATTATTTAAATTATTTAAATTATTTCATTTATACTTTATATGAAAGATAGCTCTATTTTTTAAAAGTTAAGGATTTTAACAATGAAAAATTCAGTTTTAATGACAAAAGCAACTTATGAAGATATGCATAATGTTGCACAAATTATTCGCTCCTCAGCAAAATGGTATGAAAAGTTTGTCGAGCCCCAAGACTTAGGTGAACACTATGTTGATGATGTATGGAAAAAGAAAAACTACAAAAAAAGAGAGTTTTATTTATGCCATCATGAATCAGGTGAGAAAATAGGCACCTTATCATTAGAACACTTTAAAAATTTTTCTTATCTTGGTTATGTTTATCTAGATTTAGATTACGTTGGGCATGGATATGGTCAATATATTTTAAAATACGCTAAAGAGCTAACTAAGTCGAATGGCAAAAGCAGAATGATTTTAATGGCACACCCAGAAGCAAAATGGGCGATTAAAGCATACAAAAAATTTGGATTTAAAAAGATATATGAAAAAAAAGAAGAAGTGTGTAGTTTTGAAAATAATGTGTTAGCTTCATACTACGAAGAAGGCTTTCATTTATATGAGTTCAAATTAACATAATATATCAATAAAAAAGACTACTCGAAAATATTAGTTTAATCATTTTTTAAGGAGAGGCAGTGAACTTAAATAAAGGAATAGATGATTATAAAGAACGAAGAAAAAAACGTACGATTGCTTTAATTGGTTATAGTTTGCCTGCTATAGAAGCAGCAAGCGAATTAAATTACAACTATATATGTGTTGTTCCTGAAGATTATGTATCATTGTTAGAAGCAGACGGTGTCAAAGCGCTTGCTTGGAATTTTGAAAAAATATCACAAGACTCTGAAAAGCTTTATAAACGACTCGCTGAACTTAATGTTGATTTTGCCATTGGCTTATTTGAAGAAACTGTCGAGTGGGCGGGTATGATTAACGCATTTTTGTTTAAGGATAGCCGATTATTTAACCATTCATTATTGTTTAGAGATAAAGCAATGATGAAACGAAAGGCACAAATGAGTGGTATTAGGGTTGGTGTATTTGAAGAGGTTGACACAAAAGAGTCCGCTAAGAAATTTTTTGATAAGATTAATGAAGCATTAAGTCATTTAGAAGAGGATATAAAAGATCCCGTTCACCTTAAGCCTTTGAATAGTGCGGGTAGCATTGGACATTATATAATTCACTCAAGAGAAGATATAGATGAACTAGAAGACAACAATTTTCCTTGTTTGGCCGAAAGCCATTTAGATGGTCAAGAGTTTTCTGTTGAGGCATTTATTCATAATGGCAAAATAATGTTTTTGAATATTAATGAATATATCAGACTAGGATATTCACAAATATTGCCACCCAGTCCAAAGTTAGAGGCCTATAGGCCAATAATTCAAAAAGCTGTTGAGAAATTGGTCAAAGCCTTTAATGTACAGCATGGTATCATTCATCCAGAATACTTTATTGATCAGGATGGAGATCTCAATTTTGGTGAAGTAGCTAAAAGAGTCCCTGGCGGACATATATTTGAATTAATAGAGCAAGCTTATGGCTTTAATGCATATCAGGGAATGTTGTTGTGCTCTGATCCCGATACATCTGAGTCTGAGTTGAAGTTATTTTTTCCAGATGAAATTAATGGTAAAAAAGGGCATGCTGCAAATTTACTTATTTATCCTCATAAGAGCTATGTGACAAATCTTCAATTCCCTGAGTCCTTGAACAAGAATAAGTATTTTGTAAAACATGATATGTTTGAACCAATCACACCAAAAGTTGCTGAGCGCATAGGGTTTGGCAATCATTATGGAAAAATTGTATTTTTTGGTGATGAGCCTGAACAAATAATAGAATTACTAAACGAGTATGAGAGCTATGATTTCTATACTTAGAAAAGTTGGAAAATTAACCAATATGTCAAAAAAGAAACTAGGAGATAATGATTTAGCACTTAGCGAAATTATAAATCCAGAAATGCCTGATGAATCTGATCAATCAAGATTACGCTTTAAAACAGCTTGGGATAATTTAAAGAATGCGACTTTAGCAGTAAAAAGCATGTATCAGCCTGATTTATTTCAAACCTCAGCTGCCTTTATGGATTCAGATGATGGTATAGATTACTTGATGTCATATGCAAATGATTTCGACAGAGTCGGAGTATTTCATAATACGCCTTGGCAAAAACTTGGTAATCTGCAACCAGAATTGGTTGGCTATGGTTTGAAAGGGGAGGGTGCTAACTCTTTAATTGAATTTCTAAGTGAATTAAGAATTTTAGCAATAACACAAAAAAAATATGAAAATAATGAGTTCAGCACAGAAAATGCGCATACATTTTTAAAAAAGGTGTTATGTCTAAATTTAGATTTGCTGTATCTTGAAAATACTGAGGAATCACGATCAAGGCCCAATGTGTACCACAGGGCGAATAGGCTATTGTGTTATATCAGTGAACATGTCTACTTGGATGGACTACAAGACGAAGTGATAAAGGAAATTGAAGAAATTATAACGCAACGTCCAATATTAAATCATCGAGTCAAAAAGTTGATTCGATACGCTACAAAATTACCCTCTGGAAATCACAGAAATGAATATACTAAAAGGCTAGAAGTATATTCAGGCGCTCTATCAGAGCCAAGCCCATTAAGCAAAAAGTTTCAAGATATTATAAAATATAGAGAGGCGCTAGATTCTTTAGATGATATTTCGCTCAATGCTGAAATTGATGCCTTTAATTACACTTTTAGTACAACAGGATTTGGGAACCCTTATCACGCTGTTTTACTAAGATTTCTAGCTAGGAATATGGTTGAAAAAGTGCCGCTGGCTCTCGATTTGGATGTAATAGGAAATGCAGAATATGAAAAGTACCAAGAAAAAATCTGTACTATCATAAAAATTTGTATCTTTCCAAATAATTTAGATGGCATCTTTGGCCTGTCACGCGTTATGAGAAGGGGCCTTTTCTCGCAAAAAGATGTTTCTGCGGGTTTGATGCGAATGATAGATCTTGATATTTCGCCCGAGTCAAAAAAGCAACTGTTACGATTTGAAGCTTTTGATAGCGGTATTTCTGCAAATGCAATTTTAATTTCAGGCACGTTAGCAATACTAGGTCATCCACTTGGTGTTGGCCAAGGTCCAAATCCAACATGCCAATCTGCACGTGGATTGAGTCTGTGGGGGCAGCATGCACCCGGTTATCTCGTTTCATTAATATCAACGGCCGCTAAAGATAATGTTGTAGAATTTGATTTTGAAAGTGGCTCTATTCGGTCGGATCAATTACAAGAAGGCATTACGGGTGGGGATTTCGATACGGATAAACTAGATCCGGTTTCAAGATTATTAGTGCCTCATTTAGATAAAATTTATAATGAAATGATGCTTAAGGCTTCATTTCGGGCAGAAGACCCGCATAAATGGGTTAACCCAGCGTTTTATGGCAAATTTGTATATCGCGGTTTCTCATCCTGTATTGATATTTTGACTGCAACAATACAAGACTATAAGGGTTTTTTAAGGCATTTTTATGCCACACATCATCCAGTCTATAATGGTGGACTTTCTCTAGTTTACCCTAATCCAGTAGGATTGTTTGTAACAGACATTAACGGTAATCTACTTGGTTTTCATGCAGTTTCTTTGCAGAGAATTCAACAGGATGAAAATAAAAATTATAGAGCTTATTTTTATAACCCGAATAATGAGAGCAGGCAAAATTGGGGAGCGGGAGTGACTTGCAGTGTTTCAGGTAATGGCGAAAAAACAGGAGAAACTTCCTTACCATTTGATGAGTTTTTATCTAGACTGTATGCCTATCACTTTAATCCTTATGATGAGGGTGATGCCTATGCGGTACCTGAAAAAATTATTAACGACATTTATGATATGGCAAAAGAAAGTTGGGGAACATCTTATAAATGGCTTTAGACACGATCTATCTCGGTTTAGAGGATGTCTTATTTTCTTTTTCTAATTTTATCTGGGGCATACCGTTAGTTGCCCTTTTGGTAGGCAGCGGGATCATGTTTGCGCTGTATTCAAGATTTCGCCCCTATAAATACCTTCCACATGCATTTAACGTATTAATTGGGAAGTATGATTCACAAACTGATAAAGGGCAAATCAGCCATTTCCAAGCTTTGGCCACAGCCCTGTCAGGCACTATTGGCTTAGGTAATATTGTTGGTGTTGCTCTAGGAATCTCTGTTGGTGGCCCAGGTGTTCTTTTTTGGATGTGGGTAACTGCACTGGTAGGTATGATCACTAAATTTTATACTTGCTCCTTGTCTATTATGTACAGGGGGCGAGATAGTTTAGGAGTTATTCAAGGTGGTCCCATGTATGTTATACGTGAAGGACTATCTAGAAAATGGTTGCCACTGGCTTGGTTATTTGCTTTTGCAGGTGTGTGTGGATCATTGCCCGTTTTTCAGGTTAATCAACTTGTTCAGATATTAAAAGACGTCTTTTTAAATTCAGGATCACATGCCACGACAACGGGTGATCTATGGTTTAGTCTGAGTGTTGGTGTCATTGTTGGCATAGTTGTACTGACTATTATTTTAGGGAAGATTCAAAGAGTCGGCTTTTTTTCTGCCAAAATTATGCCTTGTATAGTATTAGTCTATTTGATTATGACTATTGGGCTTTTAGTTAAATTTTATGAGAAAGTGCCAATGGCGTTCTCATTAATTTTAAACGAAGCGTTTAGCGGTGAGGCTGTAATGGGTGGCGGGTTAATCAGCGTTATTTTAATTGGCGTTCGACGCGGGGCAATCTCAAATGAAGCAGGCATTGGGACTGAATCTATGGCACATGGTGCTGCCAGGACAAATGAGCCTATTCGAGAGGGTTTAGTCGCTATGTTTGGCCCAATCATTGATACTTTTTTAGTCTGTACTTGTACAGGGTTAGCTATTATTGTTACGGATTCATGGAAGTTAAATTTATCGGGTATATCTGTCACCACAAGTGCTTTTGAATTGGCATACCCAGGTTATGGTGCAATATTATTAATGTTAGTCGTAATATTCTTTAGTATTAGTACTATGACAACTTTTTGGTATTATGGTACTAAATGCTTAGGTTTTTTAGTAGGGGCAAAACACCAATTTCATTATACTTGGTTATATTTTATTTTGATTATCGTGGGTTCTGTGTCTACCTTAAATATAGTTCTAGGATTAATCGATAGCATGTATGCCTTAATGGCAATACCAACCATGGTCTCAACTATATTCTTAGCTAAAAAAGTGAATCAGGAATTTTATCGTTATAAAGACAAGTATCTTCGACATGACTTTCAAAATAATATTATTTGTGATGTCAAAAATTAATATTACAATCACGCTATGTTCTTTATATCAGTTATTTAAAATTGTACCTAGCGCTTTTGTAAAGTAAATTAGACTAATTAGAATTTTTTAACTTTTGCTGCTACGCTGAACTCAGTAACGGCTAGTGTTCCCACATCTTCTGATGTTGTATGCGGTACATATTGATTTAAAAACATTTTTGGCTGTTTTGCATGCTCTTGAATGATCCACTGACGTAGTATATTACCTTGGTCAGGTATATCTGACTTAGCGTTATTGATAAGTTCATAACTAATCATAACTTCTACCAGCGAGGTTTCATTTTTCACGCATGAATTAAGAAACCATTCGTATTGAGCTTGCGTTAAACCTTTAGGTGCAGACTGGGGTAGTAAATTTAAATTTTTGTTACTTAGCATTAGTATTTCCTATGTTATTATCAATCGTACTTTACCTGAGAAAATGCCCAGCCAGGAGGGGCTATCTTATAGGCAGACTATTATAATACCTCATAGGATATTATGGTTAGCAACCCTAGAAGCAAAAATATAGGGTGATATTGCTTATTATATTGCTAGTTGCCTGCTGTCATTTTGATCACGGCCACCCAAAACCAATCTGTTTTGATCTTATCATACAAAAGAAAAATTTCTCACCTCGTAAAAGGTTAGCTAGCTGGCGTTTATGCCTGCCAGTAGCCTTCCTGTAAAAACTATATATTTTTAATAAAAATATCCAGTCATTCTATATCTTATTTGCATTGGCGAACATGAAAATCGTGTCTTACGCTGAAAGTAGACATAATAGATATGGCTATTAAATCATGCATCCAGACACGCTTCTCGCTATCTCAAGGAATAATCTATTAACTAGCACAGACGCTTTGAAAGCTTGCGGTATGCAGGAAGAATTTGCTGCAAACCTTGTACTAATGCAACAGGCTAGCAAAACCAGCTTGATATTAAGGGCAGGTTCACCACCTGTTTATGATAGACCTCGATCACCCAAAACAGGTTTAAACCTATCAAAGACAAGTAATCAAGGTTTTTTTAAAGGTCAGATTGCTAAAGACTTGAAATTTACGAGATTAATTAAAGACAACTTGGGAAAAGTTCATGCCATAGGGCACCATAAAAAAGATACAGAAAAGCTACAGACAGGGGAACAAAATACAGTTCAGTTACCCATACGTTTAAGAGATATTGTTCGTGAATTAAGAGAGCCAGGTGGCGATTTGGTTATCTCTTCATTCAATCAAGAAACAAATGAAATACGATTTAGGTATCGAAAAGATCATGGGGAGAACAACTTTATGGGTGAGTTTGTTCTCAATTTGAATGAAGGAGAAAAATATAATACACATTATTCACGTTCTTGGGATAAGTTAGAATCAGACTCCAAATACATTGCCTCTAAAGACATAATTGAAAAACCCAGTAATCTTATAATCTCAGATAAAGCTTGGGAACAGCTTTACAGACAAATGAACAATAAAGAATTTCTTTTGTTTTATTGCGATACCGTGAGCTCAAAAAAACTGAAACCAGCGAAAGTATTTGCAGATAAAATAACTTGATTATTACTGGTGATTGGGACGGTTTAGCCATTGGTCATCCACCTTCATTGCCGGCGTATGCAAACGAAGTTTATAATACTTTTTCAAGCGACCCATTACAACAATATCATCTTTTAAAATCTGCTAGAATGCTATTTCACGAAAAACAAATAATAACAAAGGCGAAGCTTGAAAGAGCCGATAAGCTTAGTGACTTGGAGCAAGCAATACTAAAAATCAACTATGAAGATTTATATACTGACTTTTCTTTATCTCGCGCCGGATGCATTACGCCATTTGAGTTCTTAAACAACAGCTTGGCTAACTACTTATATCGCAAGCATCGCGATAATGATATTCGAGATAGATCTAAATTAAAAGGTTACCAAGAGTCATTTGAAATAGCTTTATTGTTTGGGAGAAAAAATTTATCAGCAGGTCATGACTTAAATGAAGTCATTATATCGGCAAAAGAATTAGCAACAAAGAACTATAGACAACAAGTATCAGATAATACAAAAAATGATAAGTCTGAATCTCATGCTTTTAATACAATCAACGCTCGTGTCTTAGAAAAAATCCATCAAGCATTAGAGTACAATATACAAGAAGAACATAGACTCTATAACTTGACTGAAGGGGCCATAAACTTATTAACGTCATCCACTGTACCAGAGATTGCTCATCCTGATTTTGATTCTAACATTCAAAATCTTTTTCAGCATGGCTATGATATGCGTAATCCTTATGGCTCGAATTTGGAAGGCGCCTGGTTAATGATTACGAATGAAGGAATGTTGATTCATGGTAGTACACAAAAACAACTTCTGGATATTATGTTGTCGGGTGATTTTCTGGAAAAAAATCATATTGATGTAAACTTTGCTGCAGATATGAGCCAAGGATGATACAAAGTGATAGAGCAGCAACTAAAACTGGGGCAACAAGTCCCAGAACAAACAAAAAATTCTTTCAATACATTTAAGACTATAGAAGAGTTAGAAGAAAAATTAAGCCGAGCGCCCTCTATGCTAGAGCGGGTTATAGGCAAATCAACAACTGGGTTGACTCAGTTAACAGCTAAATTAATACAAAATTATAGTCAGCACCAACAAACTATCCCTGCAAGCCTATTAAATCATTATATCGAACATCTTCAAGCCAAAGTAGAGAATAATATCGATTTAGATATAGTCGATCAGATTGAGGTACTTTTGGGTATGCCTCAAGGAGTAAATGTTACCATTTCAGAAAGTATTATAAAAAAGTATTTAGAATTTATGCAACTACAGATGCTCGATCTTTCTGCAGACCCTAAAGAAATTATAGACAAAATTAAAAAATTTCATGATAATATAGATTCAGCTGCATTGAAGCAATGGCTACCGCAACATACAATAGAAAAATTTTCTATGTCAACACACAAAACAGTCGAGGTTACAGACAATATATTTTTAAATAATGTCCCTCCACCTCTTATCACGCAATTTGAATCGCAAATAGTGCGCGTAGAGGATGACTCTAATCGCTCATGTAATGCACCACCCTCTAATGGAGCACAATCACATGCTGAAAAAAAATCCCAATCCAGCAGGCCTTAAACAGGACAAGAATCCAATCTATTATAAAAAATTGATTCGGTTTTGCCATGAACTAGCTGAATTTAATGTCACTCCCGAAAACTTTGAAAGCTTAAGATTGTTTATCTGGAATATGAATTTCTTTAGGGATCAAGTTGAGCAACAAGGGTTTCAATTGGCAACCCTGAAATTGGCGAATGCTTTAGTTCACTTGAACTCTCTGGAAAGAGAATTAGGCCAAGACCCTACAAAGAGTCGTGCTGTTACATTGGTTAAGCAATATGAGCCCGAACTAGTGCAACTCACCAAGCAGTTTTCGGTAAAAGTATCGGAGGATATCCCCAATAAAGACAAAGCATCCAAAAAACCTCGAATGTGAGCCTTCGGATATACCCAAAATCTCTGGGCTAGTGCAATATACAAGAAAAAGATAGAATGACACTGTTAATAATATTTTATTTTCAACTAAATATAACACTGCGTGAGCTTTTTAACTAACTGCTGTGTTAGCCTAAAATTCTTTCTCTTCCGAAAATAACTGCTTGACCTTCACTATACGTTAACCTTTATGATATCAAAAATTAAGGAGCAAACTGATGGCTTATACTGTTAAAGCGCTTGCTAAAATATCTGGGGTTAGTGATAGAACCTTACGTTATTATGACGAAATAAACTTATTGAAACCTGCTTATGTCGGTGAAAACCAATACCGATATTATGAAAATGAGCAATTGATGCGATTGCAGCAGATTTTGTTTTTTCGAGAGCTTAATTTTCCACTGGAGAAAATACAGCATATCCTCAGCAGTAATGATTTCGATAAAGTAGATGCTTTAGTTAATCATAAGCAGGTTTTAACAAAAAAAATTAAAACACTACATCAGCTTCTTAATACAATTGATAATACTGTTTCACATTTAAGAGGTAAAATTCTGATGCATGATAAAGATTTATATAAAGGCTTTAATGTAGAGAAGCAAAAAGAACATGAGGATTATTTGGTCAAGCGAGGACTCAGTCGTGACGAAATTGATAATAGTTGGCGCAAAATTTCTAAGCTTAGTCGTACAGCAAAAGAAAAATTACACGACCAATGTGAAAGTATCACTAAGGCTTTAGCGCGTGCTATTTATGAAGGGGCGTCAGAAGACAGTCCAGAAGTACAGGAATTGATAAAAGCACATTATCAATGGGTTTGTAACTACTGGCAGCCTAATCAAGAAAGTTATATTGGCTTAAGTAAGCTTTATCTAGAGCATAATGACTTTAATGAATTTTATAATAAGCATCATCCCAAAATGGCATCATTTTTGTCTGAAGCTATGGTGATATTTGCAACACAAAACTTAGAGTAGCTTAACTAGGGGAGGGAACTGATTGATAGGCATTATATGTTGCTTCAGCAGCGGTAGTGCTTGCATCGGCCTCATGGCTGAATAAACATAGTGCATATGTTAAAGCGCTTGCAGTAGGCTTTATTAAAGCTTCTGTGCTCTTAGCCTCAACCGCTCTATTGATGGAGGCTATTTTTTCAAGTGTGTTCAGAGCATCATGTGAGACTGGAAGGACTGTTTGACCTATTGGTAAGCATCCTTCCAGATCTGTGCTTGTATGTTTATATACTGCTTCGACAATATCCTTGTGGGAAAAAAAGGAAAATATTTTCTGCTCTGAAAATGCATCAATAGTCAGAAAGGGGTGGGTTTTATTTGCATGTTTTGTTTCTAATAACAAAGTATTATATGCTTTATTTCTTTGATCGCTGATATAAGATAAGCTTTCAGAAAATGATTGTAACTGGTTGGTTGAGTATTTACCTTGTAACCTCAGAGTATATGATGCGCAAGCAGACTCTCCTGGAGTGTATATAAAATTTAAAGGCCCATGTTCTCCATCAATATCTTCCACAGCAATATGGTGTAATGTATTAAGGGGATGCTCTTCTCCGTCAGTGTCAAAATAATATCTAAGTGTAGGGATATGACTTGCGTCTACCCCACTCAAAGCGTCCGTAGAAGTGCAAAACAACCCCTCGTTTGCAGCACGCAAAGCAGCTGCAAGCCAATTTTCTTTGACTTGGTTACTTTCCGCTTCAAATTGGATTGCACTGCTAATCGTTGCTTGTAATTTTCGATCTTTATTGCTGCTATGAAGTAGATAATGATCATTGCCATCAATATCTTGGGCAATAACAATGACGCCTGCTTTAGGTGTAGCCCCAGAGCTTCGATAAAATCCTGGACCACCAATATCTGTATTTAATTGAACGCCGAAGACCGACATACTTCATTTCCTGTCACAACATATTACACAGGATTATACATTATTAAGTAGAGTGGGCGTGAGGGGGAGTTTCCCTGTAATAAATATAACAAGATTATTATTCTTTTTTTTTATTTTCAGTAAACAAAAAATTTATTTTTTAAATTTGGCATGCGTATCAGATATATTTTGCTTAAACTGCTCTGTAAGTGCACCTTTGCCATTCTCAGATTGTAACATGGCTTCTAAAGAGGAACCTAGTGAATTAATATACCTGGGATGTTTGTCATCTTCTATATATTGATAAAGGAGCATTGACTGTTTTTCAAAGCAAGCTTTCAAACCGGTGGATTTAAATTTTCTCATTACAACGTTCCTTGTTATAAAAGTTAATCTATATCTATATTAATAGATTATCCCTGTTAAGATAATCTTTTCAACTTATATGAAATCTATAAATGGGAAACAAATATTGGTGGGATAACACCTAAGATGAAGCTGCTACAAGCAGCATAAGACCCTACTTATTGAGCCCTTTATAAATGGGGGGGGGGGGGGTTTTTTTTTTCTATCGTTAAAAAAATTGCGGATGCTCATCATGCAAGTATCATTCTTACAAAAACAAACATAAGTGGTGGACTGACAGTCGCTGTTTATTTTGATTTAAATTAGAACTTTTTTTTGTGTTTATATATTTTTAATTGGTTTAAATATACGAGTGGATATTCAATTACTTGTTTAAAATATTAACTTGAACAAATAAAGCGGCTAGTGTGTTCTATACCATAGCTTGGTAAACTTTATATTTATGGAAAAATTGAGGTTTGTGTGTGGATACTGATACTATAAACAGTTATGCAGAAAAAGGGTACAACCATATCGTAGAGGTTGCAGGTAGTACAGCTATCCATACTCAACTTATCGCTATTTTTGCCTCGGTTATTGTAAGCTACATTACTGTCGCACTATTACGAAAGTTATTTATACGATTAAGATCCACATCTGAAAAACGATCAAAAAAAATTGCCACTCAAATATTCAATCAGTCTCAGATATTTCTTCTGCCCGCTATTCTCATTTTTGTATTAAGTATTACTGAAAAGCTTTATGAGTTAACTACAAAAAACAGTTGGCTAATTAGCATAACTCAAACATTAGCTGTACTGATAGTCGTCAACCGTATACTTGTAAACTATATAAAATCACCTGTTAAAAGAAAAGTTGCTCAAATATTAGTCATTCCAATCACGCTACTATTTTTTATGGGGTGGTTAGATGAAATATCAGTCTTTTTAGATAGCTTTAAGCTTTCAGTAGGCAATATTACTATAACTTTAAATAGTTTGATAAAAACATCTATCTTTGGGACTTTGTTATTTTGGCTGGGTAAAGCTTCTAGTATAAAAGGTCAAAGTCTGATTCGAAGCCAGAAAGGCCTTGATGTCAGATCCAAAGAACTTTTTGCAAAATTATTTGAAATAGCATTATATATCTTAATCTTTATACTTCTATTAGAGATAGTTGGCGTTGACTTCACTACATTAGCTATTTTTGGTGGTGCTGTTGGTATTGGTTTAGGCTTCGGTTTACAATCAATTGCATCAAACTTTATATCAGGCATTATTCTCTTATTAGATAGGAGCCTATCTGTTGGTGATCATATTGAGTTAGAAGATGGGCAGCAAGGCGTTGTTCGTGAGCTAAATATGCGTTCTGCAACAGTAGAAACATATGATGGTAAAGATGTATTGGTTCCTAATGAAAAATTTATTTCATCCACCTTTATAAATTGGACTCATGCAAATACTAAGCAGCGCTATTCTTTAAACTTACAGGTATCTTACAACACAGATCTCCATAAGCTGTTTGATATTATAAGAGAGACTGTCTCAACCCATCCTCAAGTATTATCAGGTGAATCCTATCCAATTGAGGAAAGACCCGATGCTGAAATCAGTAGCTTTGGTGATTCCGGCGTAAATATACTCATTGAATTCTGGATGGATGGTATTGATGATGGTAGAAATAAAGTTGGCGCAGACTTACTGTTAATGATCTGGGATGCATTTAAAGAACACAATATACAAATACCTTATCCACAAAGAGAAATTACTTTATTAAATAAGAAGCTTGAAGAAAAAGCATAAAACACTCACCTCAAAGAATTATTACTGAAGGTTTTAGGCTAAAGACCAGGGGGTAAATCAATGAAATTATACAGTTGTATTTGAAAATTTGGACTTAATTTTCACATAAGCATACCCCAGATGCAATATTATTGATACCCGCTGTATAAACAGTCAGCCTTGTATTATCACGCTTCAAATACGTACAACCTAAGTTGTTCTTACCAAACAACATATCCTTTTATCCCCCAAAATCTATAATATTTATTGAACTTAATCGCCACCACAATTGTCCTACCTGCGAGAGCAGATTTTTTGGGTGGCGTATGATTAGATTCAATATTAATGACCTACATGAATGGACGATCAGCCAAGATCGTTTTAAAGAGATAATCAATACATATGGTTTTAAAATAGATGAGTCGAAACATAATATTCAAGCACTGTACAACCAATCCTTACAAGCCACCGCACAAAATATAGAAAAAAGTTTTAGCTTTACAAAATATGAGCCTACTAATGATGGTAATAGTATTTTATATATTAAAGATAAAGATTTTAATGAACAAGTATTTAATGCTATTTTAGCGATAGAAGCACTGGAAGTACTGAGAAAAGAAGCGATGGATATATTCCTACAACAAGAAGAAGATAAATTGTTAGAGGCCATATACAGAGAATACAGCGGCAACCTTGAAGAAGAAAAACAAAAAGCCATGATAGCTGCCCAAACATTAATGGAACACAACTTTAAATCTGAGCAAGATAGGCAAATGGTGTTAAACGACTATTTGCAAAATATGCAAAATAGATTAAATTTATTGAAAGCGGAAGCGAATGCTATAAAAGAGAGAGTAGGCCAGTTAAAACAACAAAAAGAAGAAGCAATTAATCATTACGGTGCTCAAGCAGCAAAAGAAATGGGGGCTATTAAAAATAAAAATGGGGAGCCATTATTTGATAATTACAGTACTGCTCAAAAAGAAAAATTTGCCACGGAGTTTTTAAAGGGCGCCAGCAATATAGAAAATAATGCCAGAAAAGAAATCAATAGTCTTGAAAAAGAAAAGGCTGTAATAACCCAACGTAAAGCAGAAATTAAAGCTGAGATGAAGGGAGAAAGAACTAAATCTGTCTTCGAGCCAAGTACAAATGGCAATGTAATTGCTTTATCTTTTTCAGGGAGAAAAAAAACAGGTCGACTGGAGCAAGAACTCGCTACTTTAGAAGATAAAGATGTTCAAATTACAAAGAAATTGCAAGATGTTCACACTAGGAAAAAAGAAGAACTGACGCAAGTAACAAAATCTGCAGCTCAAGCAGCTAATATGACAGATTTGTTTGATAATATTTCCCCAGAAGAATTAGCCTCACGCATGCTAGATTTAAACGCTATTGATAAAGGTTTAGAGGTTGTAGGGAAGGTTGATGTTCAGGTTGAAGAAAACATGGATAGGTTGGATGATATTCGAGAAGAAGCTGACAAAAATTATGCTGTAAGTAAAGACTTAGTGCAAACAGGGGGCTTATCTGACCTTTCTAATCTAGAAGATGATTTATTGAGTCTTCAGGGCGACTTTGGAGACTTTCTATGTGGCCTAGAAGATGACTTGGGTATCTCTCCAAAATTAAATGAAACTACCACGCGACTAAAATAATTGAATCTTGTTAAGATATAAAATATTTTGTTCATATACACGCATAAACAATGTACTATCACTAAACACTGTTACTCGTCTACTTTTAACATAGCCTTGCAAGTAATATATTGACTAGCTAACTATTTTGTTGGAGAATGTGCATTCCCAATAGTTGTAAATATTCATGATAATCGGAGTAGTTAATAATGAGCACAAGTGGACCAGTAAAGCTTCCAGAAACAGCTAATCAGCGAGAATTATTTTCTTATATCCTGCGCACTAGAGATGCAGAAACAAAGAAACAACTTGTCTCTCTATTAAAACCAGAGGAGCAAAAAGAATTCATAGCATTTTATAAAGAAGCTATGGCCAAAGCCCAAGAAGCACAAAGACTTAGAGCCGAAGTTGAAAGATTACAAGGTCAAAGAGAGGCTGTTCTAAATCAATATGGTGCTCAAGCTGCAAGCCAGTTAAGTCAAGTTTCTGTAAGCGGTTCAAGCCAGCCAAAACCATCCGTATTTCGTAAATAATCTTACGTAAAATACATTTAGAAACAGCCCCAATATTGGGGCTGTTTCAATTAAGTGTAACAACACTTATTTTCTACTTTAAATCAAAGCGATCAAGCCTCATCACTTTGACCCATGCATTAACAAAATCATTCACAAATTTGTTTTCTGCGTCTTTGCTTCCATAAACTTCAGCGACTGCACGAAGTTCAGAATTGGATCCAAAAATAAGGTCGACAGAGGTTGCTTTCCACTTCAATTGGTCAGTTCCACGCTTATATCCTTCATAGCTATTATCAGCGTTAGATGCCACTTTCCACTCAGTGGACATATCAAGCAAGTTTACAAAAAAGTCGTTACTTAATGTGCCTGGTTTATCTGTTAACACCCCATGGTTTGTATTGTCTGTATTTGTATTTAATGCTCTCATACCTCCAATGAGCACAGTCATTTCAGGTACAGTTAATTTTAATAAGCTTGCACGGTCTATAAGCAAATCAACCGGTGAGTGCACATTCTCTTTGTCGTAGTAGTTTCTAAACCCATCTGCAGATGGCTCAAGCACCGCGAAAGAAACTTCATCAGTTTGCTCTTGTAGTGCATCGGCTCTACCTGGGTTAAAAGGTACTTTTACATCAAAGCCTCGTTGTTTTGCTGCATCTTCGATTGCTGCGGCACCCGCGAGAACAATCATGTCAGCCATTGATATTTTCTTATTTTCTGTTTGAGCCTTATTAAAATCCATTTGTATTTTACTGAGACTTGTAAGAACCTTGTTTAATTCAATTGGATTATTTGCAGCCCAGTCTTTCTGTGGTGCTAGCTGAATACGAGCACCATTTGCACCACCACGCATATCAGTGCCCCGAAAAGTCGAGGCAGAAGCCCAGGCAGCTTTAACCATTTCAGATATGGTTAGTTCTGAAGCCAGTATTTTGGCTTTTAGCTCTTTAATATCAGTTTCATTCACGACTTCAAAATCAACTTTAGGTATAGGATCTTGCCAAACTTGTTCTTCGCTTGGCACTTCGATTCCTAGATAACGAGCTCGAGGGCCCATATCTCGGTGCATTAATTTAAACCAAGCCTTTGCAAAGGCAAGTTCAAACTGCTTAGGATCTTTTTGAAATCTTTTGGCAATTTCTTTGTAGCTCGGATCAAATTTTAATGATAAATCTGTTGTAAACATAATAGGCGCATGTCTTTTTGTGCTGTCATGCGCATCGGGTACAAGCTGTGAGGCAGCATCTGCTTTGGGTATCCATTGTGTTGCGCCTGCTGGACTCTTAGTTTGCACCCACTCAAAATTAAACAGGTTATCCAAATACTGAGTTGTCCATGTTGCTGGGCTGCTAGTCCAAGCTCCTTCTAGTCCACTTGTTAATGTATCACCTGCATTGCCTTTTCCACATTTGTTTTTCCAGCCCAGTCCTTGCTCTTCGATACCAGCTGCCGCTGGCTCTGGTCCCAAACATTCTGCGGGTTTAACAGCACCATGTGCTTTACCGAATGTATGTCCACCCGCGATCAATGCAACGGTTTCCTCATCATTCATTGCCATTCGGCCGAATGTTTCTCTTATATCTTTTGCTGCGGCAAGTGGATCAGGATTGCCATTGGGTCCCTCAGGATTAACATAAATCAATCCCATCTGAACAGCGGCTAAAGGCTTCTCAAGCTTCCTATCGCCACTATATCTTTTATCATCTAGAAATTTAGTTTCTGGCCCCCAATAAACTAAGTCTGGTTCCCAGTCATCAATACGACCGCCAGCAAAACCATAGGTTTTAAACCCCATAGACTCAAGGGCGACGTTCCCAGTCAGTGCCATTAAATCAGCCCAAGAGACTTTGTTCCCATACTTTTGTTTTATAGGCCAAAGTAAACGACGTGCTTTGTCTAAGTTTGCATTATCTGGCCAGCTATTTAAGGGATCAAGCCGTTGCTGCCCTCCGCCAGCGCCACCTCGGCCATCTGTCACTCGATAAGTACCAGCGCTATGCCATGCCATTCGGATAAAGAAAGGACCATAATGTCCATAATCAGCAGGCCACCAATCCTGTGAAGTTTTCATAACGGTTTCTATATCATTCTTAAGAGCTTTGAGATCGACACTTTCAAAAGCTTTGGCGTAATTGAAATCTTTTTCTAAAGGGTTTGACTCGGCGGCGTGCTGACGAAGGGGCTGTAAATTAACTTGTTCGGGCCACCAAAATTGATTTGTTTTAGCCTCTCCTTGAGTTGCGGCAAAGCTTGATGGACATATTGCTGGTAGGCTAACAGCCAATAACATCATTAAGGGTATTCTGCTATATGGTTTCAAAGTTGACTCCCTAAATTATAATAAAGATCCCTAGGTTTATAAATATACCGCATAGAATTAGTCATTGTCATTGAAGCTGTGAGGCTATTTTAGTTGATTTTTGGGTCCCGTTTTTCAGCAATAAAGAGTCACAAAGTGTAGACTTTATAAGTCATTAAAAACATTCAAGTTATAGGTAAGGCCGAGGTCTCTATTTAAGCACCCCAGAGCCTATTATATTAATAACTTTAAATTATAATGGGTAATTATTTTAGTCTAATATGTAATCCTAATGACTTATGGTTGTCGTATAATAGAAAAAAGCGAGCAATAGATGGAAGTTTCAAATAGTTATGCAATGTTGGGGAAGGCATTTTATGAAGTCATAAACCCTATCCCTGTTCGAGAACCAAAAATGTTTTTATGGAATAGTGCTTTGGCTAAAAAGTTGGAACTTTTAGATTTCAGTGAACATTCAGAAATCTTGCCACAAATTTTTTCAGGAAACGACTTACTTCCTGGTTCAAGGCCTATTGCAACCGCCTATGCAGGGCATCAATTTGGTCACTTTGTACCCCAGCTAGGAGACGGTCGCGCCCATCTCATTGGCGAGACAGTAGACTCAGCAGGCAAGCTTATGGATATTCAGCTAAAAGGATCTGGACCAACATCATTTTCACGGGGAGGGGATGGTAGATGCTCGCTTGGACCAGCTATTCGTGAATTTATTATGAGCGAGGCATTACATGCCCTTGGTGTGCCTACGACACGCTGCTTAGCAGTGGTTACAACAGGTGAAGACGTTATTCGAGACGTCGCATTGCCTGGTGCAATTGTAACCCGGGTGGCATCCAGTCATTTGCGTGTTGGTACTTTTGAGTATTTTGCAACACGGGGTGATAAGGCGTCTTTGAGTTTGCTGACAGATTATGCAATTCAACGTCATTACCCAGAGTTACAAAATAAAGTAGGAAATAAATATGTTTTATTTCTAGAAAAAGTCATTGAGCAGCAAATTAATTTAGTTGTAAGTTGGATGCGAATTGGGTTCGTCCATGGCGTTATGAATACAGATAATACAGCTATTTCTGGAGAGACAATTGATTTTGGGCCCTGTGCAATGATGGGTGTATATGACCCAGATACTGTCTTTAGCTCTATAGATCATCATGGTCGATACTCTTTTGGAAATCAATCATATATAGCACAATGGAATATGGCTCGTTTAGCTGAGTGTTTGTTGCCACTTATCGATATTGATGGGGCAGCAGCAATCGATCTTATCGAACCACTTATTTTAAAGTTCCCAGAGCGATTCAATATTGCTTATATGGAAATGATGGGACTGAAACTAGGATTATTTAATTTTAATTCTGAGGATGAAGTTTTGGTTACTTTGCTTGTCGATTTGCTTAAAAAGAAAAAAATGGACTATACCATCTTTTTTTATAATTTAACCGCTTCATTGACTTCAAATTCTTTTGAAAGTTCATTGAGGTCAGAACTAGGTGAATGGTATGATTTATGGTCTAATCGGATAAAGATACAAAACCACACACAAGAAGAAATTTTTGATCTCATGACAAAAAACAACCCCGTCGTGATACCTAGAAATCACCATGTTGAATCTATTATTCAAGATTGTTTAACCACAAGAACGGTAACCACTGCAAATGAGTTTCTGAATGTTTTGCGTAGCCCATACCAAACAATACATCAGACCGAAAAATATCAAGACCCAGGGCAATCTATAGATAAAGACTACCAAACTTTTTGTGGTACCTAATAAAGGGCATGGATTATAATGATATGCAATTGAGCCCATAAACAGTCACGAAATTGTTTTTACCTAACTTCTTGGTCGGTAAGTATGTTAAACTTTTTTATTTTCGCATAGAAAAGGGTGCTCTATGGCAAATATTTTAATTGTAGGTCTGGGCTATATCGGACATGCCCTGGAAAATGAGTTGATAAAACAAGGCCATAAAGTTTATGGACTTTGTAGAACGAGTCGGGCCACAAAAGGCACTTTGATTCAAAAAGATCTATTTGAATTGAGGGCAGAAGAATTACCCAAGAATCTAGACTTTGTTTTTTATATGGTCAGCTCAGATGGTCGTGATCTACAAGCCTATCAACGAGCTTACCCGCAAGGCGTTAAAAAAATTATTGAATGTTTGTATTTGAATAGCCATGATATAAAAAAATTTTTTTACATATCAAGTACTAGGGTATGCCAGTCTCTTGGAGACGAATGGGTAACAGAAGAGACACCATTAGAACAAGAAGATCCCTATGCCATAATATTGAACGAGGCAGAAAAAATTGTAAATAACTCATCCTTGTCTTCAACCATTGTCAGGCTCGGGGGGATTTACGGCCCAGGTCGAAGCCATTTGATCAATGCTATAAAAAAGCAAACCACTAATTTGCTTTTAGAAGATATTTATACTAACCGAATTCATCAAGCAGATGTTGTCGGACTGCTCATTCACATGATGAATATGCATGAGAAATTAGAAGGTCTATATCTCGGGGTAGATAGTTGCCCCGTCCTATTTAATGATTTAATATCTTGGTTAGCGAAAGAAAATAATATTAGGTTGACGGGAAGCGCTACTCAATCTAAGCGTAAATCCAAAAAAGTCAGCAATGCTAAAATTTTAAAAACAGGATATAAATTCCAGTTTCCTGATTATCATTCTGGATATAGCGATATTTTTAGCACGCAAAAAAGTTAATTTACGATTTAAAGGTTATATTCATAATCAAATATATACGAGTATTTCAAAAAATACCAAATTATTATTTCTGAGAAAACTTTCAAAATATCAATAAAACCTGTCCGACTCTAATAAGAGCTTTCCGACCTTCAAGCCGCATGATATGGGAATTATAAGAATATGGTGAAAATTAAAAAAATCTTTCTGCGGTGATAGCAAGCCCTTTTCCTACGCTGCCATGTACGTCGCCCTTCACAAACTGAGTGTCCGGAAAAATATCTCTTACTAAGTTGCATACTAATGGAATCTTAGTGGTGCCGCCTGTTAAAAAGACGGAATCAATTTGGTTTGCGTTGAGCCCAGCTGTTGCTAAAGTGATTTGAATTGTCTTTTGCAAATCATGGATTAAATTATGACAGCAGGATTCAAATTCCTCCCGAGAAATAAAAGCCTGTAGATCATGCTCAACATCTGATATGTCAATAATGTCATCTAAGGCGGTACTTAACTTAACTTTAGAACTTTCTGCTGCCTGCAGTAAATAATGGCCTTGCTTGTTTTGTAATATATCTATAGCTCGTTTAACCAAGCGTTTTTGTTCCGATACTGAGTGCAACTCTTTAATCTCGTTAATATTTTTATTGGTATATAGATTATTTAATAAATGCCATGAAGTTAAGCTATAATACAATGACTTAGGCATTTCAAGTTTACTCCCGTTCATCCCTCTAATCATACTGCCTTTTCCGAATAAAGGCATAATAGTATGCAAACTTAACGCTTTATCAAAATTAGTGCCCCCGATGTGTAAGCCACAGTTGGCAAGAATATCATCCTTTCGGTTGTTTGATTGTTTTGTATCGCTGTTAAGTTTAATTATAGTAAAGTCAGAAGTACCCCCGCCCAAATCTATAATAAAAGCTATCTGTTCTTTACTAATGGTGCTTTCATAATCTAAAGCGGCTGCTATTGGCTCGTATTGAAAGAGAACCTCTTTGAAGCCTTGCTCTTTCATGATAAGTTCCATTGCATCCTGGGCTAGTTTATCTCTAGTATCATCTGTATCGTGGTAACGTACGGGACGTCCTAATGCAACGTGCGTCAGGACAGTATTTAATTGTGCTTCTCCGGTATCTTTTATATGCTTTATTATTAACCCTATAATGTCGCGGTAAGTTACCCATTTTCCGCAAACAGCAATTTTTTCATTCAGTAATGAGGAACCTAAAATACTCTTCAAAGACAACATCAACCTACCTTGGCCACCATCTAAATATCGGTCTATTCCATATTGTCCAATGAAGTGTTCTCGTATTTCTGAATCAAAAAAAATAGCCGATTTTAAAATAGGGGACCGACCACTTAGTGCAATTAGTGACGCTTTAGAATCATGAGATATGGCCAGTGTTGAATTACTGGTACCAAAATCCAAGCCACAGTTCGACATTTAATAACCTTTAATTATAAAATTAGTTAAGACTGGATTGTGATGAGATTCAACCCAAAGCTACCAGCCAGATTGTACTGGAAACATAACGGCTAAACCAGTACACAGTATTGTCTGAGCGAGACTATAATACTTATATACACCTTGTTAGTTAGGCGTCTTATCGCGTGGTTGTCTACATTATTTTTGAGATTGCTAAAATAACTGAAATCGTTAAAATATGAATCCTGAGCAAGTACTGATAATATAAATTTTCTTATTTGTAAATCTACAAAATATAGCTTACGTATTTATGCACGCTATTCAATAGTCAATCTTTTTACCAGACAGTACAAACAGGCTCAAGTCAAAAAATTATAAAACTATGTCGACTGATTTCGAATGTTTGCTTTTCACTCTCGCCTGTTTAGACTATGTAATATTATTTTTTGACTTTGGTGGATATCTAATAGGCTCCAAAGTATCTTGTTTTAGGCTTTCCTTATTTTTAAAATCAAAGGGAGCACTAATGGGGTTAGTCGTCGTCATAGTTGATAAGACACTAGATTCTCGATAATTAGAAATGATAAATTGGCGACCAATAGATCCTTTATTCTTTTTTTGCCAACTAGGCTCAATGACTGCGCTTGATAATAAGCTGTTTTTCTGTTCATTTATTGACAACGGAATAGAATAACTTGTTCGACTTCTATCTTTGTGCGATGCTTGGTTCAACTGATTATTTTCGTTTTCTTGATTAGATGTCTCCTTCAAGTATGTTAAGCAGTCAACTTTTCTTTGACTTTGCTTTTGGGTGAGCAATCCCATCAACTTTTCTGTCATATCACTTTCGCAATCTTGTGTTTGCCTTGGCGTATGAACTGGTTTAGAGTCAGAATTGATTTTCTTAACGACAATTCGATCATTAAAATCTTTTAAATACATAGATTTGTTTATACTAATTTTATTGGAGAAAGAAACAAAATCACATAAGAAAAACATAAAATCCTGTGCTTGTTTGTTATCTATTTTTTCTTCATCTACAAGTTTTCTTGTCCAGTGATACAGTTTATTTAATGCTTCTACGCCTGTGATTTTTTTGTCTTCAGCCGTTATGAGCTCTAATGGATTTTCTGCCTGACAATGAAGCATAATAAACTTTATCAAGTCTGGGGTTGAAGTGGACGTTAATTTTAGCACTCGGGGCATAATTCTTTGAGTTTTAATCTCCAAGATACTTGGTTCTATTTCAGATAAAATCTGTAATTGACTCGATAATTTAGTTCTGGGTATATTATTCACACATGCAAGTTGGCGCCTTAAAGTTCTAAGATAAAAGAAAACAGTCCCTAGATCCTTATAGTACTTTGCGATATCATTTTGCTTTAAGTTATTGTTAGAAAATTTTCTGTCTTTGAAATAAATAATGTCTCGTAAAAAAATACAGATGAACGGTATTGGCGCCACAGTTGTATTCTGCAAGGCACGAAGCACTGCATAATTACCATCACTAGAAAAAGTTTTTTGTAATGATATGTAAGCCTCTTCAAAAAACTTACGGCCCATAACAAGCTTCCATGTATCTTTTAACCGGTCTATAGTATGATGGCTTAGTGCAGCCATAATGGCTGAACCGGTTGTCAGATCGGGACCAAGGTTTTGATTGTCATGCGGACTATTGTTAATGTTGAGTAAATCATTTGCTAATAATATTAACAAACATATCATATTACAGCGCTCTGCATTGGTTTTGCAGTCAAGGATTTTATTAATAAGATAATACACAAGTCCATTAGTCATATCTTGATTATATTTAATATGAGGAGAATATTTTGAGGTAAGTTCAGTTTTGCTGGTATACCTTTGCCTAAATTCATCAGCTGAAGCATTACGAAAGGTTGTTAATGAGACTTTTTGCAATTCTGAACGTAAAAGGGCATAAGCTTCTTGGCTGCTTTGCTCTGTTGATTTAGTACTAACGACACCCAGCGCAATACTAAAAATCAAATCAATGGATAATAAATTTTCAGTAAGAACGCCTTGAAAGGCATCACTGAATAAACGATAAAACTCAAAAGGAGAAGACTTAAGCTCAGACTTGGATTTAATTAATTCATTCAAAAGATCATGAACCTCATATTTTACGAGATATTGACTTAACCCTGTTGATTCATTAAGTGTCTGTTCAAAAATACTATTTTTGATAATATGTTGTTTGTCGTCCCAAATGATAAGCTCTTTTATCATATAAATATTAATGAGCCGCTCTGATTTTGATTGTAAAGGTATTAAATGGGCTAATTGATTTAGTAGATCTATTGCATCATACTCTTCTAGTAGACCAAGGGCAATCAATGTATATTGGTGACTATTAAAACTTAAATTTCGACATAGTAGATACAAAACATTATAGAGTTGATTATTTTTTGTTAAGCTCAAGTTAGATAATGTTGATAGTTCCGTCTCTTTTCCTATGCCATGCTTTTGAAGACTCTGGATGATCTTAGATTCAATGTTTTGCTGGTTTTCAGCAAAATGGTTATAGGCTTTTAATGCCAGGATCCTTAACTCACCTTCAATTTGTTGTAAGGGACGCCAAGGATCGATTTTTCCAAAAATAGGACTATTTGAAAAGTATTGAATGAACTGTTCGGTGTCTTCAAAATCAAACTCTAATTTTTGTCCGCTGTCTATATACTGCTTAAATAATTTGGCATAACCAGATGTAAAAGCAGCTAATGGTGTTGTCGGGAATTCTTTTAATTTCACCTTATTCGCTGGCGTTTGAACGTTTATGCCCTCTAAAACTATAGAATCACTTGACGCGATGGCGATTGGGTTATTTTCCTTGTGTGTAGCCGTGGGATGGCTCTTTCCAAGCATGAGATTATTCCGAGTATTCCCCCTTTGCCTGGGAGATTTAGGCGTTCTAGGTGTTGTTGTAAACTCAATATCCTTTGCTGCATCTCTAAACGTTTCTTCTCCGCTACAATCTGGCTCATATATTTTAGATTTACTTGAGAGAAATGAGAAGCTACTAGACAAAGAATCAATAGACAGATCTGCGTATGGCTCAAATGTCTCCTCCCAAAGACTAGGAGATGATAACGCAGGATCGTTTATAGTATATGTCCGAGAAAAAAGTTTATTTTCCTCAGCAGAAATATTTTCAAAGGAGTTTGATAGTTCTCTTGATGAAGTCGTTGGTTTTTGATGATTTGTGGATTCTGATGATTCTCGGAATACAGAAGAAAATGGCTGAGGTTGAAGTCGTTTAATTAAGTCAGAAATTACTTCTATATTTTGATCTTTGAAATTTCTTTTAGCCTCCAATAACAAATCATAAGCTGTTCTATGACTGGCATCTGTTGCCCATCTATCGATAGCGGAATTTGAAGCTAGAAGATATGCTACTTTGAAATGACATAATTGAATAGCAAGATGTAATGGTGTTTGCTTGTTTTCATTATATAAATTAATTAATCTTGGAAGAGTCACTAATAAGCTTGCAGCTCTTTGCTCATCATTGTCTGAAACAGCAATGTGAAGAGGATTCGTTTTGTTACTAGGATACTTTGGAAATAGGCATTGCGCCATGGATTGAAAGTATGTGATGGATTTAACCTTTCCGTTAGTGAATGCATACTGTATAGGTATCAGCTTATCGTTATCACTTTGCTCGGCAAGAAGAGGGTCTGCTACTAGCAGTTCATTAATTAACTTGAAGTTTAAATAAAAGGCAGCATGGTGTGCTAAATTTCTGCCGTTGCAATCATTTTCATAATTTGCCCCTTTCTTTTTTAAATATGAAAAAATTTTCCACAACCCCTGTTCAGCAGCACATTGAATTGGAGTTTTATGCCAATTATTATCTTTGATTGTAAGATATTTATCGTGTGCTTCTTTAGATGGAGCATTACTTAAAAGTTTTTTTATAGCTTTTATTTTTGCGGTTTCTTCTAATGATTGATTCACAATGATAGCCTGCAAGCTATCCAATATAACAACATCCGTATTATTACCCATCTAAACACCCTAAAATATTTTTATACCCTATTATAATTAAGTCGCAAAAATCGTTATAAAACAATATTTTGTTAGTTACCTTGAAAGCAAAAATAAAGCAAACTGACAATGTTTCCAATGTTTTAATTACTTTAGTTTAAAGGGCTATGTTTCATTTTTATATGATTTGCTAGAATCATATTAAGAGACGATAATTTATATTTAACAAAAACCTACATATATTGTGTCATTCACTTTATTGTGAGTAACTATATGACCTAATTGAATAAGTCCAGATTGCATAGTTCTTCAACATAATAGCATTTTTGACACATTTCAATTCTGTGCTTATTAAAGATGGAGATATAATGCCTTTCTCATTAAACGGAACGGAAATTTTGATTAAATTTCAACAGAAGCATAATGAACTAAACGCTCTTCAGAATATTTTGAAAAGTGCATCTGCTCTTAGTCTTCTGAGTGAGCAACAAGCACCCAGTGCTCACCTGCAAAAGCAAAATGAAGTATATTTTGGTGACTTAATGGCTATTCTTGCTCAATGTCAATTGTTGTACCATGCTTTAGATGAAGTGCTTCAGCAGGCTAAATATAATAAAGAAATTAGTGAGAAAATGTTAAAAGATATTATTAATTTATCAGGCGATCTAAAAGATGCCAAGCAATTTGCTTTGCAAAAAATAGTTGTGTTTGAAAATAGTGTGGTCTATCAGAATCTGAGGGATTCAATAGGAGCTAATAATATGACTCAAATTTTAACTATTATGAATGGCGCAGATAACTTACTATCAGATTTATCTAAAGTTGATTTTGCAAAATACTATGTATCACTAAAACTCAATGAGATTGAGATGCAGCAACTGAAGAGAAAATATAAGCAGGCAAAAAATGAGCTTATAAATTTTGAAAGAAAGTTTCAAGTGAATATGGCAACTATAGTCAATTTGAATAAATCATTTAACCTATATCAAATTTTAATTAAACAACATTATCCAAATTTGGCTTTATTCATTGTTCTTTCAGATAAGCTGAGAGCCAATGCTGAAAAATTACACGCTATATTTGAGCTAGCAGAGCATGAGCCCAGCATATTAATAAACGAACAAACACAAAAATTATATACTAGCTGCTATCAAACACTACAAGAAGCTAGTATCTTAAAAAGCAAAATAGATAAGTATGAGCAAGAGCGCTTTAACTCTGATTCTGAGCCAAGTATGGTTTTCTTAAAAAAAGGTTTTCAAGCGGTAGACGCGAGAGGGCTATACTCATATATTTGCATGCCTTTTCAAAGATTATGTCGATACCCATTATTATTAAAAGAAGTTGTCTCCTGTCTTTCTAAGCAAGAAAAAATCGTGACCAGGACAGGGGGGGCTGATGATTCTTTAAGCCAAGATATACTTTCTTTTCAATCCTTTCTAGAATTGAGCCTTACCCTGACCCAAGAAAGCAATGAATTACAAAGGCAATTAGAAGGTAGTTTAACTCATCGAAAGCCATGGGTATATTACTCAGTACCTTTAAATAGTCGGCTTGAACCTTTAATTTGTGGGCGCCGCTCTATGCCTGCCAAAGCTGACGACTCCACGCCATCGTTACCATCAAGGGGCATTTTCTCGAGTAAAAAGTCTTGGACGCCGGTTGAAAGTATGGACTCAGAAAGAAAAGTGGAAGAAGATAAGCCGGGATATTCAAAAAGGACTCATGCCAGTCGCCCATTACCTGTGCCACCTCATCGTATTCAAAGCGCTGAGATATTATCTGTACGAAGTAGACTAAAGAAACCAAAGTAATTATTATTACAGAGCGCACCAAAGCTTGACATGGATAACAAAAGTGTCAAAATCCTGTTTGCTAATAATATAATTAAATGCCTTAGTTGCGCCCAGGATACATGGTTTATTGGAAATAAAATTTATAACTATTTGTGATAAACATTTGCCACAGTCATTATTTTTTTTGCATATAGCTTGGTAAATTAATTGTCGATAGTTAGCATAAAGTATGATATAAAAAGCATAAAGTCATATACAATTTCAGGGAAGAAAATGGAATCTGGCCCATACCATCTGTATGATGATGAAAATTTCACTTATATTTTTCAGCATTGCGTACACTTTATAGGGTGTGTAAACATCTATGAAGAAAATGATAGAGTAACTGGACAAAGTTTAACCTCTAAATCCCTCTTGGTATTGAAAGCAACTTGTCATGATTGTCTACAGACTTTCAATGATTTAATTAATGAATGGGATACAGTCAATGACGCAATACTAAATAAAGCAACAATACAAATAGCTCAATCAATTGAAGCTTTTCAAGAAATAATCAAACAGGATCCAAAGAGGCTAGATGTTGCAGCTAAGGAAGAAAGCTTGCCTGACATTATTAGACGTTTAGGGTTAATAATCGAAACGTTCATTTTGCACAGGGAAAACCTAGCCAATAAAAAAGAATTGAATATGACAGATAAAAATAATATATTCCCTCTTATCAATGACTCATCCGGTCAAAGTATAAGCCCACAATATTTAAGTATGAAAGGGCAAGATTTTCTTTTAGTCCAATTTAACTCTTTATGTAGTAAGTTTCAACAATATGCTCAGCCGTCTAAAGAGGGAGCATTAAAAGAGGAAAGTTATGAGCTAAAAGAAATAATAAAAAAACGATAGCTATTTTCACAGTTTTTATTTTATGCGGGAAGTATTAATATGAAATTTCTGAATAAATAATCATATGATACTGAAAGCCTACAACCACAATAAACTACATCAGCATATATATTAGCAGCACTTACGCACGCCACCCCTTCTTTTCATTTAAAGATATTTTTTGAAAGACTTTGTCTCTGCGATTGTTTTCACCGTCGCAGAACCAACATTTTTAGAAATACATCCAGAATATGGTGTATTGGCGGAATTCATTGCCATAGTGCGGTTTAGTGGCTTCTTGTTGTATGCATTATAAAGCTAAGCGCGAACATTTACATTTTATTATTAAACTGTCCAAGGACAGCGCGCTAAATGATTATCGGGTATTAGTTAAAGCCATTTAGTCCAGATTCGATCAGCTTGATATCGTAACTTCACTAGAGTACTACACAGGTTAAGAAATACCGAGTTTTGTATTTCGAGAAGGCTTAAGACTCATGATAAAAGACGAGGTTTCGGGTTAACAAAATAAATACAAATAATCTGCTTACAGGGCATCCATGATAGCAAGATTCCAGTAAAATATCATTTACCGGAACCTCACTATAATTTACCTATAATTTACTATGGCGTGTTTTCGTGAATATAAGTCCAATGATAGACTTCATTATTTCCGTCTACATATTGAGTGTAATAAGGCGCATTTTGATGGTTTGTACAACCATATGCTCCATTATTTTTATCTCTATAGTATTGGTTGCAATCACCTTGATTTATGTGCCCAGGATAAAGATTCTCTGGAGAAGAACGATAGTACATAACATTGTTTATTTCCTTGGCGTAAACTCGGTCGTTAGCCGAATAATAATAAGTAACGTCACCGTGTTGAACCACGCCTGGTACAGCGAGCGCAAGATGAGGGATACACAAGCCTAATGCGATAACTGAGGATGTCATTATACGTAAAAACATTTTAACCACCTTTTCAATTGATATTTAAGTTCCAAATATTCAACATACACATCCTGTAGTAATGTCATAATTATTTAGTATACCCCTAGAGATAGTTAGCGCAATACCCAATTTAAAACTAAATACAAATATTTTTGTATTGTATGGTGCATGGTCAAAACATTAAGGTATATGGTCAAAGTATCTACGCCTTATGTTGGATAAAAACAAGAGTTTGGTAATAGAACAGCATAATCAAATTTGATGGCGTGTATCGAAACTAAAAAAGAAGATAATTATCACAAGCAATGGAGTTATTTTTGCATTAATTTGAGGTTTAAAAGTAAGTTCTGTCTTGGCTAGCAATACAGTTGTTTGCCGTGGTTAGTAGAACAGCATTATCATAGAAGCCAATTTGTAGTTTTTACACATCTATACTTCATTATTACATTCATTCATAAACTCAAAATAAACTTATGTTTACGTATGACTAGTGTTTTACCATATTGCACTGTTGACAGAAAAGGTAACGTTATTGATTTTCTGTTTACAATTTATCGTAAAAATAATACTCTCTAAATACTATTGCCAAAGCTATCGGCAGAAATGTAAAGCCTAGCTTGATTAGCATTGATAAAAGTAGCTCAAATCAATCCAACATCAAACAATTCAGTCTGGAAAAAGTTGCTGAATCATAATTATTCAATGTAAATAATAGAATAATATAGTCGAACACGACCACTTTACTATAAAGGGTATCACTGGTCAGATACTGAGTTTTAAAAACTTTGATTCTTCTTACACACGTTAGTTGGAATTGATTTGATGGCGATGTGGAATAAAGGACAGATGAAGAAATATATTTCTAGTGCCTTGACGCATGCAAATCAATTCTATGCCCTAGCTGCCTAAACTGGAGGTGGATTTTAATTTTGCATTATTAATTTGGAATCTTGCGACACAACCCATTTTAGAAACGTTTATGGCGCTGGGGGCAGCTTTATTTAATTTACTGTTTTTGATGTGAATTATATAAATATTTAACAATTTAGACTCGTTTATGTGGTTCGCAATAATATTGCCTTGTTTCTACTTAGTGGAGGGAGTAAGATAAACAGGTGGTCTGCTGACTATTAGCGCTTCTCAAGCGACAAGGTGAACGAACTGCTAAGAAGCACATACACTATAAAGTTCGCATCAAGAGTTGGCATACAACGATGAGGTAAATATGAAAAATTTAGTTTTAAATACACTATAAGTGACATTCAGTATGAGTAGATCGGCAGAAATTATAGGCTTGCTAAATAGCGTAGGCGCAGCTAAGCCGACAGTGCGAGGAGGACCTATCGAATGGTATTTGTGGGGCATACAATGTTAATCAGTATTGTGAAGCGCACCCCTGAAAACCGAATTAACTTAGTGTATGACCATTTAAATAGGCTTGTGGAGAAAAATATAGGGTGTTCTGTAAGGACTGTCATTTTAGGAAGTTGCCATGCGTGATGATGATGTTTTTAAATCTTTACCGAAAGATGTCCTTGCACTGATTTTAGAAAAGACCGACAACCCAACTAAAACAGCTAGGGTTAATAAAAGATTTAACAGTGTCGTTTACTCTAGAGACTATAAGAGTAAATTTCTCGCGATTAGTTCTGGTAAAATAAAGATTGAGGCACTTATCAATGCAGCAAAAGACTCTGAAGATTTGTCTAGAGTATTAGTTGAGCGCTTAACGCATCGATTTTCTTTAAATCAGTTGCTAGATATCGCTACTCAGCATGATAAATTAAGAACAGAGCTACTTAGCAATAAAGACTTAACTTCAGTTTTAGATGGACGGGAGCTTGGGCTGTTAGCTTCTGGTTGCGATTTGCTAAGGGATCCTATTTTTGACGATGACGATATTTGGGGTGAACTCGAGGATAAAATTGAATGGAATATCGAATCAATGCCAAAAATGGATTGTCCAGTGACACTCAAGAGAGCATTAGGTAACGATGAATTTTTACATGGTTTATCGAGCGAGGAATTACTATCTTTAGGTACAACCAATCTATTAATGGCAGACAAAATTGTTCTCGATTCTAGTCTCATAGATAAAATTGATAACAAAGATAGGGCTAAAGTAGAAAGGCTTTCAAAGATATATAACGCCTTGCCTGTTCAACAGTTTAAAAAAGAAAATATACAAGAAACAGATGTTGAGCAAAATAGGAAAAACAAACTTAAATGAATTTCTTTGCTGCCTTACCATAATTTTAAGACCTAACGCTTAGGAGATGATTATAGTATCAACGTCTACAAATGAGCATTAATTAATTTCTAATTCCTCGATATAACCTATTAGATATTAGCAATTATTGTACTTAAACAACTTGCCCTGCCTAATCTCTAGCCAACAAGGGGTGCCCCTAAATCAGTATGGATATAGTTCGGTTAAAAGCTTATTCCAGCCAGATGCCAAATGCAAAGCCTCACCCCATAATGTATCATATTCCTGGCAAACTCAGTTAATTATTGGGATCTTATCCTTACATTGCATATATGCAATTGGTCGACAAATTTACGTAATTGTTCGCACTCAGTGAATAACTCTATAACGCTATTAATCAAATGCGGGAATATAGTTACTTTGCTTAGCATGAACAATGTACCTTGAAAAAATATCGTCATGGCTTGTTTCAGCTACCAAAAGCTGCTTTATAAACAAAACACCTATTGTGCATATCACACCCATATAATTTCAAATACGATTAGGTGATTCTCACAAAGCAAAAGTGTTCCGAATTCTAGCCAAGGATCAGTTTTATAAATGTTATATAGAAATTTCTAATAGCTCTAAGTAATTCTCATTCACGAAAAGGTTAATAATATCTTTCTTATGTTGTAACTTTAGTTTAGATTTTATTTTTTCCATTCTGTAGTCAATGGTTTTTGAAGAAACGTTTAATTTCCATGCTATTTCCGCATAGGTAAGACCGCGTGCTGCTAATAGGGCTGCCTTGGCTTCGGGGTTTGTTAAGAAAACATGAGCATGCTCATTTTTCAAATATATTTTTTCTACTTCAAAGTTATCAAATAGTTCCTTCTTTTGTTGCGGATCCATGCCCCAACAAAACGGGTTAGTGTAATTCTCATGAGAATCAAGAATAACTTGAAAGGCTTCTTGTTTAGCAATATGGATCTGTTTTTCAGCGGCATTTTTAAAATACTGAGCAAATCTTTTAAAAACCTCAATGTTATTCAATATAATTTGTGGAGCATGAGAGACAGACCTATCAATACCAAAACCATATGATTCGGCGTGTGTTTCGTAGAACGCGAATAAGAACACTATAAATCCAACATCAAGCGAATGTTGGATTGAAGTAAATATTTTGCACGAATCATGTTGATGATTACAACTATCCCATAAACTAACCCCGTTATAGTTTTTTCCCATTATGTTGAAATAATTCATAATTTCAAAATCATAATGCTTTAGTTCAAAATATTTTTCAAACCATATCTTTTGATTGCTTAAGCAAAATCTTTCCCCTTCTTTTGTCGTATGAACGTAATTGAAAAAATTTACATTTAGATGTGCATTAAGAGGTTGGCATAAAGCGTTTATCTCCGACGTCAAGCCCATCGCTTTTAAATTTTTGAAATCAATATTTTTTTTCAACATCACTCATGCCTCAACGGAAAAAAAGCCTGTAATGAATTTAGGGACATTAAATTTATTTAACCAAAGTAAATATGCTTGTTTTTGACCTAATAATTGTTAATTATATTCAAGAATTGATCAGATAGCTAATAGCAAAATTAAAGATTACCCCTTAAGGTGCTTGATGCCCAGTTGATCAAAAACATATGCTAAATTAGGTTAGTAAATTGATTCGGAGGCTTAAGCTGGACTATCAGTACTGTTAGTGGAATCGAGGACTGTGTTGCGAGAACTCAAGACCATGTTATCTTACTAAGCCAAACATAAACAGGCTTATGCACAGTCTAATCAAAAATGTAAGGATCCAAATAAACTGCTTCAGTAGGAGCAGTCTTCGGCGCTGTCGCAAACTCGGGAGATGTCCTTGCCATGGTATAATGATGAATTAAAATCTACTAATTCTGAATTGCAAATGATTTCATTCAAAGGCCGAAATACTCCTAAAATCATTATCTTACAATGTGTTCAATGGTATTGTGCTTATGCTCTCAGTTATCGAAAAATTGAAGGGATGTAGGGATGTAGGGATGTAGGGATGTAGGGATGTAGGGATGAAGGGATGAAGGGATGAAGGGATGAAGGGATGAAGGGATGAAGGGATG
>CAXBML010000012.1:0-92488 GCA_963976875.1 uncultured Coxiellaceae bacterium
CTGATGCTGATGCTGATGCTGATGCTGATGCTGATGCTGATGCTGATGCTGATGCTGATGCAAACATTTTGTCCGCTGATGTTCCTGGTCTTTCTATCCCGCTCTTCATGGATAAAGCCCCTCTCAAATAGTTGTTTTACAAAATTTGTTTGCATAATAACTTATAGAAAAGGGAGCGGTTAGAGGGGCTTTCCCCTATTTTTGTCAGAGTGATAGAAGTCATTATTAGAGCGACAGGCAACTACAGTTTTATGTAGCCTTAAACAGCCTAATTATTTAGGCTGCTCAACTAAACCTTCCGGTGTCATCAAAAATACTCTATCAGCAGAGCGAATTGTCTCTGGCCGGTGGGCAATGATAACACGCGTAACTTTTAAGTTTTTCACCGCATCATTGACGCCTTTTTCTAAAGCGACATCTAAATGACTGGTGGCTTCATCTAAGAACAGTATTTTGGGGTTTTTATATAAAGCGCGAGCTAACAAAACGCGTTGTTTTTGACCGCCAGATAAGGCCATGCCCATATCCCCCATCAGGGTGTTATAATTCATCGGCATTGCCATAATATCTTGAGCAATTACTGCCATATTGGCACAAAGCTCTACTCGCGCCTGATCAAAGTCAGCAGCGAAAAAGCTAATATTTTCACCAATAGAACCTGATAATAACTGATCGTCTTGCATCACAGCACCAAACTGATCACGAAAATGCTTATGTCCCAATGTATCTAAAGGCATATTATCAACCATCACTTTACCCGTTTCTGGCTGAAACAAGCCCATCATAACTTTCATCAAAGTGGTTTTACCACAGCCTGATGGACCAATCAAAGCAATGGACTCGCCTGGCTCGATCGTCAAACTCACATTTTGGAATACCCAAGGCTCATCTTGGTTATACCTGAAGCTCAAATTTTCTAATTGAATGGCACCCTTTAACTCAGGCGCTTCTAACATGCTTGAACTATCGATTTCTTGTTCTTCTAAGGCAATATCACCGAGTCGCTCTAAATGTAAACCTAACATTTTAAATTCAATAAGCTTTTCGATGAAAGCAACCGCTTTATCTGTAAATTGAGATTTATATGACATGAAGGCGTACAACATACCCACTGTCATTTTGACATCAACCACTAAATGGGCTGCCAAATAAACAACGATAATATTCTCTAAACCAAATAATAAAGAATTAATCGAGCTAAAAGCGATGTTCAATTTACCTAATCGTATACCGGCATTTATTTTATCCGCATAACGATTTTGCCATAATGTTTGTCGTTGTGTTTCTTGGCCAAATACCTTAATACTCTGCACGCCACGAATGGTTTCCATAAAGTTGGAATTTTCTTTTGCCGCGGTCACAATGCCTTCTTCGGTTAAGGATTTAAGCGGTCTATACCAAATACAACGAATGATACCGTACAACGCCAAGGCAATTAGAACTACGGCCGTTAAAGCGGGTGAATAGAAAAATATCATGACCAAAGTCGCAATGGCCATCAAACCATCCACAATCGCCTGAACAATATTTGTGGTTAGGGCTTTTTCGATTTGCCCTAAGGAACCAAAACGCGAAACAATATCACCTATATGACGTTTTTCAAAAAACGGCAAAGGTAAGCGTATTAAGTGTCTAAATAAATTAGCCGCCATTTGTATGCTGAGCATACTGCTGAGCGATAACACGACCAAACTACGCAATGCGGTGGTTGCAATATTAATCAGCATCAATATGCCAAAACCAATCGCCAATACCGTCAATAAATGTAAATCACGACTGAGCAACACCTCATCTACGACTAATTGCATATATAAAGGGCTGAGCAATGCAAATATCTGTAATGCGACAGACATCATAAAAACTTGTATCAGCGCTTTCTTTAAACCAACAATACGGTGCCAAAAGTTCCAAATAGGGACTTTACGCACTTCTTTTTTAGGCTCAAACTTTTTAGTCGGTGTCAGCTCTAATGCAATGCCGGTGAAGTGCTTGGACACTTCTTTCATGCTGACAGTTCTTGTGCCTTGCGCTGGATCGTGAATGGTAATCGACTTTTTACTGACGCGCTTCAAAACAACAAAGTGATTCATATCCCAATGTAAAATAGTCGGCGTTTGCAACTGAGGCATGTCTTCTATTTCTAGACGAAGTGGACGTGTTGCAAACTCCATTTTGTCTGCAACTTGCATCAAGTTTTGTAGCGTTGTACCCCTTAAGGAAACAGGATACTGGCGACGTAATGTATTCAGATCTATCTCATGACCATGATAACTAGCAATCATCGCCATACAGGCTAAACCACATTCTGCAACTTCTGTTTGCAAAATAACGGGTAGACGTTTACGCCCAGAAAATTTTAGTAACTCTAGTGGATTCTGCATTAAAAACGCCCTTTCAAACTAAAGAGTGGATCTAATATCCATTCAAATAATGATTGTCTATCTAATATAATATCGGCTTCTAAAGTCATGCCAGCTTGCAAAGGAAAGTGTTTCCCGTAAGCAATAATGTCTTGTTGGTCTAGCTCAACAACCACTCTGTACACCGCTTCATTCAGCTCTAATGGAACATTGAGCTCTTGGGGTAATAGTACGTGCTTAGAAATGGATTTAACCTTCCCTGCGAAAATGCCGTATCGCTGGTAAGGGAAGGCATCAAATCTAACACGTACTTTCTGATCTATTTCTAAAAAGCCCACAGCACGCGTAGGTACAAATAGCTCTACCTGCAATTTGGCATTATTGGGAATAATGGCCATTACAGGAAGATTATTACTTTGAGTTTGCCCCAACTTAACATGTACTGATGATACTTTCCCATCGATTGGAGAGCGAATTTCATAGATTTTTCGCCCTTTTACTTCTGCAAGCCGTTGGTTAATTTCAGAAATCATATCTTCAATTTCATTAATCCGGGTTTCAGTGCGTATGGGTAATTGTGCCAGCTCAACTTTATATTGAATTAACGCATTTTCTTTTGCTATTTTAGCTCGTTCTAAATCTTGTAGTTGTTGCTTTTGTACAAGCATTTCTTCTAAATGTTTTTGGTATTCTACTTGTGAAATGCTTTTTTGCTTTAATAGTTTCTCAGCACCATCCATTCGGAACTTTAATATAGCAAATCTTTCTGCCTGTGTTGCAATACTTTCTTGGATTTGGTGAAGCTCTTTCTCTGTACCGTCAATATTATTTTGCGTACGCTCTAGCTCTGAAACCAATAATTTTTTTTCTGATTTAATCCGTTTGTAATGATGCGCTTTAGAGGACTCTAACTCGACTAACAATAAAGAATCTATATCATTGCCGCCCTGTAAAGAACGCTCTGCCATCAATGTGACTAGGGGCTGATGCTTGCTGACATTTTCACCTTCATGAGTATGAAGTTCAGAGACGTTACCCACGTTAGGGGCATATACTTTTACAATACCTTTGTCAGGTACTAGATAGCCACGCACAGTTTCTTTTCTAGCATATGTTCCCCAAAATAACATGGCGAGCACAAAAGCACAGATAATAACAACCGAAGAAACCAATACAGTGACAGAAAATGGCTGAAGCAATATAACTTCACCATATAATCTGTTTTGGCTATGCTCCATAGCTTCTTTACGAAATAATGATGACATTTATTGATATAACTTTAATAGTTTAACTTGGTCGGGAATTCTAGCATATTTCCAACGGTCAAGGGATGACACGCTTCGCTGAATATTAGCCGTCTGTCTGAATATCCTATTTACTCGTACCCATCTTCATCATAGGGGTATCGATTCATACGTAAATATTGGTCAATGAATTTATACGATCTTGGCATAACGGTGTCAGGATCGCAGTAATAGGCTCGTCCACGCGTTACATACTGCTTAATCTCATTATTACTATTAATCCAAACAATATGCGTTGCGCCAATAGCGGCTGCTTGATCTAAGGCTCTATAACGAGAAAGCTGTTCGCCTTGAGGTGTAATCGTATTTTTTGATGTGCCATCTACCTCACCTAATAAAGTGCACTTTGTGATCATCTCTGGATAAGCAACCAACACTCTTTGTGCCCGTTGACTGGGTTCAATAATGCAACCCGACAACCCACAACATAATACAACTATTCCTATTGTACGCATGACTTAGTCCTCAACCACTTGTTTGCAATAAGTTTCTCTCAAGAAAAACGTCAATATGAGAGCTGTTAATGTCAGTATAGGCAACAAAAATAAAGCCGAACGGTAATCATTGGCAGAATAAACTTTCATCATATCTACCAGTTGGCCACTCCAACTTCTATCTAGTAATTTCCCAACCATCACTTGAAATATAGCACCCGACACAACCATAAAATTAGTCACAGCAATAATGGTACCCGATAAATGGACCGGGAAATTTTCACGCCCAATGGCAAAACAAAGAATTTCTGCGCTTGAAAAAACACCTACAAAAAACAAAATTACGGAAATATGCATAAATGTTAAGTTAGGGAAGTAAAATACAAGAGCCAACAAAATGGTAACCATTAACGTGCCAATTAGAAGTAACGGCTTTCTACGACCTATTTTGTCAGATAAGTATCCCATAATAGGACTACCAATACCCCAACCTAAGAAAACCATAGCAACCGCTTTGCTCGCCATGCCAACATCAAAAGACTCCACGGTTTTCAAATACGAAGTGCCCCAAAGCTCAGCAAACACGACTGTTGGTGCCATCAACAAACTACCAATAAAGCCATTCAACCAAATTTGTTTGTTTTTTAATGCAACACCAATATCTTTGAGCAGCTGGCTATAAGATATATCGATGTCCTGAGCAGCACTATGGTTATCTAAAGGATTTTTAGGTTGATCCCGAATGATAAACCAAATAATAGGAAATAAAATAAATCCAACAAAACTAGAATAGTAAAGAGTTTGGCGCCAACCTATATCTTCGATTACTAAAGATAAATAGGTTCCTGCAAACATAGCGCCAATCATACCCAACGTCGTCGTTAAACCTGAGACCAAAGCAAAACGATTTGGCGGCAACCAAGTTGAAGCTAATTTTAAAACACCAACAAATGCGAAAGCAGACCCAAAACCAATTAAAAAACGGCCTAAAGCGGCCATCGCCAAGGTTGGCGCATAGGCAAATAGCAACGTACCCCCTGCACAAGACAATACGGCGATGCTCAAGATGTTACGAGGTCCATACCGATCCATCATTAACCCAACGGGTAATTGCATCGGTGTATAAGCGTAATAATAAAAGGCGCTTAAATGACCCAATTTAGTCGCATCTAGAGGAACACCATTGACACTAAAAGCCATTTGCAAGTGCTCGACCATGAGCCCAGGCGTAATACGAAGTAAATACTCGTAGCAATAAAATGTTGCTGCAAGGGCGCAAATAAACCAAGGTAGCAAAGACGAGCTACTTTTAGACGCATTATAATTTTGTGGTTCGTTTTTTAACAAAATAAAGTAATCTAGCTGCTATAATAATTAATTAATAAGCACCATAAGCGATTCAATTCTTTCATGCAAGTTTTCCCTCAATATTATATTAGTTAAATAACAGTATAATACACCAACTGCAAGTGACGACTATAAATATAACCGACTTATTAAATTAAATCCCCAGGCCGCCCTATATAATAGCCTTGGAGGCCGTCTACTTTCATCTGTTCTAACATACTGCACTCTTCTTCTGTTTCAACAGATTCAGCAATAATTAGAATATCTAGACTTCTAGCAATCTCTACTAATGAACGAATAAAAAATTGATTATCTGAGTTTTCATGAATATTGCGTATAAAGCTTCCATGTATCTTTAAGTAATCTAGCCTAAGATTATTAAGATATGCAAATGAACCAAAACTTTTACCGTAATTATCTATAGAGGTTTTTGCCCCAAGCGCTGACACGTGGGCAAAAAATTCTCTGACGGCAGCCACTCTTCGAACCACGCCATACTCTGGTAATTCAATAATAATTTTTTGCGCATCTTTACCCATTCGCTTCAATTCGGCCAATAGCCACATGATAAATTGGGTATTATCTAATGAGCTCGGTGAAATATTTATAGAAAAGTTAGCATGCTGAAGTTTTGACTGAGCTAACGTCAACACATTTTTAACAATCACCCGGTCTAAATCTGTTACCCGATTTAATCGCTCTGCCATTGGCATAAATCTACCGGCATTCAAAAGTGGATTTTCATCTATTTGAATGCGCATAAGCACTTCATAAACTTTCAACTCAGGATGCTGTAGTAGTTTTGTTGGCTGAAAATGCAATTTGATTTTATTTTGTTCAACAACTTGGGTAAATACTTGATCCCACTCACGCGCACCTCTAGTAGGCGTGCCTTTTTCTGCTCTAAGGAAATGCCAACTATTTTCTCCTTTGGACTGAGCTTGACGCAAAGCCATATCCAGCTGAGATAATACTTCTGTTTTAGATTGTGCTGTTGAAAAATGAGATAGCCCCATATGAATAATATTATCTTCTTGGCATAAACCTTTACCTTTCATAAGAGAAAAGGTTTTGGCTAATTCTTGAGCAGATGCTACCCCAAACTCTTCTGCCTTATTAGGACAAATCAAGATAAATGATGCCCCTCCCAAATGAGAAATCAATCTGTTTTCAATCGTCTTACTATAATCATCAATGTTTTTTGCAACTTGCCTTAATAAGTCGTCCCCTGCTTCGTAACCATGCTTATCGTTATATTGTTTAAACTCAAAAACCTCAAATAGTATGGCTATTCCAGAATATGTAGAATCTTTTTCAGAAAGTAAATGTTCAAAGTTTATGTCAAAATAGCGCCTATTGCCCAACTTGGATACAGGATTTACAAAAGCTTGTTCCCTAAGTGCTTCTGTTGTCTTGGCTTGCTCTTCAAAAATTTTCTTTAAGCGTCTAGACATTTTATTCATCGCGTCAACAACGCGGCGTAAATCTATTGTCCAAGGTAACTCTTCTTCGACAAATTGTTGATTACAAATTGCCGCCGCTTGTTTTGTAACAGAGCGAAGTGGTTTTAAGATAATAAATAAAAGCCCACCCCCTAAAATCAAAGCAACTACCGCTGTAAGTAACAACCACCTGAGTGATTGAATAAATGTTTTCCAAATTTGCTCATAAGCAAAACCAGGATTACTTTGAACAATAACTGTGCCAAATTGTAACCAGCCAGACTGTATCTGAGCGCTTGACTCTTTTACCGGCAATTTAAAGTGTTCAATAAACCACTCAGGAACAGAGTAAAACTTAACATTTAGTTTTCTTTCCAATAGCACTTCATTATTTTGCCCTACCACAATAATTTTTTGATAATAACCACTGTCCCATACTGCATCCACAATTCTGCTGGCAATAGGTACATCCATTTCTTTATCAACCATGGCTAACGATAAAGAAAGTCCTAATGATGTTGCAGTGTCTTTTGCGTTTTTGGTTAACTGCTTATCTAAAAATGTTTGTGTATTGTTAGAAACAAAGCTCATCATTCCAATAAATAAGCCCAAAAGTACAAACATTGCCGATATAAATAGTTGCCGACTCAGCGTCATATTCCCTCCTGCTCATGAAAGCAGTTATTTGAATTTACCAATCTCACCTGATTCCATACGTTTTTTCATCTCAGCCCAAAGATCTAACTCTTCAGCATGGCCTAATTTCTCACCTTTACTTAATTGCTTGCTTTTCCACAATCCCGAACCATTAAAAGAATAAATAGGCTTTAAATCTTGACGCTTATCTCCTGGGAGTATCTCGCCATTAATATTATCTAATATCAAAGGAATACTGGAGGGAGATTCATAATAGGTGAGAACCATGTGCGCTTGATCATAACCCTCACCATTATATTTAACGTAAGTTATCAAAAGCTTTTCATCATCCACTCCCAACTCAAGCAGGGTGAAATATTTTGCAATAGAAAAATCCTCACAGTCGCCAGCACCAGAAACCAAAAATTCTAAAGGCGTTGCCCAGTAGTCTTTTGCGCCCCAATGCTGAAGATCAGTTTTATATTGTAAAAGATTAAAAAAAATATTAACTTTTTCTAATTTTTCTTTCACAGGTATTTTTGTATTATCGTCCATCAAAGCAACCCAGGCTAATAGGCGTCTTTTAGCGTAATCGCCATATTTGGATTCAATTTTATTTAAATATGTGTCTGTAAAACTAATAGAAGCGGATAAAAAAGCGAGGGAAAATAAAGCGAAGAAAAAATAAAAGCATTTGTGAAGTAACTTATTTTTATACATAAATTAGCTCGAATATAGCAACGCAATATTTTATAAGCAAAAGCGAATTAATCCCACTTTTTATTTGAAGAGAGCATAAATAGTAATCCCTAAAACAACAAAAGGGGCTAAAGCCCCTTTTGTAGACAATCTAACGCTTAACTTTCAAAAGATTTATCTGTGCTTTTGAAGAAAGGTCTTGAACCATCAAACATACCATCTGGATGAACATTAGCAGATTTAGGTAATTGTACACCTAAATAGTCTGTTAATGCGCCCATTGAATTTATGATTCTATACATACCAACGCTGAGCAAATTATCCCCATCTAAGTAATCTACGGAAGATGTAAATAATTCATTTTCAGAGTCTAATAAATCAAGCAATGTTCTTTGACCAATATTAAACTGCTTTTGATATGCGTCGCGAGTACGAATACTAGCATCTCTGTGTGTTTTTAAATGTTTCAAAGAGTTTTTAGCTGTTTCATATTGTGTCCAAGCAAAGTGAACCCGTTCAACAACTTGACGGTGTGCTCTATTACGAACTTCCTGAGCTTCTTGTTGCTTGTATGCCAATCTGCATAAGTTAGCAACGTCGCCTCCACCACGGAACACATTCCAAACAAATCTAACCATCGCCACATTTTTATCGTTATCGCCTTTAGAACCATCTATATTATGGTTACGTTGCAAACCAAGGTCTAAAGTCACTCTAGGCACAAACGGTGAACGACCCGCTTTGTACTCAGAACGCGTTACATCAACATCATAATTAGACGCTATTAAAATTGGATGATTGGCTAAAGCTCTGTCAGTTGCTTCTTTTACACTTGATGGGAAGCCTGCATGAGGGTTACCAGGGAAAGATAAATTGCCAGGTGTTTTACCAACAACTCTTATATAGGTTGTTTCTGCATCTTGTAAGTTACCTTCTGCACCCAAGACGTTACTACGGGCTCTAGCCAAACGACCTAAAGCTTGATCTAGGTCAGCTTTACGACCAATTCCGCCTTCGCTACGCTTTTCAATTTGCCCATATATTCTTTGGTGAGCGGATAAATTTCTTCTCGCTACTTCAACAACATGTTGACGGAAATGTAGCTCAAGAAAAGCCTCTACAACTTGTAAAGCTATATCTTGTGCATCGCCACTAACGCGCATAGATGCTGCTTTCACTCGTGATTTTTTACCATCAACTGTATGCATCACACCCCAACCATCAAACAATAGCTGAGTTGCCGCAATATTAAATTCTCTACGAGAAAGCGTAGTAGAGTTGTCACCAGACAAGGAATTAACTGCAACACCAGGAAGACGTCTTGTCGCACCTCTTGTTGTAGAGTTATATGAATTTTCTTGGCCTGCTCCACCTGTAACATCTACTTTAGGCAAATAATCTGCATAAGCATCTCTTAAATCTTTGTTTGCTTGCTCACGAATATTAGTCGTGATTAGCATGTCAGGTGATGTTTGCAAGGTGTAAGCCACAGCTTCTTGAACTGTTGTTGCTTGTGCTTGAGCAGATACCAACCCAAGGACAACTGAAGATAAAACTACTTTTAACAATTTGTTTTTTGGCATGACTGTGTCCGCTTTTTTACTATCCTAAAAATCCATGGAATACTGTTTGATATAGTTAGTAAATCTCATTGCTAACTACTTAACAATCTTAACAGGCTACCATATTACATATATCACTCTGACCAGGGAATACTTTTTTTAAGTATCTGCTATATTTTACCTAAAAAACCAAATAAATTTGGTAAATTAAGCTCCCATAAAATTAAGGCATCAACTAAAAAAAGCATTTTTAAGATTAAAACATTTTAGCTTCGCTTTGACAATAAGTTAATTTTACAGACAATACATTAAATTGCGGACAAAATTGGTTTACTTGATAACTATTAGGTTTTTAGATTTGGGGTAGGATAGGCTTAACTGTCAATGGTAATAGTTAATGATGGTCATTACTATTAAGAAGGATCCTCATGATGCCAAATAGAGCCTATTTGTTGATGACGATTAATGTACAGCGCCAACTGCAACCTATCTTGGATCTTCATTTTTCTAAAGATAACGCCCAAATGTGCTTTGACAGTACGTTCTGAAATATTGAGTTGTTCGGCTATTTTTCTATTGCTTGCCCCTAATGCCACCCATTTTGCAATTTCAGTTTCTCGGGGCGTTAAACTGGCTAACCCAGCATCCAAAGTTTGAGCTTCACTATGTTGAGATTTGGCAATGTCTTCAATCTCTAACAATAATCGACTCACAAATTTTCTATCAACCCAAAGCTCATTCGCTAATACTGTATTCACCACTTTAGGCAAAATAGTCATATCAATATCATAAGTGCAATATGCTTTTGCACCAAATAATATAGAAGCAATTTCTTCCCTTTGATCTAATTCCTTCGCCATGACAATGATACTCAAATCTGGCTGAATATCATGAATGCTCGAGATTTCATGTACGCCATTTCCTCCGAGAATTGTCTTATCTAATAGAAGCACGTCAAATTGAACTTTTTTAAGACAGATATCCAAACTACGTATATCTTGAATAGCCAATTCATAAATCACATGCTCAGAAGATAAAACCTGTCTCCAAAGAGTCGCTAACACGTCATCCGCAGTAGCAATCAGTATCATGGTTATCTTTCCCGCATCGCATTTTGCTTTGCTTTGATAATAGGTTTCAATAAATATTCTAATACTGTTTTATGTCCGGTTAAAATATCCACTGTGGCACTCATACCAGGAATAATATCCAAACGCTCGCCATGCTTCCCTATTAAAAAGTTTTTATCTGTGGTGCGTACTCGAATGGTGTAATATGGGTCACCTTTTTCATCGGTAATCGTATCAGCACTTATATGTTCAACATTTGCTGACAATCCCCCATAAATTGAAAAATCATATGCCGATATTTTAACCGTTGATTCTAAATCAGGTCTTAAAAAGCCGATATCCGCAGGCCGAATTTTCGCTTCAATTAACAACGTGTCGTTTAAGGGCACTATATCAAACAAATCTTCCCCTGGTTGAATAATACCGCCAATGGTATTAATGTATATTTGATTTACTGTACCTCTAACAGGCGTACGCACAACGGTTCTGGAAAATCTATCTTCTGCTGCTCTTTGAGTTTCTAATAGTCGGCGATATTCTGCCTTCGTGGTATTCAACTCAGAAATCGTCTCTGTTCTAAATGTAATCAATAACTCATCAATTTTTCGTTGAGCCCCCACTAAGGTAGATTCCACTCTGGGAATAGAAAGTTGAATTTGTTCCAGCTCGCCCGCCAAGTCATTCACAGTACGCTCTAAACGTAATATCTCCACTTCAGATACCGCACCATCTCTAGCCAAAGGCTTGGTCAAAGTTAATTCTTTTTCAACCAATGTCAAGCTTCTTTGCAACTGCTCACTTTTACCTTTCAGCTCCAATAACTCCTGTTTTATCTGTCCTTCCTGCTCAGTTAAAATATTTAATTTAACTTCTAACTCTCGTTTTCTAGAGTCATATAAACTTTTTTCATTTTGCACGTAATGTGGAAATTCTTTTTCTAATTTTTCAGCAAACGCGAGCGCTTCCCCGCTAGCCTCCGCGGTGAGCCGTGAAATTTTTGCTTCCAAGGCATGAATTTGAACTTCCCCTTCTTTTAGAGAAGAAGAGAATCTTGTATCATCAATCACCATTAAGATTTGGTCTCGCTCCACGATCTCACCAATTTTGACCCGGATATCCTTTACTATCCCACCCTCTAAATTTTGAACGGTTTGTATATTGGTTGAAGGAATCACTTTACCTTGACCTGTCGTCACAACATCTAGCACCGCAAAATTAGCCCATATGACCGCAATAAACAAAAATGCGGCAGCAGACCATAAAATAACATGATAAACAATAGGCACGCCTTGCATCATAGCGGCACTGCTGTCAGTCATAAATTCAATATCATTTTCTTTAATGTCTTTTTTACTTTTCATAATATCCGCATCTATTTTGATGGTGAATGTAGTTTGCCTTCCGCAAGCGCTTTTAATACTAAATCTCTAGGGCCATCAGCAATGATTTTTCCATTATCCATAAGGATCAATCGATCAACCAAAGATAACAATGATCCTTTGTGCGTCACTAAAATCACAGTTTTATTCTTGGCAATCTCAGTAAGCTGTGCTTTAAATAACTCTTCTGTTCTGTTATCCATCATATTAGTTGGTTCATCTAGTACCAATATTGGCGGATCCATAATCATCGCTCTGGCAATAGCCACTGCCTGTCTTTGACCACCAGATAACCGATCACCCCGTTCCCCCACCGGCATATCAAACCCCTGCGGGTGACGCGCAACAAATTCTGTGACACCAGAAACCTTGGCCGCACGCAATATACTATTATCATCTGCAAACGGAGCACTGAAAGTAATATTCTCTTTCACTGACCCATAGAACAACGTAATATCTTGTGGCACATACCCAATATTACGGCGGATGGAAGCTGGATCTAACTGGCTGATCTCTGTACCATCCAATAAAATACTACCACTCGTTGCTTGGTAAAGCCCCATTAATAGTTTTTCAACTGTTGTTTTACCTGACCCAATCCGGCCAATAATACCAATCTTCTCACCTGAGCTAATATTTAAGCTAATATCATTCAATGCAGGTACTTCTTGGTTGGGATAGTTAAATACAACATTTTTTAGCTCCATATCCCCATGCAATACAGGACGATGTAGTGGTGTCTTACCCTTCACGCGTTCTGTTGGCATTTTCATAACATTATCTAAGGATTGTAAAGCCGCTGTAGATTGATGGTAACGAGTCAATAAGCCTGCAACCTGAGCTAATGGTGCTAAAGCACGCCCTGTCAAAATAGTACAGGCAATAAGTGCCCCCATTGTCATGTCACCTTGAGCAATCCGGTTGACCCCCAAGATAACAACAAAAACACCAGCGACTTGTTGTACCCATGTAGCAAAACTAACCGCAGTCAGGGATAAGCTTCTAATCTTAGTACCCAGCTTTGCAGACATACCAACCGCATGTTCCCATTTTTTTTGTAATACACCTTCAGCAGACATCGTTTTAACTGTTTCAACACCTGCTAAAGACTCAATCAACATAGAATGCTTTTGACCAGAGTATCGGTAAGACTCTTTGACCACTTTGTTCAGTGGCATTTGAATGATTAACCCCATACTGATAACCAATGGCACTGCCAATAAAGGCACAATGGCAACATAACCACCAATCATATAAATAATCATGATAAAAAATATCACGAAAGGCAAATCGATTAAGGCGCTAATGGTGGTTGAGGTGAAAAAATCCCTAAAAGAATCGAACTGTTGCATATTATTGGCAAAATTACCTACCGACTCAGGACGGGCCTCCATCCGTACACCTAACATTTGCTCAAAAATTCGAGAAGATAAAATAACATCCGTTTTTTTAGCTGCAATATCAATAAAATAACCTCGCAGCATTTTCATAAGAAAATCAAAGCAAAATACTATAAGAATACCAATAGCCAATACGGTTAAAGTATCAATGGCATTGTTAGGAACGACCCTATCATATACATTCATCACAAATAATGAAGAACCGATTGCAAATACATTAATAAAAAATGATGCGACCAACACTTCCGCGTATAGTTTCCATGTTTTTTTCAAAACATCCCAAAACCAGGCTTTAGGGCGCTCTTTAAAGCCTTCATCTGTTCGCTTGTCAAACCTAAAAGCAGGTCGACTAAAAATAGCGTATCCTGTATATACTTGCTCTAATTGCTCATAAGTTAAAATAACTTCGCCTTCTTTGCTTTCTGGCTGAATAATTTTAACGCGTTTTGTTTCAGTATCATTTTCTATCAGTACACAGGCTTGGCGATTTTGTAGCAATAGAACACAAGGTAAAACTAAAGAAGAAATCTCATCTAAAGTACGTGTCATAATTTGTGACGATAAGCCGGCTCGTTCAGATGCCCGGATAAATAATTCAGGCGTTAGCTTATTATCCACTAAAGGTAAACTGGCAATCAAAGATTCTGGCGAAAAAGGATTATGCTCTAACCGAGTTAAAATCATTAAGCACCCAAGTAACGGATCATAGGCAGCAACATGTGTGGGTGGCACATCCCAAGGGTTCTCATCTAGCGTCTTATCTATTGCCGGACTCGGATTATCTGCTTGCTCTTGTGCATCCTGATTAAATGACGGTGAATCTTGATCCTCAGCCACCGTTGCTTCACTCGAGATTTCACTTGAATCTGGAGTTGGGTTTGTCTCTTCAGCAATATCCAAGTTTTCTTGGGTATCTTTAGAGCTGCTATCAGATTTTGTTTTTTTAGATTGCGCCATGATATCTCTCGTTAGTGTCCTTTATTTTGATTGTGAATGGTATCGACAACAGCCTGCAGTGCAGGATCATCTGTTAACGGTACCAACGCCTTATGCGCCTTCTTTATTTGTGCTTTCAATTGTTTAGTCTGTTTTGTGTCCGAGTCTTTATCAGACTGTAACACCACTGTAAATTCAGATAGTACATCATGGTAGGGTGATAGCTCAGCTTTTAATGAACATAATTGGTTGATCCCCAAAGTCTGTAACTCTTTCCCAATATCGTCACTATCATAATAAACAATAGCTTGATTGTCAGATAACTTTTTATACTCTAAAACATGATAGACAATAAGACCATATATAGTGCTGTCAATAAAATTAGCCTCGGTTAATTCAATAACTAAGTTATGACTGTTCCACTGTTCCTTCATGAGCCAAAAAGCATCATCTAGTGTATTGCCAGCCGAAAACCTCAGCTCCCCTTTTAGCGCAATAACCATGTCTTGCTTATTTATAGAATATGCAATCTGACAACCTATCATGATGCTCGCCTATTGATATACAATAATGTTATATCATCTGGATGTTCTCTGGATGAGTCCAATTTCAAATAGGCTAACATTTCCCCTACTGTAATCTCAGCATGCATACAACTTATTAGCTTTGCCTCTTTTTCTTCCAGTGAACCCCCTTCGATCTCTTCCATTAAGCCATCTGAAAATAATGTTAACAAACCGTCTTCTGGAAACAATAGTTGATACTCATCAAACTCAGCCCCCTCAACCATACCCACGGCAAAACCTTTGCCTTTTAAAAATGTTGCCTGGTTCGAGCTAACCATTATAGGACTTGGGTAATGCCCTGCAATGCTGTAGGTTAAAATATGTGACTGAGTATCCAGTACGCAAAATACCATAGTCAAGTATTTACCTAAACTAGCCTGTTTAATATATCGGTTAGCTGTTTTCAACACATCTTTAGGATGCAATATCGTCTGTTTGTTATGCGTATTATAGTCTTGTAACATTTGGTCTAACAAAACTTTTAACATAACCGTGACAAACGCACTAGAAGCACCATGCCCAGACACATCGGCAATATAGAACCCAACTTTATGTGTATCAATCTGAAAATAATCAACCATATCTCCACTTAAATACAAAGACGGTAATATCTTTGATGAAAATTGATATGGTTCAATCCGCAGGTTCTCTTCAGGAAATATATGTTCTTGCACACTTTTCCCTGCTATTTGATCATACTCTAACTCTTTGAGACTCGCCTGAAGTTTCGTATTAATATCTTCTAATTGGTGTCTATACATTTTATTGTCATGAATAATACGAGCGCGTTCCAGAGCTTTACACACAGCATGTTCAATTTGAGGTAAGTTCTCTGCTGATTTTTCAATACAATCCCATGCCCCCAAACGTAAAGATTTCAAAACATCTGGTTGCTCACTTGAAACTAAGCAAATAATGGGAACATCAGGAAAACTATGACCAAAGTAGGATAATAGCTCAAACCCAAGCTTTGTATCTGAGGCTAAGTCTACCATCAGTAGGTCTGCACCCTCTTTTTCAAATTCAGCCAAGAGATCCGCTTGGCTATCATGGCAAGAAAAAGAAAATCCTAAATCCACAACAAAACAGCGTAACAAATCAACTGCACATGCATCTTTTGTTAACGTTAAAATTTTGCCATATGTTTTTTGTGGCTGAATCATAAATACCTGTTTATCGATCTAGTTCATACTACTTATAAGCTCTATTTTTAGCGCCTATATGTTCTTTATCGCCACTTACGTGTATGACTATAGTCGGAGGGAAATAAGCTGATTAGCCGATCAGTTGTGCTGTTTTAATATGCCTAACAGGAAAAGTGCTATGAGTCGTGTTTTTTATGTTTTTCTTTTGGAACGGTTCATTGAAAACCAAGCTTTTTTTATGCTCAGCATCAGACAACAACATTAATATTTTCGCAGCACTCAAAATCTCGTCTTCTTTTTGAAGCTGACTCTTTATTTGCTCAAAATTTTTTTTTGTTCCGCAATGTTGGACATGAATATTACCATTCGCATTTAGTGTGATATTAACATAATCATCCTCAATACTGATATTTAAATATCGAGTGGTCATAATTCTGAAATATTTCTCTTGCTGAATTTGAGTTAAAGCATTAATTAAACTTTGACTACAACCCTGCCCACCAAGAGGCAAGATATCAAAAGGTTCATTTAATGCCTCATCGCGGCTAAAAATGGGTACGCGAAGATGTTTGGCTTGCTGTGAAATTTTAAACTTTAGACGCTCAATAGCCAACTCAACACTATGTTTATGACTATACTGGGTATCTGCGAGTGGACCACTCCAATGATATAAACCCAAAGGTATTTTATTGTAATAAGCAATAAATACGATACAAGGCCCGACACCTATCGTTTTTATGCCCTGGGCGCCTGGTCGCAAAATAGTAATCTCGTCAGTCTCTGAGATTAAAGCTTGCTTTATTGTCGGTATAGATTTTTGCGAAAAAGTAACCTTAAGCATATTATCACACTTGTATGCATGTGTTTGAATAATAACTATACCGATAAGTTACTTTTTTGTAAAATAAAAACCTAATAATCCTCTAATTCATCTAAAGGATCTTCTTCTTCTTCTGAAAAGTCGCTTGTTCCGTCAGTGCTGAGGAATGTCCGGCGCTGTAAAAATGCATCACGTATCAGTGTATATTCATCTAATGCAATTGTAGTCAATATAGACTCTTTATGTAAAATAGCTGCCCGTTTGTCTACTAAGTTAAGGGCTAATAAACCTAATGCGGCATCATCAGATGGCAGCCAAGGCCAAATGCTTAACCCCAAATCTACGCCGCGCCCAATGCCATCTCTAATAGTAGAGGGCCCCAAAAACGGTAAGATAAGATAAGCTGATTGCTCGTAACCCCAAACATAGAGGGTTTGCCCAAAATCTTCTTTACGTCTATCAAGGCCTAATTCACCTGCAACATCAAAGAAACCTAACAAGCCTATCGTTGAATTTACACCAAAGCGTGCTAAGTCGTGTGCAGCGTAATTTAATTTGCCTTGCAATACATCATTAGCAACCGTTGTAATTTCTTCTAAGTTACTAAAAAAATTACCTACACCGGTACGCACAGGGCTAGGGATATAATTTTTGTACAAATATGCTGTGGGCTTAAAAACAGCTCTGTCTATTGTGCGGTTGAAGCCATATATTTCTCTGTTAACCCGCTCAAATGGATCGTCTGCATTTTTAGGTGTGCCAGCGCATGCACCTAAGAGAAGTAGGACGCTGAGAACCGAATATTTTATCTTGCGCTGCATAATTTATAACTCTAATTATTAATTTAATTTACTTAAAAAATCGAACAACATATCAGACATTCTAACGTAAAAAAAAAGCCCTGCATAACCACAGAGCTTTATTAATTACTAGGAATTTTCAGATTTGAGACAAGGTTGCTCTAATAATAATTTAGGAAAACGTAGCATACAATTGTATGTGAGCAGTTTCTATTTTATTTTTAGAGCAAAATTGACCAAATATGGGAATTCCGAACTACCAGTTTACAATGCCTTTAATACCCCAAGCATTAACATTAATGCTATTAGGCATGTTGATGCGAGAATAATTGCCTAAGAATCTAATATGGTCGTTAACCCAATAATTTAAACCCACAGTCGTATTATGCATTGAACCCACAGTTGAGTTTACCCCGACTCCTGGTATTAATGTTCTTGGTACAGGATTGGCAGGACTAGCAGAACCTGGTACAAACTTACCATCATCTATTAAGGATAAATAACTGTGACGGATTGCCACTTCCCAAGCGCCTTTATAAGAACGTGGGCGTACGCGACCAAATGTACCACTCACAAAATCATACTCTTTAGCTTCGCGGGTAATAACATATGAGGCCATAAAATAATAACCATGGAAAGTTAAATCGCCACCTGGTTGACGTTGATCACCAACAACGAAGATCTCTTCACGATCTGCCTTCGTATGCATATATTCACCAGAAATCATGAAGGGTCCCCAGCGACCTGCCGCTTCCAGTCCAATGGTGTAAAAATTATTCACTGAGTTTAGCGGTATATTTGTAAATAAAACTGGGGTTTGTTTATTAGCAATTTCAGGTGCTGCGCCCCAATTTTGTACGTTTGCTCGATTATGCAAGTCTTGATACTTTGCTGAGAAACCAAGATGATACACGGTGAAATCATCATGCTTAGGCGAAAAAGTGATACGTCCACCAGCGCCTAATGGATCACTACCCGCATCACTTCCTAATGGGCCAGTTGCTGGGGTAGCAACACCAGGGGCCACCACATATGGATTAGTTGAGATACTATCACCATACTGAGTCGTCCCAGCCCTAGGCGCATACATCGCTGTTGCCACGGTAAAGTAATTATTGTGCCATTCGCCATACAGCCCTAATCCTAAAGAAGGATTATCAAATGCTTGTGAAGGTGCAGAAACTTCCATAAAGGTGCCATCGTTAGCACTAGCCCAGCTTTCCAAACCAAAAGGCACACTAATCTGACCTGCTGCAAACCAAATATTTTTACATCCATTATATCCAATAAAAGCTTCATTGAAGTAAGCTCTACCGGAATCACCCAGTATATTAATTGTATTGGGACTGTTCACAGCATAACTATAGCCATTGTATGTTGCTGTTGCATTATTTTGTCCTACAGGTCGTCCCAGAGCACTATCAACAAAATCTAAATCTAATTTATAAATCCAAGCATCGCCAACACCACCTTTAAAGGTTACACGAGCGGAACGAATCATAGAACCATCTGGGAACTTTGAGCGCTCAGCGCTGCCGCCATTAAAAAAGGCTGATGTAAAATGTAAACGACCACCAATTTTAAACCAAAAATCTGTATTCTCTAATTCGAAGACTTCCAACCCACCACTAGAGTCGACTGTCATTTCAGCTGAAGCTGCCCCGGAAGCAAAAGCACCAATTCCTGCGAGCGCTAATATAGCTAATTTATTTTTTGTTATTTTACTCATTTATTATTCTCTCCCGAGGAACACATAAGGGCAAGCTGTATCATACTAGCCGTGTAATATAACGCTGTTTTATATTTCTTTCAACTAGGTGTTTGGCTTGAATATCAGAGAAGATAAATTAAGAATGGGTATATAAAGCCCTCTACCAATACTGGTAGAGGGTTTTATTTCAATACTAACTTAATGAGTCCTTAATGAGCCCTTAAAATAATGAGCTCTTAACGAGTCCACGAATCATCCGAAGAACTGTTGGGATTATTTATTTTAGATTGCTCTTCTGACTGATTATCAGTGCCATCATCTAAATCTCTTTTCCAAATGCCGCCAGATATATAGCATTGCCAGCCCCACTGAAACCATTTAATAAGGGAGAATGCTAACCACAGTGCCCACAATAACATTAAAATTCTATATACAAACATGGGAACTGAAATAACTAAAATTCTAGGTAAGTCGTTTAACACCTTATCCTGATACCAAGCTAATTCATAAGCATTGTTTGCCCAAAAATTAGAGCGAATAAGATTACTAATTGGAGAGGCAAGTTGCATTTGTGGGTTCCCCAACAAACCTGTAGAAATACAGTTCACTATTGCCAAAATAAACATCAACGTCAATAAAGCCAAAAATCCTTGCAATAATTGAAAATGTATTACTTGAAGTTGAGCGCCGTATTGATTTCTAATTTGCATAACCACAAACCATAAGACAACAACAATAGCAGCAATAGGCGTACTGAGTGTTACCCCCAAGCCCAACAATATCCATTGCCAAGTTGCTAGTGGTGTACGTTTAGATAAACCCAATATGCAAGCCAAAATTAACATCAAAATAACCACAGCCCAATATTGCACCACCGGCCCCAATTCAGGCCCTTTGAGATACAATATCCATCTGTCTTTACTTAAATTAATGTTAATAAAATTATTAGTTGCCTCACTATTGAGAGAAATACTATCTGGTGTATATTGAGCCCCCAGTACTTTTGGGCTTTGCCACTGAACTTTCAGATTTTGTTCCCCTGGATGTATAGGGAAAATTAATTGTTCACCTTCTAAAGAAAGCGGTTGGCTAACATTATCTATATGAACATCTTTGAGTTTACTATCTTTTGGCAAAGAAATAGCATGCTGCGTACCTTGGCTACTTTTTATTTTAATATCTAAAGTATGACTTGACTTCCTGAGACCAGGGCTAACGCGGTAACGGGTTTCATCGATCGTTAAGGTATTTCCTGCAATAGCTTCAGGTTTTGTAATATTAATAATAAGCTTCTCATTTCCCCATGGTGCCCATTGAGGCATCCACTGTCCTACTTGGCTCTGCTGATGAATCAGTGGAATACCAGAATAATCTACATGCCATTTAGGTATGGATTGTAAAGACCAAAGTTCTTTTACTCGAGTTGAAGATAAAGCTTTTAACTCTATGCTCGGCTGTATCGGTAGCTCAGAATACCAAGACACACGTTTTTGTCGATAAGCTAATTGTACTTGCGCTTGTCCATCCTTCACTTTGACGTGGGGCGAGAGTATTTTCTCGCCTTCTAGCAAGGGTAATTTAAGATGTATGGCGCTATTTTTGGGCGCCACCCGGACAATCTCATGGTACACTTTCCAATCCAGACCCAGCTGAATCTTTCGAGTATAGGTCACAAAGTCTGGCATATCTGACAATGTTAACTTTTGTACTGCGCTATTCGTATCCACATTTAATTTTTTATTAAATTGTATCGACTGCCCAGTTAGTTTTTCATCAATAATCCCATTCACTGTCCAGCCGTTGGCATCGACTTTTAAGTATTTAGGTTTCAAATCATGTGCAAAACTTAAACTAAATTGCGTTTGCTGAGCCACAGAGCCTAGCATAATAATTTCATGCTGCCCTTTCTCAACCAATAACCATAATTTCCCTTGGTCATCCGTTTTTAAAGCATGTGCCGGTTGATCATCTAATAAAACTTGTTGTAATCCCCATCCCTCAGAAGAATGCGGTAACGGCACCGCAACTTGTTCCAACGCATTAATTTTCACTCTCAATGATAGTTGTTGATCGTCTATGGTGATTTGCGACTTAGAAAAATCAGCACAATCGGGAAAGCACTCTGCTGGTGTTAATAAATAATTTCGCAGTTCATTTAAGGTTGTTTGATCTGGGATATCGGCATGCGCTTTCTCTATCCCCCACGGCAGACTCAATACTAACAAAAATGGTAATAAGAGTGATTTTGCACTGCCTTTTAGGTCTTGGGCAGCTTGTCCAGGTGATATGATGCGGGAAAATAACTTGCTATCAAAATCTAATTTTTTAAATGACTTCATGAGACCATAAATCAACACCATCACCAAAATCACTTGCAAATATTTTAATAAGGATACTAACCATGCAGGTATTAGCCACAATGATAAATTTTGATCTTGCATGACAGGTCCTTGCCAAGATAATTGTATCGTCTGCCACGACCATCTAGGCAAACCTGGTCCCGTTTGCACTTTACTATTAGGATCGTAGTTTTTGAGTTCCGCTTCTTGTTCTGCCAGCGGCTGGGTTAGTTTTCGACTCATTTTTTTGATCGGTGCACTGGCTGCCTCTAACATGACACCAGCAGCACCTCCCAGCGCAACACTATCATCGGCCATCATCTTCTGTGTCACAGGCTGCCTAGAGTATGGTTGCACAACCGAGTCGGCATGCGACAATTGTGGATATAAGGCAGTTTGGATTTGCTTGCCTATAAAGGGTATCGCCAATAGGACTAATAATGCTAAAGAGCCAAAATAAGCACTACTCAAAAGTGTTCGTGCCGTACCCTGAGGCAGCGCCCGGGCCAATGCCATCGTGGTTAACACGGCTAACCAACTCCAAAGCGGTGCACCTGGTTCATGGTAGGTTAAAGTCAAAGTGGCAAACCCCAATACGCCCCAGCCTATCCCTAATAACTTAATCATTGCCAGACTAATAAATAAAACAGAGAATAAATCTAATAAATTCCAATCGCGTAACCAAGCATCACTGACTTTGTCAACGCCCATAGCATGAAATAATTTCCAACCAGGTGGCAGATGCAAAACAGCCTTCAGACTTTGGACATCTCGCTGCCAACCTACTGCTGGAAAACTGTTTGCTTTATTTTGTAACCGGCTAGTGGCAGACAAATTTAAATGTCCATTACGGATTTCTACACCTGGTTGGGATTCGATATTAGAGTCATCCTCTAATACCGTTATTAATTGTGGTTCACCATTTATATCCACTTGTCCAAGCGTCATGGGCGGTTGAGTACTTAAACGCCAGTCTTGTTCAACGACGCCAGAAAGTTGGTCTTGAACTGTCAAACCTTGCCCATCAAAATCCATCCATATTTGTCTGTACAATGCTAAACTTTCCCCTCTGTCTTGTGCTTTACCTCGATGTTTTTCCTTTAGTAACAATGTTGTTTCTGGCTTCATTAAATAACTTGGCAAATTTTTCCAGTTATCTGGCATATCTGTTTGTGTTGGATCCAGGACTTGTGCCCCGCTGACATCGACTCTTCTCAAACTATTTTCTGATTCAAAGCTCCACACCTCTGTTTCAGGCCAAGGCTTTGGTAAAAGAGGAAGCGCAAAAGAATTCTGTTGGGTTAAATATCGGCTTTTAACATATATATCCCACTGCCCAGCTCTCACTTGTAACTTTAATTGACCATTATCTTCTAATTTTGCCGGCAAAGGTGAATGAATTTGTATCGGTAACGTATTTTCCATCACAACCGGACCAATGCTTTCCTCTCTATCCATACCTGTGACATATAATCGCATCAACAAATAAGATTCTTGTGGAATACTATCTGATAGTTTTCTGAAAACCTTCATTGACATTGTATTTTGTACTGTAGGTGTTTTTGTTTTTGGACTTTTCTTCAGCCATAAAAAACCTTTGGGATCTCTATTCATATCTGAGACGTTTTTTGAGTTCATACTGAGTTGTATAACCCCAACCGACTTTGGAACGGATATTTTTTCGGGTATGCCATTCCAAGCCATCTGGCCTGTAATGTTATATTCGCCCTTGCTTAAATATACTGCGGGGGTATTTCGCCTTACCACAACCGAGAGCGGTGTCTCATTACTTTTAACCTCAACCGGCCAATTTTCCTGATCACCCACTAAATAAACCCAACCATCATCAAATAATATGCCACTTTGAGCAAAACTGCCCTTTTGTGATTGAATATCCAACTTGAGATAGGCTGGCCACTCACAAAAATGATTATTGGGTTGATTCCACGCACTAGGACAAAGTCGATGCCCATAATCTTTTAAAACCCATTCTTTCCATGGTTTTAAATCTTCCGGAATCACATCAGTAGCCCAGAGTGACGAACTAACGAAGCATATTAAGCATATAGCCCAAAGCGACTTAACTATCCGAGTGGTGGTTGTCATATTAATCCTTTAAATATCGCTATCAATCTAAAAATAAATCCTTCATGGGCTCAACTTCTGAATTGACCGCATATTGGGAAAAGTCTGTTTCTTGTTGCATTCTGAGAACTTCTTCATCAATAAAAAACTGTCCTGTTTGCTCTTGTCCTAGAACATATAGGGCGGCTTTAGCCATTATCGCTGGTTTTCGGCTGGCTTGATAGATTTCAGGTGGAAAATGGTTTTGAATCGCAGCAGTGGCAATAGTTGTTTGCGGCCATAGTGCGTTAACCCTGATATTTTTTTCTTTTAGTTCAGCCGCCATACCTAATACACACATGCTCATACCATATTTACTGATTGTATAGGCAGTGTGATTTTCAAACCATTTTGGCTTTAGATTAATAGGGGGAGACAGTGTTAAAATTTGCCCCTGCCCTTGCTTAATAAAATAAGGAATTGCGGCTTGGCTACAAGCGTAGGTTGCTCTAACATTCACCCCCATAATCAAATCAAATCGACGCATGGAAGTATCAAGTGTGTTGGTGAGTGATATTGCGCTGGCATTATTAACTAAGATATCAATACCACCAAACTCAGCATCCGCTTTTTGCATAGCGGTACTGATACCCTCTTCATCTCTGACATCCAATGGTAAAGCGAGCGCATTCCCACCCAATGCGGTAATTTCATTTTGAGTCGTATATATCGTCCCATCTAGCTTAGGGTGTTCTTCTGTTGTTTTACCCGTAATAATAACATTGGCACCCGCTTGGGCCAGGTACATCGCAATTTCTTTGCCGATGCCTCGACTAGAACCAGTGACAAAAGCAGTTTTTCCTTTAAAGTTCATTTTAAGAGCCTCCTATTGATTATTCGTTTAATTCTCGCCACACTCGTCTACCGATACGATCACTTTCAATATTTATTTCTGTCCATACAAATGATCCATCTAACAACCCATGTAATAACATATTAGGCTCAGCCGCACCCTGCTGAAATACTAAAGGCTCACCGACCAATTCTAAAGCTTGGTTCGACTGGTTAATATTACCTATCAATTCATATGGAGATTGTGAGTGTTTTTGACCATTTTTCATATCAAAGGTTGCAGCTTGATAACCAGGTAAGACAGATAGTACTCGATTATTTCTAACAATGGGAGTAGAACTATTTTCAGCATTATTTATATACCAATTCTCTGATACGTCAATATTCACATCATGCAAATCAGAGAACACATAATTATCTAAGCCCTTATCCCAAATGCTGACTAGATAATGGTTATGTGTTTTTTTAGACTGTGCTAAGCAACTAATTAATACACCTTGGCCAGTTGAATGAGAAATAATTTTAGGCTGGGATAAAATCTGACCATATTGCTCCCCTTCGACCATTGAGAATACACCCATGCGATTTTTCATATTGTCTTTGGTCTGCTTGACCAAGCCCCATTGCTTGGGGGTTTTTGCCGTCATATCGAATTTCCATAGTGTACCGTAGTTATCACCTACATATAAAAAATCAACATAACCACGACTTCTGGAATCAATAGGCGACATTTGCACAAACTGAATTCTATTTTGGCATTGTGCCATATCTGTTGTTTTGCCTTTGGTATCGGCTGATGATTGCTTAAATGAAGTAGGTTGCACTGATATTTCTGTATTATCTATACTACATTGTCCGACAGTATTAGATTTTTTCCCTTTCCCATTGGAATGTTTTGAGGGAGAAACCTTTTGCGCCGCAACATCAGTTTGCTTTTCTAGTCTATTTTGCTTCTCAATGATTAGATTGGGTGCAAAAGCAGGCAAAATAATTTCATTTTTTCCTGAACCATTTTGTAAACTATATATTTTAATGATACCCGCAACAAAAACATCGTCCAAGCAGCCTTCTTGTGCCAACAAGACGTTCCAATATCCATCAGCAGCACGAATGATAGTGGGTCTCGAAAAATATCCACGGCTATCTGTTTTTTGCCACCAAACCTGATTCTTAGCCGCACGACCCGCTAATAAAAATGGGTGAGTAATATCTAGGCAAAAAATAGTCTGACGTCTTTCGCCAACAGCCGCTATTAACAATGTATGCCAACTATTATTTATAAAAGCATCGCTGATAACCATTTGTGGTTCCGCGCCCAGCTGTCCTTTTGCCAGTAAAAACTCGGTGTTCAATAACTCAGACAGTGAGATATTAACCAGAGATTGACCTGTTTTTAAGTCAAACCCATGTAGTGTATATTTTCCATCGATTTGATATACAACACTTGATCTTTGACTCTGTGCTTTTTGGAATTCAGAATATTTTTGTGCACTGAGATTGTTTTCGGGAGGGGAGCCAGAATCGTGGGTCCACGGCCAACGATCTGGAAAAGGGAAATCTGCCATCCCGACATAGATAGGCTGTGAAACGGGTGCGGTTATATTTTTCTGCCATATAAGGGATAAACTGGGAGAAGTCATTGACTTTGTGTAACTTAAATTAAATGCTTGGGTTGTATATTGTACGCTATTATTTTTTTGTACTGATTGAATCACAATAGGTTGGGCCGATAAATAGTCTGTATTACTGATAATTTTTGAGGAAAATCCCTTAGCAACCCCCCAATAGCTCAATAAGGTGACTATAAAAACAATGAAAATAGGTTTATTCATTTTAAGTGCTTATTATTTAACGCAAAGAAATAACAGACTGTAAATGTGTGTTTGTCTCTTCTGCTCCGGATTGATTAACATCTAACTCATGAAAGCGCAAGCCCTGCCGCTCACCAAAAATAAGCGTGTCTGCAATAAATTGTACTTTAGGGTGCGATGGGGCTTGTAACGAGCCACCTTTATCCATCATGTCAATTTCTGTTTTATGTAGGTTTTGTTCCGTATCAATAAAATTGATGACTTCATATTGATATATCCTAGCGATTTTTGTTTGCAATACACAAGACTCTAAAGAAAAAGTCACGATCATACTAATCAATAATGCAAAAACCAAAACAACGATCAACACACTGCCACGTGGAATGTTGATGGGACTATTGCTCGCCTTCATGCCGCGGATCTTATCGCCCATTCTTCAGACCACCATTTTCGCAGTATTTTATCTTTAGGCATAATCCTTTTATTGTTTACAATATAAGCATTGGGTTCAGTAAGTGCATCTTCTATGGAGCTCAGCAAAAAATTAAATTTTATGGCTTTAATTTTTTGAGTGCCATCATATGTTTCCGCACTAAAATAGTCTTTAGTATTGTTATCACAACAAAACTGTATATCCATTTTCTCAACACCTTCTACTAGCTCTAATGTTCGTCCGTTTAAATCTGTCGTATACAATGCATAGACTGGGTACCCTTTTTGATTTTGTCTCAATGTATTTCCAACATATATCAACTCAGATTCTATTTTCCCTAATTTGGCACTGGGTGGATATAACTTTGATAAGGATTGCGATGTGCTATCAAAGTCCACAAATACTTCTGATGTGGGTTTTCCAGAATTGATAACAACATTTTTGGCGACTTTCAATACGTCCATATTTTGGCAATCTGATAATAATACAACATCATCTTGCTTGAATGTGGGTTGGCCTTCTACTGTAATCTTATTTTGATAGGCTTCTTCATAATCATGTAATTTAAAAAACTGATTAATTCGTCGCGCCCAAAGTATATCGGAACTCTGATCAATTCGTGCTAAAGCACTGGTTGTCATATATTTATTTTTAGCCAACTTAGCATATGTTGTCGGTTCAACCGCGGTGTTACGATTGAAGCCGATTTCTTCTGCTACAATATCGCCGACGACCTGAAAAACAGCACCATCATCTAGTCGGTTACATCCATAATCGCCCGCACCTCGCACTAATTGCCCTAAAAGCATCGATGTCGCTTGGATATTTTCCTGTATGCGAGTCACCCCCTGCTGATATTGATTCATTTGTTTGATCTGCAAAAATATCTGGATGGTCGCCGTTGCAAGCAGCGTACTTAAAAATAAAGCAATCATAATTTCACTAATCGAGAATCCACAATGGCTATTGAATATAGGCCTCAACTTTGCTCACCCTTAAATTATTTCTATTGTCTGCTCTCATCATAACCAGTTTCATATGATCATCTTGCATTACGATTTTAGCCGTAGTTGAAGGGGCATGTTCTTTTAACGTGTCATTTAACTGCTTTAGTTCCAATTCTAAAAATTCATTCTTGCGTGATAATATTTCGGGCTCTAACTGTATTCTTTCAAAAAAAGAGGAAAAACAACTCATAGTGTCTGTATCCCATAAACTGTTTTGAGATAGCTTAATACCATTGAGGGCATATGACAAACTAGCCAGCATCACAGTTGAAATGATAGTTAAAGAAACGAGCACTTCAACAAGCCCTACGCCTTTATTTTTTGTATATAATTTGTGCACAACACCACTTTATGATCTGAGAACTAGAACTAAACCTGTAATTCTTTTAAAAGTCTTTTGGAGGAAACAGCTAGGCTTGTACCTAATTTTTGCGCAAAGAGAGAGACACGCAGTTCCTCTATTTTATATTTTAGTGTATTCATTTTTTGACTGTTATCTGAAATAGATAATCTTAGTGTATCTTTTGTATCAGAAAACTCACTATCTAGTTTATTCTGCAATAACTTTTCGAGCGACTTAATCTCTTGCATTGATTTTTTATCCACTTGTGCGTTTTGCAAATATTTTTCTAAGCGAACAATAATGGCTTGTAAATAGATAGGATAACGGGACAACCAATTATAATCCGCTTTCATTAAATATTCGTCAGAAAATAAACCCTCTAACTGCTGATTGATATCAGTCAAAATGGGAGCATAACGTTTATTAGTCCGATACAAATAACATTTTTGATACACAACTTGATAAGCTTCAATTATATTAGTGAATATTTTATTCAAGCCATTAAAGGTAGATAATAATTGTGGTTTTTGCTGAGTCAAATGTTTCTGAAAATCCTTTTGACTCCTGATATCAGGTTTTCGAGCGACAAAACAATGGTATACACTTGCCTGAACTAAGTTATCTACTGTATTCGCGCCCTCTGGGAAATATTTTTGAGCGAGTTTGAAAATATTTTTGTTTTTAATCTGTTTTTTTAAATATTTAATCTCAGAACTCAACTTAAAGGTATACAGCTGGCACAGTCCTAAAGCATGATACTGTAATGCTTGCTCCAAGCTCGAAAACTGGTCTATATGAACGCCCTCTTTACCTGCCACAATAGCAGGAAACACCGTCACTGATTTGTTATGTAATGTTTTTATTTGTGATTCGGGTAAATCGGGAAATTCCCAATTAATATAAACATCCTCTTTAGATAAAGATTGGCTTTGAATTGGCAGGGTTTGTATTTTACCTTGCGCTTTTAAACGCTCGTAAAGCAAGGCTAAATTATCCCCGGCTTCGACCAACATACCATTCGCATCCAGTATTTTATAATGCCATCTCAAATACTCTGGCAAGCAATCAGAGGCGGCCACAAAATCTTTAGGATGAATAGATACTTTATATTGTGTGAATAAATATTTAGCTAGCACATCATAATACTGCCCTTGCCCATAACAAATTGATTCATAGATTTTGTCTGTTATATTTTTAAGAGGGGGTATTCTTTGCCGAATCACTTTCGGCAATATTTTCAAATCATATAAAATTCTTTCTTTGAGCCAGGCAGGAATAATCCAAGATAAATCCTGCTGTATCACAAAAGGGAGTATATCCAGGCCAATATTTAAGGTGGCACCATCATTTATATCACCCGGCTGATAAGCATAGGTTATCGGCAATTGAATGGTATCCAACTGTAAGACATCTGGATATGACTCTAACAACTGGCTTAATGAATCCTCATCAATAAAATCAGACAAGGTAAAACATAATTTTTCTGTATCATTGTGTTTTACCCAACTTTTTAGTTGCTTTAAACTGCTCACATTATTTTTTAGTAAACTTTTATAATGTAAGAACAAAGCCTCATCATTAATAAAACTCTGATAATAACGCGTGCGATGCTCCAAGCTTTGAATACGCTTAATGAGGGCTATATTAGAGGTATAAAATTTCTCTGTACACGCGAGCTGATTTTCAACCAAACCATCTCTAATAAAAATATCACTGGCAACCTGTGGGTTAATGTTTTCATAGTGTATTCTCTGGGAATGAATTGGCAAACCAAATAACTGTGACTTTTCAACCGCAACCACACTTTGCTTATTAATATCAAAATAAGGTTCTAAATAGGATTTCTTAATTAAATGCTGGCCTTGCGACAATAACCAGTCTACCTCAATATGAGCAATGTTTTTTGCAAACGTTTTAGATGAGTGGAAAATTTCACCCGCCAAGACCCAAGAATCTGTTTTTTTAATGTAACTACCAGGGTGCACCATAAACTTTAACCCTCTGGCACCTAAATAAAGATTTTTTTCTTCTTTTAGCCCTATGGTATCAATAAAACCTTTTAATAATGCCAGATGAACTTGGCTATACTCAGCAGGCTTTTGGTTCGTTCTCAGCTTAAGCTCAACACATAGATTTTTTAATTCTTTATGCAAATCTATCCATTCGCAAATTCGAACATACGACAAATAGTTTTTACGACATTGTGAAACAAATTCCTTATGACTAGAGGCTTTTTTGTTCAAATGCATTGCTTGCCATAAATGAATATAAGATAAAAACTCAGATTTTGGATCAGCGTATTGCGCATGCTTTTCTCTCGCTTGCTGTCGCTTTTCATAGGGTTCTTCTCGTGGGTCAACAATGCTCAACCCACTCCCAATAATGAGCATTTCATTTAAGCAATTTTGCCTGTCCGCCTCTATTAGAATTCTTGCTAGTCGTGGCTCAATCGGTACCCGAGCCATGAGACGCCCGATATCCGTTAATCCAAAATTTTCATCAACGGCTTCGAGCTGCCGTAATAGCCTCAAGCCATCCTTAATATACTTTGAGTCAGGGGCATCGACAAATGGGAAATGACTTGTGTCTTTAATATTAAGCGCCATAAGACTCAATAAGACCTTTGCTAAACTAGAACGTAAAATTTCAGGCTCAGCATAAATAGGGCGCAGTGTAAAATCCTCTTCGGTAAATAAGGCATAATATATTCCTGGCCCCACCCGACCACAACGTCCTCGCCGCTGCATCACGCTGGCTTGGCTAATAGCCTCAACATCTAACCGATGTAATTTATTCTTATAATTATATCGATTGACTTTATGTAAGCCAGAGTCAATCACAAAGCGAATATTAGGAACGGTAATAGACGTTTCGGCAACATTCGTTGTCACAACAATTTTACGTCCAACAACTGATTTGAATATCTGTTGTTGTTGCTGTTGATTCAGCCGTGAGTAAAGGGGCATAATGGTGGTATTTCTGAGCTTGAGTCTGTCGAGCACATCAATAACTTCTCGTATCTCTTTCTCACCACTTTGAAATATTAGAATATCACCAGGCCCTTCTTGCGTAATTTTCTTGACACACTCTACTATCAGTCCTGTCATATCGGTATCAATGTTGGGCTCTAATAAAAATCTATTTTCAACCGGGTATTGGCGACCTGAAACCTCAACAATAGGTGCTTCATTGAAAAAACGAGAGAACTTTTCAAGCTGAATGGTTGCAGAAGTAACAATAATTTTTAAGTCCGATCGTTTGTTGATTATGCGTTTTAACAAGCCTAATAAAATATCAATATTTAAACTTCGTTCGTGCGCTTCATCAACAATAATCACGTCATAGTTTAACAATAGCCTATCATTTTGCGTTTCCGCCAATAGCATGCCGTCAGTCAAAACTTTAATATAATTGCGCTCATCACTTCTGTCTTGAAAGCGAATTTTATAACCCACCGCTTCGCCTACAGGAGACTTTAACTCCTGAGATACCCTTTTGGCGATAGACATTGCAGCAATACGTCTGGGTTGAGTATGGCCGATAAAGCCTTTCAAGCCCAAGCCGGCTTCTAAACAAATTTTACCTAATTGTGTACTTTTGCCTGAGCCTGTTTCTCCAGCAATAATAATGACCTGATGAGATTGTAATAGTTTTAATATTTTCTCCTTTTGTTCAAAAATGGGTAAGGCTGGATAATTCAGTTGAGGCAGGTTATTTTGTTTTTGCAAAACTTTCTGTTGCGCCAACTGAATTTGAGCTTGCAGTTTTAGTAAAGCATGAGATTTTTTATCTTCTGACTTGAAGTGCTCTAATTTTTTAAGCTGCTTAAAAAGTTTTAATTGATCAATATATCGACAAGCCGCTATTTGCTCTTCTATTTTCATACTTAATTTTAACTGCCCATTAACCAATCATCGATAATTTTGTTTTGTACTTCGGTATTGTTTTCTATACGCTGAATACTGGCCACATCCAACTCAGGCTGTTTTAAAGTGACTTTTATAGTCTTTAATATATTCTCTCTAAATAAAGTGACGGTGACCACCTCCTCAACTTTCAGTCGCTTACAAATCGCATCGTACGATTTGATCGTCGTTTTAATATTATTAATGGCCACAATATCATCTTTAGGCGAAATACCCGCCTGTATCGCTGCGCCCTTATGGAAGACGCTCACCACTTTCACTTTATCCGCTAATTTTTCTAACTGCCAACCAAAAACACCCTGCCCCGGTAAAGGTGATGTTGCCTCAGGATAAAAGTTTTCAACCTGTAATCTTGGTTTATATTCTAATGCTAAGCCAAAGGAAGATAATATTTTTTCTATAGGCAACTCATCTGTGCCGTAAATTGCCTCTTGAATAAACTGTGGATTAACGCCCATTTCAACCAATATATTATGTATGGCTTCATCTGTGAGGCCTATTTTGGCTTTACCATAGTTTTCCCACAACTGTCTCATCACGTCGTCTAATGATTTCTGATGTTCAGAGGCTACGCGAATCATGATATCCATCAAATACGCCACCACAGCCCCTTTGACGTAATAGCTAACCCCTTGATTAGGCGTATTTTCATTTGGAAAATAAAATTTAGTCCAAGCATCAAAACTAGAGTCAACCAAACTTTGTACATGCCGACCAGGGCCTCGTATCACCCGTGTGATATTTTTGGCCATCGTATTTAAATAATCTTCTGCCGATATTGTCCCTGAACGCACCAACCCCAAATCATCATAGTAAGACGTAAAGCCTTCAAACACCCACAACAAACGCGTATAATTTGGCTTGTTTAAATCATAAGGCATAAAAGCATCGGGCTTGATGCGTTTAACATTCCAAGCATGAAAATATTCATGGCTAAACAGACCCAGCAATAATTGATAATATTTTGACTTATCCGTTTTATCTATAGGCATACATTGAATGGCGGCAATCAGTGCCGTAGAATCGCTGTGTTCTAGTCCCCCATAACCATCTTCTAGTAAGTGTAATAAAAACAAATAGGAGTCAAAAGGTAAGCTGTCCGCAAATAAATCAGACTGTGTTTGACAAATTTTCTGTACATCGTTTTTGAGTTTGTCTAAATCACCTAAAACAGTTCCTGTTAAAGCAATGGTATGTGTCTTATTATCAACCTGAAAATCTAAAAAGGTAATCTCCCCTATGGTAATAGGGCAGTCTAATAATCGAGCATAATCCTGAGCAGAATATGTGCCCCAGCCCCATTTTTCTGCAGCCTTTGGTGTTAGCTGGGTTGCAACCTGGAAACGGGCTTGTTCAGCGGAAGGTTCTAATTCAACTTCAATAGGCTGATCATGAAATCCATCAATTTCTATAAAAACAGTACTACCATTGATAAAGACTCTATCACTATCAATAAAACAACCCCGTACAGATTGATCAAAAGCATAAATTTGGTATTGTACTTCTAACTGCTGAGCCTCTTCACAAACCCAAGTATTATTGTTTATTTTATCAATTGAAATACTTTTTTGAGTCGCACAGTCTTTAGCAGAGATTTGCACAATATGTCTCGCATAATCTCGAATACAATAGCTACCGGGCGTCCAACAGGGCAATCTGAAAATTTGACCTTTGGGTGTGGGTGCATCCACTCGCAATCTAACCCGTAGCATATGTTTATTCGTATCAAAAGAGAGATTATAGTGAATCATACTTTTACCTTTTCTACATGTTGTAACCATTGTTGATAATGATGAGTTGCTTGTTCGGCTGTGTGGTGTGATTGATAAACTTTTGCTGTTTGACACAACTGTGTCGCGTGCTCAAGGTCAGAAAACAGACCGCATTGTACTCCAGACAACAAAAAAACACCAAAGGCTGTCGCCTCAGAGCATGATGAGACATGCACATCTAAGTGCAAGCAACTTGACAAGGCTTGCAAAAATCCTGCATTAATGGTCATCCCACCATCTACTTTCAAAGATTGTACGGGGCTATTACAGTCCTTATTGAGCGACTCGATTAAATCACGTGTTTGATAACATACACCTTGCAACCCTGCTTTTATAATATGCCCTAGATGCGTATCTTGGGTCAGCCCAAATATTGCGCCTTTGGCTTTGGGATCCCAAAATGGCGCCCCCAAGCCACTCAAAGATGGTACAAAAAATAATTCATCTGGTGTATCCAGGTTGAGAATTATCTCTTCAATCTCGCCTTCATCTTTAAATAAAGCCAATGACTCTTTCATCCATTTAAATAGGGCACCGGCAATAAAGATACTGCCCTCTAAAGCGTAACTCAAATTATCTTTAACTTGATAGGCTATGGTTGATAGTAATTTATTCTGTGAAAGAACACACTCAGCGCCTGTATTCAGCAACAAAAAACAACCTGTACCGTATGTTGCTTTTAACTGTTGATTGAAAATACAGCCCTGACCAATACTGGCCGATTGTTGATCTCCTATTACTGCTAAAATGGGTAATTCAGCCCCCAAAATTGTACTTTCTAAAATGCCAAAGGCCGCACAATTGGGTTTGACTTCTGGTAACATAATTTCGGGTATTTGAAATAAATCTAATAGCCCTTTGTCCCAATCCAAATCATGAATATTAAACAATAATGTTCTAGAGGCATTGGTCACATCGGTGACGTGAGGATGATCTTTCGCTAAATGCCACATCAAAAAACTATCGACTGTTCCAAAACAAAGTTCGCCTTTTTCTGCTCTTTCCCTGACACCTGGGATTGAATGTAATATCCAATTAACTTTAGTCGCGGAAAAATAAGGATCGAGTAATAACCCTGTTTTTTGTTGTATTGTATTTGACTCTGGTCGCTGCCTTAATGCATCACATATAATCGTTGTCCGTTTATCTTGCCAAACTATCGCAGGATAAACACATTCGCCTGTTTGGCGATCCCAAACCAATGTTGTTTCACGTTGATTAGTAATGCCTAAGCCAGTAACCTGATTAGCTGATATTTTGGACTGTTGTAATACTTGCTGCATAACGCGCTGTGCAGAAGCTAAAATTTGTTTTGGATCTTGTTCTACCCAACCATCATGCGGAAAATATGATTTAATTTGCTCACTTGCAACAGCCAGCTTTTGCCCACGCTGATCATACAAAATCGCACGAGTACTAGTTGTTCCTTGGTCTAACGATATTAAGTATTCTGACATAAAACTTACCTATGGCTATTTTTATTCAAGCCTATTCCAATCACTGTGAGAGATTATATACTAATAATAATTAGTATTCGTCCTAAGGAAAATGATAGTGGTTTATGATATTGCAATAATTGGTGGAGGTATCAATGGTGTTGGTATCGCACTTGAAGCAGTGAGCCGAGGCCTATCCGTATTATTATGTGAACAAAGTGACTTAGCCAATGGCACATCTTCTAGAAGCTCTAAGCTCGCTCACGGCGGCTTACGCTATTTAGAGCATTCAGCACTGGGGTTAGTCAAAGAATCTCTATCGGAAAGAGATAAATTAATCTCAAATGCCCCGCATTTGGTACAACCTATTCCATTCACGATACCCATAGATAAAAACTGTCGTTCTGAATTCATATTAAAAATAGGTCTACTGTGTTATGACTTATTGAATTTCCGTGGCAAAACTAAACGCTCACATGCCATTAAGTTTGATCCCAATGATCCAACCAATCCTATTAAACGCTCCATAAAAAAAGGCTTAGAATATTATGATTGCACCATGGATGACGCTCGTCTTGTTGTCTCCATTGCTCAACAAGCGAAAAATATGGGCGCCCATATTCTGACCCGTACAACGCTTGTCAATTCACATTATAAAGACAATGGCCAATGGGATCTCAACCTTCAAAGCGAAGGCGCTACCAAGCTTATACACCACCAGGCCAAAGTTTTGGTGAATGCGACTGGACCCTGGATAGAAAACACACTAACCCATTGTATTCCGATAAAAAGTCAATACCGATTAAGACAAGTCAAAGGCAGTCATATTTTAGTTCCAAAACTATACGCAGAGCAACGTGCTTATTTACTCCAACATTTAGATAACCGAGTTATTTTCACCATACCTTATTGTGAACAATTCACTTTAATTGGTACAACTGATTTTCCGCATGTTGGAGACGCCGCTGAAGTCGATATCACCCAAGTTGAAATTGATTATTTAATGCGGGCCATAAACCATTATTTTCATCATCCAATCAAACCACAAGATATTGTTGCCACGTGGTCTGGTGTTCGCGCACTGTGGGACGATGATGCAGTGAACCTCGCTAGTATCTCCAGAGAATCTAAAGTCGAAGTGATACACTCTAAGGCCCACCCCCCTATTATTAATATTTTTGGCGGCAAGCTAACCACGTATAGGGCGCTATCTGAAAAGGTAATAGATGAGCTCAAACAGGACTTACCTCATATTAAAGCCAGTGTCTCTAAAAATCTAAAATTACCTGGTGCCTTTTCAGAGACATCATTTATAGACTTTATGGCAAAATTGGCGGCAGAATATACCTGGTTACCTGCCTCTATCCTCAGACGCATGGCAAAAAGTTACGGGGTAATCATCCATGATATTTTATCGGGTTGTCAAAAAATTGAAGACTTAGGGATAGATTTTGGACATGGTTTACTAGAAAAAGAAGTTTGCTACCTGATGGAAAAAGAATGGGCTTGTAATGCTGAAGATATTTTATGGCGACGTTCTAAACTAGGACTATTTTTTCAAGAACAACAAATAGTAACTTTAGAAGACTACATGCAAAAAAAGTTGTCAGCTGCTCTGGTATTTGATCAATCCATCGCGGAACACTAAAAAATCTCCTTTTTCCGCTTTATTCCAAACTTCATTATGCGTTAAAGGTTGAGTGGCAATAATTGAAATAACATCCTTGGCGCTGGAAACGTCATTAAAGTCCACCATCAAATCCTCATCGACTAATGTCGCTTGCCCGAAAGGCGACTTTCGGGTCAACCACACCAACTTTGTAGAACAATGTGCATATAAATACTTTGAATCAGACAATAAAAAATTAAATACACCATACTCACTCACTTCTTCTGCTAGTATCTCTATATATTTCCATAATTGTTTATCATTTTTAGGGGGCGTTGGGAATTTACTTTCTATTTTTTCTAACATCCAACAGTAGACATGCTCACTATCAGTTGTGCCGACTGGGAAGAAGTTTTTAAGCTCAAGTGATTTCTTAACCCCTTTGAGCTGCCCATTATGAGCAAAACACCAATTGCGCCCCCACATTTGTTTCACAAATGGGTGCGTATTTTCTAAGCACACTCGACCCCGGTTTGCCTTGCGTATATGACACAAAACTTTAGTGCTGTGTATCGGGTAAGTTTTAATAAACCCTGCCATTTCAGAATAAGCACTGGGATCAGGATCATGAAAAACCCTACAACCTTTACCCTCATAAAAGGCAACGCCCCAACCATCTCTGTGAGAGCCTGTTTTGCCTCCTCGTTGCATTAGCCCGCTAAAGCTAAAACAAATATCGGTTGGGACATTTGCACTCATCCCAAGCAGTTCACACATGGACAATTCTCCAATACTATTGATTTAACAGTTGGACTGGATTCTTTTGAGCCGCCAAAAAAGCAGGTAATATGCCAGCCAATATTCCCATCAATAATGCAATAGGTAAAATTGACAGGTTATATATCCAGTTAATTTTACAAGCGACATCAAGTCTACTAATTAAAAGATAGGCTGTTGGCGCGCCTAATACAATCCCAATCATCCCGCCCAGCAAACAAAGTGCGACTGACTCTCGCATAAACAACAAAATAATCTGTACTTTGGATGCGCCTACACATATTTTAATACCTATTTCTTGCGCTCTGTCCTCTACAAGCAAACACAGCATATTGATCAATGCTAACAAACCTAAGCTCAAATTCAGCAGCGCAACCAATTTCAATATTTTTTGGGTCAATTGCACTTGACCAAACATCGCTTTAATATACAGCTGGGAGTCTCTAAAAAAAATAGTCGGTGCATCAAAATGGTACTGAAATAATCTTTTTAATTCTGCTTGGGCTTGTGCCATGGACTCTTCTGACTGTACATAATAATTTAAAAATAATTCATAACCAAAAACAGGTGCTAGGCTATAGTCCATAATGATACTTTTATTAAGATTAAAGTCTAAAATAGGACTGACTTCATTCTCTTCAACCGTCCCCACAACCTCATAATAGCGTCCGTTAATTTGGAGTGATTCTCCAATGGGGTTAAATCCTTTTTGCTCTAACCTTTTCACCCAATCTTGACCGATGAGAACGACTTTTAAGGAATTGTCTAATGCATGTAAAGTACGCCCACGATCGATTGACATTCCTAATGTTTGTATCATCTCTAATGGCATAAAAACTAAATTTGTCTGAATACTATCTTCCCCCCAAAGTACCTGCTGATGGTCGCTATGAAAAGGATAAATCTGCATATGTTCAATGGGGTGATTCTCTAATGTTCTGATATTTGGAAAACCTAATTTATCTTTGAGTGTTTGCATCGCATTATAAGAACCAGGAATTACTTGTGCCACAAAATGGGTATCGGAAAAATCAGAGAAAGTTTTTTGCATGTGTACATTAACAGAGTATTGTAAGCTGAATAAAACAAACAATGACAACAGCCCCAAAGTTAATCCCACTAAAGCCAAACTTAAACGTATTTTATAATAATAAATTAAGGCGATAAGCTCTTTTAGCCAAAATGACTTCATACCATGTCCACTATACGGTCACAACGTTGCGCGACAAGCGGTTGGTGTGTCACCAAAATCATACTACATTGTGTTTGTTGCTGATAGGAAAATAACTCATCCACAATATGGTGCTGAGTGGCTATATCAAGCTGTGAGGTAGGCTCATCTGCAATAATACATTTTGGTTGATGAATTAAGGCTCTTAAAATGCTAATGCGTTGCTTTTGCCCACCGGAAAGCGCTTTGGGCAAACGTTTAGATAAATTGGTCAGCTCAAATTTTTCCAACAAGTCCATCACTCGACACTTAATTTCATTTGTCGATATCCCCTGATAAAGTAAAGGTAAACCGATATTATCCAGTACAGTTAAGTGTGAAATGAGAAGCGGTGATTGAAAAACAAAACCGAAGTGTCGATTCCGAATTGTCGCCTGTTTATGCCGACTCAGTGATTTCAAAGACTGCGACCCTAATTGATATTGGCCTTCATAATTATCATCCAATAAGCCTACAATATTAATAAGAGATGTTTTGCCTCTTCCTGACTTCCCTACAATGGCCACGGTTTCATTGGTCTTTAACTCAAAAGAAAAATCTTCTAAAACCCATTGCCCTTGTGGGCTATATTGCTTATGAATATGGCTTAATTTAAGCATGTGTGTACAATAGATCGCCTGCTGATAAACCTGAAACCACTTCTACTTGTTGATTTGAGACACTGCCCACTTTAATGGATTGTCTATTGATACCGGAATCGCGACCCACCCAGCAAAATGGTTTATTATTCTCATATTGAATCAACGCCTTGGGTATGACCACCCCTTTAGTATCGACTTTTTTTGCTACTTCAATCTTTGTGCTCATACCAAATAATATATTACTGTGATTCAGAGGTGGCATGCGTGCTTCAATCACCACATCAAATTTTGGTGCAATGTATCTATCGGTAGAGGGTTGCAAAGAATGTCTGACTTCTAATATCTGCGCATCTAACTTCAATTCAGGGTGCGCATTTAACGTCACGTTGACCTCGTGCTCTCCTTGCAAAGACAATACATCCGATTCATTCATTCGCAGTGTAATGGCAAAAGTTGAAATGTCAGCAACACGAGCGATCACTTCATCGAGTTTAACACTTTTTTTAAAGTTTAAGCCCCAATTCAACTCCGATGCATTTTGTTCACTTTTTTCTGGTAATAATATCCCTGTAATCGGACTTTTAATCTGCAACGAGGAGAATTTATCTTGCAATACTTCGAGCCGTGTTTTCTCTTGTGCAATTTTTTGTTGTAACTGGTTTATTTCTTGCTCATCCGCCTTGTTTGCAAGCTTCAAATAAATTTGTTTTTGCTCAATGTAATTTTTCTTTGCTTGAAATAGCCTAACCTTATCATTATGACATTCTTCTTGAGAAATAATGCCCTTGGCTAATAATTTCTGACTATTTTTATAATGTGACTTAGCATTTTTATAGCTCATCTTTGCTTGATTTCGGTTCATTCGGGCTTGCACAGATTCTGAGCTATAAGACCAGTTCTTCAATAAATGCAACCTTTTTTCTGCTTGCGCCATATTCTCCTGTGCTATGAAAATCGCTTCATTAAGGGCAGTGGACTGCAACTCAAAAACAACCGTATCCTGTAAAATCGTCTCACCCAAATTGGCAAAACTCTTAACCAAAACACTCTCATAGGGCGCCGTCAGTTCATAAATATTTAGTGGCTGAATACTACCATCAAATATTTGTTTTTTCTGCATTAATGTATCCATTTGCACTATATATGGGGCTGTTGAGGAAGGTGTCGCAAACAGAGGTCCTATTGATAGACTACAGTACAGTAATATATATCTAATAAAAAAACGACTCTTAACTTTATGAATATAATGTAACATCCCAGTTTTCCAATAAATGACCTGTTGCTTGTTCGACTCTGATTTTGGCTTCTAGCAGTTGTAGCTCTGTCTTAGATAAGCGCATAGAAACCTGATGCACTCGATCTTGCGTTCTAATAACTTCATGAACAGAAGAACGTCCAGCAATATATTTTTCCAATGTTCCCTGATAATCGCGTTCAGACAGATCAAGCTCTTCTTGAGTCAACATCAATTGTTGGCGTTGTAAAATAATGTCATCGACCCAAGTGATAGCTTGATTTTTAAGTATTCTCTGCCTTTGCTTTATCTCCAATAAATTTTTTTGTATCGCTGTATGGATAGCCAAACGTTTATTATGATGGATATAGCCATCGCCTATCGGCACACTAAAATTGATTGATGCCGTATATCCTTTATTAGGTCTTTTCAAGGCATGGTACTCGCCATCTTTCGCGGTAATATCTTCAAACTGATGATAATAGCTTCGCCCCAAATGTACATCTGCTTGGAGATTAATATCAAACATTTGATTATCTTTGACAAGAATCAGTTCATGTTTATAGCGCGTTTCATTTAACTTTAAATTTTTTAATCTCACATCATGGGCGATCACATCTGGAATAATATGCTCGTCAACAAGGCTGGGCTGGTAACTCAAATCAGCAATAATCGTATCCCCATTATCTTCAATCCCCACTAAATCAAATATAGCCATTCGCGCTTGGGACAATTCATTTTTAGCCTGCAACATACTTTGCTTAGCTTGTTTTATTTGTAACTGAGGCGCGAACAAATCATTTTTTGCAATTCTGCCTGCATGATATTTTTCATTTAGCGTATTCAACAAGCGTTCCGCTTGGGATAAGTTTTTTTGTTGTGATTCAATATTGAGAAATTTTTGTTGATATTGGGTAAACTGTAAAATAACCTTCAAAACTAAATTTTCAATCTCGTGCTGATAATTCAGCATCTCCGCTTGATATTGTAATTGCGCTTGGTCTCTGGGCCAATTATTGACTTTCACTTTTGCCCCTCTCGTTAAGGGCTGTAATATCGTAATCGTGACCGAATCATCGTATCGTTTCTGGCTATCATAGTAAGCTGCTTTTTCGGTTGAAATATTTAACTGTGTGCCGATCGGTGTCTTAACGCGTAAATTGGGGTATGCCTTCATCAGCTCAGAATGCGGCACGGCTGAATAACTTTCTTTATGCGCTGTGCCTTTCATTTCAAGAGACAACTTAGGCCTATATAATTTTTGCTGAACACTTAAATTATTAATGGCAAGCAATCGATCTAAATAAACAGATTGAATTTCGGTGTTGTGCACTAAAGCAGCACTAATAGCGTCTGCAACAGTGAATACTTGCGCTCGTACCGAGAAAGGTAATATCCAAAGCGAAATAATAGGAATTAAAGCAACATACCGCATGCTTTATAAATGTCTTATGTTTTTTGCAGTACTATAGTCTAATCAAGAGACCAAAAGCAAGCCCGTCATGTTAGTTGGTTTACTATGCCTTCAAGTTCGCTTTCTTTTTCCATTATTTCATAAAGGGCAAGCTGCGCATCTTCCAAACTTAAACCCAAAGATTCCAAAACAGAAGCAGATAACTGATAATCTTGTGCATCGCCCAAATTATGCATTTTTAACAATCGAGTCGCCACATAGATTAAATTTGAATATTCCGCATATTGACCAACATAATCTTCTTCATGATGCCCTTTGACTGCTGCGAGCACTTCTTGAGGTAATCCCCATGTTTCTAATAGCCAAGCCCCTATTTGTGTGTGGGTCACACCCAAAACATGTTTTTCAATTTCAATTAAGCAAATATTAGGATTGACTTCAATATAGCGATTGAGAATAAAATATTGTGGTGGAAATAATTCTGCTAATAATAGGTTACCAAAGTTGTGCAGCAAACCTGATAAGTATACCAAACCAACAATGGGTCTTTTTTTCACAGGCATCCGCTTTACTAAAGCCTCAGATAGTATGGCGGTATAAATTGAAAACTTCCAATACGCTTTTAATCCCAGGGGCCCATCAACAGGTATTTTCATGGCTCGATTTAATGCAATACCCAGTGATAAATTCAAAACCAAATCAAAGCCTAGAACTTTTATAATGGCGCACTCTATAGATGTAATTTTTCCGGAATAACCATAAAATGGCGACTGGGCCCACTTAATCAATTGTGCACTCAAACTCGGATCTTTGACGACAATATCTGCCAAACTAGATGCGGTTGCATTTAGATCACTACGTAACTGTAAAATTTCAGTGGCCACAACAGGAATCGCAGGCAAATCGATATTCTCTTGTAATCGTGCTTGAAAACGCTGTGGCGTGAATTGATCGACTTGTTGCTTAATTCTATCGGGGCTTTGCTCACCTTCTGTCAAATAGCTGATGGGTGAACTAAACTCACCTTGCCAAGTACTTCGTTGTAAGGCAACAAAGTCATCTCTTTGCATTTTAATAAGCGTATCATGCTGGCCGGGCTCAAAGTAAATAATATCTAAAGCCATAATCGATCTATCTAAAATAGCATCTACTTTAAAAAAATCAGGCAAAGGTGGATATGATCCTGGATCGCAGTTGGTAAACAACTTCGAAACGACACTATGCTTAGCAGGCACCATATCTCGGTTCAAAGCCTTACAAAGAGAGGAAAAATCTAATAATCTGTCCATGGGTAAAATCGCCATGATCATGCCATGCTCTTCTTCTAATACCACTGTTCTTAATAAAGCAGACCGTGGAATTTGACACACTGTAGCCGCTTGCTCCAAAGTAAATGTTTTCGCATGCTTAATAACTTCATATTTTATTTTGTGGCTGTCTAAATAACTATAAATATTACTGCGACTTTGCGCATCGGTTTCTAAATTTGATTTTATGGAGTTTGGTTTCATAAGCTCCCCCGAGCTTTAGTCGTTTGATATCTCAATATATCTCATTTTTATCTATTCAAATAATAGTTGATTAGCTCTCTTTACGCCAAACTAACTTATAATCCTTATATTAAATTCACCTGAAAATATCCATAGGTGCCATTTTATGACCAGTACTTACTACACAGATATTTACAATAGCACTTGCAAGAGTGAGGGCAACAGATCTTGTGTCAATCCTTTATCATATTCAAGTCAAACATATTCATTAAAGCGACTGACGAAATATAGATACATCAACGCCAAATATATCCCCTCAAAAACTTAGCATCACTTCCAAACTAAAATTCTGAGTGCAATCTATAATTGATCCTATTTAAAATTGATGTTTATCCTATTCAATAGAATATTATCGTAGGTATTTTCATCAAAATGTACTATGATTAGATTAGCAACTGAAGCCAAGATGAATAGATTAGTTTCATCTGCAGGATTACCACCCACGCTTCAGTTGCCTCTATTAAGAAATTCAACTTAGCCTATCTCATCTATCATTTGCCAAATTAACCCTATATTCTTTAAAATGAAAATTCGTCGAAGCAGAAAATCACAAGGAATGGATTTTGCTGATTCTAAAATTTTTAAAGCAAGTGACCATTAATAATGTACTCGCGTCGACGGTTAAGCGCTTTGGCTTATATGCTGCAGAGTATGGTCTTATGAGCGTAGTCGCCCCCGTGTGGATTGCTTCCCCCCTAAGATATACCGTGATGACAACCATAGGATCCGCTAGCAAAAAGATGTTTTGGTGGGCTGTTACCCCAAAGCCAAAAACACCCTATTTAGACGAGCCACTTGTTTTTATCGGGGAAGAAGATGAACTAAATAAACTAGAGTTTGTTGTTGTAAACGATACCCCATCTGGATACCAATTAAGTTATAGCACGCTACCCAAAAAAGTAAAAAAAATGGCCACGAACACCCTCAATGCAACTGGAAATTATATTATCAATATGACGATGGCAGACTTAATGGAAGGCGCGGGTGCCACAGTGGGCAGTGCTGCTGCAGGCGGCGCATTTGTCATCATACTGGGAACACCCACGCTTCTCAGCTTACCTGCCTATTTTTTAATGGAGGGTCCGACAAAAAGTTTTGGTGCCTTTTGTGGCAGAAAATTTAGCAAACATGTACTAGGGCCCAACGCAGTGAAACCAGCTCTACAAGCCGCATTTGGTACACATACAGATACGCAGTCAGACAAATGTGAGATGACCACAGAAGAACTCATTGCAGATTTTGAGCTGCTTGCTATCACAGATGAAGAAAAACAACAATACGCGCTAGGAGACTCTATTCAGAAAATAATGGCTGATTTTAAGCCGCTAGACATATTAGACGAAGAAACAACAAAACAACAAGAACAAGAACAAAAAAATGACATCGACAAGTTAATAGCTGAGCCTATTATATCTCATCATATGTCTGCGCCCTTAAATATTATTCACGACTACCAACCTCAAAAACAGCAACCCAAAAAAAATGCATTAAAATAATGCCGCGTGTAATAACTATAGGGTCATTCTGTTCTTGGGCTTATTTTTGAATTCTATGATAGGCTCTTCACCCTGTTTAAACTTAGGAGGTTCTGCATCTAAAGCTTTCTGTATTGCCATTCTAATACTTTCATTCACCAAGTTACGCACTTCGGGTGAATGGCTTTGCGAAATAGAGAATTGGGCCTTGGGCTCCGCAGCGAAGACAGCTATTTCACACATTTTTTGGATAGCGACTTGCATCTCATCATTTTCATTTATACTGCGATCTTTATTATCCATATAAAAATTTGTTTTATTTTCACTTGCTTCTGCAGCATAAACTTTTACAGCTGGCTTATCCTGATTCGGTACAAAAGTGATCACACAACCGTGTTGGGTTGATTTATCCGAAAAAGGATCGATAGCAACAATATTATCCAAGTTGGCTGTCATTCTACGTTGGGCTTCTTCCATGACTTTTTTTGCAGAAACATTCTGGGTCTGACAATAAGATTTTTTCTGACTAGCCGCCATATTATGGCGCTGAAAAGAGTCTGTCAAAAACCTCTGTGTTTGCTGAAAAACATTTCTATGTGGCTCTATGGCGCCATCTAAATCCGAATCATTTGTACTTTGAACTTTGACAGGCTTATCCACTACTTTTGCTTCTATCCCAAACAACCCTTGTATTCGTCCATAAATGTTTTTTATTGCGCCCCCCATCAACCGGCCCAGAGTCCCCACAACCCCTCTTACAGTATATTCTGAAGCAGCGGCTCTTTTTACATGTGTCAACGCCAAACTTTCATCTCGAATTAATGCCGTCATCTCTGTCAGTAATTTTGAGCTTTTCCGAATGGCCGTTACCTTCTCTAATCTTTCAGCTAGATTGGGCGCAACACGCTTCAATACCGAGTCATAAACCGATATTTTTGTTTTGAGCATATAATGCAATCTATCAAAAAATGTTAGATTTTGCACAACCTCATTTAAGGCTATTTTGCATTCTTTTTTAGCTTGAATAATCTCAACTATATTTTCCTCGGTGAATGCTTCTATGTTTTTAAGCCTCATGGCATTTAATTGGCTCAAAGCCTCATGACGCTTTTGTGCTTTTATGGCGGCCTTTATAAAATTACGTAATGACTTTATTTGATTGTCAACGTCATCAGGTATATCAACTTCTTTGGATAACGTCGCAATCACCGTCTCCCATAATTTTATTTTTTCTTCTGCTGCTTTAATTTGTTCATGGTGAGACTGGGGAGGCGATACAATGCCAGGATACATACTCTGAAATCTTTGCTGAACTTCTTTCCCTTTTGCCCTTAAATAACGATAGGCTGCCATATAACCTGACACGAGCAAATAAGATATTTTTTGCTTATGTGTCATGTGCTGATCACTTTCTAATTCAAAATCTGCAGCGGTGATATCATCAATATCAAAATAAAGCATATTCTGTTGTTGCAGTAAAGCTAACTGATAACTAGGGGGTACGCGACTGCCTGTGACATATTTTTGATATAAATGATAGACTGCATCATTCTTGGCGATATTTAAACCCTCTTTAATATATCGTCGCTCTTGATCTTGATCTATGGAGATACCTTTTGCATACATTGCATGGTGCTCTTCACGCTTTTCTTTACGCCAGGGCTCTTCAAAGTCAAAAGCAATTGTTTCCTCTATAGAGCCGTCTTCTTTATTGACAGCTAAATATACAGGCAAGTTGTCAACCACACCCCCATCAGTACAATATATCGACCCATCATTTTTTGCTGAATTTTTTATAATATCATCATTAATTTTGGTAATGTATTCCTGTTTATCCGAATTCTCTAATGCATAAAATTTTTCTGTTTCAAAAGGTGGAAATGGCTTACCGCGATCATATTTGACTAAGGGTTCTGTTGCCCCTTGCGTAAACGCTTTTAATTGTTCTGAACTTATTTTCACTGGGGGGAATACAGGCGGTAAACCTGCTGTCATTCGCATTGCCAAAGCCAAAGGCATGTTAGGTGTGGTAGCTGGACTACAAACAACTTGGTAGTTTCCACGCGCATCTGATACGGTAACCGTTAATTCTAAATTTCGATATAATCCACCTGTTTCGCTCTTCTCCCCTTTTCTTTTCGCTAGGTCAGAGAATGTGGCATTAGGATGCCCTAGCTTTTCTTTGACGGCACTCTGGGCAATTTCGTATAACGCATGCCCTTTCGCAACACCTTGATCTTGGATAAAATTCAATATGCCTTTGCCAATTCTCTGGATTGTGCTGCCAAAAACAGGTGAAGCACTGAATAAATCCATTAAGCCCTCGCCACCTGTCCTTAAAAAATGCTCAATTTCATCCGGATTATTACCCAATGCCAGCATAGAGGCATTTAAACCACCAACGGATGACCCTATAACATTTTCCACACTATTCAATACACCCGCATCAGACATGAGCTTTATTGCAGGGGCATTGGATAAGCCTTTAATCCCACCGCCGGCTAACACCAGGGTTTTGGGCTTCTTGCTTAAGATTTGAGATTGATTTGAGTGTAAGATAACTTATTTACCTGCGGATAAAACATTTAATACAAGTATAAGCTATCTTACGTACTTGTTTGTCGAGTACTTATGCTTTTTCACAACAATTTAAATATCTAACTTTTATTTTGGGTAATTTAAGGTGGATTTATTATGGATGTCCTGAGATAAGTGCAAAATATAATGCATATACACTTAAAAAAATAGGCTTTCTGTTTTTTATTCCTTATAATCGGTGGCTTAGTACTCGTATATAAGTTATCTTATTAACACCTCCGGGGAGGTCATCAACTGAATTATAGATGACAAATAAAATTCGAGAATCATCTGTCATTATTGAAATATATTTTGTAGGAACCTATGCAAAAAAACGCCGCAAAGCGCTTCGCTAAGTTTATGCCCTGGATCGTTTGGGGTCTGGCCGCATTCTTTTTTTTCTCCCACTATGTCGTGAGAGTGACACCAGGCATTATTGTCGACAGTTTAAAACTCGCCTTTGTTAATACCACAGAATTACATATTGGATTTTTAGGTGCAGCCTTTTATCTACCCTATGTTCTCATGCAAATGCCTGTTGGCTATTTAGTGGATAAATTTGGCCCTAGACTATTACTGACTTTTGCCGTCTTCCTTTGTGGATTAAGCAGCTTGTTATTCTCTTTTGCCTCTTTCCTTGAAATAGCCATACTCTCGCGGATACTACTGGGTTTCTGCTCTGCAACTGCCTTTGTAGGCGCATTAAAATTAATTACCACGTGGTTTAAACCACAACAATTAGCTTTCATCGTTGGTATCACTCAGGCTCTGGGTATGGCGGGCGCCGCTATTGGAAATGGTTTGGTCCCCCACTTAATAGAAATGGTAGGATGGCGCAACGCATTTATTCTATATAGCATCGTATTTTTTGTGTTATCTGTTTTGATTTTTACTATTGTTCGTAACCATCCTAAGAATCAAGCTTCTCAAGATAGTGCCCCGATAAAAGAACAATTACCCAAAGGTATGATTAAATCCGTACTGCGTAGTCGATACACTTGGCTCAATGCCTTGTTTGCTGGATTTTTATATGCGCCAGCAGATGTTATGGGTGAACTGTGGGGTAAGCAGTTTTTAATTAACTTGCATAATATCACCGCGCACCAAGCAGAAATAGCCGTCTCCTTGCTTTTTGTGGGTTGGGCCATTGGTGGTCCCACCGCTGGCGCATTAGCCGATCGTTTTGGTCGTCGCCCCATTATGACACTTTCTAGCCTATGTGGTTTATGTCTTCTGCCAGCTATATTTTACCTACCTAATATTTCATATTATGGCCTGATGACGCTTACTTTTTTATTTGGCTTAACTAATACCGGCCTAATTGCTTGTTATGCCACATCAGGGGAAATGCATCCATCTCATGTTGCTGGCTTTTCTTTAGCGATTACCAATATGTTTTCTGTGCTTGTCGGCGCTATTTTAATGCCTCTTGTAGGGTGGCTAATTACCTATCAAGCCCAAAGCGAAATCATCGACGGTATGGTTCGCTACTCTGTTCATGATTATCAAAAAGCAACACTGATTTTACCCGTGTGTGCCTTGATAGCATTTTTTATCTCGTTTTTCATCAAAGAAACGCTCAATCGTTCTAGGTAGTAGTATGAATAAATTTAAAATGAAGCTCACAGCTATTGTCTCACTAGGCACTTTGCTTGAATGGGCGGAATATACTTTTTATGGTTATATGGCATTAAAGCTGTCCCACATATTTTTCCCTGATCAAGAGCCTTATCTCGCCACGATGAAAACCTTTGGAATATTCGCCTTAGGTTATATCATGCGGCCATTAGGTGCCTTAATCTTTGGTTTGATTGGCGACAAGCACGGCCGTAAACCTGCACTTTTGTATTCTATGATGCTGATGGGCATCGCCACTTTCTTAATTGGCTGTCTGCCCGGTTATGAAGCCTGGGGCATCATGGCGCCCGCAAGCCTGTTAGTCTTAAGAATGATACAGGGCATTGCCGTCAGTGGTGAGTACAATGGCGCTGGCATTCTCATTGTTGAGAAAGATAAAAACAACTTACCATGTTATGCCGGCAGTTGGATTAGCAGCTCTGCTGCGCTCGGTATGGTCGTTGGCGGCCTAGCCGCATTTATTGTGAGTCTACCGAATATGCCTGAGTGGGCTTGGCGTGTCCCATTTTGGATGGGGGGCGTAAGCTGTTTTCTAGGTCTATATCTCAGAAAAGATATATCCGAGTCAGAAGAATTTCAAAATAATGCTGGCAATAACACCAAAGCCCAGCACCCTATTATGACTATTTTAAAACATCATAAAGCCAGTTTTTTATATGTTGCCGCTATTGCCGCTTTCACCGGTATTTTTGTGTATATCATGAACATATACGCAGTCGCCTATCTCAAACAATATGCACATATCCCAACACATCATGCCAATTTTTTCGCTTTATTTGGGGAATTTATTGTCTTTATATTTATACCGATTATGGGCTTAGTCGCAGATCATGGTAACCCACAAAAACAATACAACTGGGGGCTGATCTTAATTGCGGTTTCCTCGCCTTTTAGTTTTGCACTACTATTAACAGGTAATTACTTTTATATAACACTGACCATGATTTTGTATGGCTTTTTAAATGGCGTCGTATGCGGCCCAATGGTTAAGCTCATGGTGGACAAGTTCCCACCTGAAATCAGATATACTGGCATATCAGTTGCTTGGAGTGTTTCTGTTGCCATATTCTCAAGTGTGGCACCTATGGTGGCACATTACCTAACGTCACAAATGCGTTGGTTAATTGGCCCTGGGTTTTATGTCTCATCGGCTGCCATTATAGCCTTGATAGTCATTCATTTAACCACGCGACAAACAAGTGCTTCAGCCAAAACAATGCCTTACTTTAAAGAAGAAATAAACGTTGGAAACTCTTAATGAATAAAAGTGAAGTCATTCAATCCATATATCACAGCATGATAGAAGCAGCTCCTGACTTTATCTTTTCTCTGATTATCTTTATTGGATTTTGGGTTTTATCTAAAATCAGTTACAAAGTTATTTTACGAATAGCCACTAAAAGTTCACCACAAAAGCAGCAAGTTATATCTGTTTTGGCGTCTTTTTTTAAAGTCAGTATTATGATTGTCGGCATTATTACCGCATTAGGCTCTTGGGGCGTTAATGTTAGTGCGCTCGTAGCCAGCGTTGGTTTATCAGGATTTGCACTGAGCTTTGCTATGAAAGATACATTATCTAATCTATTAGCAGGCATTATAATCTTATTATACCAGCCCTTTAAAATGCACCAGCATATTACAGTCGGTGCGCTTCAGGGCATCGTAACGCAGGTGAGCTTACGCTTCACACATTTAGAATTTGAAGATAAAGAAATTTTAATTCCTAATTCAAACTTATTGACGAATAGTATTATTATTAATCACAAATAATGGACCCAAACATGAAAAATAAAGTTTTTTCTGTTTTCTGGCTCACGATGAGCATCAGCTTTTGCGCCCCACTTTACTCTGCGTCACTACCCAAACAAATTGATACCCTCATAGATAAACATGCGCAAAACGCGCAAGTCGGTATTATGCTTCAATCTTATGATTCCGGTAATATTGTTTATCATCGCTTAGCGGAATCTGCTTTTTACCCAGCCAGTAATACTAAATTGTTTTTATCTGCTGCGGCTTTAAAGATATTAGGCAAAAATTTTAGATTTCAGACAACATTATCCCTAACGCCTGAACATATTAAAGAACAAAAATTGGAAGGTCCACTCTATCTCACCTTCAGAGGCGATCCATCCTTAAAGCTCAAAAATCTAGAAGATCTTTTTGAAAAATTAAAAGATAAAGATATCCGCACCTTAAACGGCAATATCATTGTCGATGATACTGTTTTTTCAGATGCGCATTATGGCCAAGGGTGGACTTGGGATTCTATGCCGTGGTATTACTCTGCTCCTGTCAGTAGCATCGTCATTAATCAAAATAAAACAGCATTCTTTATAGACGAAGTCAAAGCGATTTCTAAACCCATCACCTTCAGCCATAAGGCCTCTTTTCCCAGTGTCACACTGAATACTTCTGTAACAGGTGTCATGAAAAAAACCGCTGAACATGATTGTCAAATTGAAATATCTCAAGATCACCAACAATACGATTTAAATGGTTGCTGGCCAATAGAAAACACACCACGGACAGTAGAAGTATCTTATAAAGAACCCAGAGAGCTTGCTAAGGAAGCCATTGGCTATATACTCAAAAAAATGCAGGTTGAGTTTAATGGCGATATTATATTTAGAAAAACCGATCCCAAATCAAAACCCATAGCAACACATAGGTCAGATAGACTTTCGGTACTCATTAGACCTGTATTAACTGAATCTAATAATTTGTATGCTGACACACTGACCAAGACTTTGGGGTTAGCAAAGTTTAATCAAGGCACCTTTAAACAAGGCGTTAATGCGATTAAGACTTCAATGAGTGAAAATTTCAACCTTCCAGCCGACGGCTATCGTTTGTTTGATGGATCGGGTATCTCTCGTTATACCCTTGCTAGCCCGTCATTTATTTCTGAGCTATTATTTCAAATGAAAAATGATCCTGATTATGACTCTTTTTACAAAGCGCTGAGTGTTTCTGGGCAACCCGGATCTTTAGAACTCAGAATGACTGGCGAGCTCAAAGATAAAGTGGTTGCCAAAACAGGCTCTGCCATGGGCACATCCGCTTTATCAGGTTATATTACAGTTAAGAGCGGTAAAAAATACATATTCAGTATTATAACAAACCAATCATTGGATAGTTATGCAAATCTAAAAGCATTTGAGGATGATTTTTGCCACTTATTATACAACGCTGAAAATTTATAAGTTGCGTTAAACTAATATTACAGTACTGACACACATTAGGGATTAATATGTCATTTAACTTTAATCAAAAGAATGATGGTACAGCTTTATTGAAATATAGTGTTGGGGTTTATCTAAAAGCATTACCCAAGACGTTCTTGTTATCCGCTCTTATTATAGGCGTCTTATACTTAATTCGCGTTGCGCCAGAATGGATCCCAGCGGCTTATCAAGAAGATGTCAGCTTAGGCATAATGTTCGCCTATATTGCTATATTGCCTATTTTGAGCCTAATATTTTACACCACAGATACCAGCGCCAAACAAACCCAACATACCTTAACAGAATATTTAATCTTGCCTTTTAAACGAATACTTAGCTTGTTCGGCAGCCTGATTTCAATGTGCTTACTTCCCATTATCATTGCCGTTTTTGGCTTTGCCGTGTTTTTGCTATCGATTAAATTTACTGTTGATGTTAGATTGATTTTTTTTATTCCCTTATTTTTTTATGGTCTTGTCTTCTTATCGCTATTACCTAAATTATATGCCCCCATTCTAACGATAACCGACAATATGGATACAAATACTGCATTAGAGACTAGCATTGCTGCCTCTAAGGGTTACTTCATCAGAAATGCAATCTATATCGGGTTTGGCGTTACCTTATTACTGGGTATATGTGCTCTGCCTAATTTATTGCAATATTACTGCCCTGCTATAATTTCTAACTTACCCAAATGGGCACCGTTGACGATGAGTGCCGTTTTATTTGTTTTTATTTTCCCTTGGGTGGCCGCTATATTAATCTGCCACAAAATTGATTTACTCTATCGCTACAAAATTAAAAAAGAACAAGAAGCAATCGATCTAAAGAAAAATTTTGCTTACGAGCATAAAATTAAGAAAGCGGGTGCCAATATTATTGAAGACCAAAAGCAAGTGAAGCCAATGGATAATAACGATGTTGAATTTTAGGATAATTTGCAAATAGGTTTTAAAAGAAGCAAATGCCCCGCAGTTCAGGCAATTCAGATAGTCCATTTCAACGAAAATTTTGAATGATACTTTTATTTTCTGTGAGTATCATTCAAATTAAGTATAGACTCAAAACTCAGCTTTTAGATTTTGTAGACTTAGGTGTACTCTTAGAAGGCAATTCTTCTGCACCATAAGTTTTTAGCAATGCAATCAGTTCAGGATTATAAGCCTCAGCAAGTTCCAACATACTGTGTCCATTAGCAGATATTGCATTGGCATCAGCGCCTAACGACAAGGTTTTATCCACAGTATCAGATGAACCCACCATAATGGCAATTCTAAGCCTGTCCTCCAGAGAAGTGGGGGCAACCTTTGATGAAAAACCAAAATCTTCTTGCTTACCATAAAACCCCATACCCATGGCTAGAGATTTAGATGCTTTGTTCATTTTTTCTCTGTATTTCTGTTCTGCTTTTGCCATTGTAATCCCATCTCAAGGTTGTTATGTAAGGAGGTAGTTACACACTATGTGCAATAATAGTTATCTTTTTGACTATGATTAGGCAGAATAGTTCAAATTATTTACCCTCAAATCCTTTATTTGCTGTGCATATACACTATAATGGACATCGATAATTTAAAGTGGTTAGCAAAAAAGGCGGTATCATGGGGGAATCAGTTGTATCCCAAACAATTAATTTCAAGCTATTACAAGATTTTCAAGTAGTCTATCAAACAAACATAAATGAACTAATTGACTTATATCTTCGAGATGCTGAAAAAAAATTTTCACAGTTAAATAAATCTTTAAATGCTGGAAAAATACAAGATTTTATCTCTTCTGCAAAAGAATTAAGAAATAGAAGCTTGGATGTCGGTGCTGTGGGTTTCTCACATACATGTTTAGGCTTGGAAATTGCGGGACAGGAAATGAGACTAGAGAACTTACCTCGCATAGTGCAATTATTGGAAGAGCATTTTTTAAGCATTAAAAAAGAATTACTAAAAATTAAAAATTCAGCTCCTGAGCCTTTGAAAGCTTAGTGACAGAGACTTATGAACTCACCCTCTTGAAGATCAGATTAAAAATCTAGATACATCTCTGGATTTTTTTGTGTAGCATATTCTGCTCAAATTACCGTCGCTGTCCTGTTAATATATTATATTTTGTAATTCGGTATAATTAAGCTCTATCACGCCATTCTAAGTTAGAACAGTAATTAAGGAAGAGTAGCAGCATGTCCGTAGTCATTAGTGGAACCGGGTTATATACCCCACAACAAGTAATATCCAATGACGAGCTAGTTGAAAGCTTCAATCGCTATGTAACCCAATTTAATCTTAAGCATCAAGCCAAAATAGAAGCAGGCCTCTGCCAGGCTCTAGAACCTTCCTCTGCTGAATTTATTGAAAAAGCATCTGGAATAAAACAACGCTATGTAATAGATAAAATAGGCATACTTGATACTGATAGAATGCGTCCTTCTATTCCAGCACGAGCAGATGAAGCTATCTCTTTACAATGCGAAATGTCTATGACCGCAATTTACCAAGCGCTAGATCACGCCCACCTGACCCCAGCTGATGTGGATGGCATTATCGTTGCCTGCTCTAACTACCAACGGGCTTATCCTGCATTAGCAATCGAAATCCAGCAACAACTGCAATGCGGTGGATTTGGCTTTGATATGAATGTGGCTTGTTCCTCAGCCACATTTGGCATTGCCACGGGCAAAAGTTTTATTGAATCAGGACAATGCAAAACGGTGTTGGTTGTCAGCCCTGAAATTTGCTCTGGGCACTTAGACTTCACCAATAGAGACTCTCATTTCATTTTTGGTGACGCCTGTACTGCTGTGGTACTTCAAGATGAGTCCACCGTGACCGTCCCCCACTTTAAAATTATCGGCACCCAACTTGATACCCAATATTCAAATCATATCCGTAATAACAACGGCTTTTTAACGCATGCAGAAACAAAAAATAATCAGCCAACACCTTTACATTTATTTTACCAACAAGGCAGAAAGGTATTTAAAGAAGTCACCCCCCTTGTTGTAGAACACATTCATCGACACCTTCATAATCTTAATATTTCAGCGGACAGTTTAAAGCGATTTTGGCTGCATCAAGCGAATAAAACCATGAATGAGCTTATATGTAAGCGTATACTCAATAAAAATTTTGAAGAACAGTTTGCGCCAATCATATTAGACCAATATGCCAATACCAGCTCTGCTGGCAGTATTATATGCTTTCACCTACATCATGTTGATTTCACAGCAGGCGACCAAGGGTTAATATGTTCATTTGGCGCTGGCTACTCCGTGGGTAGTGTGACGATTGAAAAAGTAGACTAACATGAATTTATATTTTAGATTAATTTGCTTATTACTGCGTTTACCATTTATGAAAAAAAACAACGATCCTTTAAAAATGGGTACGTTAAACTTTACCGTCTGGCCTTTTGATTTAGATTTCAACCTCCACGTCAACAACGGTCGTTACTTAACCCTGATGGACTTAGGTAGAGTACATCTTACGGCTCTAAATGGCATACTCTGGCCATCAATCAAAAAAGGCTGGATGCCAGTATTGGGTAGTGCCAAAATACACTTTCTAAAGCCATTAAACTTATTTAATCGTTTCCAAATACAAACACAAGTAGTTTACTGGGATGAAAAATGGATATATTTAGAACAAAATTTTTTTCATCAAGATAAGCTCTGCGCAACCGCATTAGTCAAAGCCTTGTTTATTAGTAAAAAAAATAAAATCCCACCAGAGACACTACTGCATACTTTTTATTCCAATATTACAAGGCCTGACCTTCCTGATAATGTGAAAGATTGGATAGCTTGCGAAAAAAGAGAATAGGCTATGCTTTTAATCTGCCAGATTATTCCATTTATCGAAAATCCGCACAATTCAGAGGTAATACCTTACTTTTAGGGAAACTCCCCCTATATATAACCCCTAGAACAAGTTAATCTTCTGGCACATGAAATAACCGTCATAATTTCACTAAGATGAAAAATAGGATCGATAATGACCACATTACAATCACAATTTAATCAGATCAGCGAGCAGCTTTTTAGCACAACGCCGCTGTCGTATTTTTCTTTATCTATTACAGATTTAGAGAAAAAGGAACTGGCTTTTATCGCCTCGAACCCTAATTTCAATATATCTATGTTTAGTGATGATTTCCCTTTGCTGGCACCTTTTTTGGATGAAGGTTATTATAGTGCGAGTGGTATCTATCACAAATTACCTAGTTTATTTGAAGAGAATAACTTCTCAAACGTGTTTTATATCATTAAAAAAGAAGGCAATACGACACTCTGTTATACGTTTGCCTCACCACTGAATATGCCGAGCATGATTAATTTTTATTTCAATAACTTAGAGTTTTTAGAAAAATTCATTCATTTGTTTAATGAACAAGGAAAAGATTTGATACAGTCTCTTAGACAGTCTATGCATACGGTACCCCACCATATTAAGCCTGTAATTTATGAAGAACTTTTACATACAAAAATCATAGGTGAACCGTTCATCATCACAAAATTCTATAACAAAAAAAGCGAAGTCTGGATAAAACTATCAGAACGAGAAAGAAACACATTTGTCCTAGCTGCAATTCATGGTAAAACCGCAATAGAAATTGGGCAGGCTCTACAAATATCACCCAAAACCGTCGAAAACTATTTAGACAGCCTAAGGCACAAATTGGGTGCAAAATCTAAAAAAGAACTACTCAAACGGGCTATTGATATTGGGTTGATTCGTTTACAGTCTTTTGTTTAATCTGCTAATTTTATAATAGCCTCATGGCCTTCAGCGTGTGCCCCTTTGATACCAAAGAGGCACTCTGAGTAGGATACTCTTGCGTAAATATATATTTCTGAGATGACACATGCTGAAGTTCATCAAAAAACTAATTTTTCCATGAAGTTGTGTATAAATCAAATCGTCTGTCTTTAAAGTTTGTGACACTACCCGAGTTACGACTGATAATTAAATCTTCCAGTCTCAAATCAGCAAATATAATCATTTCTGTATTAGGGGCAGAGCTGGCACTGATACCATCCAAAGGAAACGGAAAATCACATGGCGTGATAATCACACTTTCTGCATAGTGAATGTCCATATTTTCGACATCAGGTAAGTTACCAACCATTCCAGCAGTGACAACATATAATTGGTTTTCTATCGCCCTGGCTTGAGAGCAATATCTCACCCGCTGATAACCTTGCTTTTGATCGGTACAAAAAGGAACAAAAAGCATAAGAGCCCCTTGATCGGCTAAATACCGTGCCATTTCGGGGAACTCACTGTCATAACAGATTAACACGCCAATGGGTCCGCAATCAGTATCAATTGCCTGAAGCTGATGTCCGCCCTTAATATTCCACCATTGAACTTCGCTTGGCGTGGGATGTAGCTTAGGTTGCGTATGGACGGAACCATCTCTTAGAAACACATAAGAAATATTTTGGATCTCGTCTTTTTCCATCATGGTTGGATGACTACCACCAATAATGTTGATATTGTAGGATAAAGCCAAGTTTTGCATACTCGTGATAAAAGGCTCTGTATATGTGGTAATTTTTAAAATGGCATCAAAAGGACTTAGTTTTTCAGTTTCAGCCGATAATAGCGGCATGGTCAACAACTCTGGAAAGAGTACAAAATCAGAACGATAATCGGCTGCAATATCAACAAAATATTCAATCTGAGACATCCAATGCTTAAAAGAATCCACCTTACGAGCTTGTAGTTGAACCGCCGCAACACGTACGGGTTTATCATAACCACGATGCATATTTGTAGTTGATTTATTCTCTTCTTGAAATATGGGGTTATGCCAAATCATATGGACGGCATAAGCCCCAGATTCTTTATCAGAAGGTAAATATTTTGGCAAAATGCCCAACACTTCAAAACCATTTTTTAACTGGAAGTTAACAACTGGGTCTCTTATGGTCTTATCTTTTATCCCCTCTAAATACTCAAAAATAGTTAAATCTTTATTTTTTCGCTTAAAAAAGCTTGGGATCCGACCACCAAAAACAATGGCTTTTAAATTATGCTCTTGACATAGAGCCTTCCTGGCATCGTACAACCGTTGTCCGATACGAAGTCCACGATAACGCTTATCAACGCACACTTCCATACCATATAAAATATTGCCATCATCTTGATGTCTAGAGCCAAATCCGTTTCCTGTAATTTCAGGCCATGTGTGAGGACGCAGCGCGACTTCATCATGAATTCTAAAAGTGGCGCAATGACCAACTATCTCTCCTTCATACTCACAGACAAATTGCCCTTCTGGAAAATGGCGCATTTGAGCCAATAACTGCTCTTTTTTTAAGGCATCGTTTCCATACACTTTTTGACTGAGTTCACATAAATCAGGTATGTCGTTGGAAGATGCGACTCGGACTGTCAGTTTACTTTTTTGAATTTTAGACATATAAAATAACATTCACCATTAGAAGATAACTTAGTGCATATATTGAACTAAAGAGTAATTGTTAGCAATTGAAAGCATAAGATAAAGATTATAATAAGTTAGAAACCAATGTTATTTTTTTAGACATAAAACTAATTTCTAACGTAGCTATTTTGGATGAACGAAGTGAGTCGACCCCTCAGCCAATGTTGGGAGAGGAGGATTTGCTAACCGTTAGCGCAGTCAATCCGGTGAGGGTTACTGTAAATGTTCAGACCCAAAATAACCCTCACCAGGCCTGCGGCCGTCCTCTCCCAGCATTGGGAGAGGAAGCTGATTCGCTTCGCTTATCGTGCGGGGATTTAATAATTAATACCACTTGTAATACCACTTAAACATCGCGCTATGCGCTTTAAACTGGTCTTTGGCCTCAAATTCATAAGCCACTTTAAACATTGAGTTATGGAAGGTATGAATTCTTAAACCAATGTTGAGGGTATAAGTTGTTTGATCAGGCTTAATACCCACTGATTTAAATGTTGGACTACCCAGGGCAAAGTTATTAAATGTCTCTTGGCTATCACCAATGAAATCATAACTAATCAAGCCTGTTATTTCAGGAATATAAGTTGCTTCCAAATATTCATTTTGCATGGCTAACCTTAAGCCAATCGAGCCAATGAATTCACTGACATCATTGTTATCAACGGTTAGGCCTAATGTCGTTCCGGTTTCAGTGTAGTTATCCGCCACTAATCTCATATATTTCAATGTGGCTAATGGGTTTAAATAATACTTGCCATTAAAATAAGCATACCCCATTTCAAGCTGACCGGCATATTGTATACCGTGATAATTAGCTTGTGGATTTTGTACTAATGTACCAACAGAAATAGTTCTGTCTACACTATATTTGTGACGCGCTAGTCCCATCAAAGTATTAAAATATAACGGACCAAAAGGGTCAAACTTTCCATAGAACGTCAATTGCAAGCTGTCTATATCTTGCTTAATATCGATAAACCCACGCTGAGTAATATCCGACTTGGCAAAGCTACCGGCTATACCGACAGTCGCCCAATCCAGTATACGCCAGTCCATACCACCGGTAATACCTGTGTAATCGCCTTTATAACCATCAACGCCCTGAATAGCTTGCTGATCCACAATACCCGCATAGGGTCTTATCCAAGCACCACTTTTATGTCTCAATAAAGGATCACCATAACTCCAACCATCTAAGTCTTCGTTATTTCTATATTCATCCACTTCTTCTAATAAAGGTTGAATCGCTTGTAGCTCTTCCAAGTGCATACCAATATCATCAAAAGCACGACGCATACTCATCGAAGACATCGTACTAATACTGTGATTAAAATTTGGTACCAAAGAGCGCAATGATTGCTCAACTTGCTCTGCACTGGTCAAAGTTTGAAATTGTCCCAGTAAATCTGACATTGGGCCAGCTGGAACACCGTCACTAATAATGGTATCCAATGCATTTTCCAAGCCATTAGTAATTTCAGAATTAGTGGATAATGCTGAAAACGGTAAAGCTGTGGCGGTTACTTGGTAGGTACTTGGTGCCAGAAAATCATCTGTAAAGCTTAAGAGAACACTAGGTGTTGTGATAGTCTGTGCACCAACAATACCACCCGTACCTGAGACAATATCCCATTTGGTACCATCAGCAATAAACTCACCTACCGGATTAGCTGTAATTGTACTGCCAGCCATGTTGACTGCCCCAACCCCTGCTTGTATCGCACTTGCAGCTCCTGTGTTCATAGAAGGTGACGCTAAAGAGGGTTTCAAATCAACGATTAAATTGCTCCCAGCAGCATTGGTAAAACCAACTCCAGTAAGCGGTGTTGCAGCAGCTGCTTCTATATGGAGAGTGCCCGCGTTGGTTACAAGCCCACCCATTGTCACTGTATTGCCGGAAAATATCTTGGTAGTGCCATTATTTGTAAATGTGCCTCCACCTAAAATATTAGCATTTACATTCATAATAGAGTTAACATTTAAGGCAGTATTTACAGCAGAAATTACGTGGTTCACATTAAAAAAACCAGCATTCACATTAACTGTATCCATATTGGCTATCGCGCCAGTGGTATCAAAACTACCCAGCACATTTAAAATGTTACCTCCACTTGCGCCACCATTAATTAAGTTATAGCTTCCACTTGTAAGATTAATGGTTTGGTTTGCAGCAGCATCACCTACTACATTTTGCACCGTGCTACCATTCAAATTTAATATATGCGCACCATTATTGAGAAAAATACTGGCAGTTGTCCCACCTGTTAAATTTAGGGTTATTGGATTAGCATTGTTTGCCGTAAGATTCCCTGTTATTGTACCACCGCTAAAATTTAGGGTTTGATTTCCACCATTTAGTAACATATCACCCGTAATAGAACCGCCTGAAATATTAGCAATTCCGCCACCAGCAGATGAATCGGTAAGATCTCCATCAATAATACCACCACTCATATTTAAAGAAGTGCCAGCGCCATTATAGTTTAGGCCTACATCCCCTGTCACCGTTCCTGCTTGCTGGAAAAATGTGATTGCACTTGGAGCGGCATATAAAATAGCAGAACCACCACCATTATTTTCAATACTGCCAGTATTAACAAAACCATTTGTTATAGAAGTGCCATTCGCAAATCTAATAGTTGCAACCCCAGCTGCATCATTATAAATTTCTCCAGAGTTAGTGAATGTAGTACCCACTACATTATCTAGGCTTATGGCAGCGCCCCCACCCAAGTTGGCAATATCTGCTGTGTTTACAAGGCTATTTAATTTTGATCCTGTAATATTAATTGCAGGCGTGAGACTTATAGTAGAGCCTATGCCAGCTTTATTAGCATTCGTTGGGTCTGAGCCGGCATTGGTAATGGTGACACCATTGCCGCCAGCAGCACCTGTAATGCTAATAGCAGAACTAGCAGCAGCACTGGTACCAATCAAGCCTGTTGCTGTATTATTGATCGTTAAATTAGTACCAGCAGCATCAGCAATAATTGCATCTCCTGCTGTACCGCCAATAGCACCACTATTATTAATGGTTGTTAAATCAGCTTTAACTACAATACCATCATTTGCCCCACCTGTTGCATCAATATCACGGTTCACAGCGTTATTAATCGTTAAATTACTTGCTGTTCCTTGAATATTAATCGCGGGCAAATTTGCACCTGCCCCTGTACTTTGTACTGCATCAAAATTTGCTTCTGTGGTTACTATTTCTATGACGTTATTTTTATTTGTAACATCAATACCAGGTGCGACATTATCATTAATTTGCCCCGTGGCTGTAATCGTATTGGTCGCATCATCCGCATCTGTTACCACAGTCTGATCATTTACGATCGCATTAACCGAAAACGCGGCCTGTCCTGCAAATGGCACTACTAAACAACTACTGGCCAAAACAGCTTGAAGCAAATTAAGTCTTTTATTCATGGGGTACTCTTCATCCTGAATTTAATATTAAGCCCACTGATAACGTAATTTTAAAGAAACGGTGTTTCGAATGAGGCCACTTCTGGTGGCAAAATCATACTGCAAATCAAACATCACATCTTTATAACTGTGTAGAGACAAACCACCACCGACTTCAAATGTCGTGCCGCCAGGTACGGCGCCTTGAGTCAAGAAATTATAACCACCACCTTGGAAATTACTCAAAGTCGTTTGTTTGTCTTTTAAGAAATCATACATCACATAAGCATGCATAAATGGCGCAACCGTTGCGCGCTTAAATTTGTAGTGATATTCGGTTAAGAAACCACCACCTAATAACAAATTATCGATATTATGATTACGTACATTTAAATTGTAAGCAAAAGCATCCATCTCTTGATACGACTCGACATTTAAATGGGTAAAGCTTGAGAATATTTTAGGTTGTACAGTCCAGTTTTTACATTGCCAATCGTATCCAAACTCGACATGCACATAACTCTCCCAAGCAGAAAAATCAGCATGGGCAATGGTAGAGACCCCAAATCCACCGACAGGGGGGACTAAAATTTTACGTACATTGTCATAATCATTATGTGCCAAAGTAATAATACCCATGGTATATAACCCCGAAGGGAAATTATAATAACCATAAATAGAACCACTTAAGCGCTTGGTATCCATATATGTGCCCGATGGACCCCTGGAATCGATATCGGCTTGTGCATAACCTGCCGCAACCCCAATAACGGTATTATCATTGACCAACCAGTCGCGCCCCAAGAACCCACCCAGTAAAGTGGCATCGTAGCCATAAATATTATCTCGGTTTTTTTGCGCAGTTTCGCTACCGTAGATCTTAAACCAAACACCTTTGTCAGGATCCAATACTGCTTCAACTTCCTCAGGCTCAGGCTCAGGCTTAGAAAAACTAAAGTTATGCTTACCAGGCTCGTTTTCATCTAGCTCTGGCTCAAGGGGCAAATCTTCGTCGGCCAACACATTTGAATTCGTTGTTTTTTTAGGTTCTGATTTTGGAGTGGACGCTTTTTTAGGTTTGTCAGCAGCGGGTGTCGCAGTACTGGCACCTGTCGTGGTCTCTGCCTCATCTTCATCATCGAAAATATCGTCCCAATCATCGCCGCTAGATACGCCCGTTTGTGTTTTAATTTCTAGTAATCGTCTATTAAGGCGCTTCACAAACGCTCTATTTGCTGAGTCTGAGGTCGCAATCAACGATAAATCCGTTCTAGGCGCTAAGGTGCTATAAGCTTTATTTTTTTGTTGCTCTGTTGGTAATGCATCTATGGCCAAAATTACCGCATTAATATCAGGGGCAATTACAGGCGCATCAGGTCGAATCGCCTCAAACATGGAGCGAACATCTGGATAGGAGTTAGCCCAAGTATTGGGAGCGGCTACTAAGCCTAAAGATAGTAGGCACATATAACGTAAAGATTTATTCATTTTATTTTTATTATTATTCTTACTGTTGGTACAACGTTTTTGCTTCAATGACTGCTTCATAACCACGCCTGTTAAGCTAGTTTTCTATTTAAAAAACCCTATACACATAGGGAACAATAGGTGTAGTTCAATATAACATCGCCAAGCCAGGAACCCAATGTGTTCTGTAGCTTATATTGTGTACAAAAGCTGTCACCCTAAATGACTGACAACTTGCTTAAAACAATAAACTTATATACTTTATCTGGATGAACAAAGTTAATAAAACAACTCGTAGCCCACTGGCTTGTACCAGGCCCATTTTTAGTGCCATTTTTTTTATGATTTTTAAAGTGGGTGTCCTGATAGGTTGGCTGGTAGGTTTGATAGCTTGCACGCCAATCAGTCAATACCAAATACCTTTGAGCACTCAGAAAGTGATTAATCAAGCCGAAGCCCATCATTTCAAGCATAGAAACTATAGAACATCCTATTTTGACTTCACAGCCTGGGAAAAGCTTCAAAGCTCGCCACAGGACAACCAAGTAAACACTCAAATGAATACCACCCACATCTATATAGAGGGAGATGGTAACAGTTGGAAAACAAAATATGAGTTATCAGATAACCCTACTCCCAAACAACCTTTAGCTTTAAAGTTAGCAATTCAAGATAAATATCCACATGTGATATACCTAGCCAGGCCTTGCCAGTATTTACTCAGTCCAAGCAAAAATTGTGAGGCAAAATACTGGAGCAGCCACCGCTACTCAGAAACTGTGGTGAATAGCCTCAATGAAGTCTTAACCCAAATTAAAATCCAATATCCCACGACAAAATTTGTTTTAATTGGTTTTTCAGGCGGTGGTACACTAGCTGCATTACTTAGTAGTAAGCGAACAGATATTGCCGGCTTAATTACCGTGGCAGGCAATTTAGACCATATCGCCCTGGGCAATTACCATAAAGTATCCCCGCTAAAAGGCTCGCTCAACCCCATCGACTATGCCGACGAACTAAGGGCTATACCACAACGACACTTTGTTGGCGCAAATGACGAAACCGTCCCGCCTTGGGTCGCAGAACACTATGCTCATAATCTTCAATCTGACTGTGTGGCCGTGGATGTGAAGCTACACTATAGCCATCATAAAGGCTGGGAAAAAAACTGGCCCGAACTCATACAACAACCTCTTCCTTGTGCAACATGAAACCCTACCAAGCTTATAACCAATTTGTCACAACACGAAAAGAAAATCATTTATTTAGAGATTTTCCAGTTGAACAAGCCAATGTTTTAGATTTTTCTCATAATGACTATCTAAATTTAAGCCTACACCCTAACCTGATAGAGGCCGCTATAGCGGCGACAAAAAAATATGGCGTGGGGCATAAAGCCTCCAGGTTATTGTCGAACCAACAAAATATCGCTAAAGCTTTAGAGGCACAAATTGCCAACGATAAATATAGTGAAGCGGCTATTATCTTTAATAGTGGGTTTCAAGCGAATATCAGTGTATTGGCCTCGTTATTGGATGCTAAAATTTTGGGCGCGCCACCATTAGTCTTCGCAGATAAGCTAAATCATGCCAGCATACATTCGGGCATCAAATTAGCGGGCGCCAAACAAATCCGATACCGCCACTTAGATACCGAACATTTAAATTGGCAGCTTAATAAATACAAAGACGCTCGTCATCCTAAATTTATTCTAACAGAGTCTATTTTTGGCATGGATGGTGATATCGCAAATATAGCGGAAATCATTAAAATTGCAAAATCTCATAAGGCTTTTTTATATGTAGATGAAGCCCATGCAACCGGCATACTGGGTCACAATGGTTATGGGTTATCTAGTGATTTTGCCGGGGAAGTAGATCTGACGCTAGGCACTTTTAGTAAAGGGTTGGGTTGCTTCGGTGCTTATGTTGCTTGTAATAATAGTATTGCGGACTTTTTAATGAACCACTGCCAAGGATTAATCTACACCACTATGCCCCCGCCCGCACAGATTGCGGTCATGCAAGCCGCTTGGAAAATCGTGCCCCATCTTCGAACTCAAGTGCAGGACTTATTACAATCAGCCAATAATTTGCGGCAAAATCTGCAAGCTATGGTTTTTGATACGGGAGACAGTCAGTCTCATATTATTCCTATTCGATTACAAACAGCCGAGCGAACACTACAAGCACAACAAGCGCTAAAGCAATCAGGGATACTCGTATCAGCCATTAGACCCCCTTCTGTTAGTCCAAAAGAAAGTAGGCTCAGAATCGCTTTAAATCTGTCGCATCAGGCAGAAGACATTCAAGTATTATTACAGGCTTTTAAGCAGGCGGCACACCAAATTGATTTCTAAAGGTGTAACCTGGCACAAACAATAAAAATACGACTAAAATAGCACCTAGTACAGGCATCAAAAGCAAACAAGTCCAAAGGCCAGACTCATTAATATCATGTAATCTCTTAACATTTAACATTAGCATAAAAATGACGCTAAGCAAGATCTTCATAGTGGCTAGTAGGCTCAATAAAACAAGTATCGTAAAAGTGAATGTATCATCTGCACACATCGAAAAATTGAATAGATATTGAACCGCTAAAATAGAAGCCGTCAAGCACGTAATGCCCAATATCATACCAAAGCCATAATTGAATCGACTTGTGCGACCCTCAGGCAAAAATACCTGAAACACATTTGTCCAGTGCCAGTCTGTTATATACTCTTCCAAGCTGTGCAGCATATTTTTTACATCTTACTCGTACTTTAATAATAAGACGTATACTAACAGTATTCGTCGACTTTCCCAGCAATAATGGACTAAAGCTGACATTCAGCAGATAAAGATTAGAACTCTGATTTAAACGGTATTGGTTATAGGACAAAGGGAAACATACAGGTTTAACCTCTTTTAATGTGCTCTTTGGCCTCGACATAGTTTGTCGCCAATTTTTTAAGCAAAGGCTTCAAGAAAAACTTATAATTTTGCCATTTATTGATATCATGATGGTGCAAATATGACAAATCATAGTCTTCACCTAACTTTGGCTGCCTGAGCCCTAAATATTGGTAAACGATATTCAATATTTCTTTAGGGCTGGCCACAAAATCTTCGTACTGAATAGAGACATAGGGCTGTTCAAACTGTTCACCCCAGAAAGACATCATTCTTTCATACTGCAAGTAATATTCTGCTAGCATATCCTGATCATATGAAAAAGCGTAATTTTGGCTACAGTACTTAAAGTACATGCTCAGGCAGATATCAAGCGGGTCTCTGGTGCAATGAATAATTTTGGCATTTGGAAATAACCATTTGATCAATCCAATATATAAAAAATTATCTGGCAATGTATCTATAATAAATTTAGGCCGACCGTCTACATCCCGATTCAGCCGTTCAAAATACACTTCTTTTAAGGCAAGCGCTTCCTCTTTGCTCATCGTTTTTAACCAATGAGGATAATGGCCTGAAAGCTTATGGTCAAATTGGTCTGAATTAACAATTTGACTAATACCAATATCCCAGGCTATCTCTATTTTATAGTGCTTTACTAATGCCGTTTCTAATAATCTTTTTCCTGAACCGGGTAACCCAATAATAAATAGAGGTTGAAAGCTATTATCATCAGATAGATGCATGCGCTTAATCTTTGAAGTTTTATGATTAGTGATTATTTTCGAGATATTTGTTTTATAGGCCGAGATATTAAAAGATCGCTTTTTATGAATGATATTATTACCATTTTCGTAATACTCAAAAGCAACTTTATAATTATGGCAGTCATGATACGCTTTACCCAAAGCAAAGTATAGGTATGATCTATTGTCGGATTTAGTGTGTCTTTTTAATAACAGCTGCATATATTCTATATCTGGGTCATCTTGATATACAAATGTCTTACATAAACTCAAATACCACCAAGACTGTAAGTTGTTATCTAATGTATTCTGTAATTCACGAATATAAGGGAGCGCCTTCTCATGATTATTCAGCTCTAAATATATCAAAATAATATTATCCAATGCCTCATTATTTTGGGGCTCAAATTTTATCACTTTATGCAAAAACTTTAGTGCAAGCTCGTACTGTTTTTCAGCAAACAGTATCTTACCCAAGTTTAGCAAGGTTGAAATATCTTTAGGCTCTAACTCTAAAGCTTTGTGAAAATAAACTAGCGCTGTAATTCGATCGTTTATTTTCATATGCAATAGCCCTAAATGAAACAGGGCTGAGGCATATTTAGGATTAATTTTAACCGCATGTAAATAATGCTTAATGGCAGGTTTTAATTTATTTTGTAACTCAAGTGTTTGACCCAGTTTGGCATGTGCCAAATAATGTTTTTTATTTCGCTTGACACATTCTTTGTAAGCCATTTCCGCTAGATAATATTTTTTTTGAACTTCTTTTATTTCAGCCAAGAAAAAGTAATACTCAGCTTTAGAGGGGTTGATTTTAATAGCGATATTAATGGCCTTAGTGGCCTCTGGGTAATTTTCTTCATCTGCTAACAGCAGACTCCATAAGCAATGGACTTCTGGATTCTGTGGCAATTGATTTAAGCACTGCTTAGCCAGCGTCATGGCGCTGACATGTTGGTTTTGCTCACGAAACTGGTACGCTTGCAAAATAGTGTTCAGTAACTTGGTTTCTTGCATGTGTGCCTACACAAATACAGTCTTTAATATATGTATATGTGTCGGCTTAAAAACTTAGTAAAATAGAGGGCGTTTGTGCAGGAATTTCTAGTAACTTGATATTTATCTTAATTATTACATTTATTTAAAAAATATCTACCCTAACTTACCAGTAACTGTCAGGAATGCTAGTAGTGCTAGCACCCAGTTTTACTTTTCCATAATCACATTATATTTGTGTGAAAATTTTATATTTTTTTGCAACCACTTCTGTATGCCCTCCCTCTGGCTCAACAAAATCGTACCATTGCTCTTGTCCTGTAATATGTCTTTTCGCGATGTGATGTTCATAACGGGTTAAGAGCATCTTGGGATCATCTCCATGTGTGCCCCCTGTTACTTTTACATTTTCATGCTTTTTGAGTTCTCGTTGTAACATTAACACTTCTTCTTGCAGTGGGAGTGAAAGGGCTTCTTGTGCCGGGAGGCTTTGAAAAATGCTCGCCAATCTTTTTTCTATTGCTTTTATTTTTTGCTTTGTTATGGTTAATCCGGAATATAAAGTATATTTAGGCCATATGACTTTGTCTTTTTTATCACCATGCTTTTTCTTTTCCCCCAACCCCAGCTTAGAAAACTCTCTTCGGGGTTGCCTAATCACCATAAAGCTTTTATCTTCTTCTGGAAACTTCTCAAATATAGGTGCAACATCCATAGGCCATCGGCCATATTGCATCAATCCAATCATGGCACTATTTAATAAATCGGGTACAAACATATCCCAGATTTTATAGGTCAATTTGATTTGACAACTTAAAACTGTGGCCAGAAAAATGGCACCTGCTTGTAATGCCGTCATTAATGAAAATGTTGCTAATGGCAATAAAAAAAACATTGCCGAAAGCAAAACAAAAAAACGGGTTGTTTTAAAACGCTTCGCTTTGTTTTCAAAATTAACACTCGTAGAAACATCAATCAGATTTCTGAATGATCGATCATTTCTGATTTTACAATGCCATCCGTTTTCTTTGGCTTTGGCTAATGCCAAAATAGCGGCTCCACCCCCTAAAGAGTGGCCATGCAATATGATGTTTTCAGGCTTAACTTTTTTATCTAAGACTAATCGCTTTATTTGAGCAACGTAATCCTGAGCCATATCATCTTCACTATAAGGACAACCGCTACTATGACCTACCCCCCTAAAATTAAAACTCACGATATGAGCATTTAAATTCAAGGCATCGGAGGCTAAGCGGTATAGTCTTTTTTCATAACAGTCAGAACGACCCCAGCCATAAATGATATATTTGTCACTATCTTGATTGGCTGGATAACACATTTCTATTGTGTCTATTTTCACATTAGAACTAATGGGTAAGAAGAAGCGATTTAAGTCAAGCTTTTGTTCAATGCTTTTAGTTGCATTTAATTTTTCTAAATTCGCCCAAGCTGAGATTAAACTTTGTCTCAGCGTCTTAGGATAAAAAAACCATGCACTTATTTTTCTCAGTAAATCTGGGGTCACTATCGGTATCAGTTGCGCAGTGAGTACCAGCTTCCCAACCAGCCAACCCACTACATTTCTTAATATTGCATCCATTGCTTGCCTCAAATCAAAAAATACGGTATGTACCTTTCATATTAATATCAAAGCTGTATCTTTTAACGTGATACTCGTTCACTAATGATTTATGATAGTAACATGATATTTAAGAAAAAAAACAAGCTGAATTTTTTGCTGGAATGCAAAATACAAGACTCACATAGATAAAATCGAAAACACGATACAAATAAATATTTTTATTTTTTTATGACCATACTATGAGCTAAGTGGCTCTTCATCTTCAGGCGATTTTTCATATTTTAATATGTCTCCAGGCTCACAATCGAGATGGAAACATATCCTTGCCAAAGTGGAAAAGCGGATGGCTTTTGCCTTTCCGCTTTTTAAAATAGAAATATTTTGCTCTGTAATGCCAACTTTTTTCGCCAGTACTTTGGAACGCATTTTGCGTGTGGCGAGCATAACGTCTAAGTTAACGACTATAGGCATATCATTTCCTCTAAATAGTAAATTTTTGTTCTTCTGATAATTGATGCGCTTCATACATAATAAACGAAATCACATATATAGAAAGCCCAAATATAAAGGGATATATTTGCCCTGCACCAATTCCTAATGAAATGTGGCGTTCCCCAAGGGAATGTTGCCCACTCATAACAACACTTAATACTGGATCTGTTAAGAAATTAACTAATGCTAGCCCAAACAAAGCCAAACCTAATTTTTTATATCGTTTTGCATTCTCAATACAAAAAATTCGTTCATTTGAATAGTTATCAAAAATATTAGCTAAATGGTAAATAATATACATAACGAAAGCCATAGGAACAGAGCTAATAAGACAACCCCATACCCTAGTAGAATAACTTAAATTAAGAGCATCAATTGGCATTGAAGATAACATTACAATTTGAACGCTCCGCTCATCAACCAACAGCCAATATAAAATATTCGCAACGGGCAATAGTCCCATCACAATAAACAGAAACCACACCAGTCGTTTACATAGATTTTTAATCTTTATCACAGCTTTATACTCAACTCTAACCAAAATAACATTTGCCTATTATCATTTTATTTTGAATGCTTGTCAATAATAAAATATTGACAACCACAATATCTCACTCTACACTTGCTCGCACAATCAAGGAGAGATTAGGGATTACGCTAATGCAGGCCTTCGTGATTGGTTTTAGCAGTTTTGTAATGATCAACGCATATTTGTGCTTTAGGTAGAGATTAAAAATTTGGCCAATTTGGAATATCTTCTTACACATGCTTGCATCGTTACGCAGTTTTTAATAAGGAAGTATCATGAAAAATAATCAAGCTCTTGTCGATCTGATCCATAAACTTCGCAAAGAGCACAAATCACCAACCGCTCGCCCTAAATTAGACAAGTCTCGCTTAGCTGACTCGCTAGTGAAAAGCGTTTCCGGTGGCTCTAGAAAAGGAGAATTTGAATTTTTTGCTCGGTGGACCCGCGCCGCAGCATAACAAGCAACAATAGTAGCGATACAGGCATTTTCAGGGGCAGCAAACTTCTTGAGCAGCTCTCTTAAGCAAAAAGATATATTTTTTGATAAGGGAGCGAAGGCAGTACACCTGAACTGACATGTGCCAAGACTATATAAGAGGAGGGAACGTCACACACACCTCCTCTTATACAATTAAAGGAAGTAAATATGAGCATCCAACATTTAGAAGTCATTTTTAAGCTAACATCACGTTGCAATATCAATTGCACCTATTGTTACTATTTTTATGGCGCAGATCAGGATTGGAAATCACGCCCCAAGAAAATAAGTGCTGAGTCAGTACAAGATACCATTGATTTTTTAAAACAAGCGATTGAAGAGCATAATATAAAGTCACTACAAATTGATTTTCATGGCGGTGAACCACTATTATATGGCAAAAAAGCATTTGAAGCCGTTTGTATTTTATTTAAACAGCAATTAGGACAAAGTGTTAAATTACACTTTGCTATTCAAACAAATGCAATGCTAATTGATGATGAATGGGTTGATATATTTGAAAAATATAATATAGGTATTGCCATTAGCTTAGATGGACCTAAACTCATTAATGATAAGCTCAGAATCGATCATAAAGGCAAGGGCACCTATACCCGCGTCGTAGAGGGTTTAAAACAACTACAAACTGCAGAACGCGCTAGTCGTATATCTCCTGTCTCCAACCTTGCGGTCATCAACCCCAATACATCAGGCAAAGCAATTTATAGACATTTTGTGGATGATCTGAATCTATACAACATGGATTTTTTGCTACCGGGTGATGATTACGATACATATGATCCGGAACAAGTGCATTTATATGGTGATTTTTTAATTGACGTATTAAACGAATGGATAAAAGATAATAACCCTAAAATCAAAATACGGTTGTTCAGTGCTTTTATTGCCAAACTCTATGGGCAGACTTCTTTTATGTTTCCAACCGAAAACTTTGACACTAAAAAAAATATAGCCATGACTATAGATAGTGATGGTATGGTATATGGCGATGATGCATTACGTTCTAATCAAGCTTGGAATCAATATAAAGCCATCCATATTAAAGAAAATACTTTTACGGATTTCCAACAGGTAGAAAAGCAATGGCATGAAAAAAATGTCGCTATCCCTAAAGCTTGTGCGGGATGTATCTGGGAGCAAACGTGTGCAGGTGGACATTTAGAAAATCGGTACTCTAGCCAATCAGGCTACCAAAACCCAACCATTTACTGCGAAGCATTACAAAGAGTTTACCAACAAATCATTCATTTTTTAATTGATAGTGGTATGCCATTAGAAAAATTAACCCAAAATATTGCTGCATAAATATTAAAAGGTCTATTATGAAAACGTTCATCCTTACTCTATTATCACTCACTTCATTACCAGCCACTATCTATGCTGGCATATCAGAGAAAAATCTTACACAGTGTATCAACTTACCCATACAATATAACAAGCTCAATATACCCACAACGCACTTGCTTATTAACGGTAAAAGCATTGAGTTTGTTATTGACTTGGGAAAAAAACAAGCACTAACTTTAGATAAAGAACTAGCAGAGTCATTAACCAGTGACACTTATAATATTCATACGGTAGCACAAACTGATCTTACTGGAGAGCAAAGTAATGTTCAAACTGGTACAATACCCACAGTCATACTTAATGGTATGTTATTTCAAAATATTAATTTTGACTTATACTCACCTTGGGGCTTATGGATGAATACCAGAGCTGAGGATAATAATCTCCCCAATAACACAATTGGTCGAGACTTATTTATGAACGAAAAAGGGATTTTATATTACAGTCGGAAAAATAAAAACTTGCATTGGTGTAAAGCTGAAAAGCCTGATTTTGAACAGCATTCAAAAAACATCATTTGGATGCCTCTAGAAGAAGATCAAGAAGGTATTCATATCACCACCGAGCACAAAGACAAAGTGCTGAACTTTGTCCTTGATTCCGCAGCCACTGTATCGCTGATTAAACCCTATACATGGGTCAACTTCAAAGACAATGATCTCTATCCTGACACGAAAGACTTAGTCTATATTGATGATTTAAATATAAAAAATAATCCGATTACAACTTTAGCCTATAAATATTCATTTCCTGAGAACTTTACATCTGATGGTTTAATGGGGGATTCTTTTTTTCAACAAACCGATCTCATTATTGATACTGTCAATAATAAAGTGGGACTAGTATTTTTACAGACTGAACAGTAAATTATATTTTTTTAAAAACAAGAATCATGTTGTTCGCAGGCATTAGATATTTTTTTTGGTATACGAGATTAACAGCCTCACACTGCGCTTGGATATCTTCAAAATTTCTAATGCCCATTTCAGGATCCGATAACTTTAAATTTACATCAAAATTTTGATTACTCACAGAAGTGAATTGACCCTCAAAGTTAAAAGGACCATAAATAAGGAACAGTCCCTGCTCTAACAAAGCGTCACCAACCTTTTGTATGCAAAAACATACTTCTGACCAAGACATTATATGAAAAGTATTTGCTGTAAACATAGCATCAAACATATTATGTTTAATGTTATCTTTGTTCACATCAAGTGTAATAGGACGAGCAATATTTTTTAATTTAGCCTCATCTAGCCAAAGATTAATACCCGCATGATTCATTTCTCGGTCACTTGTATGCCAAACAAGATGACTTAAATGCTCGGCAAAATATACTGCATGCTGCCCCGTACCAGAACCCACTTCTAGTATATGCTGGCTATTCTTAAACTCATTTTGCAAAACATCTAAAATGACTTTTTGATTACGCTCGCAAGCGGGTGAAAAAGGTTTGTTCATCTTATCTATCACACTGAAACATAAGCGAATATTTTATTTAACCTCGATTACACGCCCTAATACAGCTATTGATATATATTTTGTAAATCTACAGACTTAACTGGCGTTGCCGTTTCATCTAAAGAGAATAATGAATTTTGAATACTTTCACCAAGGTACACAAGATTTAATTGAATGGTATCAATAAACTCGTGAAGTCCACCCTCAATAACTTCATCAACATTAAACTTGGTTAAATAGTTGCTGATAACATGCAATTTTTCTTGCGCTTCTTTGGCACCTTTAAAACTATCTTCTAGCTGATTTAGGCAAATACTGGCAGAATTAATACAGTAATATATTGAACGAGGAAACACCTCATCAAAAATTAAAAACTTAACAATATTCCTGGATGTAATTTTTCTATATTTTTTTCTATACATTTCGAATGCACTAATAGACTTGAGTAATGCACCCCATTGAATAATATCATAGGGAGAATCGCTAAACTCTGCCTTGGGCAGCAACATAAAATATTTCACATCAACTATTCTAGCTGTCTTATCCGCGCGCTCTAACATTCTACCTAACTGACTATAATACATTCCCTCATTATGTAACATCGTTGCATCGGTTAAACCTGAAAAAAGATGGCTTTCCATTTTTACCGATTTAAAAAAGCCATGTAAATTTTCTATGTTTCTTTTACGAGAGTTAGACTTTACCAATAGGTAAAAATTATTAAGTTGTTCCCACATTTCAGATGAAATGATTTCTTTGATCGACTTGGCATTATCCCGAGCAGAATGAATACAAGATAATATAGAGTTAGGATTGGTTTCATCGAAAGTCAAAAAATGAATAACATTTTCTTCTGTGTATTCACTATGTTTTTTTAGGAACTGTTCTTCGTCACCCGAAGTAATAATTAAAGGTTTCCACTGACCTTCCGCTTTATCTAAAAATAAGTCCAACATCAGGTGCATATTAACATGGATATAACGAGCAATATTTTCAGCACGCTCTATGTAAGCGTTCATCCAAAAAAGGGCATCTGCTACTCTACTTAGCATATTATCTTCTTATATATATTGTTATTATTTTAAAACCCAAGTGTCTTTACTACCACCACCTTGAGAAGAATTGACAACCAGAGAGTTTTTGACCAAAGCCACTCTGGTCAAGCCACCTGGCAAAACGTAAGTCTTTTTACCACTCAAAATAAATGGACGGAAATCTACGTGTCTTCCTTCGATATGTTTGCCCACAATGGTCGGCGATCGAGATAAATTTAATATGGGTTGTGCGATATAATCTCTTGGATTAGCTTCAATTGCTTTTCTGATGTTGATTTTATCTTGTGCTGACGCCCAACGACCAATAAAAATTCCATATCCACCTGACATATTCACTTCTTTGATGACAAGTTTATCTAAGTTTTCTAATACATATTTTTTGTCTTTTGCATCGTAACAAATATACGTTTTAACATTGGGTATAATAGCCTCTTCCCCAAGATAATATTTGATAATATCAGGAACAAAAGAATATATCGCTTTATCGTCCGCAATCCCAGCACCTGGCGCGTTCACTAAAACCACATTACCTTTTCGGTAAGCATTCATAATGCCCTTTACGCCCAATAGGGATTTTGGATTAAATTCTAGTGGATCTAAATATTCATCATCTATTCTGCGATAGATGACATCCACTTTTTCTAAACCCTTTGTAGTTTTCATAAACACTTCATCGGATTCAACAATTAAGTCTCTACCCTCTACAAGCTGAACACCTAACTGTTGTGCCAAATATGAATGCTCAAAGTAGGCTGAGTTGTAAATCCCAGGTGTTAAAATCGCGATATTCGGTTCATCTACATCGGGGCATAGTGACTGAAGCAACTCTAACAAACGTTCGGGGTAGTCTGCTACTGGCCTAACGTTCATGGTTTTAAAAGCCCAAGGAAAAGTCTGCTTCAATATGACTCTGTTTTCTAATACATAGGAAACACCAGAAGGACATCTTGAATTATCTTCTAAGACATAAAAGTCCCCCTCATCATCTCGTACTAAATCAGTTCCATTGATATGGGCCCATATATTCTGAGGTGGGGTAATCCCCATACACTCTTTTCTAAAAGAAGTTGAAGACAGAACCATTTCAGCAGGTATAATTTTATCTTTTAAAATACGCTGATCATGATAAATATCATCAACAAACATGTTCAAGGCAACTGTGCGTTGCTCTAGACCATAAGATAATTTTTCCCATTCCTTTGCTTGAATTATTCTGGGCAAGATATCAAAAGGAAAGATCTTTTCTTGTCCATGTTTACCCCCATTGACATTAAAGGTAATCCCTAACTGTAGTAATGCCAGTTCAGCTGATTTTTGCTTTCGAGCGAGAACACTCGGTTGTAAATTATTGATATGAGAGATGAGTGGCATAACATCTGCATGCGGTATTTTATTATTTTCAAATAACTCATCATAAAAATTATCAGTACTATAATCCATTATATTCATAAGTTTATCTCTGTAACTTTCACTGTAACATTCAAAGACTCTTGCTTACTTTGAGAAAAAATCGTGCCTGAGGTGGGCGTTGCATCACGAAAATGACGACCACAGGCTAATCTAATATGGTCTTGCTCAACAATACAACCATTGGTGGGATCATAGCCTCGCCACCCTCTATAGGGTAAATACACTTCAGCCCAAGCATGAGTCGCATCGCCCTGATGTTTATTGGCGTAATCTCCGCCCGTATAAATATAACCTACTCGGTACCTAGCCGGTATACTTAATAAACGGCATAAGCAAATAAACAAATTAGCAAAATCTTGACAGACGCCTCTTCTGGAAACAAAAACATCATAAGGGGTTGTTTCTAATGTAGTTGAACCCGAGACATATTGAAAATCTTTATGTAATTGTTGATTCATATCTTGAAGCGTATTATTCAAATTATGATCATTCCTTTCAACAAAGCTCATCGCATATTCACTCAGCTCTTGCAGCTGGCTTTCTGGTAACTCAGCCGGCAACAAATATGGACTCATCATTTGTCTTTGCCACGGCATCCAGACTAAAGGGATATTGATTTGCCTGGCAGAAATAGACAAGTCATCTTTTGGAACTTGATAGATTTTTACCATGCTCGTACTGCGGATCACAAACTGGCTATACGGCTTTTCAATATTTAAGTATATTGAGGGATTACCAAATACATCCTCAAATAGGGCTTTTTCACAACTGGTTGATAGCTCCAATGTGGCTTGTACAAGCTCCTGCGTTTGGTCGTCAATGGGTTGTAGTCTTAAAATATGGGTGCTTTTATCAATTGGGGTATCATAGGTATATGTTGTTTCATGCACGATAGAGTAGGTTTTATACTGTAGTAGCTTCCCACCGGCCGTTGTGGTTGCTTTGACATTTAGCGTCAATGAGTTACTAGCCATACTCTCCATAAATCCACTTTTCTGTTGTTCCGTAACGGGCTCTACAACTTGTCCGCTGATTTGATTTTGTATTGGCGCTTGACTTTGAATGGGGTCGAGTTGATGTTCTGCTTGTGTATGTACCTGGTTATAGCTGTCCCAAGCAATATTCCCGCGTCGAACAATAATCATTTGACCCGTTTGTAACTTTTCCCATCCAGCTGTATCTAATGGCTCGGTGGTGGAAAATACCAAACCGGTACGATTAGCATCTTCATTGTTGTCAATGGATAACTTTAAATTTTGGGATTCAAATAATAGGCCTGAATTAGGTGGCACAAAACGCTTAAAAAATATATCTTCGGCAGAATGGTTGTCTCGATAGATGACAACTGACTGTCCATCTGATAAAACGATATCAGCAGTACCAAATGCATTAATTGTTTTTAACCATAAGTTCAGTACTTTAGGATCAATGTTGCTAATTTTGCTTGTTTTTTCATCATGAAATTTTGATAATAAATGGCAAAATGCAAATTCAGAATCAGTCACACCTAATGGTTCAAAAACACCTGCATGAACAGACAACGTTTTTTTCAGCTCAGTCTTATCTAACACACCTCTATGAGAAAATACCCAATCATAACCGCCATAACTTTTATGGAATGGCTGTGTGTTGTGTTGATTAAAAACTTGGTGTTGGCCAGACAACCTAAATAAAAAAAAGGTTGATCGAAAATTATCCCAGTTAGAAAGTAACCTTGAAAAATTTTTAGCTGTGTTGTTTGTTATATCCTTAACAACAGAAGCGGAATAACCATCATTTGGATACCAAGCAATGCCCCAAGGTGATTTTTGATCAGCCTCAAGTTCGGCGCTATTTTCATCTGTTTTATTTACCTTTAATGTAGGTGAACTTAATATGTCAAAAGATACACCAAATATTTCACTCACAACTACCTCGATGTTAATTACCACTAATTTACGGTAGACTACCATAATATTTACAAGCTAAGAAACAATATATAACTATGTATTAGGGAACTATATGTCTATTGATGTTGCTCTATCCCACATAACGGAATACAAATACGATCGTTTTGTTAATCTGGGACCTCAAATTATCCGGCTACGCCCTGCACCTCATACAAAATCAAAAATCATATCCTATTCACTTAATATTTTTCCCGACAATCATTTTATCAATTGGCAGCAAGATCCTTTTAGTAATTATCAGGCAAGAGTTTTTTTTCCTGATAAAGTAAAATTTTTTAAGGTTCAAGTAGACTTAATAACTCAAATGAACATATTCAATCCTTTTGATTTTTTTCTAGAGGATAATGTCAAAACGTTCCCTTTTGATTACCCTGACCTTTTAAAGTCAGAGCTACAGCCTTATTTTCTTGTCGTTGCATCCGGTTCTATTTTCTTTGATTTTATTCAGGAAAAAGTATCAGTCAATAATCTGGAGCTAGTCGATTTTTTGGTTTTAGTCAACACTGCGATCAACTCAGAAATCAAATATAATATTCGCCTAGAACCAGGTATTCAAACGCCGGAAAAAACACTTGAAATTAAAAGTGGGTCTTGTAGAGATATGGCTTGGCTAGCCTGCCAGATATTTCGGCACTTAGGTTTAGCCGCTCGTTTCTGTTCTGGCTATCTCATTCAGCTCAAAGCGGATGTTATTCCTCATAGTGGCCCCAAAGGTCCTGAATCTGATTTCTCCGATCTACATGCCTGGGTTGAAGTGTTTCTTCCCGGAGCCGGTTGGATTGGCTTAGATCCCTCTTCTGGTCTGTTTGCCGGTGAAGGGCATATCCCTTTAAGTTGTACTCCTACGCCCAGTAGTGCTGCCCCTATTTCTGGCAGCCTAGGTACTTGCGAAACAGAGTTTTCTTTTAATATGCAAGTCAATCGCCTTCAAGAAACACCTCGCTCAACCAAACCTTATACGGATAAGCAATGGCAGGATATTCTAACCGTAGGAAAAAGTGTAGATACTTTGGCAGAAAAGCAAGATATCAAATTAACGATTGGTGGTGAGCCAACATTTGTTTCCGCCCAGCATATAGAGCTGGATGAGTGGAATACAGCTGCGTTAGGTGAGCACAAAGAAACGATTGCCCAAGATTTGATTGTGGCATTACAAAATCAATATTCTAAAGGTGCGCTGTTACAGTGTGCCCAAGGTAAATGGTATCCAGGCGAGATTTTACCAAGATGGTCCTACGGATGTTATTGGCGAAAAGACAATGAAAACATTTGGGAAAACCAAGATTTACTGGCTATATCAAAAGAAAACAATCAAGAAGTCAATAAGACTCAATTTGCACTTTCTGATGCTGAGAATCTAATCAATGAAATTTCTTCTCACTTGGGCGTACACAATAAATACATTCAGCCTGTATTTGAAGACGTTCCCTATCACGTTTGGAAAAAGCAATTTCACCAATCACACGCTGAATCGCTAGGGGTATCCACATTTGAACTCACTGAAGCGAACGATACCAATAAAGTGCTAGAAAACGAGAAAATGTTACCCGTAGGCTATGTTTTACCTTTAAATTATGGCGCAAGAAAAAATCGCTGGATATCTTGTGCTTGGGAGTTTAACTCAGAACAACTATTCTTGAACCCAGGCTCATCTCCTCTAGGCTTAAGGCTGCCAATCAACCAACTGCCCTACCAGGCGCTTGCAAAAGAAGAAATTATCGCCCAAAGACCTTATAGTGAGATGAATACCAAACTCCCCTCCAGAGAGCATTTAATAGCCAACCTTAAAAAATACATAAAACCTTTGGAGCAAGAGTACCCTTCTGGTTTCTTAAGAACCGCATTATCTATTGAGTTAAGAGATAATCAGCTTTATGTATTTATGCCCCCGATCAGCTTAATAGAACACTATTTAGAGCTTATTGCTGTCATTGAGCTCTCCGCTTTAAAATTCAACCTCAAGGTTACAATTGAAGGATACCCACCTCCTTTAGATCTTAGGATTAATTACTTTAAAATAACCCCCGATCCTGGCGTATTGGAAGTGAATATACAACCAACCAGTTCATGGGAACAACTCACAGATAATATTAAAATTTTATACCATGAAGCAAAATTGCTCGGATTAGAAGCAGAAAAGTTTTTAACAGATGGCAAGAAAGTCGGAACCGGTGGTGGTAACCATATTGTATTGGGCGCAAACTCACCACTAGATAGTCCATTTTTAAGAAGACCTGACGTTTTGGTCAGTATGATAACATTTTGGCAAAATCATCCTAGTTTGTCTTATTTATTTTCCTCTATATTTATTGGCCCTACATCACAGTCTCCCCGAGTAGATGAGGCAAGACACGATAGCCTGTATGAATTAGAAATTGCTTTTCAACAAATCAATCGAAAAACCAAAACGCCCTATTGGAAAATTGACAGATTGTTTCGCAACTTGTTGGTAGACATTGCAGGTAATACCCACCGTAGTGAATTTTGTATTGATAAACTCTATTCACCAGAGGGCGAAACTGGTAGATTAGGCCTACTAGAACTCAGATCATTTGAAATGCCCCCGCACTATAAAATGAGTTCGGTACAATATTTGTTGATTAAATCCTTAGTCACCTTATTCTGGGATAAACCTCATCAGTCCAAATTTAAAAAATTCGGAACGCAGCTGCATGATAAATTTATGCTCCCAACATTTTTGGCTCAAGACTTTAAGCAAGTCATCGAATTCTTAAATGAATCAGGCATACCGATAAAATATGAATGGTTTGTACCCTTTGTAGAGTTTCGCTTTCAAAGGATTGGTAGCATTGTTATTGAAGACATTGAAATAGAGCTGAGAACCGCATTAGAACCTTGGCCTGTTATGGGAGAAGAAACCACCCCTCATGGTACAAGCCGCATGGTGGATTCCTCTCTTGAACGAATTCAATGTAAAGTCACAGGCCTCTTAAAACCGCATCATGTTATTACCTGCAATGGTTATAAATTACCACTACAACGATTAATTGGCAGTGATGAACAATATGTTTGTGGGGTTCGATTTAAAGCTTGGCCATTAACCTCAGCCTTACACCCCAACCTTCCGGTGAATAGCCCATTAACATTTGATATCTTTGATACCAGATACAAGCGATCTATTGGTGGTTGTAAGTATCATGTTTTTCATCCTGGCGGGCGAAGCTATGACACATTTCCGGTGAATGAGAATGAGGCGCAAGGCCGAAGGTTATCAAGGTTTGAGAAAATGGGACACACACCGGGCGAAGATTTTATCATTCATGAATATAGCGCCCATGCTGATTTTCCATATACACTTGACTTGAGACGTACAATAGCTGATATCACTGCGCTAAATAAAAACGGGGTTTCACGCGCAACTTGATAAGCGAGGGGAAATATTTTACTGCCTTAGCAGCAATTATCATTGATAATCATGAATAAATATTAGTACCCCCTATTTCACATTGATTTAGGTGGACTATTATACTATATTTATGTGGTATTATTGTTTACTTAAGAAACATGATGAAAAAGTTAGATGCAATACATGCATTAAGGGTTTTTGATAAAAAGGGAAAGTTTGTATTTACAAAGACCGATTTAAGTAAGTTATTCCCCAATGATAACCCTAAAGCTTTTAACGAAGGGCTTAGCCGTCTTGTTAAGGCTCGTATTTTAACGCGTGCTTGTCGCGGTGTATATGTCAATGAACTTGCACAAAGCAAGGACGGCTACATGATAGAACATATTGCAAAAGCATTGCGCAGAGGTGATTATTCCTATGTAAGTTTAGAATCAATTTTGTCTGAGTATGGCATAATTTCTCAAATTCCAATTGATCGCCTTACAGTTATGACAACAGGCAGAAAAGGCACCTATAAAACACCCTATGGTATAATTGAATTCACACATACTAAGCGAGCACTAAAAGGCATACTCCTATCTATACATCGCGTAAAAGATCGTCCTCTGAGAATCGCCACAAAGCAAGCTGCGATTCGTGATTTAAAGCGCGTAGGGCGAAATATTAACTTAATTCAATTGGACGATGATGGAAATGACTGAACTAGAAAACTTTAACCAATTAGTCGAACTCGCTATGGTAGAGAATGGACTAGGGCATATGCGACCAGTGGTTGCAAAAGAGCTTTTGCACTACGACATATTATTTGCTTTGGACAAAGAAAAAATATTAGATACACTAACCTTTCAAGGTGGTACCAGTTTAAGGTTATGCTACGGCTCACCAAGATTCAGTGAAGATCTCGACTTTGTAGGCGACCGCGATTTTTCATCAAAAAAATTAATCGACATTAAGCAATGTATTGAAGACTATATCGGTAACAGATACGGACTTGATGTCGATGTAAAAGAGCCCCACGAAATTACAGCTTCACTTAAGCACGCAGATATTAAAGTTGAAAAATGGCAAGTACGAATTACCACTTCGCCAGAAAGAAGAGACATGCCAAAACAGAAAATAAAAATAGAAATTGCTAACGTGCCCGCATACTCACGGGTACCACAAGCGTTAAAAAAAAATTATGAATTTTTACCAGATGGCTACGAAGACATGTTAGTTCTGGTCGAATCACTAGATGAAGTCATGGCAGACAAAATCGTGTCATTTGTTGCATGCCAGCGATATGTTAGGCATCGTGATATATGGGACTTGAGGTGGTTAAAGCAACAGGGAGCGGTGTTAAATATAGATTATGTATCATCTAAAATTAAAGATTACAAAGTTAATCGCTATCAAGAAACTGTTATCAAGATGATTGATCGACTTCCAGATATTATTAATGGAAAACCTTTTATAGATGAAATATCCCGCTTTATCCCGATGAATATTCAAGAACGTACGTTAAAAAAACCACATTTTCTTGATCATTTAAATAGTGAAACAACAGCGTTGCTGAAAGAAGTGCATAACTTATTAACTTAATATTATGTTACAAGAACTCACTCTTACCCAAACGAGCATTATGGAGATTTTCAAACTGCCCCGCAACGTTTACTAAGTTGCGTCATACCGCGGCGGAGACCGCGGTATCCAGAAAATCAAACCTTGAAATTATCGATATGCTCGTGCATCCAGATTCTATCCTGGATACTGGCTAATAACAGCAACTAATTCGCAAAGCTCATAAATTGCTCTAATTGCCAGCATGACATTTATTGAAGCCCCATTAATTGACAAGAAATATAGCAATATAACGTAAAACTAATAAATAAAAAGGCTTGTTTAGGATATTTTACCTAAACAAGCCTAAAAGACTAGCCAAAATATCTTAGACTTACGCTAAGAGATCCACATTTTGATTCTGCAATTGCATGCTCATATCATTCATGGCGGTATCATGCTGGATGGTCACATCCGCACTGTCTGGCGCAACCACTGCATCGCTACTACCTTGTACAGGCACTTCCGCATCAATGGGGCTGTTATCTTCGATGATAGGTGTTTCTGCTATGATATCAACATATTTCAAAGAGACGTCATAAGCACCTAAGTTAGAACCATCTTGGTGATGAATTTGACTCATACCATGAATGGTATTGCCGTTTAGATTTTGAATTTCATTATCAGTCAATAAATCTAAACTTTCAAAACCCAAATCATCTAGTGAAAAGAATTCACCGCTTTCTGATATGCCATTGGTATTTTTGTCCTGCCAGATACCAAATTGTGACCAACCATCGTCGTCTTTGGTTAGTGCATTATCGCCGTTGGTATCAAATACATTGCGTACAGCTTCCATATCGGTTTTGGCGGTGTCATCCCATTGAGTGAAAACAAACTCTTTGGCTTCAGTCACTTGGCCGTCACCTTGCATATCAAAGACTAAGATGCCGTCATTAGGGCCTACCCAGCTGGTTTGTTCTTTGTCACCATCGTTGTTTATGTCGTATTGAATACCCTCTGCAGACGTACTCAGGGCAATACTGCCATCGCCATCCATATCGATGATGACTGGGGCAATGCCATCAATAACAATAGAAAACTGCGCTGCACTGGTATCATTTAAATTCGTAATCAAACTGTAATCGAATGTCTCGGTCACATCACTTTGTAATAAAGATAATGGTGCCGTGTAACTAAAGGCACCATTTGATTGAACGGTTAATGTAGCACCCAAGTCTGTTGTGAATGTGAAAGCCCCACCATTGGGGACATTATTTATTGTAGGGTCGCCAACTTGGCTAAAACTGCTTACAGTAAAGCTCGTAGCACTGCCCAGAGAATCGGCGCCGTTCAGTGGGTCAACATCAGTAAGTATGTTACCGGTGATGGTTTGTGTGCCTGTTAATACAACATCATCAAAGTCCGTTAATGCGACATTGGGCTCTAGTACCAATGGTGTATCCGTTGGATTAGCAATAGGCTCTAATGCACCAGCAACCACCGAACCACCAATTGCGATTGCAACGGCATTGGTATCATATGTGTCTAAAGCATTCTGCCAATCTGTTAGAATGTTAGGCAGAGCTGCTTGCGAACCAATAGGTCCATAAATAGGTTGTCCATCAGCAATAAAGTAAAGAATATTCTGCTCACCCATCACAAACATATCATTGTTTAAATCAGTATCATTTAGAGTATCTAAACCATATTGCATGGCGCCATCATAATATTCTGCGCCAAGTGCATTAAATGTATTAATATAGGACTTAGCATCAAATGCTGCAGTAGACGAATTATAATGCAATGCATTAAAGCTTGAGAATAGTTCATCGCTACCTGGTGTAGTATAAGAAGCAGAAGGTGTGGGTATCACCCAAATATCCAGATCAGATGTTAGACTATTTAGAGTATCAATCAAGCCACCTGTGCCGGCAAGAGTTTGCTGTAAGATCTCTATTCTTGTCTGTGTACCACCAGAAGGGGTAAGAGCCATCGACCCTGAAATATCTAACATCAGAGTCAAATTCACTGGCGGAGCTACTGCTGCAAAGTTATAGCTATTATTCTGTGCTTGTGGGGAAACAGACAAATCATTAAAATCTATCTCAAAAGTCGCTGTATCTCCACCTGTGCTACCGGCTATGACATAAGTTCCAGTCACTTTAGCACCGTCTGCTGCCATACGCTCAAATTCGCCAGCAGCTTGCTCTTCGAAAACCAAATCACCATTCGCTTCCAAGGAAACATTAATTTCATAACCAATAACAATTGGTGGACTAGAAGGTATGGGAATAAATTCTGCTAAAAATGCTTGCCCGTTCAAATTAATATTATCTACGCTCTGGACGATGACATCAAATGAATCAATCAAATGTACCCACTCAAGTCCTACACCTTGCGCGCCTCCTAATGTATCATTGCCAAACAGATTTATGGTGTATGTTTGATTTGAACCAAAGTCACCATCTGCTTCAACAGTGGCGGTATCATTCACCGCAATCGGTGACGCAGGCAGACCTGAGCTATCAACCCCATTTATAACAATTTCAAATTGATCTGAATCATTACCACTTGCGTTAGTTATTTCGTAGTTAAAAGTTTCTGTTTGATTATTTTGCAGTACCGTTAAAGGCGCTTCATAAGTAAAGCTACCATCTGCTAATAAAACTAAAGTTGACCCGTTTAATGTTGTAAAAGGATTACCTGGTGTCCATGTATTGCTATTTCCTGCTTGTGAAAAACTTGTAACCGTCACAGCCCCACCGTTTCCTTCTCCATCATTGTCTACGATATTGCCTGAAATTTGCTGGGTATTACTTAAGAGCAAGTTTGACAAGTTACTATAGGTTGCATCTGCTTGTAAAACTGGCGGGACATCACTCGGATTGGCTATATCAGTCAAAGCGGGAATAGCTGCTCCTGTTCCTGTGATATCAACCACAATTGAATTAACTGGCTCTGACTCTGGAGTTGAGTCAAAATTATAGTCAACCAACGCATTCTGCCATTCAACAGAGTCAAATGTCCCAGCCGTGGGCACGCCATCTGAAATCCAATAAAGTAGATTTTCTTCCGCTGGATTAAATATCGAGAACCGATTAAGTGACTCGTCTGCTCCCAACTCATAGTTTGTGACAGAGGGTAGATTACTCGCATCAGTATTTGTGGTACTATATAATTCTGAATAAATATAACTTTTGGCAGCATCAGCATTGGTTGTGCTGAAAAACACATCGCTAGTAGCTGCCCCACCAAACAAAACAACACTGATATCTAAGTTAGGTGTCAATGACGCCATCACATCGATCAAGCCTTCATCACCCGCAACAAGATTTCGCAACAAATTTAATTTACTTGGATTATTTAAGTCAACTAAGTTTTCATCAGGTTGCAGAAACATCGAGCTTGAGTAATCTAAGGTGAATATAACATTCAAGGGGTCCGCTGCTAATGCAAAGTTGAAGCTATCAAAAATAGCATCTGGTGCTACAGGTACAAAGTCATCTAATCCATTAACAACAATATCAACAACTTGAGTAGTACCATCAATAGTTCCAACGACAAAGCTATCAGATAGCTGTTCACCTGTATTTAAATTTTGAATAACTGGCAAACTATTGTTTAAATTATATTGCCAATCACCATTATTATTTATTGTAAATGTACCATAACCCATTTGACTTGTGCCGCTATTAGCTACAAAACTAGCCTCACCTGAATCTGGATCGGTGACAGTTAAAGTCCCACTATCAGTTAAAATTGTATCTTCCGTAACAACGCCAGAGTCATCGCCAGTAATTGTCGCTACATCATTCACCCCATTGATAGTAATCGTCACCGTAGTTGAGCTGCCGCCATTGAGCGTATAAGTAAATGAATCTGTGGCAGTTTCACCATCATTTAATGAATTAAAGGCATTGTTTTGATTATATACATACGATCCGTTTGACTGCATATTAACAGTTGCGCCAGAGCTAAGGATTATGTTTGTGTTTAAGCCACCTCCATTTACACTGGTTACTTGCTTAGGACCACCATCCACATCGGTATCATTATTTAATACAGAGTTGGCAATAGGAACGGTTAATATCTGATCTTCATTCACAGTAGCTGAATCGGCATTTGCAACCGGGGGGTTATCCACACCATTAATTGTAATGTTGACAGTGACAGGATTACTCAACGCACCGTTCTCATCTTTTGCTTGATAGGTAAAGCTATCGGTATCTGTTTGACTGGTATTTAAAGCATCAAACTGTCCATTTGGATCATAAGTATAAGACCCATTAGCATTAACGGTTAGCAACGCACCAGAAGAAAGTGTTATTTGATTTCCAACGTTCGATGCATTTCCATTGACTGTACCTACGGATAAAGTAGCCCCGTTATCAACGTCGCTATCATTTAAAAGTATTCCAGGACCATTTACTGTTAATACAGCATCTTCATTCACAGCATTTGAATCGCCAACAGCAACAGGCGCATCATTCACCCCATTGATAGTAATCGTCACCGTGGCTGAGCTGCCGCCATTGAGCGTATAAGTAAATGAATCTGTGGCAGTTTCACCATCATTTAATGAATTAAAGGCATTGTTTTGATTATATACATACGATCCGTTTGACTGCATATTAACAGTTGCGCCAGAGCTAAGGATTATGTTTGTGTTTAAGCCACCTCCATTTACACTGGTTACTTGCTTAGGACCACCATCCACATCGGTATCATTATTTAATACAGAGTTGGCAATAGGAACCGTTAATATCTGATCTTCATTTACAGCAGCTGAATCAGCATTTGCGACCGGGGGGTTATCCACGCCATTAATAGTAATCGTCACCGTGGTTGAGCTGCCACCATTGAGAGTATAGGTAAATGAATCTATTGCGGTATTACCCACATTTAATGAATTAAAGGCACCATTTGGATTGTATACATACGAACCATCTGATTGCATATTAACAGTCGCGCCAGAACTAAGGCTTATATTGGTGTTTAAAGCGCCTCCATTCACGCTTATCACTCGCTTAAGTCCACCATCTGAATCCGTATCGTTATTTAATACTGAGTTTACAACAGGAACAATTAGTGCTTGATCTTCATTTGTTATACCGGAGTCTGGTGTCGCAACAGGATCATCTTCACCCTCTACGCCATCAATCAGTATCTCAAACTGCGCAGCACTCGTATCAAGTAAATCTGTAATTAAGCTGTAGTTAAAAGTCTCGACTACATCGTCTTGTAATAGAGAAAGGGGCGCAGTGTAACTAAAGTCACCATTTAATTGGACGGTTAACGTAGCACCTAAGTCTGTTGTAAAAGCCGCACCAATGGTGCCATTAACAATAGGCGCACCGGTTTGGCTAAAACTGTTTATGGTGTAGCTCGTTGCAGTACCAAGAAAATCATCATTCAGAATATTGCCGGTAATGGTTTGCGTAGCAGTCAATAATAGATCATTAAAATCTGTTAATGCGCCGTTAGGCTCTAGTACCAATGGTGTATCTGTTGGATTAGCAATAGGCTCTAACGCGCCAGCAACCTGCGACCCCCCAATAGCGACTGCTACTGCATCGGCATTATATGTGGTTAAAGCATTTTGCCAATCACTCACTAAATTAGGATTTTGCACCACTGCACCAGGAGCAGTAGCAGAAGGATCATTTCCCAATTCACCAATCGCACCAAAAACGGGCTGCCCGTCAGCAATAAAGTAAAGAATATTTTGCTCACCCATCACAAACATATCATTGTTTAAATCTGTATCATTTAGAGTATCTAAACCATATTGCATAGCGCCATCGTAGTATTCATCGCCTGAAGCAATCAATGTGTTGATATAGTTGCTAGCATCTTGCGCAGAAACTGCATTATTGTAATACATAGGATTAAAAGAACCATTACCGGCTGGAGAGGAAAGAGGATTTCCATTAATATCAAGCGGCGGGAATGCTGGTGATGGCGTTGGAATCACCCAAATATCCAAGTCACTGGTCAGCCCATTTAAAGTATCTATTAATGCACCCGGGGCTGTAAGAGTATCTTTTAGTGCTTGAATACGAGATCCACCCATAGAACCTGAAATATCTAACATCAAGGTCAAATTCACTGGCGGAGCTTCTGCTCCAAAGTTATAGATATTATTCAGTGCTTGTGGGGGTTCAAATCCATCTACAAATACCAATGAACTTGCAATACCCACCGAGGCTGAATCATTAGTGTTATCCGTATCCCCATCAGTGATGGTTTGTGTTTGTACAACTGAAATAAGATTATTATTGACCATCGTCACTTCATCGCCCGCCACACTTCCGGCGGGTCTTTCAATTTCACGCTGTTGATCGAAAGTGACATTACCTGCGTTATCAATTAAGACTCTAAACACAATATCATTTGTGCCACTCGTTCTGCCTTGAACTTCTTGAGTACCGTTGTTAAAGAGATTGACTACTTCGCCGGTTAATTCATCAACCAATCCACTACTCCCACCCAATGTAGACAAAGCATAAGTTTGTGTGATGTCGTTAGGGCCATCTCCGCCATAACTACTGGAAACAATATTAAATAAACTACTCGCATTACCCACAGGGTCTAAACCAAACTCACCTGAATCAACTTCTAAGTCCGGTAGCACCGCACCACTTGCAGCTATATCAATCGCTGGGCCGTCATCTCCAAATACTAACGTTTGACCGATATCAATGCTGGCATTACTGGTTGCACTGTCACCATCACCATCGACAATCACATCGGTACGGATGATTTGGATTAAATTAGGGTTACTTAATGACACCGTTTCATTTGTACTGGTTGTTGGATGCACAACTGCACGATTTTGGGTCAAGGCCACATCACCAGTACTGGTGTTAACCGCTAACGAGAAAACTACATCGCTACCTACTCGACCTTCAACACTTGAGCCATTGAGAAATAATAATACTGCTTGATTGGTTGCAGTATCGATTAAGCCACTAGCCCCGCCTGGGTTATTTAAATTCAAAGCATAGCTTGTTGTGACACTACCGGCACCATCAGCACCATAATTAAAGGTTGAGCCAAAATTATTCGCAAAGCTGACAAATACGGGGGCTGTATTAGGTACATCGGAGGATAATAATACATCTCCTTCTACACCTGAGGCTGTTGTGTTAATAGAGGGGCCATCATCTAGGAAAACAAATGAACTTCCGATATTACGACTGGCACTGGCAACATCATCATCACCATCTACGATCGTCGCAGTTAAGGTAATCAAAGCTGAGTCCAAAGTTATCGAGTCATTGGAATTGGTGGTATCACTATGTACTAGAGCTCGGCTCTGATTCAGCGTAACCAAACCTGAATCAGCATTCACAGAAATTCTAAACACTTCACCACCCGTCGCGGATGTACCGATTATGTCAGCACCTGAAGCAGATAATATGACGGCCTCATTGGTTAAGGTATCGATCAAACCACTGCCGCCTGCATTAAGACTTAATGCATAACTCAAGGCATCAGCATCTTGTGCATCATCATCATTGCTATCTTTAAAACCATCCGCTCCAAATACTGGGGTAAACAAGGTAGAAAACGATAAGCTGGCATCGGCGCCAAAATTACTTTCATCGACTGTTAAAGTGGGGATTGAACTTGCACTGGCCGTAATAGAAGGAGCATCATCTAAGAACACAAATGAACCCCCAATATTACGACTGACACTCGCGCTATCGCCATCGCCATCTTCCACTGTCGCAGTTAAGGTAATCAGATTAGCCGCATTTAAACTCACCGGCTCATTGGTGTTGTTTGTGTCACCATGCACTACCGCACGGCTTTGATTGAGTGTGACCAAGCCAGAATCGGCATTCACAGAAATTCTAAACACTTCGCCACCGGTAGCGGACGTACCTAACACGACACCCCCGGAGACCGATAAAGTGACCGCTTCATCCGTGAGAGTATCCACCAGACCACTGGCACCTGGGTTAACCCCTAATACATAACGCACCGCATCAGCGTCCTGTGCATCATCATTATTGCTATCTTTAAAACCATCCGCGCCAAATACTGGGGTAAACAAGGCTAAGAATGAGGCACTGGCATCAGCACCGAAATTGCTTTCATCGACTGTTAAGGTTGGGATAGAAGCTGCACTTGCGGTAATGGCAGGCGCATCATCTAAGAACACAAATGAACCCCCAATATTACGACTGACACTCGCGCTATCGCCATCGCCATCTTCCACTGTCGCAGTTAAGGTAATCAGATTAGCCGCATTTAAACTCACCGGCTCATTGGTGTTGTTTGTGTCACCATGCACTACCGCACGGCTTTGATTGAGTGTGACCAAGCCAGAATCGGCATTCACAGAAATTCTAAACACTTCGCCACCAGTAGCGGAC
>CAXBML010000013.1:0-76489 GCA_963976875.1 uncultured Coxiellaceae bacterium
AGGCAACGACCGTTTATTTTCCTCCTTGGGTTACCTTTAATCTGAGCCAATTCGTCATGTAAATACAATGGAACTTAATCGCATAATTTTTGTCTAAGTCTAATAGTAAATAGATATTCCTATTTACAATGAAATACACGCTTTGAGACACATTTATGCCAAAACAAACTGTATGCGGGGTTAGGCTTGCCACATGGGGCACACAAGATGGTGCTGGAAATGGCGTAATGCACCATATAGACACAAAGCTATTTGGCGGCAATCCAGGGCACGCCTCATTATCTGTCACCTTCCCTGCCAATAATGAAACTAAAGAGTGGATAAGACAATATTGTTTAGACCCCCCTATACCGTTCGAAAAGCATAAAGTTGAAACTAAAAAAGCAATTTTAGATGCATCTGGAAACTACGTTCAAACCGATGAAACCGTATTTGAAGAAGAAGTCTATGTGGTGAACTTTAGCTGGTTTCCTGGTCTTGGCGGTTTCACTTTATCAAGCTCGATTAATGGTGATGGCCTTAGTGAACAAGGTGGCGTTCATTGCGAGTGGGATCCGAAATATAGAGACTTTATTCAACCCGAACAACGGTATCATCGAGGAGCGCTGGGCTCGCAATTAATGACATATGGCGCCTCAAGAATGACTCATGAACGCAACTTGAGTATCGCACAAAAACGAAATTTAAATCTTAGAAATGAATATGCTCTGCTCGACAAAGAGAAAAAAAGTTTGGACGTGATTGCTAATAAATTACAAAATCGCAATGAATTTACCACGCCTATTAGCCCAACGGAAATGTTAATCCTGGACAGCTTAGTCCCAAAATGGCGGGAAGATCTACCATATGAAAATAAACAAATATTAAGTGAAACGCTTCGTGATAGCCTCTTAAGTATGGTTAAAAATAAACAACATGAAAAATCACAAGCATTTAACGAGGTTACTGATTATTTAAAGGACTCAGAAGTAGAAATAACTGAAGGGGTTTTAGGAGAAATTAAAAAAATAAAAGTTGAACTCGACCTCAAAGCTCGGGAACTTGACCAGATTAAAGAACAACTCGAATCCCACCCCTTATCCGATACATTGCACATAAAAAAAACAATCACAGAAAGGGACATACAAAATCTAGAAGCCAAACAAGACAAGCTCAAGGAAACAGATGAATACAAATATAATGCAATACAAAATGGAGACATTCGAGATTGGCAAGATGTCATAAATCACTTAGATGAGATGTTAGACTCTACAAATGAAAAGTTCAGCGCTGATAACAATGTGGCTGACATTACTTATACATTTAATGCAGATCTGAATATGGCTTTTGGTCATTTAATTAATGAAAAATTGAGAAAAGCCGCAAAAGCAGAAGCCATTATTGAGACTGGTTGGAAAGACAATCACATCAAGCCAAAAAAGGGTAAGTATAATCAAATTTCAGAAGAAGAAGCAATCGCTTTACGAGCATTTGCGCAAGCACAAATTAAACTCGCAAAAGAAAAGTCTCTTGAGTTAGACCCAGGCCTAACTACTTTTGAGCAAAGTGATTTTGAGCATTTTACAACAGTTGGAAAACCACCGGATAATTACATTCATATGAGAATAAATCAGGAAGGCGGTTTTACTCAAGGATTAGAGCAGGGTATGAATGTCGAAGCAATGCTGCAAGAAATGCAAAAAATAATAACAGACGATAACGATTTTTCTATGGCGACTAATAATTGTTCTATAACAGTTGGTCGTGTTTTAGAGGCTGGGACAACAGGGCCTCACCTAAAGTCAAAATTTAAAAACAAAGCACTTGGCGCAATTGGAAACCCACAAATCGTTTATAATAATGCTAAGCATTATAATGAGGCTATCAATAGCCCTAACGATAATGTTTTAAAAAAGATATCTAGATTTAACCCCATTACCGTTGCTGGTGGATGGTGCATCAAAACTCTATTGTTTGATGATAAAGCTTCCCCTGCTAAAAAAATTGGAGCAGGGTTTGCTGCAGTCCCTATCAGTCTCGCAGCCGGCTTAATCGCCGGTGGAAAAAAACTAGCAAACCCTTTAAAAAGTTTTAATGAGCTTACGAGCTTTGTAAAGTATGCACATTCACGTCCTTCAACAGGATTCAAAATTGGCGCCACTATTTTAGCAGCCCCTGCCATTGCTGTTATGGCAATACCTGCAGGCATTCAGTTTACAGGGAAAAAATTAATATCCGGCATTGGGAAAGCTGCATCCTCAATTCGTAAAAGATTCTCAAGTTCAAAACAAAGCTCATTAATAGAAGACAATGTTGATATACAAGATAAGGACATTAGCAAAGGTCTTTCTATAGAGGCAAAAATCAAAAGTGAACTTGAAGCACACACAACCTATGTGAACAGCCATAATCCAACAGATGCTTTGAATCAATTTCAAACAGCACTCAAGGCAACTGCTGGCCCAGTTGCTTTCGATAAAAAAACTGAAAAACTTGTTAATAAACGAATTAATAAGATAAAAAATAAAGAAACTCAGGAGCGAGTAAGGCAACGTTATCAGGCCATGTGCCTAGAATCTATTGGTAGAGTAGAATCTATACAGAAAACTTTTTTAGCTGAAATAGGCACATCACAACAAAAAGCTACCTCCCATCCTCTCACCACAGATAATAACGACGAAGTTATTAAAATAAAAGAAGCTGAATATGAGGAAAAGGAGCAATTTTACTCAGTTATGCCCATATTAGGTGAAGAACTAGCCCACCAAATGAAAGGGTATTATTTTTACCAAGAAACAAATTCAAAACAATCTGAACGTCATAAAGATTTAGGTATACCTCCGACTGTCGATGCAAATAATTTTATCCATAATGACGGATACCTAGTGAATCAAGTAGAACGAGACTACATATCTAAATTATTTTCAAACGATCCAAATCTACAAGAAATCGCACAAGGAACTGCCTTCCCTGACGACCATCCTTTAGCTGGCGAACAACTGTCGTGCGCAGCTTTTAAAGATAATCATGGCAATGTCTATGTTATGAATCAAGCCGTATTGGGACAAGGTTCATTTGGTACAGTCAAAATCATTCAAGCCATTGAAACACCTGGGGCCGATAATCCAGTTCATGAAAAAGAATTTTATGCCGTAAAAATTCAAGACGTCACTGAGAGTAATTCTTTAGCAAGTATTAAAGCAGAAATGAATATCAATGAACGCTTTGGTTTACATTTTGGGGGCTTGACCATAAAACATGAGGTAATGGTTGCCCCACCTGAATATGCATTTGCTAGTGATAAAACACAAACGTTTCCTGAAGAGCATAACCCAACAAGCATTTCGACGAGTGATGAAGATGCACTTTTAGATTCATCCATTGCTCTCGAAGCGGGAACATTCAATGCCAAAGAAACAGGAACATTCAATACCAAAGAAACAGGAACATTTAACCCCAAAGAAACAGGAACATTCAATGCCAAAGAAACAGGAACATTTAACCCCAAAGAAACAGGAACATTTAACCCCAAAGAGACAGGAACATTTAACCCCAAAGAAACAGGAACATTTAACCCCAAAGAAACAGGAACATTTAACCCTACATCAGCTGGGCAAGAGAATGAAAAAACGCCACTTAATTTCTTTGCTAATTATGTCCCCCCTCCTGATATTATTCTAGACTCTAAAGATCAAACTCTAGCTGAGGTCGCCGCGAACCAGCCCGATGCTAAACAAGTTACTCACCAAGGAGACATCTCTCAATTTGATGTCCTTAATTATTTAGACATGTTTGAAAAAATGACTGCAGAAGTAGAAAAAGTGCATAACAAAGGCGTTCTACATAGAGATATTAAGGCTGAGAATTTTTTGTATAATGCTGACACAGGTGAAATGAAGCTTATTGATTTCGGAATTTCACGACTGATGAACGACCCAAAATTATCGACACCTTTTGACATGTGTGAAGGTAGCCCGACTAATATGGCACCCGAACTATTCCATGACGACTATACAGAAAAAATATCCAGCAAACAAGATATCTATGGACTCGCAAGAACTTTTGGTTTGTTAATGATTCGAGACTTAAGAAAATACCATGCAGATGCATATAAAGAGGATATTCCATCACCTAATGTTCCTAGAGAGCTAGTAGATAAAATGCAAAATATGTATCTACAAAACTTTCGCTTAGATAATGAGCCAAAGAATCCACATATTGATGCTATCAATCAAATGATTGAGCTTATAAATGACATGAAAAATCTGGATGTTGAAAAAAGGCCAGAAGCCGCCATAGTCAAGAAACAACTTCATGATATTATTGTAAACTATAAAGCGGCAGTTCAGCTAGAACAAACTGTACCGACAGCTCAGCCAGAACAAACAGTGGCAACTACTTCAATCCAGGATCCTAAGCCGCAACATAAATCTACCCAACAAAATATGATAGCAAACCTCCAAAAACTGGATGGATTAGAGAAACAATACATTGACAAAACAAACCCAGAGGCCACGAAGAAGATCATTCACTATATTACACAAGCGCTAAAAGAAACCCCCAATATTGAAGCGACTATCACGAGACTTAAAGATGAAATGAAAAAAACAGATCTTGTTGTAACTGACCCAAGCAATAATCAAACCTTTTCAGAGGCCCTGGAAGATATTTTTATCGAAATGAGAAAGCCGCGAACTTCTTCAGCAAAGCCTTCTCATCTTGGATTAACAACTCCGAGTTCTAGCTCTGTATTATTCGGTTTTAAAAACCACAAACTGCAATCTCAGCCTACTACCTTAAGCGCTGGCCAAAGTGAACTGAGTCAGAATGTAATGAATAATCTAGATCTGTTACAAACACTACTAAATGACTATCAGCACCCAGAAGATGCCAGTACGCACAATCCCTCAGAGAAAATTATTGCTTATATTGAACAGAACTTAGATACACCTCATACTGAAGCGGCTATGGCAAGATTAATTAACGAGATGGAGAAGTCCCCCATGGAACCCATCAATAAAAATAATTCGGTCACATTTCAGCAAGCCTTAAAAGAAGTATTTGAGGAAATGAAAAAATCAGAGCCAGAACAAGAGAGTAAGTCCAGCATAAAAATTGGTCGGTAACAAAATACCATCTGACAACATTGGCTCAATTCACCATTATGTTAGTACACACGAATATACCAATACATTAGTGTTTTATATCTGAGCACATAAAACTCGCTTTAAGGCAGCGGCTTTATCTAAAGTCTCTTGATATTCTGCTTCTGGATCAGAATCCGAAACAATGGCGCCACCCGCCTGAAAAGTGATATCTTCGCCTTTTTTAACAAAAGTACGGATTAAGATAGATAGATCCATGCCGCCATCAAAACCAATATACCCCATAGAGCCGCAATAGGCGCCTCTGGCCGTTGGTTCTATTTCAGCAATGATTTCCATGGCTCTAATTTTAGGCGCCCCCGTAATAGACCCACCAGGAAACGTGGCTTTGATGACATCAATCGCATCATATTCTGGTGCTAATGTGCCTTGAACCGTAGAAATCAAATGGTGTACTGTAGCAAAGCTATGTAAACCACAAATTTCAGGTACTTTAATGCTATGAGGCAGGCAAACTTTGGATAGGTCATTACGCATCAAATCCACTATCATAATATTTTCAGCGCGATCTTTAATGCTATTAATGAGTTCTTCAGCCAATTGTTTATCTTCAGCTTCAGTTTTGCCTCTAGGACGTGTCCCTTTAATGGGACACGCTTCAACCTGGCCTTGTTGTAATTTCAAAAACCGCTCGGGTGAAGATGAGATAATTTGAAAACCATTAAAATTTAAATATCCCGCAAATGGTGCGGGGTTTTCTTGTTGTAATTTTAAATATAGATCAAAAGCATGACAACTCGATTGAATGTGAAAACGCTGAGAGATATTCACTTCAAATAGATCACCTGCGTAAATATAATCTATGGCTTTTTGTATGGCTGCCATATAATCTTCAGGTTTAAAGTTAAGCTGTAATTCTGAATGCGCCTTGATAGACTGGGGTATAGCAGGTTGTGTAGAAGATTCCTGAATAAAGTGTAAAACCTCATCCATACGTTCTTGTGCATATTCTGCTCTATGTTCTGTAGACTTGGGCAAGCCACTTGATAACAAGTAACAGTTTTGCGCTTTATGATCCCAGGAAATAACCAAATCATAAAAACCAAACATAACATCTGGCACAACAAATTCATCACTCTGCGGTGGTGGTAACATCTCTAGACTTTGGCCTAAGTCATAACTGAATGCCCCCATTCCCCCACCTTGAAATGGTGGCAAACCTGCGTGACATTCTAAATCCATACTATGACAGTGCTGCTGCAATAGTTCTAATACATTGCCTTTGTATTGATTTTCAGAAGTTTTGATCCAGCTGTTTTTGGAGATAATGGTATAAAATGGTCTCACCCCCAAGTAACTATACCGACCATTTTGATGATGAGGTTTAGCGCTATGTAATAACACCACACCTTCCTCATCCCTAAACATGTTTGCGAATATGGTAGGAGATTGGTAAACGAGTTTTTTGATTAGAGGCTTATTAACCGGCATGTTTTATATTGCTTCTTTAAACTATTCCACCCCAGCCATACCAGAAAAGTCTGGCATGGTTGCATGTAACGGCACAAATTAGAATGAAACTTATGTCGTTGATTTCACTTCTGCGGCTTCGCCAAGATCATTCTCGGTTTCAATTTGCTCTTCACTGGGTAAAGCGTTTGGCGTTGTTCTAGGGAACGAAACAAAGTGCGTGCTATCCTCTTCTTTGTATTTAGGTCCAACCATTATGCAATAAAATATCCAAATACTTAAAATGACAGATATACCTAATAAATAATAACAAAGTCCGTTGGGCCCAAGCCAATCCATCAAGATGGATGGTAACAAAGGCCCCAAAGTGGATCCCACACCATAAGATAATAATAGCGTTGAAATGGCCGAGACCATTTCATTAGGCGCAACTTGGTCAATCGTATAACTAGTGGATAGAGGATAAATGATAAACGCCCCCGCCCCCATGAAAATACCCAAAATCATTAGCCAGGGTGTAGAGTAAATATCAGGAATAAATAAAGTGAAGGCAATAATACAAACCACGCTCATCCCTAACATGACCTTCCGTCGATCAACCGTGTCAGACATACGACCAATTGGATATTGCAATAAGGTGCCACCTAAGATCATTGCCATCATTACCCAGGCAACTTCATTTTCTGGCTTTGCATTTTGCTGCAAATAAACAGGTATCAGTGTGTAAAGCGGACCTAACATCATACCAGCTAAAACACTACCCATTACCCCTAATGGCGCTTTTTTAAACAAATATTTAAAAGACAAAATACTAGGATCTTCTGGGCTAGGCGCTCTAAAATGCGTCATGGCTACGGGCAAAACAGACAATGCGGAACAAATCGCAATAATACAGTAAGCCATGAGATCATAGGCATATGGAATCTTCATTAATAGCTGCCCAAATGCTTGAGCCAAATAATAAGCGACCATATAAATAGCCAAAATTGTGCCACGATTATCTGATTGACTGCCAGCTAACAACCAACTTTCAATCACAATACACAAGCCTGCCAGGCAATAACCACTGATAAAACGGATTACAATCCAAAGCGTAGGCGAAAATATTAACCCTTGAATCAGCGTTGTCACAGCAATCAGCGCAGCAAAAGCTGCAAACGCACGAATATGCCCAACCCTAAAAATAAAATGCTGAGATCGAAATGCACTTATAACCAGGCCCGAAAAATACGCCGAAGACACGCAGCCAACTAACCAGTTGGCAATGTCATATTTTTGCAGCTGTATAGAAGTAAATGTGGTATAAAAACCACTTCCTAACACTAATAACATAATACTAGTGATTGGGGCCAATAAAGATAAGTGTTTTAAATTCACTCAATTATACCTTCAATTAAAAATGTTTTTAAGTTAACTAAGTCAAAAGGGTTTCTTTTGGTGAAATTCTATCAGAGAAACTACTGACAACTATATAATCAGCTATAACTTTAAATTTCAATCGACATGGAATTCGCTCCTCGTTAGAATTCAGGATAACGAATCAGAGACGTGAAAAATACCCAATTTAGCGAATCAGTTGATTTAACAATGCTATTTAGTTAACATAATTTCAAAATAAATACTGAAATAAATAAAGATGGAATAGGTCATGGCAAAAAAACAATATTATGCCCAGCCACAGCGAAAAACCAGTTTTTTCTTTAATCAATGGGATATTATTATTCTATTGCTTGTTTTTGGCTTATTTGCGGCCCTGACTTGGGGCGGGCAACGTATGACTGCGCCTTATCAACTAGGTGAATCTATTTATATTTCCCTTGATCCGCGTATGCTACCCCAATATGCCATCAGTACCGTCATCCGAATGGCCATTGCTTTATTTTTTTCCCTGCTATTTACATTTACCGTTGCGACACTCGCAGCAAAGAATAAACGCGCAGAAAAATTCATTTTACCCTTCATTGATATTATGCAATCCGTGCCCATTTTAGGTTTCTTGTCTATCAGTATCTTGGCGTTTATTTATTTTTTCCCAGGTAGTCGGCTAGGCCCAGAGTGTGCGGCCATATTCGTGATTTTTACCTCACAAGTTTGGAATATGGCATTGAGCTTTTATCAATCACTCAAAACCATCCCTAAAGAATTGAACGAAGCCTCAAAAATGTTTCATTTAAGTGCGTGGCAAAGATTTTGGCGGCTGGAAGTCCCTTTTGCAACACCGAGCTTAATATGGAATATGATGATGTCATTATCCGCTGGCTGGTTTTTTGTGGTTGCTTCTGAGGCCATCTCTGTTAATAACCAAAATATCATGCTTCCAGGCATTGGCTCTTACATCATGAAAGCTTCACAAGAATCAGATTATGCCGCCATAGGTTATGTGCTTTTGACGATGTTCTTAGTGATATTAATTTACGATCAGCTTATTTTTCGGCCTTTGGTCTCTTGGTCAGAAAAATTTAAGCTTGAGCCTAATCTTGAACTTGAATCAACTGGAACCTGGTTCCTCACTCTGATTCAGCGCTCACATGTCACACAGTGGCTTACGCTCTTAATGCAGCGCCTACGAGATTTGCTCACAATTCGCAAACCTCGAACAAAGGTCCACAAACCTAGTATCTCCCCCAAGGTGAAACAAGCCCTATCTTGGACGGCGATCACCTTTTGGAACACAATATTATTATTAGGTATATTGGGCTCTACATTCTTGCTCATTCGCTTTATATATACTGAGTTGAGCCTTCATGAAGTCATTGATGTCTTTAGACTGGGCTTTATCACAACCATCAAAGTCACCATATTAATTATATTATGTTCTTTATTCTGGGTCCCTATAGGCGTCTGGATTGGTTTAAACCCCAAGTTAACCAAAGCGGTGCAACCCATGGCACAGTTCCTTGCCGCATTTCCTGCAAATTTGGTTTACCCAGTCTTGTTCATGTTAATTGTGACTTATAATCTCAACGTTGATATATGGACTGCCCCTCTGATGATCTTGGGCACACAGTGGTATATTTTATTTAATGTCATCGCAGGTGCCACCTCTATTCCGGCGGAGTATCGGTTTGCAGCAAAAAATTATGGGGTCAAAGGCTGGCTATGGTGGCGAAAAATTATACTACCCGCCATATTTCCTTATTATGTTACAGGGGCAATGACTGCAGCTGGGGGCTGCTGGAACGCCAGTATTGTCGCAGATGTGGTTGAATGGAAACAAACAACTCTACACGCCGCTGGTATTGGTGGCTATATTGCAGAATTCACCACCACGGGTGATTTCCCTCGAATTGCTTTAGGTATATCCGTGATGTGCATTTATGTCATTGTTTTAAACAGATTAATCTGGCATAAGCTCTATACGCTATCCGAAGAACGTTATAACGTAGGTTAAATATGACAAATAAAAAAGATATTATTTTTGAAGTGAAAAATGTCCGTAAGACATTCAGATCATCTGAAAACCAAGAGTTAGTCGTTTTAGATGATGTCAACTTCGAAATGCGTGAAAATGAAATTATTGCATTACTGGGCAAATCAGGTTCAGGTAAGTCTACGCTATTAAGAATTATTGCCGGGCTAATTAACCCCACAAGTGGCCAAGTTATCTATAACCAGCAGCCTGTAACAGAGCCAGTGCAAGGCATAGCCATGGTATTCCAAAGCTTCGCCCTGATGCCTTGGTTAACCGTCTTACAAAATGTTGAATTAGGTTTAGAAGCTTTAGGTGTCGGTAGAGCAGAAAGGCGCACACGCGCCCTAAAAGCAATTGATAATATCGGGCTGGATGGATTTGAATCTGCCTATCCTAAAGAATTATCTGGAGGGATGAAACAAAGAGTCGGCTTTGCCCGAGCATTAGTCGTGGAACCAGAATTATTATTAATGGACGAACCTTTTTCAGCTTTAGATGTGCTGACCGCAGAAAACCTCAGAAGCGACTTATTAGATTTATGGACATCTAAAAAAACCCGAACCAAAGGCATTTTGTTTGTCACCCACAATATTGAAGAAGCAGCACAAATTGCCGATCGTATTATTATTTTTGCCAGTGACCCCGGCCATATTCGTGCTGAACTGAAACCCACCTCCCCCATTCCAAGAAATCCAAAAGATTTGCACACCAGCAAACTAGTTGATGACATATACACTCTCATGACAACTAGTGAGCGAGATAAAGTCCGCCCAGAAGATGCAGGAACAGATTATAATGCTATGGATTTAGGCCATCGCTTGCCAGACGCCAGTATCTCAGAGCTAACAGGCTTGGTCGATACGCTCGATCAATTAAAAGAAGAAATTGTGGATTTGCCCCCTTTAGCCGACGACCTACATTTAGAAGCAGATCATTTATTTCAATTAACGGAAGCGCTTGAAATTCTTAACTTAGCGACTGTCTCCAAGGGTGATATTAGCCTAACATCCGCCGGCATTGTGTTCGCACAAGCGGATATGTTAGAGCGTAAAAAATTATTTGCCAAGCAACTAGAAGCACATGTTCCCTTAGCTAAACACATTCTCAACCGATTACAACGAAGCCCTAATAACAGAGAGTTAGAAGATATCTTTTTAAGTGAGCTGGAGGCCTATCTCACTGAAGGCGAAGCAGAAAGAGTGCTGACCGTAATGATTGATTGGGGACGGTATGCAGAAATATTTGCCTATGACTATGACACTGGGATCCTCAGTTTGGAAAATCCCAAATAATGCCCCTAAAAATAAGCATACCAAAATGTTTGCTAACATTACTGCTCATTTTACCCAACCCAATTAGCTGGGCTATCGCGCCTATGCAAATTAAGGTCAAAATGACTGGGATTTCTGAAGTGCTGCAAGAAGAAGTCAAATCAGATCTTAGTTTATACTACTTGCGGGGTGATCCCGTTATTAGCCCTTCCCTGATGGATGTCTATATTGATAGAGCTGAAGAAGAAATTGCTTTAGCATTGCAACCTTATGGATATTATAATCCTATTATTCACAGTCATAAAAAATTTGAAAATAATAATTGGCAAATTGTTTTTAACATACAGCAGGGTAGCCCTGTCGTCATAAAAAATATCCATATCCAACTTTTAGGCCAAGGCAAAAACAATGCGGAGCTCAATAAAAAAGTCCAAGCCTTCCCGCTCAAAATAGGCGATGTGTTTTCCCATGAGACTTATGAGCTGGGCAAAAAGAATATTTTAGGCAATGCCGTGCTGCTAGGTTTCTTGTCGGCTGAGTTTACCGAGCACCGTGTTGAAGTTGACGTCGACTCACAGCAAGCTCAAATTTACCTACAATTAGACACAAATGCCATGTATTATTTTGGTCAAACGCGTTTCAGCGACAGCCAATTAAATAACAGCTTACTCAATCGTTATATCACATATGATATAGACGACTCATTTTCTGCTAAAAAATTAGTATTACTAGAAGATCGCCTCAGAAAAAGTGACTATTTCAAACAAGTGAATATTCAGTCTTTACCTGATCATGAGCAATTCCGTGTTCCTGTATTGGTTGAACTTGAAGACAATAAACCCAATCACTATATTTTGGGGATTGGCTATGGCACCGACACAGGCGCTCGAGGCAAGGCAGGCTACTTAAGGCGTCGTGTTAATTCAAGCGGACACAAATTCCAAACAGAAGTTCAATTATCACAGATTTTTCAAAAAATTGAAGCAGATTATATTATCCCTGGCAAACGACCGTACTCAGATAAAATCACCTTACATACTGAGTACATAGAAGATGAGTACAGCGATAAGCCTGTAGACAGCTTTGAACTAGGTATCAGTGAAAAACGCGATATTTATGGCTGGGAGAGAACGCTGGACTTAACTTTCCTCAAAGAGCAATCTGTTTCTTTTAGTACCAATACAAAAAGAAAAGACAAGCTATTAATACCTATGCTCGAGGTCAAAAAATCTATTCGGGACGATCCCAATAATCCGAAAAATGGCACAACACGAATATTTAAAGTCAAAGGCAGTGTAGAAAATATAGGCAGTGATATCTCTTTTGCCCAAATATACTACCAACATCGCTGGTTGCATACTTTTGAGAATGACATCAAATCCTTGTTCCGGATTGAACTCGGTGCAACAACGCCCCAAACAGAAGACAAAGTGCCACTCTCACAACGCTTTTTTGCCGGTGGTGATACTAGTATACGAGGTTTTGCCTATAGAAGTTTGCCTGCTGAAATTGACAAAGATGATGTACGCCAACCGGTGGGTGGTAGCTATTTGTTTATAAGCAGCTTAGAGTTTTCAAAGCCCATCAAAGCCCCTTTAGGCGGCCATGTCTTTGTCGATACGGGTAATGCGTTTAGAAGCAGCCGAGATAACTTGCAAGTGGGTGTGGGTGTTGGTCTAAATTATGACACGCGCTTTGGTCCCATAAAATTCTCTGTTGCAAAACCCTTGACCAATGCGGCTAATTCTTGGCGCATCCATGCGACCTTTGGGCCAGAAGTTTAACGAGTTGCTTTGATACGACTAGATACGTTTGCCTCTAGCTCCTGTGAATCTTGTCCTTCAGCTTGCCCTACCCTATTCCTATCGCTGTATTGCACGAGTGTTGTACTGGGATCAAAGCTTCGTCTTCGTCAGCATGATTCTGAGTTGCAGTATGAGTAAAAAATAAATCGCTTAATTTAGACCACAAAGAAGTACCTTGGGGTTCGTCTGTTTTAGGTGCTGCACTATTATTAACTTTAGAAAAAATTGCAGAGAAATAATCCTATCAGATAATATTTGGTGAATCGTTTGTGAATGACTCTCTCAACTTCTGTAAGGATGTGGATTGCAATATTGTTAGGCAGATGACTTGTAGGTGAGAGAAAACAAGGAAAATTCCTTAAATTACAAACATTTTAGCAGGATTATAAATGTGTACTTACTCTACATGAATCAAGCTAATTTTTTCTAGCAGGTTGATTTATAGGGCTTTAATTATTTAACGCCTATATGGGTTTCACATAACCACAATACGGGTTAGAATGGCTTCTGATTTACCGGACTAGCACATAAATGGTTAAACACGTAGAACCTCTTTTTTTATATAAAAAACTAATTAAATCAATTAGCTATACTATTTTGGGCGCCACGGCTTGCCTAGGATTTTGCTTGTTTACCAATACGGGTAGTATTGCGACCTTAAACTTAATTAACGACTTCACGCCCTACACTATAGAATTTGAGGAATTTTCAGGATATCTGGCAGGTAACTTTCAGTTGACCCATTTATCACTTGATATCAATCAATACCAAATTAAAACAAATAAATTAAGCCTTTCATGGCAACCGCTGAAAATACTCAATAAAAAGCTGCATATTACAGATTTTAAAACAACCGAGCTGCAACTCAAAACAAATACGAGTGCAAGCGAAGATGACATAGACAGCTCAGTATCGAATACAATAACTGATGCGACCCCCCCAAAAGATATTAAGCTGATTCAACATGATATTAATCAATGGCTACCCGTTGAAGTCATTGTTGATAATGCAGAGATTTTTGAAGCAACATTAAATATAAATGAACAAAAACAAGAAATTAAGATATTTAAAATATCTCAATTTCGGTCTTCAAAAATTATTCGAACAAGCCTCATTGACTATGAAGGCCATTATGGTTTTTTACATGCCCAGCACGATAAAAAGCTAAACATACATTGGGATTTTGTATTACCTGAAAAGCTAGCTCATATATATGCCCTGAGTGAAGTAAAATCTAACGGTGATATTTCTATATTAATTGATGATGTGGATGACGACCAAGATCAAGTTAAAGCTGTTTTACAAGCAAAATCATTCAAGCACAACCAGTATAACTTTAAAGATATGAGTATCAATCTTAGTGGGTCTTTGATTCAACACTCTATTGCCATAAAGGGCACATCTAATAACACCCCCGTTGATCTTAAAATAAATGGGCTATTGGAAAAAAACAGTTGGCTAGCAAATATCACCCACGCCAAAATAGACGATCCTCGTCTAAAAGCGCATACAAAAAATACAGGCGCTATTCGCATATCTTATCAAGATAATTGGTATCTACATTCTGATTTAAAGCTATTAGGCCAAAAAGTTTATGGCGACTTAACCATTAACCACAATGCCCCTTTTAATCTGAAAGGTCAGTTTACAATTGAAGTCAATCAATTAGAAAGCCTAAAAGCGTTTATCCCTGGGCTAGCCAAGGCGCAAGGCAAAGCAAAGGGGCTGGTTCATATTCGTGGTACGATGGCAGCGCCCAAATTAACCGGCAATGCAACGATAAAAACATTAAGTTACCCTGTCCCTCAGTACGGCGTGACAGCGATATTTAATGATATCCACCTCAATAAACAAAGTGATAAAATCACTATTGATGGCAGGGGTTCAATGAGCCATGGTGGTAATTTTTCAGTGCAAGGTAGTGCGCAAATGACACCTCAGCCCAACCTGATACTCAAACTACAGGGCCATGATCTCATTGTCAGCAACACACCAGAATACTTTATTAAAGCATCCCCTAATTTGACATTATCCTACCAAGATAATATTCCCAAACTTGAAGGGAATATATTTGTTCCAGAAGCTCAAATTAATCGCCACAAGCATATTAAAAAAGCCATACGAACAAATGACGTTGTGATAGTCAGTAAAAATAAACCACAAATAAACCCAAAGAAAAACTTTAGATCTATCTACCAAGATTTAAATATTGTATTGGGGGATAAAATATTCTATAAAGATCAAGGCTTATCCAGCCAAATCACAGGCCAACTGAACTTACAACAAAAGCCGGACAATATCCCTACTTTAAAAGGCAAGTTAAATCTTATTAATGGAAAGTACAAATTCCAAGGCCGTGTATTCGAGCTGACACATGGGCAGCTACATTTCTCAGGTGGGCCTATGAATAAGCCACTCATCGAGGTAGAAGCTAAGCAAAAAATTATGCCGCTGATTGCCACTAAAAAATCGACATTACCATCCGAGCCTATTGAGGTCGGCGTAAAACTATCTGGAGAAATCGGCCAGCCTACTGTACAGTTCTTCTCGAGCCCAACCATGCCTGAAGCAGATATTATGTCTTATTTGATTCTAGGCCAACCACAAAGCGAAGCCTCTGGCGCTCAAGCAGAACTCTTGTTTCAGGCTGTCTCACAACTCTCAAATATGTTTGGAAATGGCAAAAAAGGCGGCGGAATATTTGATTTAGCTGAACGTTTAAAATTAGATCACTTTGGCCTATCCAAAGGTAACTCAAATAGTTTAGAAGATACGATACTCACCGTTGGCAAGCAGTTATCTGACAGATTATATTTAAATTATAGCCTAGGCTTTTTAGACACCAGCAATACCTTTGGCTTGCAATATGTATTGGGCAAAAATGTGAGTGTAGAAGCACAAACCGGCACTACTGGTAGTAGCGCCGACTTGGTTGTATCTTTTGATACGGGTTAATGCTTTAGATTTTAGGTTTATTAAGACTGAGTAATTTTTCAGCGCAATCTCCTAATGATTGCGTGCAGGACGCTTTCAAATCTATTTGATATGGCGCATGCACATCTAACTCAAGCACTTTGACTTTACTTCCAGTGCATTCACACAACTTACATGCAAAACGCAAATACGCAACAGACAATATTTCTGCCATTTCTGCGTCTTCTAGCAAATAATGCAAAGATTTTACAATAGGTTCTTTTATAGCTTTATATTTTTTAGTTCCTTTTGAATCCCAGCAGCGTACCAAATCCATTCTATGAGTCATATTAAGAACTTCTCGCGCCAACTTAGCCTTATCAAGTTTTTGCTCGTCTTCCTCACCTTCAAATCCATTGTAACGCTCTTGAGCAATAAATTTAGGCTTGCCTTTGCTCATCGCTTCAGCGATATTCCTTAATAGTGATAAACCAAAGCCCAATTGAGTTGCCAAAATTTGAAACATTTGAGCAGATCGTAATACATGTTGAGAACCAAGATGAACACTGTCTTCATTTAATCTGCCAATTCTAAGACAAAAGGCAGCCAATCGAACACAGGCATTTTCTTCTCGTGTAAAACTTTTTGCAATATTTCTCCAGCGATTTGATCCCATTTCACTAATGCTGGTTAGTAATCTCTGTGAGATAATCCACTGTCTAGTTGCATGCGTACTATCATGATTTGGATGGAAGACAGTAAATTCTTTACTATTAACTTTACCGACTTTAAAATCAGAGATATCCAGCTTATAGGGAATGTTGATAATTACATCTGATATGGTTTGTAAAACATCCCATTCCAGCAAAAGCGTTTTTTCCCAATATTTTGTATGTTTTTTTCCAAATTCAGGAAAATCAAATTCAATTGATTTTCCTGTTTTGGATGGTAATACATTTTTTCTAAAAATCAACATAATACACTCTTAAGCTATATTCTTAGAACATTGGTGCAACATGTTAAATAACAAACCTTTTGTTAAACTACCATTTTCTTCATCTAAGGATGCGCTTTGCTCCTTTTCACGTTTATCTATTCCTCTGACCACAGCTTTTATTTCTATCGGCAACTTATCTAGTCCTAGAAATTCTGAAGATGATAACAAATCTTTAGTGTTTAATTTTGACATTTCATTCAAGCTCCCATTCTTGCAGTTAATTTTGATTTGTTTTTTTGCTCAATTTGGTATCCCATGGCATTTAACTGTTCTAAGTAGGTTTCTACTGCCTCGTCTAATTGCTCAGTTAACACTGGCTCAAAAGGGTATACTTCGCTGGGTGTCTTCGCGGAGGTATTGATTAGCTGCTTTTTAACAAACTCTCTTAATAAATCCTCATTATGAATAACAATCTGAGAAGACGCACAATCAACCGACATAAAGAGCACTGGCGCTTGGCCTGCATCAACATTGTTATCCGCAAAATTAACCTGCACTTTTTTACCTTTATAATAATCTATATAGGCTAATGCCTTATTTGGTACCGCCTGATGACACTCTAACAGCCCTACTGTATCTTCAAATCTCCCTGTCTCTAGTGCACGTTGATAACTCCTTTCAATTGCAGACTCCACCTTTGTTGAAACAATCGTCCCCTTCACAACACTGTTTTTACGCAAAGCATAATTTGTTGCGCTTCTGCTTAAGCTAACTTGATCCATCAATAGATGCATGTTGCTTTCTTTCGCCATCTTAAAGGCTTTGTCTCGAATTAACCTTGCTTCATCATGTGTTAATTGAGAAAACAATTTTGGATGGCTATCATCAAATTTTAATAATGACTTATACGAATCATTATTTAAATATACAAGATTATTGGGTTCCAATCCCGCATTCTTAGCATCATTCATTAAATTACCAATAGATGAACCTTTTCCGGATGCTTGACCGCCGCCGACAAACATAACCACTGGCTCCTGATTATCCGCAGACGACTTGTATTGATAAAATGGATTAAACCGGAAATATTGGGTGATCATGCCATCTAATTTCTGACCTAACAGTTCTTGATAAGCTCTTTGTGTCTCAATTTTAGTAGCCAACTGTTGGACATTTGATATTTCAGCGCAATACGGTATCGGGAACGATATTTTTTGAGCGGCACAAACAGCGGCACGCTCATGACAATTGCCTCTTATATCCCCCTGTATTATTAACTTCATTCGCTCAGAAACTTTAGACTCAAGATTATTATATAAATCACTCAGTTTTTCCTTCACTTCAGGTTTTAATTTTGCGACAACTTTTTCGACAACTTCATTTCGTGTTTGTTCGTCTGCTGTTTTAAGATATACGGTTACATATGCCGATACATCCTGGAGTAATTGCCTCTCAGGTCTAAAAGCAACCAAATCTATAGGGGATTGTTTCGTAGCTTCCATCATCGCCCCAATAACAGCAGGTGTTTGATAAATATTTCGACTATCTAAAAATGAAAAATTCTCTGGCTCTAATTTTTCAGGAATAGACGTTTTGTGAGTCTTATCCGCTCTTTTGGACAAATACTGCATTAACACGCCCATTGAACCAATCGTTGGCACCTCAGGGAACAACTGCTCTGCGGTATCTACTATATCTTCTATAGTTGAACCACCTTTTATGTTGTTTCTCTTGTTTTGCAATTCGGCAAGCGCTCTTCTATATTGGCTGTTTAGTGTTTTGAATTCCCTAGCAGTATCCAAATATGGATTTAACGCATCTGCCAGATTATAAAACCCAACTTGTTTTGATAAAATAAATAAGGCTTGTTCCACCTGTATTAGTTCTTGATGAATCTTATCAGAATCTCTGCGTATAGCTGTAATCTCTTCTTGTGTAGCGTGATTGTTCAACTTCTCATTGGCTTGTAATAATTTATCAATTCGCTTTGACAAAACTGTTTTCGAAATCCTGACGTTATCCTCATCCTTTTTATGCTTAAGATGCAACTGTTTTATTTCAGCATTCTCGACCAGAAGATTTTTAAACTTATCCTCACTTAACTTGATATTGCCTAGGTTATGTTGACTTAATAATAGTAAAATAAGACTGGTATTATTATGTTCTACAGCTATATCCAAGGCACACTGCCCTCTTGCATTTTCTAAAGCTGGATCAGAACCAGACAATAGCAATTTTTGCATTTGAGCCGTATTGCCATTACGCGCTACGCCGTGTATGGATAGATCTTTCTCTTGTTCCACGCTTGCTTTTAATTCTTGATGCAATTTAGCTTTATGAAGCAACTGGTTATTATATAAAATAGTATCTTGCAGTGATTTTTCAAAAGCAGCATCATTGTTTTCCAAAAACATAGATCTTAAAGATATATCCGCAAACCCGTCAATAAATTTAAATTTATCCTGAATATCTTTTAACAGAAATGGCCCGGTAAATTCTAATAATGAATGTCCACCACTCACCGCTGACATGGTTGAAATCATAGATTTAAAATAATTTTCGATCGCCGCTTTATCTTTAAATTGTAGATTTCCATCATCATGCAATTTCATCATCATTTTCATTTGTACTAATAGAGTTCCAGAGATACTATTAGAAAAAGGGTGAACCAATTGTTCCATAGCATAATTTGTCCAATTAGCATTAACACTATATGTAGAGCGGTCACTTGGCTTAAAGTAACAAAAGGCTTCCTCTGATAACGCCGCATCATCTCCAGCTAGTGGCATATGACCTTGCATTATGCCCAAATGACCCGCCCTGGTACTTTCTTGTCCATCTGGTTTTGAAACTCTCCCACGGTTATCGCCCTCATAAATCCCTGCTTGATAAATTTCATTACCTGGCAAATCTTCACCATCATATAAGCCTTTTTTATTATATTTTTGTATTTTCGTACTTAAAATCATAGACAACCGTGTTGATTTGACAATCAATAAAGCTTTTTCTTTAAGTTCATCACTATACTCAGGGTTATTTTGAATCCGATTAATCATGTCTGCATATTCTTTGTGCATATCATAGTCCTCATCCGCTATCTGGCCTGAGAATAGACGATCGATACTTTCTTGCTCTTTTGTGCTAATGCCTTTAATCAAATCATCGGGATTTCCCCCTGTCGTTAGTCTGTCAGTTTGTTCTTTTGCATAATCACGTTTTAGTACGCGTTTACCTGACTTTTTGAATACCTTGGCATCAATATCACCACCCAATCCTTCAAAACAATCTTTAATGGATTGATAATGCAATTTAAGCTGTTTCAACTGAGCAGATTCTAATGCCGATTGACTGCTATTAATCGACAAATGTGTTTCAAAATAGCGTCTAGAAGCATCATGATTAATAATCTCAGGTGCTTTTGAGACATGGTATTCCTCTAAAACTGAGTCATTAAGCCATTCTGTCAGCAAAGATTTTTCTGCTTGTGTTTTAAAACCATTAAGATAAAGTGTTTTCAGTTGTTTTGTTTTTTCAATCTCTGTATCTTGATATCGGTCAATCAACAACAATAATGCTTGTCCAACTGAAATCGTGATCGGGGCTTTTGCATCTGGGTTTGACTCCTGGTCAAGATCAAAATATTTATTAACCGGCGATTCATTTAAAGATTTGGCTTGCGCCAATCTGGACAAAACTTCCTGAATATCAGGTCTTTGTGCCGGATTTTTTGATTTCATTCTTGAAATCAAATGCTTCATTTCATCGTCACATTGACCTAATTTTAAATCTCTCTCAAATAAAACGCCTAATGCATAAATATCAGAAGCATATGAATATACACCGTCATGTTGGGCCCAGTGTCCATCATTCCTATTTGTCGCATCACGATTTTTCTTCCAAACGCCAATTTCAGGCGCCATATATCGCCGGCTGCCTCTTGCTTTGCCTGTTACCTTTGTCTCTTGTCCATCTTGCAATGCAAAAGACAAATCAAAATCTATAGGGATAATCTGCCCCTCTTCATCGATTAATAGATTACCTGGATGAATGTCTCCATGAACAATATTTTTTTCTTGTAAAGACAAAATTGCTTTTGCCGCCTCTAAGCCTACGGCTATTTTTTGATGTCTAGAGTTTATATTGCCCAATTCACTTCCAAGCTCTACTCCAGGCAAATGCTTCATGATGGTATATTCTTTATCTTGAATTGTTTTTATACCATTTTTTCCCGTTATCCACCTCGTTGCTGCAGAACGTTTAACGACAAAGCCGCCTAAGTGATAGCCCATTTTTTTTGCCATAATTTTGTTGGCATTATTTTTTGATTTATTTGCGATTCTAACAACATCAGATGAACCATCTTCCCATTGAATAGTTTTGATAAGACAGCTTTTCCCATGAGCAATAATGCCTTCTTTTATAAGGTTCCCTTGAGAATCTGTGAAATATTTTGCTCTTGCCACAGCGCCCAATTTAGGGCCTTGCTCTGTTTGCATGACAATGAAAGAATGGTTTAGTTCAGGATGTTGCTTTCTAGAAATCATGTAAGTTTCTGCTAAGCCCGTTGTACTTTGCTGATACATAATGCTTTTTGCTTTTTCCCACTCTTCGGTGCTAATACACAATTTTGAATTTTCAGCTTTATGCCAAGAATCTTCTATACCAATCTTATCTGTAGGCTGCGGCTCAGCTTTTACTTCGTCACTGCTGAACACAGGATCTGTATTTTTGTTTGAGACTAAATAATTATTAATTAAAGGCAACTGCCTAATATCTAACAGTTTGGCCCATGGCATAAGCCCTTGTAAAAATGTGGTCATGATATTGCTTCTCCCTCATTTGTGAGTGAATATTTACTTTTATGAGTAAAGAATACAAGTTGACACCTGCTCCAGCAATGTTAGTTGTCAGAATTATAATTTTGTGCGATGGAAGGCTAATCTCATCAGATATCTGCTTAGGTTTAGGGCAGCTCTAAATTATTTGACATATACACAAATCTTTACTGCATATCCCAACAATTTAAATCGATAAAAAATGATTCTGAGTAATTTATAGAGAGGATTATTATTGATTCATAGGCGAATACCTATGATAGAAAAAACCCGCCAGGCAGGCGGGAAATAAAATCTAATTAAGCAAAATATCTTGGGTTAACTTCTTCTTCGTTAATAATTGACGCAGATGGGCCAAACTTTCAACTTGTATCTGCCTAACACGTTCTCGTGTTAAATTTATTTCTGCGCCGACTTGCTCTAGTGTAGATTGCTGGAATCCCCTTAGCCCAAATCGCCTAACAATCACATCTCTTTGCTTCTCATTCAAGGTATCTAACCAATAATCAACTGAACTTTTAAAATTCTCTTCCATCAGTAAAACTAAAGGATCATGATCAATCTCTTCTTTCACCGTATCCACAACCGTTCTATCTGTCTCAGATGATACAGGTAAATCTAAAGATGATGTTTTTTCATTTAAATCTAATATTCTTTCAATGGCTTTTTTAGGTTTATCTAAAGCACTTGCAATTTCTTCATAATTAGGTTCGTGATCCAGCTTGTGTGACAACTCACGACTCGTTCTCAAATATACATTCATTTCTTTAACGACATGAATTGGCAATCGAATAGTACGAGTCTGATTCATTAATGCCCGTTCAATCGTTTGTCGAATCCACCATGTGCCGTAGGTTGAAAAACGAAATCCTTTCTCTGGATCGAACTTTTCAACTGCCCGAATTAAACCCAAGTTACCTTCCTCGATCAAATCTAACAGGGCCAAACCACGATTAATATACCTTCTAGATATCTTAACGACTAATCGTAGATTACTCTCTATCATTTGATTTCTGGACTTAGCACAGCCTTCTAATGCACGTCTCGCGTAATATACTTCCTCTTCCGCCGTCAATAACGGCGCAAAGCCAATTTCACCCAAATACAAATGTGTCGCATCAAGTGATTTAGCTGAAGGTCCTTCTCCTACATCTTCCACTTCTTCCATGTCATCAACAACTTCTGCTAACTGATTTTTAGAACCAGCTGCCCGTGGCGACACTGATTCTATATCAGATTTTTGCTCAGTATTTTTTTGATCACTGGCTTTATTTTTTTCGCAAACTACATCCCACGCCTGAGCCATTTCAGGATCTCCTTGTTATGCTGCATTTTTTACATCTCTGATATAACTTTTGTTATCGCATCCAGATCTTGTAAAATCCCGCCAAAACGTTCATCACCTAAAGTACTCTGTATCCGTGTTTGAGCCTGGTTCCACAAAGGGATCCCCTTTTCTAGCGTCTCTTTGCCTTTCTCTGTTAAGGCGTAGGCCTTAGAACGCTTATCTCTAGGCTCTATAGTCTGAATGAACCCTAGCTTCTCTAACGGCTTTAAGTTCCGTGTGAGCGTGGTTCTATCCATAACCAAAGTACTTGCCATCTCAGTCAGTGTACGAGCTGAAGCTGAGGCCATTGAAACCAATAAAGTGAACTGCGTGGCTCGAATGCCTGCAGGCTCTAATTGGTGATCGAAATACTGAGTCACTGCTCGTGTTGCTCTACGTAAGTTGAAACAACTACATCTCGCATTGATAGTTTTCGGATCGATATGCTGATTCATTTGTTCGTTGACTTCCATTGGGTGCCCTCCTCACAAAAAAGTGTAGGATCCCGTACCCCTGATTTACAAGGAGAAAATAGTTAGTTTTCATAAATAATTTTTAACTCCTTGCAATTACTCGCAATTTATTTTCTAAAGGGATAAAATTCGGCATGACGCAATGGAAAGAACAGCGTATATACTCACAGCTCTTGTGCAAGACCTACTAAATAATTTTTTGGATCTGAATAAAAATACTATGGATAAATTACCAGCTGGAGACCTCTTATGAATGATCGCTTCGACACCCAAAAACGCCTAGACATTAATAATAAAAGCTATGAATATTTCAGCCTAAAAGCATTACCCTCCAATTTTGACTTAACTCGACTGCCCTTCTCTTTGAAATTATTATTAGAGAACTTATTAAGATTTAAGCAGGATGGACATACAGAAGATGCGGATATAGAAGCACTATTGAACTGGGATCCTAAAGCCACGCCATCACAAGAAATCGCGTTTACCCCCAGCCGCGTAATTTTACAAGACTTCACAGGCGTTCCAGCAGTCGTTGATTTAGCGGCTATGCGACAGGCAATGAAAACTTTAGGGGGCAATCCTAATAAAATTAATCCGCTAAACCCAGTAGAACTTGTTATTGATCACTCAGTCATGGTTGATCACTTTGGCAATAAAATGGCTTTTAGCCAGAACACAACATTAGAATATGAGAGAAATCTGGAAAGGTATACCTTTTTAAGATGGGGACAGGAAGCATTTGAAAACTTTAAAGTCGTGCCACCCGGCACCGGTATTGTCCACCAAGTTAATTTAGAACACCTTGCCCGCGTTGTATTTGAAAAACAACAGGGCTCTGAAACACTATTATTCCCCGACACATTAGTCGGCACAGATTCTCATACCACCATGATTAACGGCCTAGGCGTTTTAGGTTGGGGTGTGGGTGGTATAGAAGCAGAAGCGGCTATGTTAGGACAGCCTATTACCATGTTAATACCACAAGTGGTCGGATTTGAACTAACCGGCTCTATACCCGAAGGTGCCACGGCAACCGATCTTGTTCTGATTATTACACAGATGCTTCGGGAAAAAGGCGTCGTTGGAAAGTTTGTTGAGTTCTATGGTGATGGTTTAGATAATCTGCCGCTAGCTGACAGAGCGACTATTGCTAATATGGCACCAGAATATGGTGCAACCTGTGGTATTTTCCCCATAGACCAAGAAACCCTAAACTACTTAAGGCTGACAGGTCGAGCAGAGTCGCAAATCAACATAATAGAACAATATGCAAAAGCACAAGGATTTTTCCGAGAAAAAGGCCAAAAGGCAGCAGAATATACGGACACTTTACATTTAGACTTAAGCACCGTTGTCCCCTCTATAGCAGGCCCTAAACGTCCACAAGATAGAATTCCATTAAATGAAGCCAAAACCGCTTTTGCAAAAACTATTGGACAACAGCTTGCAGAAAGACAGAGCAGTTCAGCTGACGATAATGCAATTAATGAAGGAGCCAATATTTTAGAAGGCGAAGTACCTTTAGAAATAGACGGTAAAACACTCACATTAACACATGGTGATATTGTGATTGCCGCGATTACTAGTTGCACGAATACCTCTAACCCTGCCGTGATGCTTGCTGCCGGTTTAGTTGCTAAAAAAGCCATCGAATTGGGCGTTGTTACCAAGCCCTGGGTTAAAACGAGTTTAGCTCCAGGCTCACAAGTCGTGACAGACTACCTTGAAAAGTCAGATCTCTTAAAATATCTGAACCAATTAGGTTTCAATCTAGTCGGTTATGGCTGCACAACTTGTATTGGTAACTCTGGACCACTATCACCAGAAATCGATCAGGCGATTAATCAAGGACATTTACAAGTTTCTGCCGTGTTATCAGGCAATAGAAATTTTGAAGGTCGAATTCATCCATTTGTTCGCAATGCGTATTTGGCCTCTCCCCCCTTAGTGGTTATTTACGCTTTGGCTGGCACCATGAATATTGATTTAGGCAAAGAACCTCTCGGAAATGACAAAGAAGGTAATCCTGTCTTTCTAAAAGATCTCTGGCCAACCCAGAAAGAAATACAAGAAAACGTTGAGAAATCGTTACAACCAGAAATGTTTACCCAACGGTACGGAGCCGTATTTGATGGCGATCAAAACTGGCAGAATATTAAAGTGAGTAAATCTGAGTTGTATGATTGGCAAGATGATTCGACTTACGTCAAGCACCCAACCTTCTTTGAAAATATGACTAAAGAAGTCCCCCCTATTCAAAACATTAATAATGCCAGAGTTCTGGTGAAAGTCGGTGATTCTGTTACGACAGATCACATCTCACCAGCAGGTGCGATTTCCCCTAATTCCCCAGCCGGACAATATTTAATCGAGCGCAATATTCCAGCAACACAGTTTAATTCTTATGGTTCAAGACGCGGCAATCATGAAATTATGATGCGGGGTACCTTTGCCAATGTTCGCTTACGTAATCAACTGGCACCTGGTACAGAAGGTGGCTGGACCCAGCATCAACCTTCTAAAGAACAAATGAGTATTTTTGATGCTTCATTAAAATATGCTGCGGATAACACCCCTTTAATTGTCTTGGCGGGTAAAGAGTATGGTACCGGATCTTCTAGAGACTGGGCCGCAAAAGGTACGCGCTTGTTAGGCGTGCGAGCTGTCATCACGGAGAGCTACGAGCGTATTCATCGTTCAAACTTGATTGGTATGGGTGTTTTGCCTCTACAGTATATGCCAGGCGAATCGGCTGATAGCTTGAATCTATCTGGAGAAGAGACTTTTAGTATAGAACTAGAAAATTTAAAACCTCAGGGAGAGGTGACCGTTCGAGTCAATGGTAATGACAAAACAAAACAATTTACTGCAAAAGTGAGAATCGATACACCTAAAGAGCTCGCCTATTACCAACATGGTGGCATCTTACATTATGTATTGAGAAACTTAGCACAGCAATAAACGTCATCTCTTACACTCTTCTCCACAACCTACGTTCCGCGGCTTGTCCCCGGGGGACGTAGAAAAGGGTAAGTCGTCGCCAATAAATATAGTATTAATTAACATAAAAAGGTTACATCACTATGAGCCAAGCGAATACGCGCAAAGTATCTGACAGTATGGGTGAAATGGAAGTACCTGAAAATGCCTTATACGGTGCGCAAACACAGCGCGCTGTCGATAATTTTCCTATTTCTGGTTTACCCATGCCCAGACAATTTATCCAAGCAATGGGCTGGGTTAAAAAAGCCTGTGCTTTATCTAACCAAGCACTTGGCGATATGGACACAACAAAAGCATCTGCAATTTCCAAAGCCGCCGATAAAGTTGCCGGCGGCGAGTTGGATCCGCATTTTCCGATTGATGTGTTTCAAACAGGTTCAGGCACCAGCACCAACATGAATACGAATGAAGTGATCGCTCGCTACGCTACGATTGAAGCGGGTTTGGAGATTCATCCCAATGACGATGTCAATATGGGGCAAAGCAGTAATGATATTATTCCGACTGCGATTCATGTTAGCGCCGCATATCAAACGCAAAATCAATTACTCCCAGCGCTTCAAACACTGAAAAAAATCATAGATGCGAAAGCAGAATCTTTGAAGAATGTGACCAAAACAGGCAGAACCCACTTAATGGATGCGATGCCTGTCACAATGGGCCAAGAACTAAGCGGCTGGTCACAACAAATTCAAAATGGGATTGTCCGTATTAAATCTGCTATGACGGATGTCCTAAAGCTCGCTATCGGCGGAACGGCTGTTGGTACTGGCATTAATGCTCATCCGGATTTTAGCCAGCAAGTGGTGACCGCTCTAGCAAAAGAAACGCAATTACCTTTTCAAACCAGTCCAAACTGTTTCGAAAGTCTCAGCGCACAAGATGCCATTGTCGCTTTATCAGGGCAGATTCGCGTTCTCGCTGTTAGCTTAATGAAAATTGCGAATGACTTAAGATGGATGAACAGTGGACCTCTAGCGGGCATTGGCGAGATATATCTACCGGCACTACAACCTGGCAGTAGCATTATGCCCGGAAAAGTCAATCCTGTCATTTGTGAGTCTACCATGATGGCTTGTGCACAAGTCATAGGCAATGATACGGCCATTGCTGTATCTGGCCAACATGGTAACTTCCAACTCAATGTGATGTTGCCTGTGATTGCTTACAATATTCTACAAAGCATTCAACTAATCGCTAATACCTCTACTGTCTTAGCTGAAAAAGCCATCGCAGGTTTTACGATAAACGAAACGAATATTAATGAGAAGCTATCAAGAAATCCTATTTTGGTCACCGCTTTAAACCCTGTCATTGGTTATGAGTTAGGGGCCAAAATTGCTAAAACCGCCTATGCTGAAAACCGGCCTTTGTTAGAGGTTGCATTAGAGATGACCGATTTATCTGAGTCAGAAATAAAATCATACTTGGATCCATTTGTATTAACCAAAGGGGGACTGGTGGATCACTAACAATCCAATTGAATATACGACGCCGCGGACATGCCGCGGCAAAATACTGACTGCTAGTGTTTCTGATTATTCTAAGGGTTTATTTTCTTCGTTATTAGGATTCACTTTCAATGTCTTATAACTAGATAGATGGTGTCCTGGCTTCTTATTGTTGACCTCTAATATTGACGCGACGACTGTGTTTCGACCTTGCTCTTTAGCTCGATACAAAGCATCATCCGCAGCCGCCACTAACGATTCAGAAACAAAATCTATGTTGGGCGGCGCACATGAAACCCCCAAACTCACGCTCACGTATCCTTTAGGCGAGCCCACATTTTTCAAGCATAAAGCCTCAATATTTGATCGGACTCTTTCACCAACGAGCATTGCATCTTCTTTCGATGTGTCAGGTAGAATCAAACTAAACTCCTCGCCACCATATCGAGCCGCAATATCTTTATCTCTCAGTAAAGATGTTTTAATAGTTTGAGCAACTTCTTTCAGACAAATATCACCCGCTTGATGCCCATAAGTATCGTTATAGGGCTTAAAGTGATCAATATCAATCATAATTAACGATGTGGAGGTTTTGTTCCGCAGAGCCATACGACAAGTTCTTTCTAAACCTTCTTCAAAGGCTCGTCTGTTGGCTAACAACGTTAATGGATCTTTTAAAGACAGGGTTGATAATAATTGATTAGAGGTCACTAGCTTTTCATTCAAATCTTGTAACTGATTGCCAAAGTCAATAAGATTTTCCTTTAAAGAGACAATTCGTCTCAACGCACTGATTTTCGCTTTAATCAGTTCAAATGAAATGGGTTTTTGTATAAAGTCATCTGCGCCGGCATTTAAAGCTGCCACGATATTGTCAACCGAAGCATCTCGACTCATTAAAATAATCGGTACCCAACTCGATATATTGTAACAAAATTCTTTTAATTTTCGGGTAACTTTTATCCCACACATATCTGAAATATCAAAGTCTAATATAATTAAATCTGGTTCATCAGCGGTTAATAGTTCAATAGATTTTGCACCACTTTCAGCCAAAATACATTCATGTCCCAGATCGCTTAAATGTTGAATTAGTTCTTTCTTGGCCTCAAGGTTTTCATCACAAAGCAATACTTTCATTATAGCTGCCTATTATTATAGTGTTTTATTATGTTGTTATTCCATGTCTTCTTACGAAGTGCATAGAATAAGAATAGACATTTTTTTTCATGATTTCCGATCTGAAACTGACCTATATGGTATTATTCATTATTTTTATGACTCCAAACTGTGTTTTAATATGTGTTTGTTTCCAGCACTGTAATTAACTAGAGAGCGAGCTCACAACAATGTTAGAGTATGAACTTAGAGATAACTTATTAGAAGCATTTAATCAGCTCACCCTAACTATCGATGCTTTATGCGATGCTATTTTATGTGATTCGACATTGGTTGCATGGCTACAAGATATAAAAGACTACCCTTCGCTTATAAAAGGTAAAACATCACCCCGCGAGCAAGTCTGTTCTGTTATAAAACGGCTAGAATATTTTGATACACAGCAACCCAGAGAAATTATCGTAGCAGCAGGATTTATTGGAGCTTCTACTGAAACAATAGAATTAGCAGAGGCTGTCAACTTAAAGAAATTACACTTCAAAAAAAGTATGTTGATGTTAAAAGCGGCAAAATTAAATTTAAAAGAAAAACAAATCTCTGATGGCATTCAGTCTATTTTGTCTAAACGTCCGTCATCAACCTCCAGAGCTTTACAAAATTTAAATTTAGCACGTTTACACTTAAAACAATGTTATAGACAGCTGCCTATTCTAAAGCACACGCCCCAAAAAATTAACTGGACCTGGGCGCATACTCGCTCTATCAAGAAAATCACTGCAGCAAAAGCCTGTGAAATGTTAGCCCAAAAAGGACATCATACTCATATAGAACTACAACTAAAAAAATGCCAAACACTGACGCCTAGTGAGCCATTAGCCATTGTTCAGGAACTTGCGCCCCACCTCCGTGCTAATATTGTATTTGAGGAGAACAATCAAACAAAACGACTCATGATTAAAGGCCCTTTGCCTATCTTTTTCCCAGCGACTGACCAAACGCCTTGCCCAAACTTTAGGCCGCCCAAAGAAAAACAAGATAAAAATAAAAACAGAGTCACACGAAACGATGTACGCATCGATCCAGAGGTCTTTTTGCCTGCTATCAGAGCACATCGATATACGGGTTAGAAATTAAAGCCTTCCCTAGTGACAATTTATCGGTAAAAATCTATAAGGACATAGTAAATGATTCAAACTCATGTAACACCGCAAAATTTTTCATTACCTGATAATACTCAGCAGGTTATGTTAGGTGTTTTTGATACCGACGGTGTATTCCGAGGCAAACGTATGTCTAAAGAAAAATTCCTCAACTCGATGAGAGATGGATTTGGATTTTGTAATGTGGTTTTAGGTTGGGATATTGATGACCAACTTTACGACAATACCACTTTTACCGGTTGGCATTCTGGTTATCCAGATGCGCATGTCCAAATTATAGAAAATTCAAAACGAGTGCTTCCTTTTGAAGAAAACTCATTATTATATTTATGTGAGTTTATTGGCCATGCCGGAAAAATATGTCCCAGACAAATATTAAAAAAAGTATTAGACCGTGCCGCCCAACATAATTTGTTTTTTCACTCAGCTTTAGAATATGAGTTTTTTATGTTTGAGGAAACACCTCAAAGCATCCAGGATAAAGGTTTTCAAAATTTAAAGCCTTTTACCACTGGGAATCATGGATATTCTGTACTCAGGCACACGGTCCAACAAGCCTTTCATGAGTCATTGCTAAATTTGTCTAGAACCATGAATTTTGAGATTGAAGGCTTACATTGCGAAACAGGTCCTGGCGTATTAGAAGCGGCTATAGGCGTTGATAAGGCACTTAATTCTGCAGACAAAGCCGCCATCTTTAAAACGTTTACCAAAGTCTTAGCCCAACAACAATCTCTTATGGCCACCTTCATGGCTAAATGGTCTCCCAATCATCCTGGCCAAAGTGGTCACATCCATATTTCAGCACAAAACAAAAATCATGATGCCTTATTTTATGACCCCAAACGAGAGCATAATATTTCACAAACTATGCTTTATAGTTTAGGGGGACTGCAACATTTGGCCCCTGAATTTACTGCACTTTTTGCTCCCACCATTAATTCTTATACTCGATTAGTTCCAGGTTTTTGGGCTCCCACCCATTCCAATTGGGGAATAGACAACCGAACCTGCTCTATCCGAGTTATTGAAGGCAGTGCAAAATCACAACGTATTGAGTTTAGAGCGGGCGGGGCTGATGGCAACCCCTACTTAGCACTGAGTGCTGCTATAGGCGCTATGATATGGGGTATTGAAAATAAAATCATCCCCACAGCGCCCATAGAAGGAAATGCTTATACCCAACAAGGTGAACAAAGCATTCCTTTGCCTAGTCATTTACTAGATGCGACACAAAGACTGAAGCATTCTCAAGCGGCTAAAGAATTATTTGGCCATGACTTTGTAGAGCATTTTACAGCCACTCGCGAGTGGGAAGTACGACAAGCCAATCAAGCTATTACTGATTGGCAGTTAAAAAGATATTTTGAGGCCATATAGTATGAAAGAATTCAATATCATTAGTCCCATAGATCAATCTATTTATGCAACAGTGCCCTATCATACTGATAAGCAGATTGAACAAACGCTAAAAGATTCTCAAACGGCCCAAAAAATATGGCGTAAAACGCCTTTATCTGAACGTATACGACATCTGAGCCACTTTTGCACAGCCCTCCAAGCAAATAAAGATAGTATTGCACAATCTATAACCTGGCAAATGGGTAGGCCCACACACCAAGCCGCGGGCGAACTAAGTGGCGTACAAGAACGCACAGAATACATGCTAAAAATTGTAGAGCAAGCTTTATCGCCAAAGTTGATTCAAGTAAACGGCCCTCTGATACGCAGAATAGACTTTGAACCGGTTGGTATTGTTATGAATATCGCCCCCTGGAACTACCCCTTATTAACAGCCATTAATGCCATTATTCCTGCCTTACTGGCAGGTAATGCGGTTATTTTAAAGCATGCTCCCCAAACAGCTTTATGCGCAGATATATTAGACAAGGCATTCGCAAACTGCGATTTACCTCAAGGACTATTCCAATTTTTAAATATGGAACATGCCACTTGCCAAAAAATTCTTCAAAGTGGAACAATTCAGGCACTTTGTTTTACCGGTTCTGTCAAAGCGGGTTTACAGTTACAAGCCACTATCAGCAACCAGTGTATGTTGACAAATTTTGAATTAGGGGGGCATGACGCAGCTTACGTTAAATCTGATGCCCATATTGGTTTTAGTGCGGAAAGCTTATCCGATGGTGCTTTTTTTAATGCCGGTCAATCGTGTTGTGGTGTTAAACGTATTTATGTGCATGAAAATCAATATAAGAATTTCTTAGAAGCTTTCATCGATGAAACCCAAAAACTTAAATTAGGCTCTCCATTAGATTCTACGACCTCCATCGGACCTGTTGTCAGCCTACAAGCGGCTCAAAAAATTCAGCAGCAGGTCCAACAGGCCTGTCAACAAGGGGCAGAATTAGTCTATGGGTATGATAATCCAGTCAATAACCTTGCGGATAATTATTTATCCCCTCAAATATTAACCCAGGTTAACCACAGTATGGATATTATGCATCAAGAGTTATTTGGGCCTGTCGTAAAAATTCAATCTGTCAAATCAGATCAAGAAGCCATGAACCTAATCAATGACAGTCAGTTCGGACTAACCGCTTCTATTTGGAGTGAAAATTTAGAAGATGCATCTACTTTAGGACAAGATGTGGAAGTAGGCACATTATTCATCAACCGTTGTGATTACTTAGATCCCGCTTTGGCCTGGGCAGGGTTGAAATTTTCAGGTACCGGCTGTAGCTTATCTGAATTGGGTTTTCAAAACCTCACACGACCAAAATCTTACCACATTCGCAGGAGAGCGCATTCATGAAGACATTACAATCTTGGAGCTTCCCTACTCAAATATACTTTGGATGCGGTGCAATTCAAAAATTACCTGAGATTTGCAAACAATATAATATCAAAAGACCTCTGTTAGTCACAGACCCTTTTTTGGCTAATAATATAATAACCCAAAATTTAATCCCAGACTTAGAACAAAATAATATTATCGTCAGTGTATTTTCTGACGTAAAATCAAACCCAACAGATACCCAAGCCTTCAAGGGAAAAATGCAGTTTTTAGAAAAGAAATGTGATGGGGTTATTGCGCTGGGTGGTGGTAGCCCACTTGATGCCGGCAAAGCAATTGCCTTACTGATTAATCATACTTTTGCATTGTCTGAGCTTGAAGACATTGATGATAACTATAAAAAGGCGACCAATAGCATTCCTCCTATTATCGCTATTCCAACCACGGCCGGTACAGGATCCGAAGTCGGCCGGGCAGCTGTTTTACATGATACAGAGCAAAACCGAAAAATCATTTTATTTCATCCGGACTTGTTGCCTAAAGTGGTTCTAGCCGATCCCAATTTGACTTTAGCACTGCCACCGACACTCACTGCGGCGACAGGAATGGATGCACTGTCTCATTGCCTGGAAGCATATTGCTCTCCTAGCTTCCATCCTAGTGCCGAAGGGATTGCCTTAGAAGGCATGCGCCAAATTAAAAATAATTTAATGACCACTTATCAATATGGTCAGAATATAGAAGCACGCAGCGGTATGCTCGTTGCATCGCAAATGGGTGCGATTGCATTCCAAAAAGGACTAGGTGGAATGCATGCTCTATCTCATGCTATTGGTGCGTTACATGACTATCATCATGGCCTACTCAATGCTATTTTAATGCCATATGTCTTGAAGTTTAACAGGCCTGTTCTAGTTGAAAAACTATCAAGATTAGAAAATTTTCTGGGTTTTGAGTCTAACCAAGGTCAATCTATTTTAACCTGGGTACTCGATCTCAAAGAGCAGTTGAATATTCCTAATACACTCTCTGAACTTGGAATGGTCCATTCTGACGATCCTGAGCTTATAAAGCTAGCACTACAGGACCCCTCTTGTGCTGGCAACCCTGTTCCATTAGATCAATATAATCTCAAGCTTATACTAGCTGAAGCGTTGGGATAATAATTGTATAACATCCTCTTCTTCAATACTTTTCTCTGTAGTGGAGGTGTTAACAAATGCTGCACGGTTTAAGCGCAGTTGCGTCTTATAACGATGGAGCAAGGATAGATCAGACTCTGCATTGACATTCAGTGTTTCATCTTTGGTTGTTTGCTCTTCAACCGCGATACTATCGTCTGGAGATTCAACCGTTCTATAACGATAATATATTTTTTTAACTATTGCGATGCATGGGACTAAAAACAAATAGCTCAAAGGAATAATCGCGGCTACAGGCGATAATAAGATATGGGGCACCCAAGTAAGCGGTAATGGAATTAAAGGCAAACTAAACAGCGTCAACAATGATCCATAAATTAAACCTAGCAAAGACAAATATAATAAATGGCTTCCCGTGTCTTGTTTATATCTGGGGTTAAATTTTTCAATCAATCTCGTGATCGGGTTCTTGACTCGAGAATACACCTCATTCGTTAATGTTCTTAGAAACCTATATGGTAATAAAATCAAAAACAAAATATTAAGACTAAATGATATGGCGGCAACAGGAAAATCAATTAATACTTTCTGAGCATTCAGCTTGTCATTTAAAAATCCATGTAATGACCGTTGCGTATTATCCCGAATCAGTTTAAACCGAATTCGCTCCATCTGAAAAAAAATAAAAAATCTCTCGGCACCATGTAAAAAATACCATAATACATTGGGTTTATAGGGCTCTAATATCATCTGACTATAGAACGTTGTCGTATTGTTACTATGAATAACCAAACGCCTAGTAACCCATTTCTGGTAATCTTGCAAAGCGTCATTACTCGGTTCCACCTGTAATGCATCCTCTAAATTGACTAACATCCAAAATAGTACAGACAATTCTAATAATTGACGAATATTAACAACATACTGATCGGAGTAAAAAGACTGAGGAGAAAAACCTTCTTTTCTTTGCCAGACATTGGAAAAATAGGCATCTTGGAATTTATGCAGTAAAGGGGACATATCATTAAGCTGATTATGTAAGCAAAGCGCTTCATCAGATAACTCATTGCTTACCTTATGCTCAAAATCAAATAATCGTTTAATATAAAAAAACTGTAAAAGTGGAGACTTAATATTTTGCCCTGCAATAAAATCTTTTTCTATCATTTCTTTTGCATAAGGCAAAATTTGCAGATAGTAGAAGTTGAGCAACCACTCTTCTTGATGTTCATTAAAGCACATTTGTTTGATATACGGATAAATTACTTTAAAATTATCTTCTGCACATTTTTTTAGGTTAGTCATAATTTGCTCTAATATTGCAAGTTATGCTAATACAATATTTGAAATATGCGATAATTTAAGCCAGCTTATCTAGCGACGTATTACAGGAAATATGATTGAATGTTTTACAGAGATATTCAGCACGGATAGCGATATACTATATAGACTTGAAATATTGGTCGGGGCGAGAGGATTTGAACCTCCGACCACATGCACCCCATGGAAGTAAACCTGCTATCTCCTGACCGCTTATGATTCCTCACATATCAAAGATTTCCTTTATTTATCTTGACATTATGCCAGATTAACAGTTTAATTCAATTCACTAAATGTCATAAGATTTCATGTTTTCTGGTCCCCTAGTGGTCCCCAGGATGTTCGGGGAAAACAATGAAGAAAGTTTTAAATGATCGCTACATAAAAACGTTAGAGGCACCAACAACTACTAGGCTCGAGCTATATCTACGCCTAAGAGTCACCCCAAAAGGAAAAAAAACATTTTCCTTTACTTATAGGATGCCTGGCTCGCCAACTAAAAAGCGGTTAAGCTTAGGTACCTACCCCTGCTTTGTCACTTTCTGATGCCCGTGATGAATGCTTTGCAGCATTTTAATCCATCCAAAACAATACAGATCCAGCTTCTTTAAAGCAATCGGCAAAGCAAGAACCAACCATTAATGAATTAGTAGACGAATTTTGGGAAAGGTAACTATCCCAAATAGAGTCCGCAAAAGATATGCTAAGGCTTCTACAAAAAGATGTCATACCTGCGTGGGGCTCCAAAAAAGTTTCAGCTATCTCTCGCCGAGACGTTGTAGTGTTGCTAGATAAGATCCGTGATAGAGGTGCAGCAATTATGGCTAACCGAGTTCATGGGAGACTCACCAGATTATTTAACTTTGCATGTGAACGTGGGATTTTAGAGCAAACACCAATGAATAGATTGCGCAAAACGGTCGAGATCCCCCGTGACCGTGTTCTCTATAATTCAGAAATTAAACTCATCTGGCATAACCTTGATGTTATCGGCGTACATCCCTTAACTTCAATAGCCTTAAAATTTATGCTGGTTACGGGTCAGCGGGCAGGAGAAGTTACCCACATAGAATGGTCAGAAATAGATTTTGACAAAAACCTTTGGCTAATTCCAGCTGACAAATCAAAGAATGGTCGTTCACATACGGTCCCACTAACCAACTTAAGCTTAGCTCTATTGACCCAAACAAAAACTATTAGTTCAAACGCTTGCCTAGCTTTTCCTTCGCCGCAAAATTTAAGATCAAGCCATCTCTAGTTCCTGCTCTAAAGCAAGCAACATATCTTTATGCTTTTTTTTGTTATTATTTTTTAACTTCTGAATATTTAATAATTTCCACTTTACCGCGGGCATATCTTTGAGCTTATTGATCTCGAAAAGATCCCAATCTGGCTCTCCCCTTTTAAAACTTAATAAAAATTGAATATCATTTTCATCCAACGACCCTTTTATCTCGTTAATTAGTTGCTGCCTTGTGTTTTCAAAGTTTTCGTAAGTGAACTCTTCAAAGCTCATCCCTGAAAACTGGCGCACAAAAGCTTCTCTTTGGTCTTGAAAATTAGGATTAAGCAACTCATGGATTGGTCTAGGATGGCTTAACACACATGCCATAAACCCCAATTTAATTTCATGTGTTATGGCTTCATTTTTCAAGAGGTAATGTACATCAAACAAATCCCTTGGATGCTGTCTATCTAAGGCCGCACATATTTTGCCACCAAACAACTCTCCATTTGAAATAACCATTATTTCGGCAAACTGTTCAAATTCATCTTGTACTTTTTTTGCCACAGTAAGCATCTTGGGAGCAAGCAAATGGCCTCGAATGGTAGTATTAACCTCTATTATTATTTGTGTATTATCCCTTTGGCAGCTAAACTTAGCTTCACTCCCGTCTTTTTGAGGACGTACCGCTACCCTAATACTCTGTTTGCTCTCTTCGATATGTTTTTTTATTCGTTCCAATGAGTCAGTAATATTTGATAATGCTGTTGCTCGATTATCAAATGGCAAATAACTTAAGTCGATATCAACAGATAATCTTGGCATATTTCGAACAAAAAGGTTGATCGCTGTGCCCCCTTTCAAGGCAAATATTTTTTCTTGTGCCACATAAGGTAAAACCTTTAGCAGCAATTCTACTTGTGCTCTATATACTTGGTTCATTTTTTACTAACTCACTTGGCAAAACTAATTTATATTTTGAATCATACTGTCCATTGCTAACTATACTGCGATCCCCTTTACCCAAATCTATTTTTTGTAAGTTTAAATGTTTCATGACGGGCAACTGGGCTTTATCAGCCATAAACAAAAAAAGCCTTTTCACTTTTACCGAAGTGCATTCTTCCAATAACGTTTGAAGCAAGCTTGGTCTCAAGTTATGTAATCCTTCAATTATCTGATAGCACTCCAGAATATCTATTTGTTTCGGTGTTAAATATAATAATTCCAAAACGGCACGCTCTACCGTAGCATGGTTTATTTGTATGCTCTGATATTGATACGGCTTTATTCCTATCTCAGCAGGCAAGAAAGCTGTTTTGACGACAACTATAGGTTGCTCCCAATCATAATCACTAAACCACTTTGGCAGGTGCTTATCAGGCGAGGAGAATAAGTATAGTTTCTCTCTACCTAAACGCATATAATGCGCCACACCATGAAATGACAATGCTGACAAACCACCTACGTGTATAGGTAGATGCAGCTGTGTTTGTAAAGCATACACCCCACCCTGCCACAAGACATCATCATCCAACTTTTTAAAAGCACCATGCCCGATAGCTTTGATCCAGCCACTTTCCACATACCGCTTAGCAAGCTGCGGTGATATCCCTTTCTCCAACAACCAATTTGACGTAGCTATGGTTTTATCCAGCCAATTGGTTAGTAAGTACTTTATTTTGTTTTGATTTTCTAAACTCATAGTGTATTTATATGATTATTTTTAAAGAATATCAAGTGATATTACATCAGTAACTTTAATTATACTAATAAAAATAGATTATTAGTTTATTTTCATAATTATTTTTAAAGAATAAGCTGGTCCCTCAGTCAAATTGGCACAGAGGGATTGGTATGTTAGATTTCTGCCCCTAAGCAGAGGCTGTAGCCTGCTTATAGCCATTTCAGCGCGCTCAAGCATAGAATAGTAAAGAAGAAATATTATCTTGGAGAGGCTCTAGCCTTCCTTTTGGAATAGAAATAGAAGGAGAGTGAAAATCGGCTAAATTAAATAAATAAAGAATATTTGGGGCCAGTAGCTACCTCTTTCCTGCTAAGCCAACATGCATGAACTTCACGATCAACATCAATATCAGAGCTGGAACATACAATCCTAAAAGCGACTTTTCTCTCAATAAAATCAAGTGCCTTTTTAAAATAGTAAAGATTTTTAACATAAAGTCTGCATTGGGAAGAAATGGTATAGTCTGCACCAAAAACCGTTCTGTTTGTTTCTTGATTTTTTTCAATATGTGCTTGATGTCTGAGTCACTTATTTCTTTTGACTCTAAATGCACTAAACTTTGAAAATTACGATATTGTCTTGAAAGAGTCTTGAAAGAGAGTCCCTAAGCCAGATAAGGTCTGAAAAGCCAAATTTCTGATGAATCAGTTCAATTTGATTTGACGACAGTTCATATGATACTAGCGCCATCATCAGGGGAACTTCTTTAACCCTCTTTTTAGTCATACCATACATAATAGATTATTAAATAAGCGCACATGATATCAAAAGAATTTTTATGATAATAGGTGATTCGTAATGAAATATTTGTATATTACCTGCATGCAAAGTGCAGGGAAAATTTAACGTTTTTTTTCTCACAAACAACCAAGTAAAACCAAAGTATAATAGACTATCAATATTCCATACGTCACTAATAGAGCATATACTTTCCAATACATAAACCTTTTTGACCAAATAAAATCACTCCTTTTTCTAATGCATTCTAACTCTGGATTAATCTTTACATTTTTTGATTCATATTTATCATGACATGATGAGAATATTTCTTTTATTTTTTTTGCAGCTAAAAAAAACTGTAGTAAATCAAACAAAAAATAAATTAATAAGGTGATTAGTACTATTAAGGGTAAAAAAGGCAACTCAATCTCGCCATTTTGTCTAAATAGCCAAATAATCCCACCAGAAGCAAAACCTAACTGCCTACATATATTAGATAAAATCTCTGTTTGAACTTCATACTCTTTATATAAATCTTTGAGTGCCATAATAAACCTTATTTTAGGACTTGGGCTTTCTGTTTATTATCCTTGGCAATGATTCCGGGTGATCGTCTCCATGAGTTCTATCTTTTTCTTCTCCAGTTATATTTCTGCTTTTATTTGAAATATCTGCCTGCTCATGCCGGAATAAAAGTGCTTTAGTATGAATTAATTTATCAATAGCAGCAGAAAATAACTTTATTTCTTCAATAGTCAAACTTGTATCTTTGCTTAAATCAGATAAGCTTATAAATTCTTTCTTTCTGTATTTGTGTTCAAATACATCCAAAATCTGCCTAATGTTCTCGGCAGAACAATTGACCGCAGTCGCTAAATGGTGAATATCATCAATCGTAATATTTAAGTTAGGCTTTTTGATCATGCCTGGCTTTTGTTCGTGCCCCATACAATATCTCAAATTATGTTTTGCTTTATATCGACTGCTTTAATAATTTTGTTTAGCTATAAGTCGATAAGACTAGTAGAATTTCCACCATAATTTATATATTTCTAAAATAAGTGGCATACTTAGGCTAAAGTCTACTGAGTTACTTACTTAGACTTTTTTATGATTGATAGATAAGATAATGGCTGGTTTTCTGTTATCTGAAATTTTTGAATAGGTCCCCATTTGGTCCCCAAGAGTTAATTTAGACAGTAGGCAAAAAAGAGATGATTTATTTTGACTGGTTTTTACAGAATATGTTTGGTCGGGGCGAGAGGATTTGAACCTCCGACCACATGCACCCCATGCATGTACGCTACCAGGCTGCGCTACGCCCCGAATTGAGAAGTGATTTTACCTAATTCCCTAGCTTATTACAAAATTAATTTGTATATCAGCTGTTATCAGCGTCAGATCCTTCTGGGCATAAGCCTTCAGGACTTTCAACTCTTGCCTTTAATTTTTGACCTGGCTTGAATGTCACCACTCTACGAGCGCTAATAGGCACATCCTTACCTGTTTTAGGATTACGACCTGGTCGCTCTGGTTTATCCCTCAAGTCAAAATTACCAAAACCAGACACTTTAACAGATTCTCCATTCACCAGAGAAAGTCGCACCTGCTCAAAAAGCAAATCAACTAATTCTTTTGAATCGCGTTTGCTCATTCTCAAATCGGTTACCAAAGTTTCTGACAATTCAGATTTTGTTATTGACATAAATTAATCCCTTAGTTCAGCTCCGAAATCCTTAGCTAAGCCAGCTATAATACCATCCATTAAATCACTAACCTCACTGTCTATTAGGGTGCGTGATGGATGCTGTAAGATCAAGCCCATCGCAATACTTTTTCTACCTAACGCGATACCTTTGCCTTTATATTCATCAAAAATATTTATTTTAACTAACCACTCCTTTGCTAAGTCGCCAACAAATGTTGTTAAACTATCACTCAATACGGTCTGATCAACTATGACTGCTATATCTCGGCGTATCTCAGGGAACTTAGAAGGCCTCTGTAGTTTGGGAATATTTTTACTTTTAAACGGTGCTAAATCACAAGAAAACCAATATAAAGCACCATCAACATCCAGTTGTTTTTGTTTTTCTGGATTAAGTTTACCAATAATACCAATTTTTTTCTCGCCACAATATATGCTCGCAGATTGTCCTTTTTGATTGATAACTTGATCATCCATGACATAACGCAAAGGCGGTTTTTGCGTTAATTGCCATAATCGATTGACATGACTCTTCACATCATAAAAGTCGACATCTGAATTCGTTGTCCGCCAAGTTTCGGGCAAACGCTGACCATAGCAAACACCTGAAATTTGTGCTTCTTGTTGCAGTTCGTCATTCTTATAAAAAAAACAATTTCCAACTTCAAACAGCATTAAGCGATGCTGTTGTCTGCGTTGGTTAAAAGAAACGGTTTTTAATAAGCCAGGCAACAAAGAATATCGCATTGTATCCATATCTTGAGAGATAGGGTTTAATAAGGCTAAGGTTTTTTCATCAGGGAATAAAATTTTCTGCCAATCACTATCTACAAAACTATAAGTAATCGCTTCATTATAGCCCATATCCACCATCGCTTTTTTTATACGTATTGTGGATATCATATCTTCTTGACAACTAGGTACTAAAAAAGGCACTTTGGGTAACTCAGTTGGTACATTTTCATAACCGTAAACCCGTGCCAACTCTTCTATTAAATCAATTTCTAAATTAATATCATATCGATAACTGGGTGGTTGTATACAAATACTTAACTCAGAGCTCTCAGGCAATACCCGACAGCCAATTCGTCCTAATAACGCTTTAACCTGTTCAGGCTCAAAGCTAATCCCCAAAATTTGCATGATTCGTTGATAACGCAAAGTAATAGGCTGCTTAGTCTCCAAGCTATCAGTTGTCATATCGAAAACTTCACCAGCCTCTCCACCACAAATCTCTAGGATCAGGCCAGTCGCCCTCTCTATGGCTTTTGCTTGCAGCTCAGGATCAACGCCTCGTTCGAATCGAAATGCTGAATCTGTATGTAAGCCATACAGCCGTGCTTTACCGGCTTGGTGCACTTCACTAAATAAAGCACTCTCAAGTAATATATCCTTAGTACCTTCGGTAACAGCACTCTCTAAACCGCCCATCACACCGGCAATGGCGAGCGCTTTTTTGTCATCGGCAATGACTAAAGTATTATCTTTTAATTTAACTTCTTGTTCATCTAATAAAATAATGGGTTCATCTTTTTTTGCCAGTCGAACCGTAATACCGCCTTCAAGCTTGGCTAAATCAAAAGCATGCATGGGTTGGCCCAATTCGAGCATGACATAATTTAATATATCGACAACTGGATGAATGCAACGAATATCACCCCGTCTGAGTCTTTCTTGCATCCAAATAGGTGTGTTTTTAGTTTGGCCTGTCTTGATATTCTTAATGATACGCCCAACATAACGTGGACATTGTGCTTTGGCTTGTATATCGATATTAATTTTGGCATTGGATGAAGGCGGAATACTTTTAATGTCCGGTGTTGTCAGTGGTGACTCCGTCAATACACTTAACTCTCTTGCCACCCCAATGGCACTTAAGCAATCGCCTCGGTTTGGGGTTAAATCAATTTCAATGATTTTATCGTCTAGTGCTAAATAATCCCATACAGATTCACCCACAGGCGCATCTGGTGGCATAATCATAATACCATCGGACTGGGCGGCTGCAGACGAGGATAGGCCTAATTCTTTTTCTGATAACAACATACCAGGAGAAACAACGCCCTTTAGGGTGGCTGCCTCTAATACTTCACCATCTTTATGAATTTCAGAAAGATGCGCCCCCAGCATAGCGACCGCGACTTTAATATTAGGTGCGACGTTGCTAGCACCACAAACAAGCTCTATTTGCTTGCCCGTACTGTCCACACAAACCTGACAGATAGTCAGTTTATCTGCGTTAGGGTGCTTTTTAGTCTCAACCACTTCGCCAATGATGACCCCTGAAAACAAAGCAGCAGCGTCTTCAACACTATCCACTTCTAAACCCGCCATTGTGAGCAAGTGTACAATCTGTTCGAGACTGTATTTTTGTTGAATATTAACGTACTGCTGAATCCATTGTTGGCTAAATTTCACTATTACACACCGCTAAATTGGTTTAATACTCGAACATCATTTTCAAATAATAATCTGATATCATCGACTTCATATCGCAACATGGCTAAACGCTCAACCCCCATGCCAAAAGCGAAACCTGTATATTTTTGCTCATCCACTTTGACATACGAAAGGACTTTGGGATGCACCATACCGCAACCTAAAATTTCCAGCCACCCTGTTTGTTTACAAACGCGACAACCTTGCCCTTTACACTTAACACAGCCAATATCCACTTCTGCAGAAGGCTCGGTAAATGGAAAATATGAAGAGCGAAAACGTGTTTTAACACTTTGCTCAAAAAAGGCCTCTAAAAATGCCTCAATGATGCCTTTAAGATGTACAAACGTCACGCCCTCATCCAACATTAACCCCTCAACCTGATGAAACATAGGGGTATGTGTCATATCAGAGTCACAGCGATAGACTTTACCTGGCATGATGATGCGTATGGGGGCACCCTGCTGTTCTAAAGCACGTATTTGTACTGGCGATGTGTGTGTTCGCAATAAGGTACTATTTTCAAAATAAAACGTATCATGCATTGCGCGCGCTGGATGATGCTCAGGAATATTAAGCGACTCAAAGTTGTAATATTCATGTTCAACCTCTGGTCCTTCTTTCACAGAAAAACCCATCTGTGAAAAAATATGACTAATGCGTTCTATTGTAGTGGTCACGGGGTGCAATGAACCTAAAACCGCGGATTCTCCGGGCAAAGTCACATCTATCCTTTCTTTTTCTTGTTGTAAAGCAATCTGCTCAGCTTCTAATGTCTGCTTTCTCTGGGTGAGAATATCTTGAAAGGTGGATTTAACCTGGTTGATTTGTTGGCCAACAGCGCGTTTTTCCTCAGGAGGCAGAGCTTTGAGGCTTTTTAATATATCTGTAAACTGGCCTTTTTTGCCTAAAAATTTGACTCGTACTTGATCTAAGCTTTGAGTATCATTGGCTTGAGCAATATCTTGTTTTGCTCTATCTAATAAAGAGTGAATATCGTCCATCGAATCCTCACAAAAAAAGGGAAGAATAGACTTCCCTTTTTGTATCGCATCTTGTCGTCCAGTAATAGTCTACTGTAACGCTGCTTTTGCTTTTTCAGCTATGGCGGTGAATGCTTGGCTATCAAATACAGCCAATTCAGCCAAATTTTTACGATCGATTTCAATGGCTGCTTTTTTCAAGCCGCCCATAAAACGACTGTAAGAAAGACCATTTTGTCTTGCTGCAGCATTAATACGAATAATCCATAATGAACGGAATACACGTTTCTTTTGCTTTCTATCGCGATAAGCGTATTGACCTGCTTTGGTGACTGCTTGTTTAGCAACCTTGTACGTTCTACTTCTTGCGCCGTAATAACCACGGGCTGCTTTTAGAACTTTTTTGTGACGTTTACGTGCGGTCACACCGCGTTTAACTCTTGCCATGAACTGCCTCTACTTATTGTGCTCTTAACATTTTTACAACTAATTTTGCGTCTTGTGGTGCCATCACACCATTTGCTCTTGCAGCACGCACTCTTTTAGTTGATTGTTTTGTTTTAATGTGAGCCCTATTTGCTCGACGGAATCGAACTTTTCCAGAGGCTGTGATTTTAAAACGTTTCGCGGCACCACGAAGCGTTTTTAACTTTTTACGTACTTTTGCCATTTTCATAAACTCCGCATTTACTTTTTACTTTTAGGTGAAATAACCATAATCATTTGGCGGCCTTCCATTTTCGGCTCTTGATCGACTGTACCGACATCAACGATATCGAGTTTTATCCGATCAAACTGTTTGGCGCCAAGTTCTTTGTGGGCGATTTCACGACCTTTAAATCTAACCGTGACTTTTACTTTGTCGCCCTGTTCTAGGAATCCTTTCAGGTTGCGTAGTTTTACCTGGTAATCCCCATCTTCTGTCACGGGCCGTAACTTAACTTCTTTCAGTTTTTGAGCTTTTTGTTTTTTCTTGGTCTTATTTTGACCATAAACAAATTTGCCATAATCCATCACTCGGACAACGGGTGGATTAGCATTGGGTGAAACCTCAACTAAATCTAGCCCTAACTTCTCTGCAATTTTTATTGCTTCCATTTTACTCATAACCCCTTCACCTTCGCCGGGGGCTAGGATTGATGGATCGAGTATATTTTCTTTGTCAATAAGCCTGACTTCTCTTGCAGTGATGTCTTTATTAATCCGAACACCTGGACCTTTAGTTCTTGAGCTAATTTCTTTTTCCTCCCAAGTTTATTCTAGATACACAGAAACTAATTAGTTAACTCACACTCTTTTTCTATAATCTGAATGAATGCTTCAAGACTCTTCGTCCCTAGATCCTCGCCTGAACGCGCCCTAATAGCTACTGCACTTTCTTCTACTTCACGATCCCCTACTACTAGCAAATATGGGACACGTTGAATAGTATGCTCGCGAATTTTAAACCCTATTTTCTCATTTCTCAAGTCAGTAACAACTCTTATGCCTCTTTTTTGCAAATTCTTTGCAATTTTGTCAGCATATTCGACATGAGCGTCTGTTATATTCAAGACAGCCACCTGAATAGGAGCTAACCAAGTTGGAAAAGCACCTGTATGCTCCTCAATCAACATTCCTATGAATCTTTCAAGAGAACCCAATATAGCACGGTGCAACATTACGGGCGTTTGCTTGCTACCATCTTCGGCGACATATTGGGCACCTAAGCGAGCTGGCATAGAAAAATCAACCTGAATTGTGCCGCACTGCCAAACACGCCCAATACAGTCTTTGAGTGAAAATTCAATTTTGGGCCCGTAAAATGCCCCTTCTCCCGGTAATAGCTCCCAATCCAGTCCAGCGGTATCTAAAGCTGTTTGCAAAGCCAATTCTGCTTTATCCCAAATAGCATCGTCACCGACGCGTTTTTCAGGCCGTGTTGAAAGCTTGATTAGAATTTTATCGAAACCGAAGTCGTTGTAAACATCAAACAACATTTGATTAAAAAGAGACACTTCGCTTTGTATCTGATCTTCTGTACAAAATATATGTGCATCATCTTGCACAAAGCCTCTCACACGCATCAAACCATGCAACGCGCCTGACGGCTCATTGCGATGACAAGAACCAAATTCAGCAAGTCTTAATGGTAAATCTCTATAGCTTTTAACGCCTTTATTATATATCTGTACATGACAAGGACAGTTCATAGGTTTAACGGCGTATTGGCGCCCTTCTGTCTCTACAGTAAACATTTCTTTACCAAACATTTCCCAATGGCCGGATTTTTCCCAAAGAGATAAATCGACAATTTCAGGAGTATTCACTTCTTGGTAGCCATGATTTCTCAGTGTGCGTCTAATATATTGTTGAACTTGTTGATAGATTTCCCAGCCTTTCGCATGCCAAAAAACCATACCAGGCGCTTCTTCTTGCATATGAAATAAGTCTAGTTTGGCTGCAATTTTTCGGTGATCTCTTTTTTCTGCTTCTTCTAACTGAAATAAATAAGCCTTGAGGTCTTTCTTATCTGCCCAACATGTACCATAAACGCGCTGTAACATTTCATTTTCGGCATTGCCTTCCCAATAAGCCCCGGCCAACTTCATTAATTTAAATGCCTGAATACGACCTGTGCTGGGTACATGCGGGCCACGACATAAATCAATGAAATCGCCTTGTTGATAAAAAGAAAGTACTTGTCCCTCTGGAATTCTTTCAATCAGTTTTATTTTATAGAATTCACCCATAGCCTTGAATTTTTCTATGGCTTCTTCACGTGTCAACTCATGTCGAGTGACCGTTAAATTCTGTTTAACCAGCTCTTTCATTTTCTTTTCAAAGAGAACTAAATCCTCAGGGGTAAAGGCCCTTTCAAAAGCAAAATCATAATAAAAACCATTTTCAATCACAGGGCCAATGGTCACTTGCGCTTCAGGATAAACAGACTGGACCGCCTGAGCTAACAAGTGTGCGCACGAATGCCGCAAAACATCTACGCCCTCTGGATCCTCTGCAGTTACAATAATTAGTTTGCAATCTGCCTTTATTGTGGTGGTGATATCAACAACATCGTCATTTATTTTTGCTGCCAAAGCACGCTTAGCGAGTTTTGGGCTAATTTGTTTGGCAACCTCTAAAGCAGAGACTTCATTTTCAAAGGAGAGGGATTCACCATCCGCAAGAGTAATCACAGGCATAATTGAGTTCCATACATTTTTACAGCGACATCAAAAAATAGATAAATTTTTGGAAAATTTTCAAGACCTACAATATTACAGCAATTAGAAGTTGTTGAACATTCCTATTAAAACTCTCTACTGCGATTAAACTCAACCATCACTAAGTTTTTTAACAAACACAAACTGTCTTGCATATAGTCTAAGATTAAATTAATGGGCTGAAGTCACCCCCCTATTGCTGTTTATATTTACCGTTCTGAAGGGGCAAAAGAGGAAGCAAAATGGAAGAAATCATAAAAAATTTACAAGAAAAAATCGCTAATAACCAAATGAAACTACCGACCCAACCAGAAGTTGCGGTGAAAATTAGAGAAGTCGAAAGCGACCCGAATATTGAAGCGGTTAAGTTGGCCACTATCATTAATAAAGATCCAGGTTTGACCGCCCGCATTATCAAAATCGCCAATAGCCCTCTTATGAGGGGGAAAGTACAAATTGATTCACTGCCTTCTGCCATCAACCGTTTAGGGTTTCGGTTTGTGTGTAATACCGCAACCGGTTTAGCAATGGAACAAATATTCCAAGCGACCAATGAAACCATCGATAAATGGATGTATAGCGTTTGGGCTGAAAGTGCAGAAGTCGCTGCTATTTCATACGTGATTGCAAAGCACTATGCGCAAGTACCAGGCGATGTGGCCAGTCTGGCTGGATTAATGCACAAAATTGGTATTTTACCTATTTTAACTTATGCACAAGATCATGATGAATTGTTAGATGACGAAGAAAAACTAGATAATTTAATTAAAAATTTCCATCCAATATTAAGTGAGGCCATATTAACCGCTTGGCAGTTCCCTGTTGAAATTACCTCTATTCCGCAAAATATTTTGCACCATACCAGTGGAAAAGATGAATGTATTTTATTATCAGATGTTGTTCGAGTCTCGATTGATTTGTATGAACAAAAAATAGGGCATGATGTGAATTGTGAAATAAATGCAGATTCATATAAAAGATTAGGGATAGAACCAAATATTAAGATTTCAGAACATGAAAACTTACAAAAAGATTTGGACGAAGTTCTCAGTATATACAACACTAAGCATTAACACCGCTTAATAGATAGCGTATAGTGAAACTATAAAAAGGACTTTATCGACGTAGTATTAAGTAATTAGTTGTAGTTCGGTAGGGTTAAAAAATGTTACAAAAATTTAAAAAGAACATAGGCTTATTCATAGTCATTGTCAGTATGTCACTCGCACTGCCTGCTTTTGCACATTCTGGCAGTAATCATAATCATAAGAAGTTTTCACCAGAAAGTGTGTACTGGAGTAATAGTCAATACCACAAAGCACAACATGGTAGAGTCTATCCTAAGGGTTACTCGGGCCGTTATCCATATCCCAGCTATTATTATGAATATGGAAAAAACAAATATTTAAAAAGCTATTATAAATATCGTTATAATTATCATTATTATGACAAACAAAGCTGGTTAACCTTTTCTAGAAGCCAAGATTATAAAAAATATTATCGCTTCCAACCCACGCAGCAAAATGAAAGACAAACGAACCAAAATGAATATTATAATTATCGCTACAGAAGATTAAAATAAAGGTTCTAAATACCCATATCATAAGTACCTTTCCAATTTCCCACCCCCACTAGATTCCGCGGCTTGCCCGCGGAATCTAATGAGCACTGGTTCCCGCGGGCAAGCCGCGGGACGTAGGAGAAAGGTGTCGCCATCAGTTCTGATGGCGTTTTTTTGTCCTACCACCATACTCTTGATTTTAAAAAAAATAAATTAACTCTTTCAAAGGTATTGCACCAACTAACCGAGGGCGTATACTGAAGAGATATAGATATAAATACAGGGAGTGTTTTCCAATATATAGGGCAGTAATTTTGCAGGTGGTTAAAATGTTTTTTCGTGTAGTCACATCTTCGGTTCTCGCATTCAGTTTATGCATCCCGCTTATCGCATCCGCCCATTCGGGCTCGAAACATGAAGTCAAACGCGGCGACATAACCTATTATTACACAGCAAAAGGGCGCGTCTATGCTAAGAAGATAGATAATGTAAAATACTATCGATCTTCCCCAAAATACCTGACCAAGGTTTATCCTAGGCAAAGATATGATGCACGCAAACGTTACCCTTATTACTATAGGCATCGATATAATACCCGTTATGGATATTATCCCTACAACAGCACACCTTATTACACTCAGTATGTTTATAAAAGTTATTCATATCCCTATCGATACTACCAATACAAACATTACAGAACTTATCCATATCATTGGAACTATCGATATAAAGCACCCCGCAATTATGAATATCGGTATTATCGAAATTCCAGCCCATATTATTATAGACAAAACTTTTATCGGCGGTAATCATCAATACCTATTACTTAATGGCTAAAACCGCAAGCGTCTTCTTGAAGAAGAACTTGTGGGACTAGCGCCTGAAGCACCAGGAATGTTAATAGGCTTTGAGGTAGGTTTATGGGGCGTTGCAAATATAGCGACTCTCCTGCTGATAACCTCTTCTGCCACTCGCTCTATATCAGATCTTTGTGTCTCTTCATCACTTTCAGCTAATACACTTCTAATGTCATCAGAAGATTTGGAGCGTGTTAGCGTTAAACCTGATAAAGCTGACACAAGGCTATCATCAGTCAGTGGAGACGCACCATCAACCGACCTGCTTAAAGTAAATTTTGACTTATTATCTTCTCTTTTGGCAAATAATCCTATCGTATATTGTCGCCAAGCTTCTTTCATTGACTCTAATTTTTCTAGTGGATAAGCAATTTTTGGCACAACCATCTCGCCTAAATTCTGCCATAAATGTGGATTTTGCGTCATCCAGGCCATAACAGCCCAAGGTGAGGCGATTGTTGAATCCAATGGCAAATGAAATTTATATTCATCGACAAATTTTTCGATTTCTCCATACCTATCGAAACGCCATGCGGCCAATGAGCATGGGTATGCCCCATCAGATAATTCATTTGATTTAATTTGACCAAACTCCGCATATTGAAATCGGCTATTTGCACCTGCATAATATTGCTTATATCTTGCAGAAGGATTAAAGCGTTCTACCTCAGCTGCTGAGCTTGTTTTGTCACTTACCCACTCCACACTTAAATCTTTAACAGAGTAAACAGCATCTATGTTAAGTATTTCCTCAATATTAAAAGCAAGTGTAACTGCTTCAGAGCAATAAACACCTTCAGAGTAATTTGAGTCTTCATTAATCTTATAGGGAAACCCAGGGTGAGAAGCCATACCAACATAACGATAAAAATTATCAGCAAATTTTCCGGCGGCAGTCTCACACTGAGCAGTCCCACCATTTTTGGGATGGCAATGCCCGCGAGCATCAATGAAGTTGGCATAAATATCATCATGCTTCTGATGACTAAAAGGCAGTCCATTATTCACCCAATAAAACATTCTTTTAGAAGCGCGGCTGGCCAGATTAAAATCTGTACAACGAAAAACTTGGTAAGGATAGTCAGTGTTTTTTAAGCGCGTCATCATCATAGAGTTATACGGCTCAGAAACAGCATGGCTAATAAAATGGGTATTATCTTTAAAGAGACTATAAATAGCGACATGTTCAGGTTGTCCAAAGCTATTCATGAAAAAAATTATATCACCGGGAAGCAAATCTTTTGCATCGATATGTTGCGGGCCAGTTGCAGCCATAAAATATTACCTACCACAATTAAAATAAAGTCAAGAAACTAAAAGTTCATTATATAACGACCAAGTTGGACTAGGCGAGAAAATAATGACAAAACTTAAGGTCTAAAAGACTAAAGGTCGGAAAAAATGATACATGGGATAGTAGGAACGCCCCTCCCTAGATAGGGAGGAGGTAGAAATATAATTTAAAGACTAGCTGATTTAGCCTGCTTTAGTTCTAGCTGTTGCTTCGCCTCTTCAAAGGTCATCCAAACTTTATTCTCAAAATCATACAGTTTACATTTTTTAAATATACCGCAAACATACCCCCACTTGAATTTATACTCATGGAAGTAAGCCCCATATTCTTTTTTCAATGCAGCAGCGGCTTGAGGCAAATTATAAAAGGGGATACGTATATCTAAGTGATGAGGAATATGCGTCAAAATATTATGGGTTAATATTTTAGAAATTTTTGAGCAGTGGATAATCGTACTACAATATAACGCACCAATAGAGTGAGACCATTCACTTTTAAGATCAAAAAATGGAATATCCGGATGCGTGTGATGCAAATAAACAAATATAGAAATAAAATAATTGAAAATAATAAATGGCAATACGACGACAGCAATAACCCCGATAATACCACCAGCGAAAAAGTACCCCATAAGAGAGGCTATAATCGCATAGGCCAAAGAAAATAACTTACCGTTTCTATAATGACGACGCTGTTGCTTATCCTTACCTGGATTAAAACGAATCATGCCTTCCCACCAAACACGACGTAGATAATGAAAACCACAACTGAAAAAATTTCGCTCTATGCGATAAAGCAAACGTTGGTATGTTGAAAGCGCTTGATATTGCTGAGGCGTGAGTGGGCGCCAAATCCAATCTATCGGCGAAAATGAGTTAAACCCATGATGGACCTTATTATGACCATAAGACCACATACGATATATGTTTAATGAAGGTAACATCGTTATCGTGCCTAATAGCTCAGAAACCTTTGCGCTTTTAAATAAGGCGCCATGCGCAGCGTCATGGCCCCACACAAACATAGTTGCTGTAGCAGTCCCAGAAACAAGTGCCCCAACCAACTTTACCCACAGCACAGGACTTGAAAAAATCAGCACCATGCCAGAAGAAAAAAATAAGAGATCAAAAATAAACCAGAAGAAGGTTTTGTACATTGAGCGTTTATAACACACCTGAGGGATAGCTTTGCGCGCCTCAGCCGTTTTAATTTTCTTTATTTGAGCCCATGGTTGGCTAGATTCAGTTGTGTTCACTATATATATACCTCAAGTAATGAGTCGCGATTATAACAAATCCCTTTGGCTTTTGTCAGCTACCAGTCTGCGACAATAGTAAAACTATTTTTTGATTCATTTATAACTCTGAAACAACGATTTTAAGTGTATCCACAAGTTTTAATCACTCGATTATCATTACGCGCAATGCATTTTAACTTATTGATAAATAATGGTTATTTACCATATATCTGATAACTAGGTCAGTTTATCGTGAGTAACTGTTCACTTGCTAAAGCTGCTGGTAACATGTTTGTTAACTTAATCAATAAAACCGGATTACAAACAATGTTAAATTATATATGGCACCCAAGCAGACAAGAAAAAGAAATTAAAGAAACTGAGTTACAAGACTTTACTGGACACTCTCGTGATTATCAAGATCAAGATAGTAACAGCCTAGATATATCTGATTTTGAAATTATTCCAGATGATGACATTATCTCTGCAATGCCTAATGCTGAAGACAGAGAAGTCTTACGTGAACTACGTAACACTCTCGCTAAAATAGACTTAGCTAAAATTGAAAGTGAAGATGCATTAGTCGATTTTATTGTCAATTTCGCGAGCGATCGCGGCAAGACGATTAATCGCCAAGGCATCCGAGACTATTTTAAAGCTACCGGTCTAGAATTAGATAAGCTATTAAGTGACGCCAAATCAGGGCAATACACTAAATCAGAAATAGCAATGCGCATCGGATTAACGATTGCTGGTGTGGTTGCCGTACATTGGTTTGCAGGCCCTGCTGCTGCAGTGGCTGCAAGGAGTATTTACTCTGGTGCTTACGGTACTATATGGGGCATCCCTTCTGCATGGAACCCTCTATACTGGGCGGCCTACTTACCTGGGCGCGAACACTTTGGACACTTAGCCTATAATTGGGCCCCTTGGATGATTAATACTGCTGGTGTTTGGGCTTATAACAAAACTGTTGATGCTGCTAAATATACTAGCAATACGGTTCTAAATGCTTATCAATGGGCTGTGCAAACAGAAAAAAGCTCTGAAGATAAACCAGATATAGTGTCTGATCATCGAGATACCTATATTGACACCGACTTTGCCGCGCTGAATGAGCAAATGGATTCATTATCACTTGATGAGAAGCCGCGCCTATTCACAAATAAAGTATAATAATCAAACTTGAAAAACAGAGTAAAGCGCTAAATACATAGCGCTTTATTTGTTGATTAATCATAGTTTTTGGAAATACTTTACTTAATCTGGCGTTATTTCATTTACTTTTCTAGAATATAAAAACAAAAATACATACCCAACGACAGCGGCTGTTATTGACGCGGAAAATATACCTGTCTTAACATAAACAATATCCGGGCTCTGACCAAATCCCATTTCGGCAATAAAGATAGACATCGTAAAACCTATTCCGGCTAAAAGAGACAACCCAATGACATGCCCAAATTTCATTCCAGTAGGCAAAACACCAACTTTAAACCTACAGATGAGCCAAGTAAATAAACTTATACCAATCAACTTCCCTGCTAAAAGCGAAATAAAAGTATTTTGTGCCAAAGAATGCTCAAAAGCAAAATGAACTTTTTCCAGCGAAACAGGGATACCCGTATTGGTTAATGCAAAAATTGGCAAAACAAATATAAAGATAGAAGGTTGAATCAAATGTTGTAGCCTTGATAATGGCGATGCAGACTTAATCGCTAAGCTTTCTACTTTTTCTATAATCGCTTGCTTCTCATCATCTTCAACAATAGTCGTTTCTTGATTGATTTCTTTTTTTCTTAACTTAGAGGTCAATTTTTCTATTTTTTGAATGAATCGTTTTGGACCTGTCTTGGGCCTGGCAGGTATCGTTAGTGCAACCAAAACACCAGCGATAGTACCATGCAGCCCTGCCTTTTCAACAAAAAACCAAGTCAAAATTCCTAATAAAAAATAAGGTACAAACTTTCTTATTCCAACCATATTAATAAACAAAAGTGTCAATAGGGCACAAGTTGCCATTAATATAAAAAAAGGATCAGGTGGATTAGTATAAAAAAGTGCTAATACGGTAATCGCACCGATGTCATCAATAACAGCCAGAGCCGCAATAAAGCTAAATATACTTCTAGGAAGCCTATGTTTTAAAAGCGCCAGTACACCTAATGCAAATGCTGTGTCTGTCGCTATGGGAACTCCCCACCCCTTAAGGTCATACTGGTCAGGTGACAAATAAACAAATATTAAAGCAGGCACAATCATCCCACCCAATGCTGCAAAAATAACGGTATTACGAACATTTGATCTACCTAGCTCACCAGCAATAAACTCTCTTTTCACTTCAAGCCCGAGGAAGAAGAAAAATAAAGCCATTAAAAAATCATTTACAAAATGTTTTAAAGAAATGGTGGGTGAGTACGAGCCTAAAGTAATCCCAAGATGGTAATTTTGAAATACTTTATATGAATCACCAAAATAATCAAAAGAAGCCCATATAATTGCAATTATAGCAAACATAACTAAAAGGACACTTGTTGTGATTTGGTTCACAATAAAGTCACCGAATGACTCTAACGGCCCTTGAAGCTTTTTTTCTATTGGAGTGTGATATTTGTGGTGCTCTTCTTCACCTTTAGGTGTTTGGAAGATATCTCCATCGCTCATAACGGCTCCTTAAAATACACTGACTACAACTAAATTATACACATTTATAATTTTATTTGCAGTGCATAAACAATAAGATTTTATAAAGCTTAATTAAGTGATGTCATTGATACCCGTTTATTTTGGGAGGAGATTGACTGACTTCCCTACTTTTCAGAAAAACCTTGTTTAAATAATATTTTCACTTACCTTGTTTTTTTTCAGCATTAACAAAAGATAATGATTAGTGTAAAGGCTAATTTAAATAAATTAATCCTTTCAACCTTATTATTTAAACGCTCTGAAATATTTTTTTCTTTGCCGTATCTATTGTTTTATCTATGTGAGTCGCTTTTGTGATAGATTGATATAACATCAAAGCGGTTGCCCCGCAAGAGACAGCCACACTCAGTGGCGTTTCTTCACCGGTTATAGTCCGATATGATGAATAACTGAACACCATTAATTTCACAGCCTCTTTCATAGCTTTATGATTAATGTTCTCAAGCTCAACTTTTGGCTCTGTTGCCCTTATCCCTTTGTCATATTGGAAGACTTGTCTTTCTAATTCAACTTTAGTCCCGAAAACTTGTGTTAATTTATACGCGCCTGTCACAGTTGACAGATATAAACAACCCTGACGAATCAAGTTAAAAATCCCTAATACGGCATCCAACACACTAACTACTCCTATAGTTCAATGGTGTGATTAAATTAAAATGACCCTCTAAAGTCAACCCTGTGGGTCTTTTATGATTTTATAGCTGACGCTTAAATTTAATTCTTGCATTTTTTCTTCAACATGCTGAATCATTTTCTTAGTCTCCATTTCATCTAGCAATCCCGACTCTACTAATTGTTTAATGATATTACGTTTTTTATACAACATAGAACGACTTGCAGCATAAGTTTCGACCGTACTCAAAATCTCTGGAAATTTTAAGCGCATATTATTGATATGGGTAAAAGTTATTTTTTTATTTTTGTTTATTTCTTCAATAATATCATTTGTTGTTTGAATGTCCGGAGCTATGGCTGGCAAAATTTTTATCATATCATCCTGGGCTTGTAAAAATCCTTTCGCAATTTCATAGCCTATGGATAAACGTAAAAAGGAGTAATCTGATATGTGTGAACCCAAAATAGGTATGTTTTTGAATTTCACTAAAATATTTGGAAGCGTCCAAAAACGCACCAAACTCGGACGTGGTGAAATAGTCAAACCATCATCCAACGCATGCTCAACAGACTTGACTAATAGTCTTGTTGCCGTGTTGCCTAGCATACCACTATTTAACTGTGACCAATAATTTCTTTTTTCTATTTCTAGTATACGTTTTTGACATGCTTTAACCAAATCTTCTTCTCTGACTTGAAGTAAAGCAGCCCCCTCCTCTCTAATATCTACTGTATTAATAGCATCATCTATTCCCGCAGCAGATTCTACCTTTGACCAATCTGCGTCTTGCAAAATGTCATTTTCTTTTAGTACTGGATAGTACTCTCTCAAAGCCTCATCAATTTTAAGTTTAGCCCTTCTAACTGTTAAAAATCTGGCGGTTGATAGCTTGTCTAAATCTAACCATTTTATGACTGACAGCATTGTTGTACCATTGATCACAATTGTTAAAATAACAATACCGGCTGTAAAGAATAAAATCTGATCGCCTAGTTCAGCTGAAAACCTAGGATCTTGAATGAAAGCAAGCGCCAAGGTCAACCCAACAACCCCTCTTAAGCCACCCCACGTTAAAACAATCGCTTTAGATTGGTCAAAATCAGTACTGAGCCTCTTTAAGACTGGGTAAAACAAACCAATGGAAAAAGCCCGAACCAACATCAAAATAATATACAAAACACCTAACATTAGCCACATTTCAAGATTATTAAAGCCAACCCTATGTCCAATAACAATTCCCACAATTAGAAATATAATTGTTTCTGCCATATAGCTCATCATGCCCCAAAATCGATGTAAAAAACCTGAAACTTCAGGAGATACTTTAGTACGACCATACCCAGCTAATACTATGGCAGAAGTGACAACTGCAACAACCCCCGAAACGTGAAATACATGCTCTGCGATTAAAAATGAGGAAAATGCGCAAATAATTGAAATTGATATTTCAATCATGGGATCATTAAAGACCCTGCTCCACCAAAAGATAGTCACCAATCCTATTATGAAGCCTATAAACATACCTGAGCACACCACGATGATAAACTCTACAGCGACATTCGACAATGAGAATGAAAGCTCAGGGTTGGTTGCTAAGAAATAGAAAATTGAGAAAAATACAATGGCAGTACCATCATTTAATAAAGATTCACCTTCAATAAGTGTCTCTAACCTTTTGCCAGAGCTAATTTCTTTTAACAGAGCCACAACAGCAACAGGATCGGTCGCACTAATTAATGCAGCAAACATTAGACATATAGGCCAGGTCCAATCCCAAGGAAAAATATACTTTATAATCCCAGCTGTTAACGTGATGCAAATAATGAGTGTTGGTACAGCTAATATCGAAATTTGCGTAAATAATCTTTTAAAAACATGAGTATCAAGAGAAAAAGCAGATTCAAAAATTAATATGGGTAAAAATATGAATAATACTAATTTCGGTTCAATCTCACCTACGAGGGCACTTATTTGCACCAATAAATTAGTAGGGTGAGAAGCTGTTAAAAAGTTACCAAGCAAACCCATTAAAAGGCCAATAGCTAATAACACCACAGTGTAGGGTACATTAGATTTTTTAAGAAACTGCCTCGTTATTCCGCCAATAAATAATGAACAAGAGATAAATGTTAGAATCAATATGCCTGTATGGCTACTCTCTAGCATTTCATTATCCTTTCTATTATTTTATTGTTGGTGTGATGGTGCTGTTAAATTTAACATCAAACTTTCATAATATAAAACTTGATTGCAAATTAGTTTGCTAGACAACCTAACATTAAGTAGCATCTTTTATATTTTGTCCATCAACTATATGAGAAATTGGTTGCGTTTTTTACACGAGACAAAGTCTTATTTGCTTCCTTGTCTTCCCTTGCCGTTTTGTGGATATGATAGATAATCAGTTGTTCGCCATTGGAATTAAATAACTTTTCCTGTTCAATCTCTCTATAATTACAAATACCGAATAACATTGAATCTATTGCTCAGAAATATTCCCAAACAAGCAACTTTAATGGCTTGACACCCTCTAATAAAAGCTCAACATAAAAGGGACAATTTACTCATATATTTGGACGTTCAAGTGACAAAAAAAAAACAAGAGGCATTTATTAATGATATTTTTACATAGTTAGGAAGTCAAAAACGCACCGGTAAAACTTCTGAAGATCAAATGCGCTTAATATCAATAGGGTCAAAATAGCTATCATAGTATAATGTTTTTGAGCCACACATTGATGTCACCTGATCAGTTTACATTTCACTTGAAACTTACTGCATTTTATCTTGATAAGAACAACTCATATTAATAAAACGCTTACTGAAGTATTCTCAATAAATTCTCTTATCAGCGTCTCATTAAAATGACTGCAATACATCTCAGATAAAATAATTTATCACCCCTTATCTTTTATTAATTTCACTTTATATTCATAAATCAACCAGTAAGTTTATATAAAGCGCTATATATAGACTAGCCAGCATTTATTTAGTTACTCGACTATGTTTCTCATTAAAAAATAATCGTGCATCAAGGATTTCTCAGATAAATGGTTGTTTTAAGAAGATTGATGGTAGTTGGAAAACTATCATCTTTTGTCGCCTTTATTTACAATATCTCTTCTTTTGGGGACATAGCGTCATCAAAAAATACGTTTATATAATTATCATGCATAAGAGGTTTTACTATGCAACAACTAACCAATCTTCAATTATCACAAGTTTCTGGTGGCGTAGCGCAAGAAGTTCAAGAATTTGTTCCTGCTGCAATTCCTGGTTATGAATTAATCGGTTGGCAGCAAGTACTAACAGGGTTTGACACCACCTCATGGGAAGAAAAAGGATGGTTTTTCACCTCATATCATGTTGAAAAAACACCTATATATGAATTCACGCCAATTTTTGCAGGCATGTAATTAATAGACAACATTAAAAAGGAAAAACAAATGCTATCCAAAAAACAAATAAGCAATGTGTCTATACTGTCGATGAGTATTGCAGCATTAGTAGCAGTTACAGCACCACCGGCAGCAAGTACTTTATTAGTATTCACTTCCGCTTTTGCGATATCTGCTATGGCTTTATCTCTGATAACCTCTATTGCAAATAGAATGGCAGAAAGTGATTCTAACGAGTTTTTTAGCAGTCCAAATGCTGATGCTCCACTCAATAGAACAGTTCATCTTGTTCATCAAAAGCCCTCCCCAAAAGTGACTCATGTTGTTCATCATCACACAGTTCCAACCGACGTCCATGGCGTTCGTCATAATCCTACGCCAATGGCTGCCTATGAGCGTCATCAAAGGCGTGCTCCAACCACTGTTCATACCGTTCGGCAGAGTCAACCGCCTGGGCATAGGGTTAATAAAAATCCCTTGACCACAGCCGCTGGAACAAGGATACCTGAAAGTGCCAGCAATATTCATAGACTGGTCACGACAAAACCTAACGCCCGTAAAGCCCGTGAGCAAAAAGAAGGAATCAGTGGAGGACAACATCATGCGACAGCAACAGGAACAAAAATTCCGGATGCTGCTACCAATATTAAGAGAGTGATAAGCACACCAACAACCACCGCTAGGGTTGCGCCTGTTGTTTCCGCAGAAAAAAAGACATTGACCCAACAAGGCAAAAGTGTTGCTGCAGAATCTTCGACAAGAGAACATGGTCAATCTTTTATCAGTGAAAACGTTATAGTTACAGGAAGAAAGGTTATCACACCTCAAGCAGATACATTGCGCTCACAAAGAAGTGCCCCTAAAGCAGCAACCCCAGCTACTGTTGATACTGCTAATAAATTATCTGGTAACGTAATAATTAGGCAACGTAAAACTTAATCCCAAATATTTCCAGAGACTGGTATATGCCTATCTCTGGAAACAAATACATTGGATATAATATACATACGAAAACTTAGCTAGTTGTAACATTTTGGAATGGATGAGATGAAGCATCCATAAATATAAATCGGCATCAATAATTTGACTTAATATTACAAATTTTCGATGGCTTACTATAATAGTAACCTTGAACAATATGACATCCATGCTGCTTTAAAAATTCAAGTTGTGACTCTGTTTCCACACCCTCAGCCATTACTTTCAGGCCAAAATTATTTGATAAGTTAATAATACATTTTATCAAAGGACTCATACAGTTTAAATCAGAAATAAAATCCTTATCAATTTTTAAAGCGGTAATTGGTAGATGAATCAATTTCTCCAAAGAAGAGCCACCTTTGCCAAAATCATCAATACTGACCTCAAAGCCTGCTTCCTTTAGTTTCGATAAATTTTCCATAACCTTGGTGTTATTATCAGAAACAGCATTTTCACATATTTCCAGATTAATGTTTTTAGCGTTTAATTTATGCTTTTTTACAACTTCATCTACTTGGCTAAAAAACATTTTATCCGCTAGTTGAATAGTAGATATATTAATAAGTAAATTAATATTATTATCTTCAAAACTTTGCCATTCTTTGAATTCAAGACAGGCTTGCTGGATAACCCACATTCCTATATTTTTGATAAGACCTGATCCTTCTGCTAACTGAATAATTTCAAGTGGTGATATCTGCTTATAATCTGGATGGTCCCATCTTAACAATGCTTCCAGCCCAACAATGGCATTGGAATTCATGTCTATTTGGGTTTGAAACAGTAACCTTAACTGATCATATTCAATTGCCTTGTTGAGTTCAGATTGAATTTTATTGCGAAAAGATATTTCAACATTAATTTCATTCGAATGAAATTTGTATGTTCCTTTTCCTGATAATTTAGCTATATACATAGCCAAATCAGCTGATTTTAATAGTGATTCAAAAGTATCACCACTTTCTGGAAAACAAGCAATACCAATGCTAGCATTGATGTTAAGTTCATGCCCCTTAATCTTATAGGGGGCAGACAGAATATTAATAATATCTTCAGCTTTCTTTCCAAGCAACGGACTTTGACTTGCATCTGGTAATAAAACAGCAAATTCATCTCCGCCAAAACGAGCAATTATATCCTCTTCTCTAAAATTAGATTTTAATCGAGTTGCCACCTCGATCAATAAACTGTCTCCCATATCATGTCCAAATGTATCGTTAACATACTTAAAATGATCTAAGTCTAAAAACATGACTGAAAAACTTTTCTTATGGCGCTTACTGCTCGAAAGTGCATTTTTAGTACAAGTCTCAAAATGACTTCTATTGACAAGCCCTGTTAAGTGGTCATGACTGGCAACAAACTTTATTTGTTGGTGACTAACTTCAATTTTTTTTAAATTTTCCTGTTGTTTTATGCAATCAGAGATAGTTTTACAGAAATATTCATCCGACAAGTCGCCTTTAGTTAGATAATCCTTTGCTCCAAGCTTTAATGAATTAATCGCAATCGTTTCATCACTTTGACCGGTCATAATAATAATGGGAATGTCTTTAAGTGTCTCATTTTCTCTAAAAGCCCGAATAAAATCATCCCCAGTATAGTCTGGCAAATGATAATCTAACAAAAGGCAGTGTAAATTAGAGCCCTCAGCAATTTTCAAAGCATCGCGACCTGTACTCGCCTCAAGAATATCATAAGTACCAAGTTCACTATTGCGCAATAAATTCCGTTTGAAATTTATGCGATCAATTTGGTCGTCATCAACCACTAATATAGTGTACATATTATTTATCCTTTATAACTGCATTACTGCATTACTGCATTACTGCATTACTGCATTACTGCATTACTGCATGATTTTACTATCACTAGCCAAAGATAAATGTTTTTCTTCCAAAGGCTTTACAATGTAGTCCAAAACAGCAAACTGTTTTGCTTGCTCAATATCTTTCTTTCGATCGGATGTAGTCAAGATAACAATAGGAATATGCCTTAAATTATCATTCTCGCGACAATATTTTAAAAAATCAAACCCATTAATTTTAGGCATATTAATATCCAGCATAATTAGACCAGGGAAGCGCTCTTTGTTTTTTGCTTGATATTTTGAAAGTTTTAATATTGCATCGCACCCATCATGTGCAAAAAGAAGTCGATCGATTATTTTATGTTTTTCAAACAATCTCACAACACATTCTCTATCAATATCATCATCTTCAACCAATAAAATATTGGGGAAATCTAAAACTGACACACTCATATTCTCTCCGTCATATTGGCCAACTAAAATAAAATTTTGTACCATACCCTTCTTGCGATTCTAACCAAATCTCGCCACCGTTTTCTTCTATAATTTTTTTCACAATAGAGAGTCCAACGCCAGTACTCTCAAATTCATCTTTAGAGTGTAAAGTATGGAACAGTTCGAATATTTTACTGTGAAATTGCTGGTTAATACCTGGTCCGTTATCCTGAATAATAAATTCCATCTTATTCTGATAATAAATATGACTAATTTCTATGATAGTTTGTTCTTTGTTATTATACTTGACTGAATTTGAAATAAGGTTTTCCAGAACCTGTTTGAAATGCAGTGGAACACCACGGATGGCTGGTAATTTTGTATTGACTTGGATTTTTATTTTATCATCTGAGCAATACTGTTCTTTAATGTCTTTTATAATAGAAAGTGTTTGTATTTCTTCAAGATCAGTTCGATCCATAAAGCCTACTTTCGAGTATTCTAAAATACCCTTAATTAAGTTATTCATGCGATCAACTCGAATTTTTAGCTTCGCGAAATGCTCTTTGGAGTTTCTATCTAGTAAATGTATTGAGTCTTCTTCAATCCACGTAACAATATTTTCAATACCTCTAAGTGGTGCTTTTAGATCATGAGATGTTACATAAGCAAACTGTTCCAACTCTTTATTTGATTTTTCGAGTTTAAGCGCCTTTTCAGATAAATCATATGTTATTGCTTTTGCATAACTAACCGCCTTCTTATTTGAGCGCGATAACATAAAAAACAATAATAAAATCATGAAGTCAATGGTCAAGCCTCCTAACAAAATAGTCAAGGGCTGTTTTGATTGAGCGTTAACTCTAAACTCCATATCACTATACAATTCAAAATCCCATACCCTACCATAAAAATCTATTGACAATGTTTTTTGGAATAAAGGATTAGGATCATATTTCATATTTGTGTTTTCAAAGTAAATTAAAGAATCACCATCTCTTATATTTACGCCAACATGTCTATCCTTACTTGATAGCGTACCATCCATTAACTTATTCACAACAAAGGGTGCATAAATAAGTCCTTTAAAATTTTTCATTACTCCATCGCTATTTTGATTTTTATCTGCATCATAAAATGGTACAAAAAATAAAAATCCGGGTTTTTTTTCTGAATCTTGTACTAAAGTAATTGGCCCTGTGATAGTAGCTTTTCCACTTTCTTTGGCCTTAATCGCCGCATCGAAACGATTTTTCTCATGCCCCATATCTAAACCAACAGCGGCTTCATTACCACTCAATGGCTCAATAAAAGTAATAGGCAAATATACACTCTGTTTATGGGCTGGATGTATTTTAAAGTCAGGATTGTCTAATCTTTGATTTTTCAAAAATTCATTAACTGTTTCATGAGTATTATAAAAAATTACACCAATCCCATTAATTCCAGGATATTTTGTATCAATACTGATTGTCCTTGCAAAACGAGTCCATTCTTTTTTAGAAACTGATTCACTTGCATCAAACAATCCTGCGCCACTCCATAAAACACCCTCATACATTTCCATTCTTTCAGTAATTTGTTCTATCGTTTTATTAGCTTCTCTTAAGAACTGCCCTTGAATCTTTTCTTGCTCTAGGCTTTTGCTGTAATACCAAGCACTAAATGTCAAAATAAGCGATAGAGAAAAAATGCCCCAATGGAACCAGTGTAGTTTCCCTGTTAATTCAGAGATCTCATTAACCCCTGTAACTTTATTGATCATAATCAACAATCTATTTAGACATTATAAATAATAAACTATAGCACCATTCAGAAAATCTTAGATTTTCACTGATAATATGAACAATAAAGCTAATCGTTTGCAAATCTCACACTAAGGATAACTTATGTTTTTAACGTTTACACGAAGTTCTAACATGTAGGCATTTCAATTACAGCATTTTACCAAGTGCAAAAAAGCCTTGTTTCGCAACCTTAATCCCTTTCATCATCTGTTTTCAATTCTGCATTTGGCTACAGTGGGATAAATGGTACTACCACCAATAGCTTAAGAGAAACGCGTGCCAATATTTTGAACTATAGGTAGCCATCCGGCACATCAAATTTTAATCAACTTAAAACCAACGACCAATGTAATATAAAAGATTACTTTAGCAGCGGCACGGTTTTATTTTAATTTTTTACTCTATAACTATTTTATTTAATCGAATACGTTCCAGCTTTTATCGCAAAACATCTTAAATACAAAAATATGTTTTCCAAAACAGATTTCGCTTGCAAGTCAGAAAGCATTCCATTAACATACATCGTCCAAATAATCCTAGCTAAAATTTTAGAGTAATCAATTTATGTCCAATCAAGGCCCTGTTACAAAAAAGATATTAATTACCTTAGACTTAGACATGACGCTATTCGATTCAAGACAAAAAAGAGTGACTTGGATGGGCGGAAGTGAAAAATTCTGGCTAGATACCTTTGACACAATAGAAACGAATGCAAGAGAGCAAGGTGTTGAAGTTATATTCACAGTCGTAACAAGTAAGGAATGCTTCGACGATATGTGTTCAGTTGCGGCAACAAGTTTGCGAAAGTATTTGGAAAAATTCAATGGCATGACCTATAGAACCATTAAAAATAAAGAACACTGCTTAGTATGGGACAATGGCTCATTTAATTTTGAAAGCCTGCAAGATAATTCAACGCAATATAATTTGAATAAACCGAATTTAAAAACACCGTTTATCATTAAACAATTTGGTAATAAAACAAAAATTATTGAACAGCTCGCTAGACAGCATAATATACCGATAAATCAATGTATTTTTTTAGATGATGATTGGGCCAATATTAGGCCTGCTCGAAATGCGGGTATTCACGTCGTTGCTTATGATTGGTTTTATCGGCTATATCCAAGTAAAGATAAGCACATCAAACAAAAACTAGACGACAATAAAAATATACTTCTTAGGATGGTAGCGCATATCACACATAACATTGCTGATAAAGCAGGTCAACTTGAGGCCGAAGCAATAAACCGTGCATTAATGGCGCCTTTTCATAGTTTATTTCTCCCATCCTATAGGTCACAAAGTCGATTACTTGAATATGTCCCGGGTATCGAACTTGTTGATAAATCTCAAAAAGCAAAGGTTCCCTTTCGACGCGCTAAGTATTAAGAATAATATTAAACATATTGTTTAAATCTAATAACTTTTATGGCTTAAGACATTTCTGTGTATCGCCTGCATGAACACTGGAAGTAGCATTGTTGTTTGGTTGCTGACGAGCTTGGGTCATGAAGGGCAAAACACTCGGCCTGGGAGAAAACAAGTCATTGTACAGCAAGAATTTATTGGGTGTTACGTGATAGTCTTTCACGGACAACTTATATAGTGCATCAACGTAAAGTTTCATTTTCATTGCATTTGTTCTTTGAGCCTCGACGGGTTCATCACGATTCAGCCCATGAAATAAAATAATAATTTGTCTAATGCAGTCCTTGAAAGTATACTCTTTACTTTTAAATTTAATGACGTGGGGAATAAACTCATTTCCTACAATTTCAGTTAATTTTTCAAAGAGTTTTTGGATTGTTTTAATTTTGTCTAAAATCAATGGTTTTTCAGAACTTAAAGGAACAATTCTACAAGAAGCCCTATACTGAAGCTCTTCGATCTTATCCGCGTCCATCATGGGAGAACCCTGTGTTAAAACATGTACCATGTCTGTCTCAAAAGCGACAAGGTTATTGGAGAGCATTTTTTTTAACATGAGTATCTGCCTAAAAGTTTTACCCAAAACACCAATCAACCCCAATTTATCACTATTACCATCAATGCTCATGGTGACATCTTTAGTAAAAATGCCCAAAAAAGGGACTGCATTAGGCCACGTTTGCATAAATTGCCTTTGCCACTTATAGTTATGGGCTGCACTTGCTAGCTCAGTAATGTTAGTGAGTAATATTTGCTCAGCCGGAGGTAGTCCTGCAATCATGGGCTTTAATCTAGTAATAGCCAGCTTATCCAAAGCGCCTGAAATACACATCAATCCATTCAAGTCAGGTCCAAATCCCTCTTCAGAGTAACATGTTGCGTGGCCAACTTGTATAAAAAAAGAAATACCTTGAGCGACATCTTGGGAAGGCAAGGACAAGATTTTATCTGCTATACAGTTTGTCATTCTAGTATAAAAATCAATCTGCTTGCAAATGTTGGGTGATGTTTCTAATTTTTTACCTCGACTCCAAGCTTTGTTGAAAAATTCATTAATTTGTAAATTTTGATAGAGTTGCTGGCCAAATAATCTAATCTCGTTAGCAAATTGTTTTGCTATCACGACTCTATCGCTCTCTTCACTTTGTAGCCCAGCATGAATAATAGTTTCTATTGATCTTAATGACTGTATATCTACATGTGATTGAGTACATTGCTGCAAACAATGATAATTTTCTACAATAATATTGCGATTCTCTTCGACTTTTGTCTTTATAATTTGTTTTAAACATTCATTAATTAATTTTCCTGAAGGTGTGTGCGCTTCATTTGATACATAGAGTCTTTTTAGCGCCAATGAAAACTTAATTGTATCAACATATTGGTGGGAAATATCCCACTCCAACAGCTCTTTTACAATAAGATTGGCTATTAAGTTTTGGGAAAGATCAAAGTGAGGCGCTAAACAGGCCAAATACCTAATAATAACATGAGGTTCTATAAAATTTTGTAGTCCAAGAGCCGATGCAGAAACTAAAGCTTTATCAAATGACCTGAAGGAAACATCTTTGGTTGTGCCAGCACAGAGTAGATCTAAAACTTCGACTATGTCTTCAGGGATATTTAAAGATTCTCCTAATATAGAATATGATTTTTTCATTAATTCCGGGGGTTGTACTTTTCCTAACCCAGATTCAAATAGAACTCTTTCAAACTTGATTATATTTTTTTTCAATACATCCTGAAAAAATATTCTAACTTCATTTCTCCGTGCTTGCAGCATACGCGCCCCTTCATGTAAAAGAGCCAGGCTACCATGTCGGTTACGAGCAAAATCTATAAAGCTACTTTTTTCATTAGAGAACATCAAACGACTATGCTCTAATAGGAAGTAAAACTGGTCTTTTAATACTTTTGATGTAGCTTCTGGATGTGCTGTGGCTAAAATAAAAGCCTGGGCAATAATGGTGCGCCTAGCAAAAACTTTTTTATTTGGATCACCACCATTAGCAAGATAATGACGCAAAACTTCAAGATCACCATTTCTTAAGTCTTGTAGTGAAATTGATAATGGCGCAGTGGACGAAGAAGCTCTATCACTAGAACATAATAAAGAGTGACATGAATTGGATTCTACACTGGTGGAGGCTTGAAAAGAACTGTGGGAGTCTGAAACACTTAATGTTAAATTCTGTGTTGATTTTGTGTCATAAGAAAGCAAAGAATCTTCTTCGGTCGAATTATCTCTTATCAAATAAGTATCGGAAGAAGAAGATTCTAAATTTGAACTTCTTGAAGATGTTCTCCCCCCACTAGATGATGCTCTCTCTCCACTAGATTCAGCAGGGCTAAGTTTTATAGCTGAAAACTTAGCTGACAAGTCTTTAATACTCATAGGGGGAACTCTATTTGTATCTAAAGCCGGAAATTTTTCATGAAATCTGTCACTCTGTAAATCAATGGCCATTAACGCTGCCATCAAGCTTGCATTATTTGATGCTATCTCTCTTGCGGATCGACCCGCGTTATCAAGCTCTTCTGGATTAGATTTTCCTTTTGTTACAAGTAATTTAATAGCGTCTTCTAAACCATGTTTCACGGCAATGTGTAAGGCCGTTTCTCCTCGTTTATTTTTCTCGTGTACTAAAGATGGTAACTCATTTATTAATAATTCTACCATTTCTCGAGAATAGAACTGTTTCTGAACAGCATAATGAAGCACATGTTGTTGATTGCGATCCAATAGAAGAGCTAAATGGCTTAACTGAATATCCTCCAGAACAGCTTTGGCCGACGCTACCTGCTGCTTCATAACTATATAATGAAAAATTGAGCGGTTTAATACATATCTATTATGTGTATGAGAAGGATTAATCTTTAAGGCTTTAATAAGTTTTTTGCTTATTTTTTCAGGCTTCCCCTCAGAAGAAAGTAGCTCGACTAAATCAATTTTTGAGCTTGTTTCGCTACGTTTCCCAAAACCACTAATCATAAAGCTTTAGCCCCCTAAATAAGTTAAAAAAACTTGAATCGCAATGTGTTTGAAATGTCATGGGCACTATAAAGGAAGTTGAAAAAAAACAAAACAGTGTAATTACTCTTATAGTCTTTAAGATAATAAGTCATGCCAGTTTTTACTGAAAAAAACGAAATTTTTAAAAGCCTTGATGAGCCTTGCCCCAAATGAAGCGCAATATATTGACTATATTGAACCTGTAGTTTCTCAATATTAATTTTATTTTAACTCACATATTAAAATAGACGATCTTTTTATCAATCAATTTCTGTTCTAACTAATGAATAGATAACTTCATTTATATACAAACTCTTGTCAAGCATAATTTTTTTATATTTTGAAGTTGAAGTCTTTTAGGAAAAGATTAGTATGAGAACTTATTCTGTATACCTATCTCTCCATAAAACTGACACTGGGAGCCTTTATCTTTTTGTATCGAAATAGACCATAGGCTTATCCTATCAGAAAAGGACTGGATGGCACTACGAGATATTATCGGGCACTAAATATTCAAATTAATTATAAGTGTCATGTTGCGCTTGAATCTATTAAAGAAACTCTAATAAAATATACAAGGCTCTACCCGGATTTTCCAATATTATAAATTTATATTTTTTTGAAGCTTGGAAGGTTAAAAGAACAAAAAAAAGACTAAGGTTATTATTATGAAAAGTGTCGAACCTATTAATGTATATTATGATGGCAGTTGCCCTATTTGCCAGAAAGAGATTTACCATTACAAAAAAATATCCACTGCGCAAAAAATCATTTGGCATGATATATCCAAAGATACAGAATGCCTGAAAAATATTGGTATCGGCCAAGCTGAAGCATTAAAGTACTTATACTCAAAGGATCAAAATGGCGCTGTGCTACGGGGCTTAGATAGCTTCATTTTAATTTGGCGTCAACTTGAAAGATGGCGTATTCTTTCCTACTTAGCATCCTGTCCAGGTATCAAACAAGTACTTCAGGCAGCATATTACCTATTTGCAAATTGGCGATTTAAAAAAAGAGGGTATAATCGCCTTTCAGAGAACAAAGATACTGATGATTGCCCAAAATAAATTTTGAAACAATATTATAATCAATGTCGTAAAATTTATTGGCAAACAAAAAATGGATAATGATTTACATTATCCCCAAGCATGCAGTCAATGTGACTCAGTTTTGTATACCCCCCCCTAAAATAGTCATCAGTGCCATTTGCACTTATAAAGAGTACCTTGACTTGGTGCTGTGACTAATCTAGCTTAGCAAGCTTATGGGAATTCAGAATCAATTTTTTGCTCTAAGTACATAGACATCCCAATCTTTCGCCCAACTTTAAGAGCCTCTTCTTTTGGAACATCTTTGCTTAAGAGATATTTTGCCCACAAAGCACCCACCCGATTACCAGAGGCACAGTGAATAAGTATTGGTCTTTGAGATCTCTGAAGGGTTTCTTTAAAATGGCTCACTTGCTCTTCGGAAATGTATCCACCCTCAATCGGGATGTTAATATATGCCATTTTAAGTTTTTGCACAGCTTTTAGCTCCAACTTTGTGCCTTCTTTTGGCGTTCTCAAATCAATGATAGTTTTGAATTTATTATCAGATAGCCATTGTATACCCTGTTTATTAATAGAGCCTGAGGTAGCAATCTCTTCGTTTAACTTATAATAATTAATAATATATCCGCTATCACTGACTTGCCTGGGAATCTTAGCTTGAGCTGTAAAGCTAGACAGTATTACAGACGACATAAAGTAAAATACTAAATACTTTTTAAACATTGCGTGACATTCCTTTCCTCAACTTAAAATCAATTTCTATACCTGCAAGCTCATTGTCAATTACACAAATTTGAAATCTTTTTAGATATATTAACAATTATATTTTTATTCTTGCTATTTAAAAGTAACCTGATACCCCCATGCCCCATCTGTTTTCTTTATAATTTATGCTTGTTATCTTCTTTTTTCATAAAGAGAGTAACCTCAGCTACGGTAAACCCAAACTTTTTAAGATAGGCACGGTTAATAACTGCACCATCGTTCATAGCCCAAATCCAGTCATCAAACATTAATTGATAGGAGCCGCCCTCTTCGGTCGGTACTTTCATTTCATACTGCCAATTCAAAGCATTACCATAAGCCACTCCCTGCGCTGTACCAATGATATCTGCTGCTTTACCAGCATAGTGATTTTCATCAAACTTATTAATATGCCAAGTCCGATGTTTAGGCTGTCTTGAATTTTCATTATAATAGTGAAAGTCTTCTTCTAATGTTCCTTGATTGCCATCCCAGCTTCCGTATATATCTGCATCAAAACGATTAACAACTTTACCACTTCTGTCTTGAACTAGGCCCCATACTTTAACTGGGCCTGTAAAATATTCTTTTAAGTCAAATTGTGGTTCTAAATTGATATAATCTTCGCCTTTAATATTTTTTGAACAACCACTTAAGCAAAAAAGTGTTGATATAATTACTAAATGATTTAGCCTCATTTACTGAAGTTCCTTATTTAATTCATGAAAAATTTAAAATACACTTTTGTTAAAAGCAAACGTTAAGCATTCCTCATTATTTGTAATCATAAAACCAAACTATCGATTGGGGGTAAGGTATGTGATTAAAAAAACTATAGTTTAGTCATCTGGTTAATATAATAAAATACAAGCCTATAATCCCAGATTGTTTGTGATTATTTTCTTCAAGCCATTAAAGTATATGTTTTTGTCTAATCGCTGATAATCAGGATACAATATCAATTCAGTAGCTATAGAATAAATATTATAATAGAATAATTGTAGAATAATATATAAATTAAAAACTAATTTTCGACCAAAAATTGGAAATATATTTTTATCATTAGCTATTTTTAATTTCCAAATTATAATTTACTTGAAAAAGATGCAAATTATCCAAACATGATTTATAACTATTATAGTCAGTAAATTCAATAGAAAATACTAAGGAACCCACATGCATCAATCACGTTTTTTATATTATAGTCAAGCAGTAGAAAATATATCGAAATTGGATATTGATAATATTTTATCCATGTCATTGCAGCATAATAAGCAAGCCCACATTTCAGGCTTACTATTTTTTTATAAAAACTAGTTTTTACAAGTACTTGAAGGTCCCAAAGATAAAGTCGATCAATGTGTAGAAAAGATCAAATCAGATTCCCGACACCATGATTTCGTTGAAATATCGAATGAATCAATCGAGCAACCCATTTTCAAAGACTGGGGAATGGTGTCTGTAGATGGCAACTTAGTCAGCCAAGACAAAGCTAAAGAAGCCAACCTACAAGCGTTCGATCCCAGAAAATTATCGAGTAAAGAATGCTTGGACTTACTACAACAGCTCAGTAAGAAATAAAATAGGCTATTTTATGCGTAAATTAAAATTGATTACTTTTTCTACTTTGTTTTTTGTTGGTTTTATTATGTCTACATCTTTAATTGGGAAAACCGCAGTCATTAATAGCTTTTATGATCTGTCCTTTAATTCACTAGATGGTAAACCGCTACCCATTGAAGCTTATCAAGGCAAAGTTGTACTAGTTGTCAATACAGCGTCAAAATGTGGTTACACTCCACAATATGCTGACTTACAACAATTGCATGAAAAATACCACGAAAATGGCTTAGTAATTCTGGCTCTGCCGTCTGGTGATTTTGGACAACAAGAATTTATGGATCCGCTTCAAGTTCGTCAATTTACCAATCGTGAGTTTCATGTGACTTTCCAGCTACTCGATATCTCGCATGTAAAGGGAAAAAATAAACATCCGTTCTATCAATGGGTTGAGGCAGAGCTCGGTGAAAAAGAATTACCTAAATGGAACTTTCATAAGTACCTAATCAATCGTGAAGGCAAATGAATTCAATCGTTTACCTCTGCTGAAACCCCTATGTCAAATAAAATTATCAAGTCAATCGAAAGTGCATTAGTTCAGAACCAATGAGTTATAGTTACCCTTATAGATAGAGGAAGGACACCCAATATAAACAATCAAGTGAAAAAAGACGAAGAGAAAAAACATACATTATAAAACCACCTATAGCAGAAAACCTCATAACTCTAGACTTTGAGAGATATGTAACCTTATTTTTTGAATCCGAATTTTCTGGCTCCGATATAAAATTTTAGCTGCATGAACATTTAGAAAATTAGCTTAAAGTGAAGTAGTTTCGATTAGTTGTTACATCATTCGCTTTCGGCTCTTCATTTAGCCATAGTAAGATTAATGAAACTACTTCATATTAATTATGTTTTACCTTCACACTGTACTTTTGTATTTAGGTACCTTGATAACCTCAGAACTTTTAGCATCAAAAGATGTTGGCGCTAAACATAAATCATTGGAATTTTTAGGTTGCTTTGATGATAGCCCGAATAAAGGTAACTCAAATCTTCTAGGTGTACGACGTTCAATACGAGTCGCAAAATTACATTGTGCCGCTTCATCAGTCTGAATATTTGTAAGTTCTAAAGAAATGTCTTTGGAGTTAGTCCTGCCAAACGCTTTAGCACTATTAGTGGCAACCTCAACATTTGATGTTTGTCGAAGCGGACAAGTTTTTGTAATTTCTTTTTGAAGATTGTCAGCCAGGCCAACTATCTGGTGATGTTTTTTTTTCAAGTCTATTTTTTGCTTAAGCTCCTTGGATAACAAACTAACGTCATCATCTAACTTGTGCATCTTTTCTTTATTCCATTCAAGTAAACTTGAAAGTTGTTGTAAAAAAAGATTAGATTCTTTTTCAACGCTTGGTTTACTTTGCCAGACGTTTAAAATGGCCAATATACTGTCTGGAGATATTTCATCTCCAAAAATAGTTTGTGTATGATTTTCAAGTTGAATTGATAAGTCATATAGTCTTTCTTCTATATAACTTTGAAGTTCTTGTTCCGAAATTACCCTTGCTATCATAAAATTTCTTTTTTCCTCATACTCAACAAGAAACTTCAATCTAATATTATCTAACCTTTCTGTGAAATCTGTTTTCTGCACATATAAAAAGTCATTTATCAATGCATTTTCAGCTTTTTCAAAAAAATTAAAAGCTAACTTTCCTATTGCAATCATTCTATCCTCTTGATTTTCAATTTCATTTAAAGAGGTTAGATCTTTGGTGAATAAGAAGAGTACAGGATAATTGTTTTTGTTAAAATCATACTTTCTTAAATAATTAAAATTTGCATTGACTTGCGCAATTTGTTCAAAGGATTTTGTTAAATCTTTAGTTATTTGGGATAAACCATTTTTGGTCTCAGATAATCGAGCAATCTGATTTTTAAGTTGGCCAAATATTAGCGCACAAATACAATTAATTTCAACATGCTGCGTCGCTTGTCCTTCTAATAACGTTGCAATCAAATACGTATAAAAATCCCAAACTCGCGCACGGCCTGGTAAGTCATATGATAAAATGTCATATGCTATCATAATCGAGAGTTTTTCAGATGTTTTTATTATCTCGCTGATTGGCTCTAAATTAGAAACACCTGTTTTTGGGTTAAAGCCTGGCATTATGACAGGAGGTTTATTTGCAGAATAATTCAACAAATTGGTAGGGTTTATCTGTACAAACAGCTTCGTCATGTGAAAAACTAAGTCTTGTGATACAGAATGTAAAAGCATTTGATATTCTTCATCGTCGGGTTTTAACGAACCTGCGGCAACTTTGTTGAGTTCTTTTTCAAAATAGATTGAATATGAATTATTAGGCCCCAAAGGAGAACTATGCCTTCTAGGACTATAGGCTAATTCATTTTGCAAGCTTATTTCTTGATTAATACTGTTATACAAAGGCTGTAAATCTGAAAAGTATAACATCTGTAAATTTCGTTTAATCTTGATAAGCGCTGGAATATTTGCTGGAATTTTTTTGAGAAATATTTTTAACTCTTGCCCAAATTTCCTTTGATCCTGATTGGCAATTTTCATCGATAGAATCAATTCTTTTACAAAGTAGATACAATGCAGCTGTATTTCAAAATCTCTTTTAGAAAAATATTGATTGATATATGCTAATATTTCGTGGATGCCGACTTTATCATATAATTTCTGCAAACTATAAGTGACATACTTAATATCATCTAATGATGTGGCATATCTTTTTTTTAATTTTTTTGTGGAGGATTTCAAATCAATATTTTTTGCAAAAATATATTTTTGTATTAATCTTTTATAAGTTTCTTTGCCACTATAATATTTATGTCTTTGTACTACACTCTTAAACCCGATGTATAATAGTTCATTGTCAATATCAACTGACTTGCTTTTAATTCCAACCAAGTACTGCTGACGGATATTTACATTGGATGAGAAAGGTAAGTTTGCAAGATTCTCTGAGTTTTTATCAGAAAGCTTGTAGTTAGGGGACGTATATTTTCTCGATGATAAATTAGAAGAAAGAAATGATCCTGACCTTAATCTTGATAATAATGTTTTGATGCCTGAGACCGGTTTGTTAATCGATTCTTCGGTATCATTAAAATTAAACTTATAATAGCAAAGCATGAAAGTTCTTAAGTTCTTGTAATGTTCCAGTTTGGGTTTTAGGTAACTTATGGGAAGATATCCATCCCTATCTGGTTGAAGAAATAATAACTCGTCAAGCTTTTTCTCAGCAATCAAAGCGATTAAACTTCGGTGGTTACCACTTGCGGCAAGATGAGCTATATTCTTATGGGAGTGAGTGATCAGCTTTGGATCTGCGCCAAACGAAAGCAATGTTTCAACTATTTTCTGATCACCATTTAAAAATGCTTCATGTAACGGTGTATGTCCATTGCTATCTCGTAAATCTATTGAGCCACCGAGATTAAGAACATTTATGATTTTACTGATATCTTTTGCAATGACAGCTTCATGTAATTGCGATTTTCCTGTTTCACTATTCAGTTGATTAATGTATTTAACTTTTTGTTTATCATTACATCGGTTGATACTATCCATTTCACGCGTTTGAGTACTAGCGCAAGCTTGCTGACTATCCTTTCTGCTTAATCCATTGGAAAAATAAAGTGTCGTTGCTGGGTCATCCATTTTCGCTTCAAAACTATCAGAAATGCTTTTAGGACGGGTAGCCTCTCTATAATTTAAATTTGGATACTGACTTTCAAAACTTAAACTTTTATTAGATTTCATTCGAGCCTGTGAAGTTATTTGAGTTTTGGAGGCTTGATTAATGAAGTCTTCTGAATAAATATTTTCTTCTTTATTTTTTGGGTTTAGACTCTTTTCATTTTCCTTTAGTTCGTCGTTTGTACCCGATAACATTTTATACTCCATTTTTTAAATATAAATCTGTAGCTAGTATGACCGACAGCATTTACGAACTCAACGAATTATATATATCAATATTCCATAGTTAATAACATAAGCTAGAATTTGCTTAATGAAAAAAATAAAAAAAGACAAAGAAGCGAAGAAAAGAAAAAAGAAAAAGAAAAGAAAAAGGATAAAGAAAGAAAGAAAGAAAAAGGACACTCATTATAAATCAATGAATAAAAGAGAACTTCATCCATCTAAATTTTGATAAAGAAAAAGAAGAAAAAGGACACTCATTATAGAAGAAAAAGGACACTCATTATAAATCAATATATAAAAGAGAACTTCATCCATCTAAATTTTGAAAGTTCTATAATGTTAGTTTTATTCTTATCGGTTTATTGGGTTCAGATATAAAGGTTAGTGCATAGAAATATTTAAATGATCTAAAGTTTAAAGCTTATGACATGGCTATTTGGAATAGTCGCTTAGGCTACAAGATAGCTTTGTTTCGCAGCCTTAGGTAGTGTAAAGAATTCTGTGTCTGGCGATCTTTCAAAATGATCGCATACTTAAG